>CAZSMK010000040.1:0-37113 GCA_964608095.1 uncultured Candidatus Sumerlaeota bacterium | reverse complement strand
AAATGCCCTTGAGAGCCGTAACAAAATAACGTGCTGGTATAAGATACGTGATAATTCGAATCGGCTGCGGCATATTGCCTATAGAATAGACAAAGCCGGAAAGAAGAAACGAGGGAAGAAAAGTTGTAACCATCGCCAGCTGGCTTGCCAACAATTGGCTTTTTGTCACAATACTGATAAGAATACCCAGCGCCAATGAGCCGGTGAGAAAAATCACCGCAATTCCCAAAAGGAGCAC
Organism: uncultured Candidatus Sumerlaeota bacterium; assembly: GCA_964608095.1. Lineage (GTDB taxonomy): Bacteria > Sumerlaeota > Sumerlaeia > MWCT01 > JAGHBZ01 > CAZSMK01. The sequence continues at coordinate 36,875 of CAZSMK010000040.1, read as the reverse complement.
AGGGCTCCCATGGAGAGGTACCTCGAACAGCAATTCTCCGAGGAGAACGGCGATAACAACGTCGATTACGCCTATCGCAAAATACGGAATTAATTTACCGAGAATAAGTTCCGGACCTTTTACCGGCGTGGAAATTAGTTGCTCCATGGTTCCGTTTTCCCATTCCCGAGCAACAGTCAGTGAAGTCAATAAGGCGGCTATGACCATCATTATAACGGCTATAAGTCCCGGAATAATATAATTTTTGGAATCCAGGTCCGGATTGTACCATACTCTTGTCCTTGCATCCACCGGCAGTGTGATTTCCCTTCCGCCAAGATTGCTTATATTGCTAATTGCAACATCTTGTGTATATAACATGGTTATGGCATCCACATATCCAAGTGCAATAGTAGCAGTATTGGAATCGCTCCCATCGATGATGAGCTGAACCGGCGTCTCGCGTCCTGACTCGATATGCCCTGCAAAACCTGCCGGGATTACTAAGCCCATCAATGTGTTACCTGAATCTATAGCATGAATAAGATCTCGATAGTTGTAAACATATCCGCTGAGAGATAAATAACGGGAACCGGAGAATCTGCTGATAAACTCGCGGCTTACCGCGGTATTATCCTGGTCCCAGATAATCATGGGGACATTGTCAACATCCAGTGTCAGGGCATAGCCAAAAAGGAGTAAAAGCATAATGGGTATCACAATAGCCATTATAAGACTCCGTGGGTCGCGCCTTATATGCAGGAATTCTTTACGTGATACAGCCTGGATGCGGCGTGGTTTCACTGTTGCACCTCCGTCCGCGGCTGTCCGGTACGTTCTCGCTCCTCAATGAGTGCAACAAAAACATCTTCGAGCGATGGCGTGATACTCTCGATTGCATGGACTTTATATCCCTTCTCCTTCAAATGTTTTGAGATCGACTTCTGCATTTTTTCACCCGATTTTGCAACAGCATGGATATCTTTCCCGAAAAGAGAAACCTCCAAAATGCCGGCAATATTGCCGATTACGTCCATAGCATCCTGCGGGCGATCACAACGCACTTCAATCACATCTTCCTGCATGAATTCGTTTTTGAGTCTCTCCGGAGTACCCATGGCGATAAGTTCACCGCGAAAGATAAATCCTAACCGGTCGCAATATTCTGCCTCGTCCATATAATGTGTTGTTAAGAAGACTGTGGTACCTTCGCTGGAAAGGTCGTAAATCAGGTCCCAGAATTGCCGTCTGCTGTTAGGGTCCACGCCAGATGTTGGCTCATCGAGAAATATGATAGGGGGTTCATGCAGAACCGCACAACCCAAGGCAAGGCGTTGTTTCCACCCACTGGAAAGGATTTTTGTTCTGGACCCCCTATGCTCTTTGAGTCCAGCCATGTCAAGTACCCATTCCTTACGTTCTTTTTTCTTCTTTTTAGGGATACGATAGATGCCGCTGTAAAAATCGATGTTCTCCTCTACTGTCAGATCTTCATAGAGAGAAAACTTCTGGCTCATGTAACCGATATGTTCCTTGATTTTTTCTGCTTGGGTAGTTATATCGAATCCGGTTACTGTCCCAGTACCGTCGGAAGGAGCAAGAATTCCGCATAGCATGCGAATCGTTGTGGATTTACCGGCGCCATTTGGACCGAGAAAGCCGAAAATCTCACCATTTGTAACATCGAAGGTTATCCGATTTACCGCCACAAAATTACCAAACCTTTTTTCCAGCCGCTCCACAACTACAGCCTTGTCATTGTTAGATTTTGCCATTAGGGGTAGGCTCCTTTTTTTCAGCAAGGACTGAGACAAAAACATCTTCGAGAGCAGGCTCAACTTGTCGGATATCGCTCATTTCCAGACTCTTTTCGCGCAGGATTTTCTGCACTGCTCGAGTCGTCTTCTCAGGCTCAGTTGTCACTACATGGACCTTATCACCGAAAAGATTCACCGATAACCCTCCGATTTTCTGCCGGAGTACATCTGTAACCTGTCGCGGAGCCGTTGTACGAATTTCCAGTATTGTGCCTTTCATGAGTTTTTTAACGTCACCGGGTGTGCCAATAGCAAGAAGATTACCCTTATGTATTAAACCCACGCGATTACATCGTTCCGCTTCATCGAGATATGCGGTGGAAACAAAGATTGTGACTTTTTCACGCAATAACTGATAAAGTATACGCCAGAACTCTCTTCTGGATAACGGATCGACACCGTTGGTCGGTTCATCAAGAAACAAAATCTTCGGTTTATGTATCAGGGCGCAAACAAGTCCCAGCTTTTGTTTCATCCCACCCGAAAGGTTACCTGCACGCCGTTTCTTGAACGGTGTCAAATTACTGAACGATAAAAGTTCTTCAATTTTATCCCTGCGTTTTTTTTGGGACACCCCGTAAATATCAGCATAAAAGTGTATGTTTTCCATAATGGTGAGGTCGTTGTATAAACCAAACTGCTGGCTCATATAACCTATCTCCTCCTTGAGTACCTCTGCTTCCTTGACAATATGGTGCCCTGATACCCATGCCTCGCCGGAAGAAGGTAGCATGATTGCGGTAAGTAGACGCATCGTAGTGGTCTTCCCCGCACCATCCGGTCCTACCAGCCCGAATATCTCTCCTCTGCTTATCGAAAATGTTACGCGGTCGACGGCACATAATGTACCGAAAGACTTGGTGAGTGATTCAGTGCGAATAACATCCATTATCGTGTTTCCTCAACAAGTAAAATCTCGGCATCGGCAGGCATACCGGGTTTCAGTTCAAGACTCGGATTTGGAATATCAACCTTAATCCGATACACAAGTTTTACTCGTTCCTCTTTGGTCTGGATATTTTTCGGTGTAAACTCTGCTTCGGAAGCAATGAAGGAAACACGACCCTCATATACTTTCCCGGGATATGTATCTGTTGTTATCTTTACCTTCTGCCCATACTTGATTCTACCCAGATCGGTTTCATTTATGTAGGCACGTAGCCACGTATGTTCAAGGTCGCCAATGGTAACCACGGGCGTGCCGGGAGCGACATATTCCCCCGGTTCCATGTTTTTCGAAAGTATAATTCCGGCAAGGGGTGCGGTGAGCGTTGCATAATCGAGGTTTGTCTGAGCCATTTCAAGAGCGGCTCTGGCTCTTTCCACTTTCGCCTGCGCCTGTTCAATGATCTCGTCGCGCGGTCCTTTTTTGAGTAAGGCATAATGTTCCTGTGCCTCTTTCAGGGCTGCGCGTGCCCGGGCAATCTCCTCTTCTCGAGGACCGGCTTTGATCAATTTTAACTTTTCTTCAGCTTCGTTTTGAGCAGCCATTGCACGTTCATAAGCGGTTTTTGCCCGGTCATACTCGCTCCGAGAAATAGCGTTACGCTGGAGCATCTCGGTACTCCGCTCAAGTTCAGTCTTTAGATATACTGCATTAACCCGGGCACTTTCGAGACTCGCTTCCGCTGCCGCTATTTCCTGTGGTCTTGATCCTGCAATTAACTCATCAAGTTGAGTTTTTCTTTTTCAACAATGGCTTGTGCTTGTGCGATCTCTTCGGGGCGGTTACCCGCTGCCAATTCCGCCAACGCGGATTGGGCTGCTCGAAGCTCAGCCTTGCGTAACGAGACTTCCTGCTCAATCATTGCGCTATCCAGGACCGCTATAAGCTGACCGAATTTAACTTCCTCACCCTCATCTACCGGACGCTTCTCGATTCGACCGGGGATTTTGAAACTCACTTCCACCGACGTCACCTCGATATTGCCCGAAACATAAATGCTATCCGATTCAGCGGCTGATCGATCATGCAGGAACCAAATGACTGCTACGATACCCCCAGCAATTAAAATAAACGGTATGAGCACACGTATTTTGGAGACCATTTCTTTCCTCCGGTTAACGAATAATTGTCAGTTTAGGGACTTTTGGGGTCAAACCTCATTTTCCCTAAACTCGCCTCTTCGCTTCAACTTATATGCGATCATCTTTTTGTGCTGCAGGATGTTGCCCGCCATGTTTCTTCACCAGGATACGTTAGACGACAACGCCACCAAGGAGGTGCTGCACGGTGCATTTCTACATCAACACACGGGATTTTTATTTCCTCGCCAATTAAATACTCACCGTTTGCGCCGGAAAAGTTTAGGGAAAATGAGGTTTGACCCCAGGATCCCCTGAACTTATTGCAGTTGGCGGATGCGGACTTCGATATCCTTCTTGTCTTTCAATAAATCAACAAGGGCCTGAGGGTTTGTTGTGCCATAATGATAGGGATAAAGGATTGTAGGATTAAACATGCTCGCCGCATCGGCAACCATCTCAGGCGTCATGGTATAGGGCAGGTTCATGGGCAGAAAGGCGATATCTATTCCGGTCAGATTCTTCATCTCCGGGATGTTCTCCGTATCGCCGGCAATATATACCTTCTTGTCCCCAAGGATTATCACATATCCGTTTCCAACGCCTTTAGGGTGGAACGGCTCGCCGTTGTCACGCTTGTGAACGATGTTATACGCAGGAACCGCCTCGATCTTGATGCCTTTCACTTCTTTCACGTCGCCGTTTTTCATCACGATGCCAGTGTGTAACTGCTCCCGGCAGATTTCAGTCAACACGATTTCCGTGTCCGGGATTTTGATTTTCTCTATTGCGCCTTTATCGAGGTGATCGCCGTGTTCATGCGTGATAAGGATCAGGTCTGCTTTGGGTAGTGTGGCGTAATCGGCATACCGGCTGACTGGATCGATATGAATGACCATGTCATTCAACTCGAACATGAGTGTGCCGTGACCGATGAATGTCATGGTCAGGGTTCCAGAGGTCGTGTTGAACATATCCGATTCGAACTTATCCTGCCCCGTCGATGCATCCGAAGCCATAGACGCGGATGCAAAGAACATTATGGGAACGAATAGTATCATGCTCATGCTTCTCATCGCTCTCCTCCTGTTGGGTTTATACTTAATTATAATCATAGTAATTGCATCTTTCGCAATGGAAAACCGGAAGGCGTCTATTTCGGATTTTTAAAAGCGAAAGAGGCGGGGGATAAACTGAGAAGCATATTTACGCCAACTCGCGTTAACCTGAGGGAAGGATATGAATCGAAGGGCATTCGTTATCGTTATGGTTGTCCTTGCCGAGCAAAGAAGCTCAGAATCGAGGTTTGACCCGATAGTTCAGGTTGAAGAGCCGACCTGTATGAGTTGAGCGGCGACACTGACGGCGATTTCCTCGGGTGTATGAGCGCCGATATCAAGTCCGATGGGGCAATACACCCGGCGAATTTCAGCGGGTTTGAATCCTTTGTCTTTCAGATTTCTTTTGATCTGCGCCCATTTCGACCGGCTACCGAGCAAACCGATATATGCCGCGTCCGTCTTCAGCGCAAATTCGAGACATGCCTGATCCATATCGTGCCGTCGTGTGCACACAATAATCGCGGTCTGTTTGGTTACCATGGTCTGTTTGAACGAAGCGGAAAAGGTTTTTCTTATAACCTTTTCGGCGTGGGGGAATCTCTCGGGTGTTGCAAATTCTTTTCTGTCGTCGACCACGGTCACGTTGAAACCGAGGAAATGAACAATTTGATAGATAGCGAGACCCACGTGACCGGCGCCGAAAATAAGTATCTCTTTCGATGGATGATAGGATTCAATCACGACTGTCGCCCTCCCTCCGCATATCATCTTGTTGGGTTGTTCGTTGTTTTTGGTTGAGGAAAACTCCTCGACAATAATCCGCTTATCACGGATTGCCGACCGGGCTAAATCGAGTACGTTTCGTTCCACCGCACCGCCGCCTATGGTACCCCAGAATTCACCGTCTTCCGAAACCAGCATCCTGGTTCCTTCTTTTCGAGGAAAAGAACCCTTTGTGGAGATGATGGTTGCGATAGCGACGGATTTCCCCTGTTCGAGGAGTTCAACGGCTTTGTGCAGTATTTCGAGACTTTGAGTCATCGCGGTGAAGGAACACGTTCTATGAGTTCTGCATTTTTATTACATTGTCAAAGCCATGATCGCCTTTGCGGTATGCAGGCGGTTCTCGGCTTCCTGAAACACGACTGAACGAGGACCGTCAATAACCTCGTCGGTGACTTCGTTTCCTCGGTCTGCGGGTAAACAGTGCATATAAATCGAGTGCTCCCGGGTGAGTTTCATCCGTTCACTGTTGCACTGCCATGACTGGTACTTTTTGGCGAGTTTAAGCGCTTCCTGTGGCTTGCCGAACAATTCCAGCACACCCCATGATTTAGGATAGACGATATCGGCATCCTTGAAGGCATCGTTCATGGAATCGGTAAATTCAATGGTGGTGTTGTTTTCCTGTGCGATTTGTTGCGCCTGCTTGATGACGTCGGGCATGAGGTTAAACTCCGGTGGATACGCAAGGACCAGGTCGATCCCGAAGCGCGGCATGAGAAGGAGGAGCCCTTGTGGGACGCTGAGCGGTTTTGCGTAAGCGGGTGTATACGCCCAGGATACCGCCATTTTCAATCCCCGGAGATTGGCGCCGAAGATTTCGCGCATAGTCATCAGGTCGGCAATGGTCTGGGTGGGATGATCGATATCGCACTGAAGGTTGATGACGGGTTTGTCAGCCCATCGGGCGATGTCGCGCATATAGCGGTTACCTTCGCCGGGTATCAGGTCGTGCCGAATTGCGATAGCGTGTCCATAGCTCGAGAGGATGATGCCGGTATCACGGGGATGCTCGCCATGGGCAATTTGAGAGGTTTCGGCGTCGATATAATGGGCATGTCCACCGAGCTGGGTGATTCCCGCCTCGAATGCGTTGCGTGTCCTTGTTGACTTATCGAAAAAAATCAGGAACACAGTCTTGTCCTGACACAGATGATGAGGTTCGCCTCGCTTTTTCTTTTCTTTCAGTTCGTCCGCTACCGCCAGCAAAGTTTCAAGCTCGTCCGTTGTCCAATCAAATGTACTGATATAGTCGCGTCCCTTTAACGTTTCTGAAATCATAACGCTCCTCTCCGAAGTAACGAACCTAACGTCAGGATACAAAAAAACAATTATCTATACTTGAAGGAACCGTCGAAATCAAGCGTGACAGAAAGGCGTTGGTTATTCGTAGCCGAGTTTTTTGATGAGGGTATCGACGTCCTTATCGCCCCTTCCGCTGAGACAGACGACCACTATGTCGGTCTCTTTGAGAGTATGAGCGATTTTTTTAAGGTGAGCCAGGGCATGTGCGCTCTCGAGAGCGGCGAGCATTCCTTCCCGCCGACATAACAGATCTTCCGCCTCGACGGTTTCGTCATCGGTTGCGGCAACGTATTCCGCGCGTCCTATTAATTTGTAAAAGCTATGTTCAGGACCCACCCCGGGATAGTCCAGTCCGGCGGATATCGAGTGAGTGGTTTTGATCTGTCCATCGTCGGTCTGAAGCACGAAGCTCTTACTTCCGTGGAAAACGCCTACTTCGCCTTCGAGCAGGGTTGCGGCGTGTTTTCCGGTAAGGAGTCCGCTCCCTGCCGCCTCGACGCCGATGAATTTCACCGATTGGTCATAAAAGAAGGGGTGAAAGAGACCGAGCGAGTTGCTCCCCCCGCCCACACATGCAACGAGATAATCGGGAAATCTTCCCTCTTTTTCGAGAATCTGCTCTTTGGTTTCAATCCCGATAACGGATTGAAAATCACGGACAATCATGGGGAACGGATGGGGGCCCACGACGGAACCGATGATGTAATGAGTGTCGTCGACGCGTGCGAGCCAGTCGCGCAACGCCTCGTTGGTTGCATCTTTAAGTGTTCGAGTTCCGCCGGTAACCTCGATCACGCGCGCCCCGAGCATCTCCATCCTGAACACGTTCAGGCGCTGGCGTTCCATGTCCTCTGTTCCCATAAAGATGTCGCATTCCATGCCGAGCAGGGCAGCGACCGTAGCGGTAGCCACACCGTGTTGCCCGGCGCCTGTCTCGGCGATCAGGCGCGTTTTGCCCAATCTCCGGGCAAGCAATCCCTGACCGAGCGTGTTATTGATTTTATGCGCCCCGGTATGACAGAGGTCTTCGCGTTTCAAGTAGATATGAGCCGGAGTTCCGATGGCTTGAGCAAAACGTTGTGCGCGGTAAAGGGGCGTCGGGCGTCCCGCATAGTCGGATAGCAGACGGTCGAGCTCATCCTTAAACGACGGGTCATCGCGGAGGCGACGATACTCCCGCTCCAGCTGGATCAATGCCGTCATCAAGGTCTCGGGAACGTACCATCCCCCGAAAGGACCGTAATGTCCCCTTTCGTCCGGCAGTTCGATATTTTCAAGGTTCTTAATCATAACAGGTCCTTTATGAATCAAGGATTTCCCATGGCGCTAAAAATGAGCGTGTGCAAGGCGTGACCTGGCGAATCAGCGCGCATGAGCGTCTCTCCTATCAATATGCAATCAACGCCGATTTTGAGGAGAAAGTCGATATCCTTTTTCGTCTTGATGCCACTTTCACTGACGATGATGACCCCCTCTTTGTTCTCAATCAATCGGCACAGTCTTTCTGTCTGCCTGATGTCGACCTCGAATGTTTTGAGGTTGCGATTGTTGATTCCAATGAGTTCCACGCCGATGTTGATGGCGCGGCCGAGTTCTTGTTCGTTATGGACTTCAACGAGCGCGGCAAGGTCAAGTTCGTCCGCACACGCAATGAAGCTTCTAAGCGTCGCGTCATCGAGGGTTGCGGCAATGAGGAGAACGGCATCCGCACCCCATGCCGCCGCTTCAAGTAGTTGGTACTCGTCTATAATGAAATCTTTACGAAGAATCGGTATTTCGGGAAGCTCTCGTCGAACGGAAATCAGATAGTCCGGTTTTCCCTGGAAGAAATCGGGTTCAGTGAGAACCGAGAGGGCATCTGCCCCTGCGGTAAAATACTCGGTTGCAAGCGAGATAGGCTCGAAATCCGCCCTGATTAAACCTGCGGATGGCGAGGCTTTTTTGAGTTCCGCTATTACACGCATTCGGTTATCGGTTCGCCTCAAGGCATCAAGAAAGCGAGATTTCCCGGGGCGAACTACCCCGGCTGCATCTTCACGGAGCGATTCAGCCGAACGGATTTCTTTTGCCCGGTCGACACGCTCCCTTGTTGCAGCGACTATTTTTTTGAGAATATTCATGTGCAAGGAACAAAGGTTGTATAAAATTCAATTTGAACAGGTAACTAAGGGATGTGTCAATTCTAACAAACCGAGAGCTGCTTTGAACAGGGATAAATAAGGTACGTGTAAATTATAGTTCAACGATTTCGAAACCGGTGCCGGTGGCAGCGAGATGTTTGTCAAGCACGATAACAGCGCCGAAAATACCGTCAATAGACGTAGCGAACTCGAGCGCGGGCTCGAGAGACGAGGGAAGAGTCACGCGATTGCAGGTAGCGGTAGCCACGGCGTCAGCCAGCGGTGCACTTATTCCCAGGATAACCACCGCATCGGCTTTACCAAAGCTCAACGAATGCCCTACTGTGGCGGAAGAGGTACACACGCCGATGCCGTGAGGAACGGGGTCAAGTTTCAAGCCGATTTTCATGGATAAAGGAGAGGTGCCCGCGTAGAGTGCGACCTTACGGGCGGACGAGGAGCGCAGATAGATATCGCCGCCGTTCTCGACAATTATCTCAGGCGATTGTGTGGCAAGAGCCTTACCGACAAGTTCCGCTATTGTTCCTGCGACGGCAGCCATAGGACCGACACCTGCGGCGGACGCAGCGGACGCCATGATTTTGACCGTATCGGGGGCGGCATCGTCAACCTCGAGGGGAGACAAAGCGCGCGTGAATTCCGAATGTGCAGCAATATAGGTTTCGATCTCTTTTCGGAGCCGGCGTACAATCTTCTCTGCTACTTCCCGGATATCTTTTTCCGCCAGAATCTGAAGGTCGGTCTCTTCAACGGAGACCAGGTTTTCTACCAGCCCGCCGGGTTGTATAATGCGCCTATAGAACCTGTCCATCTTTTACCCCCAAAAAAGAACAATGGCAGAAAATCTGTTACAGACTTTCTGCCATAACTCATGAGTGAAAGACAAGGAACAAAGAGTTCCTATCCCTATTAGAGTTTATTGTTGAGAATATCCAGGATTTCAGTCTGAACCTGCTTTGTAACTTCCCATGTCTCTTTAACGAAGTCCTCTTCAGCCGCGGGTTTATGAGCCTCGGCGTAATCAGGAATCACACGTTTGCCACGTTTGTCGTCTTTTGCCTTTGATTCTTCTACATCTTTCGCTATCTCTTCCTGCATTTCCGCAAGTAATTTCAGATGAGCCTTGAAATCCTTCTCGTCGAACTCGGCAAGAAGAATACTCCGTTCATGTTCCCAGCGCGCATCATTCGTCTGAGTGTCGTAGATGTCTTTAATTTTATCTTTTGCTCCTTCATCGAGAAGTTTCACCACTCGATTCTTTAATCCTGAGAGCGCATAAAATTTAATGTAGCGTGTGTATGCCTGGATCCCGCCGACCCTACCTCTTTCCAGCATATAGTTTTTTCCCAAACCTTTGATGTCCTTATCCGTATAGATGTCTTTAGTTTGTTCCACGTTGCTGAGGCGTTCACGTGCATCGAGCATCATGTCGATTATGTCAGGACGAAAGACCTCGAAATCGAACTGAGTACGGCGCGCCTTGTTGCGTTTCTTGAACTTGCCCTCGCTGCGCCGAATCGTAAAGATGTTATCGGAAAGAACCCAACCGGGGAAGATTTCATTATATGCGGGCGATATGCCGGGATAGAGGGCGGCGGATGTGTTGATCAGGGAGAAGGGGAACTCGATTTTCTGCGGCAGTGAGTTCACTGCAGTGGCAATAATAGTATAGGGGGCACGAGAAAAGTCTGAGGGAAATTTGATGTTCACACCGAGACCGAAGAAGGTGCCTTCGCCGCACCAGATTTCCTGGTCAGGCGCTTTGCCCGTATGGTTGGAGCCGACGTTGGCTCCATAGCCTATATTCCCTTTTCCTTCGGGCCAGAACGCGGCGATAAGGAGCGCCTGATGATGAAACCCTACAAAAGGACCGACCAGGCACGCGGTGACTTCTCCCTCTGCTACTCCTGTATTGGGTCCAATAATGGATTGCGTTACCTTGCCGTGACGTTCGACATGAGAATGTTCGGTCAGGACGGATGAATCCACTATTGCCATGGAAGCGGCTTCGCTTCCCCATTGAAGAATGCTGTTCACCACATAGGCTCCATCGATGATACTTGTCTTCTCGTCCTTATTGCTGAGAACGGTCACGTTTTTTACAAGACCGGCATTATCGATTACACCGGCTTCCCCAAGGAAAAGATCGTATATTTTATTGGTGTTTTTGATGCAAGCGCCACGCTTGATTATGCCTTTTGGAGAGGTCACGCGCTTTACGTACTCAGCGACAAATTCCTCGTAATGCTTGAGCAAGTCTCTATTTGCTCGCGAGGTTGCCACGGTCTCCGCTACAGGGATGGTGATATCGGCATAAACAAGGGTCTCTCTGCCGCCTGTTTCTATCGCGATTTCAAGTTCCTTGCCGTTACCGAACGCGGTGTTTTCATTAGCGACCAATTCAGAGACGTTGCAGATAACGGCGTTTTCCTCAATCACGTAATTGCTCATAATCCCAATGTTGTGAATAAGTACATTATCTCCGATTTCACAGTTTATGATGGTGCTGTTATAAAGCCCACAGGGAAAGTTAACGCCGGGAGATGCTTCGGATTCCTCGGAGAATTTCCCAAGCACGCAGGTGCCCCAGAAACAGGTATCGTGAACGCGAAAAACATCGAAGCCGTTCTTCACGACTGAAATCTCCGACCAGTCCGCACTGTAACAACCATTCTGGATCAAGGTTTCAATCTCTTCCTCGGTTAGGGGACGTATGTCATCGCCGAAAAGAATTGATTTACCTTTAGGCTTCTTGACCGCTGCTACTCCTTTAATAAGTTCCGATGTGTCCAGAACGTCTTCAATAAGTTCTTTCAAGGTTTGCATGGTACCACCTCCAGTTCAGTATGTGCCGGATACACGAAAAAGGCCTTACTTTAGTTAATGGCGTTAATGTGTGACAAGAAACACCCATCCCTGATACATGCACAGAAGAGAGGGCGATGGATCTTTTATCAGGTATCCAGCGCAATTAATGTAGTAATGTTTTTTGTGACTCACTCAAGGTTGGAGTAGTGTTGTCACAAATCCTTGTTCTTGCGTCTTGAATCCTTTTATGATGGAACGATGTTTTCATAAAAGGGCTCTTAAATCCTGCAACACAACCTCCTTTTTCTGTCTGTGAAAGGCGCTCTCAGCACAAGTGCACATATGTTATTTACAGATTGAGCGCGGGAGTAGTCAATATTAATTCAGAGATGATTGAGATTTCTCTTGTAACTTTCACGCAGTATATAATGCACTGAAACTTATACAGAAGAATACATATTAAAGAAATCGACCCATGCCAGGCTGATTGCACCCATAATATCCTGCTGCCCTTCAAAGCTGGACAAGACCACCTCGAGGTCTTCGCCGATTTTCTGCAAAGCCCTCGCACCGAGAGTCTTTTTGAGCAAATCGACGAGGAGTTCGCTTTCTTCGACCATCATACCACCGAGGATGATGGCTTCGGGTGCGAAGATATTGACCATGTTGGCGATGCCGATGCCAAGGTAGCGTGCGGCGCGTTCAACCAATTGATAGGCGAGCCGGTCACCATCTGCTGCAGCACGAAAAACAGCTCGTGCGGTAATGGCTGATTCAGAGGCGCTTTTGCCGGAATCCTCCCGGGCATATTTAAGTATCAAGGGAGAAGAAGCGCCGTTTTTCATGGCGGACTCTGCTTCCGCAACCAGGGCTTCCGCTGAGGCTATACTCTCGAGACATCCATAACTTCCGCAGTAGCAGATTTTATTATTGTCGCCGCCTACCGTCGTGTGCCCGAATTCGCCGATGTTAACACGCGAACCCCGATATACTTCTCCTTTGATTATTATGCCCAACCCCAGTCCGGAACCTAAATGAAAATAGAGTGCATTGCGCACATGGCGATATTTTCCGAACATATTTTCTGCAAGTGTGGCTGCGGTCACATTGTTCGCCACCAGGGGTTTGATCGAGAATTTATTCTCGATGAGTGAAGAGATGGGGACGTCGTGCCATTGTTCGACCTGTGGGAAATTCAATGAGATACCGAGGGCTTCATCGACCAGACCGCTCAATCCGACACCGATTCGAAAGATTTGTTGGTTTTGTTTGTGAAGAAATATGATCTGTTCAGAAATTGCGCGATAGAGGACATCGAGTGTTTGCGTTTTAGAGAAGGCACGGGAAAACTCGTACGAATTAATATTGGTAACGTCGCCATGAGGAGAGGCGGCAGCGCTCTTGATACCGCCCGAGGTGAAGGAAATGCCGATCACCTTGCCCCACTCGGGGTTGATAGAAAATATTTCCGGTTTGCGTCCGCCGGTGGATTTTCCTTTGCCTACCACCATTATCTTTTGTTCATTAAGGAGCTGCTGAAGGATACGCGAGATAATGACAGGACTGAGCTGGAGTTGTTCCGCCAGATTATTGCGCTCGATTTCACCGGCATTGAAGATGATGCGCAATGTCTCGTCGCGATGAGATCGGGTTTTTTTACTGACACTCAAGACTTTACCCCATATTTTAATTTAAGTTGCAGCTTTTGGATTTTATTACTTCAGAGATTGCAGAAATAATATATAAAGTTTACGTATCAACCCCCTTTAAAGTCAAGAATTTTATAATTTCTTCTTTCAAGAAGAAGGCTGTGCACTTGTCCGCGCTCGTTGAGAATTCCACCACAGCGTTCTGTCTTTGATGCTTTTTTTTACTTTTCACCATGAGGTGCCCTTCATGGTTTGCCAGGGCGCAAAAACATCCCTTTTTCATGCAAAAAAAAAGAAAAAAAACTTGACAGGAAACAAGCACTCAATTACGTTGTTAGCTATTCTTTTTTTGATTGTCCGTCGTTCTTTCACAAAGAGAAGTTTTCTTACCGAAGAATCAAGGAATTACCACGAAATACTACATTAAATTAAGCCTGTATTTTTTCTTTACAGGATACACAAATCTCAATGAAAGGAGGCATAGTCTTATGAAAGTTCAAAGCCGTGTGTACATCTTGATGTGGTGTATGGTTGTTGTAGCGGCTGTGTCGAGCGTTCAGGCGCAAACAGCCATGGTGTCCATCTCTTCGTACCCTTCGGTTGTTGATGAAGGGGTGCCGTTCAACGTGGTGGTGGACTATTCGGCGGACCTCTATGATTATGGTCTGGCATCGCGTATCTTCCTCGAGGTGGTCAACGCCGATAACGGCGAGATTGTCGATGTGCTCTGGGATGATAATGAGCGGCTCTGTTACGAAGGACCAAGCGGGCAGGTGACCTTCACGCCTGTCGTATCCGGTGTCAGTTCCATCTACTTCAATGCGTATATCTCCCCGGTTGAATTCAACTCGTGGTTTGTCACGGAACTCGAGGGATATCCGCGTGACGGCACCTATCCCTACAAGTGGGAAGGCAACGGTGTGACCCACGACATCTATTACCAGGATACCTTGATTCTTGCCGATAATGTCACCGGTAACTATTGCTACTGTAGCGGCATCACGTATCAAGTCTTCATGGATGCTTATGAAGATTACAACACGTATTTTGGTTACAATGACATCTATGGCATGACTCCGACAGATGCGGATTTATTTCGCAAGGAATGGTACGGATGGTATGATACACGCTGTTCGGTCGCCGCGATCACCAAGTATAAGGTCGGCTATGAGATTCCTTATACCGACAAGTGGAAAGTGAAGGCGGGCGATGACGTGCAGTTATGGCGCTGGAGCGGTTCCGGTCATTCGGTCATATTCATTGACTGGGAGCGCGACGCACAAAACAACATCATCGGTATCAAGTACTGGTCAACACAATCATCAACCGACGGTATTAATTACAACAGCGAATTTTTCGGCAGTGATGGGAGTTATCTCCGCGATGATCAATGTTATTATGCGCGGAAGGTAAAACCGGTCGACCTCGATGATTGGCCCGCAAGGTATGACGATGTGAATACCGCTGCTGATCCCACCACAGTCGTTGTTGCAACCCCGACCCCGACTCCGACACCCACACCGGAAGGAGATGTGGCGAATTTTGCCGACGCGGATTACATCACCGAAATCGGCAGCATCGCCGGCGGTTCTTACGTCGATACACATGAGCAGGACAATGTGTATGAAACATTGAGCGAGGCGATATTCGTACAAGGTCCTCCGCCGGACCGTCATGATGAGCTCAGCCATATCTGGTCCTTTAATGTGTATCCCGGCGTGTCCTATACATTCTATGTAGATGCATTCAAAACCAGCAGCAGCGATGGCGATAATTTTGTATTTGCATATTCTAAAGATGATTCCATCTACACCAACATGTTGTCAGTGACAAAAACCGCGGACGACGACCAGTATCAAACCTATGCGTTTCCCGAGGATGTCAGTGGAACTCTCTACGTTCGTGTCCAGGATACCGACAGAACAAAGGGACATCAAACCATCGATAACGTGTATATCGATCACATGTACGTCCTGACGTCTGGAACGAGCGAACCTACGCCGACACCCACTCCGACACCTGAACCGACTGCGACGCCCACACCTACGCCGACACCTGTAGGCGGCACCATGCACGTAAGCGACATCACCCCGAACCTTATCGATCTTGGTAGAGGGCAGAAACGACCTGATGCCCTTATAACCATAGTTGATGAGAACAATAATCCGGTTTCGGGAGCAAGCGTGACAGGTACATTTACAGGCGCGGTGAATGAAACCGTGACCGCGGACACGGACGCTACTGGCGTTGCCGAATTAATCACGCTCGGGCAGGCAAACGCACCGTGTAAATATACCATCTGTGTGGATGACGTAGTACACGCATCCTACACCTATGACCCGAACGCGAACGTGGAAACATGCGACTCGAATTAAAAAAGAAGCGCGACACTTTGCGCTCAATTATGTAATGAATTATCATGCGGTGACCCTTCCTCAGGGTCACCGCAAATTTTAAAAACGGGGCCATACCTTTTCTTTTCACTTTTCTTATCATGCTGTTGGTTACTACATGGTTTCACGTAAAAGTTCGTGGAAGAATAATACATCATAAGTGGGGGCTTTAAACCTGCTCTTACGTTTGCTCCATAGGAAACAAGCCAACAATCATTCATGGCACCACTGCGGTTCACTCATCACTATCCCCATCACTGCTCACTCGAAATCGCGTTTTTTTAACGAGTAGCGGATGTAATCCCATTTTTCTCGCACTCGTACTCGCACGTGTGCGCGCACTCAGGGATTGCGTCCTTCCAGCAAAAGCAAAGAAGTGCACACCTTGAGGTTCGACCCCGGAAATTACGAATAATCCACCGGCTATGAGTTAATCTCTCCTTATCTGTCCGATCCGACTGATCCGTCTAATCAGTCCTATGCAAAAACTGAGAAAAGACAATTCGCTGAAAAAGGTTTACATGAGGCGAAGAAAAAGCTAAAAAAAAGTGCAAACCTTAAGGTTCGACCCCGGAAATTAGCTTCTTATATGGTGAGGGTAGGGCCGTTCGACCCGAACGACCCACCGGCAGGGGTTCAAAACAATATTCATTCCTGAAATCAGATACGTCGCGTGTCTGAATGTTTTTCTTTTACGAATCAGCCTCCGATATTAGCAAATATATCCTCTCGCCTATTGGTCATGTTGATTAAGAGCCCCACTATTTCTATAGCGTTAAGCGCGCGTGATATGTTGACTGCTTGTTTAAATACTGATAGTATTTTTTTAATTTTACAGGTCTCTTGCTTCGTACAAACATGTTTGCAGGCTTTGATGAATATATCGAACGCGTCGTTCAGGAGCTCAACTGTGACGATATAATCTCCGGCAGGGTTAGGGAGTATTGTCGTAAGTTCTTTCAGCGTCATACCAGGCTGCTCGACCTTGACAAGGCATCGACACCGGGCGAGCGGGAAATAACTCGAAGAATCCCTCCTGACGTTTTCGGCAGCATGCTCGTCACCGCTCCGGAGACCAGAGACGTTGTTTTTAACTTCTTGAAATCGCCACGACCCTTTTTCGGCCTCCTTTCCCTTGCGATCTTCGCAATCTTTTACAAGCCGGAACCACTTTACGTACTTGGATTAATCGGGGTGCTTGTTATTCTTCTCATTAAGGTTAAACGTGTAAAAAGTAAAATAACCCCCCGACGGGTCGAGCAACGGTTCGAAGAATATCTTGCCGTTAGCAGCAGGATTGAACGCTTGAGTTTTTACGGAAAGATGCCTTTTTCTGAACCGTGCGTTATTATAGGATATAAGGACTCACAGGAGAGACTTTCCACATTAAACCCGCAAACGCTTTATATAACCTCTCGGCTCGTGAAGGAACTACACGGCAAGGTGCCCGTGGATGAAAAGGTTAAGGACTATTTAAAAACACAACCTCTTCCCCTCGATAAAAAACTCACGAACTACAAGAGGACGAAATGTTTTCATCTTCTTAATTGCGCCATATTGATCTTTTTACTCTGGCTTGGATTGTCATACGGTGGGCTATACCTTTTTCATCTTGTTCCCTTTCTCACAATACCTTTTTCAGTATTACTCCTCGCCTTGTATTCAATAAAGTGGCAGACAGGCCTTATACATAACGTCGTGGGCTTCATCGCATGTTTCTTTTTTATTGGAAGTGTAGGACTACTTGCCAATGGTTTCGACTATGTATCTTTGATTTTCATTGGCGCCGCGCTCGGGTCGGTTGTTTTTTGCTCCTGGATACCAAATCTTATAGTAACGCCAAAACCTGGTATTTTCCTGAAACCGCTTATTGCGGGTGTTGTCGTTGCCCTGCTTATTTTCTATGTCACTGACACAGCTGTCATAAAACCAACACACCTATTCTCCGTTGAAGGCGATGTGTTGCTCTCTACTATTCGTGAGAAAGATACATGGCATATAGCAACCACAACGCTGAAAAACGCACCTGAGGGGAACGAGGGACTTCAGGCAATAAATAACCTGTACAGGATGAATGAGAGTAAAGAGATACAAAAGACGGCTACTATTCCGGGGTATGTCGTAGATCGACCGGTAAAGTTGAAAGACTCCGATACAGTAGTCTTTCCCTTTTCCGAGGGTGCTAAAACTGTAAGGTTGGTATTCGTAAATACCGAACACAAAGGACAACGGGAATGTACGATCACGCTTCCTTACCCTGCCGAAACCTTCGATCTTTTGAAATATCAACTTTCCGGAGACGGTGAATATATCTTGTACCAGGACAACACGCCACCTTCAGAAACACTCCGCATCATTAAGAAGGTAAGCACGGACAAGATTGTCAGGCGATATTCTGAACCGAAACCTCTGATGCATGGGGAAACCACGTGCGTATTAGGATGGTATGACACTCATAGTATCGCGCTCATGAAATCATTGTATATACCCGGTAAAAAGAAAGAAAAATCCATGCGCTCGGATGTGCGCTTTTTGTCCTACGATCTGGATACCGACACCACCACAACGCTTATGTCAATCCCGGATGACGTCTATGCATTTAACTATTCACCACACCGCAGTGCGGTTGCCATGCTCTCTACCAACGATGAAATCATGGTTTGCCATCTCGAGAAAGACCGAATTGTTCGGTTCGATAACGGCTACGAAATAACGCCGGCACAGCTCAGGGCATCGGTGTTTCCCCGGGAAGCGGACATCCTTTATGTCTTTGAGATGGGCGCCACACTGTTATGGGAAAAGAAGCCCAAAGAGATGCGATGTATACGTTTTGATCTGGCACAGCAAGAACAGGATTTGGTGATTGAAACGACGCGGGCAATATTTCCCGCACCGGGTGGATTAAGCAGGGACGGTAATCGTATTGTGTTTCTCCAGGGAACAGAAGTTTTTCAACGGTTGGGGTTGAGTTATTCCTACTACGCGTTTTCGGGGGATTCAGGCGAGCGTGTTCGGCTTTGCTCATGGCCCCTCCTGCAGAGTTTTTTGGGATTTCTTCATTACCATAAGAAAGAGGAAAGGGCCAAAGACCTTTTTGGAAAATATGTGATTCTTCCCTCGGTAGATGTGCTTCCCGACTCTGTCGTACTTCCGCGAAAACGAATCCTGTTCAGTGGAAAAAAGAAGGAGATAACATTTTACGAATATCCAGTGAGGGATTCCCAGCCATGAATGTCTGAGTCGAGGGCGTTGGAAAGAAATCAACGCTGATTTAGTGTGTGATGCGAGCGAGGAATTTAAAGTCCAGGTGACGTTTATCTATATCGACTCGTTCGACCATGACGACGACGCGGTCGCCGAGCCTAAACCGTCCCTTGCCCTTCTGGGTTCTGAGGGTGTGCTCGTGCTCGTCGTAGTTGTACTGGTCGCCGGGGAGGAGCCTCCGCGGAACCATACCCTCGACAGGGTAGAGGTCGAGTTCCACATAGAATCCCCACGGCGCCACACCCGATATTGTGCCTTCAAACTCTTCACCCATCTGGTGTTTCATGAATTCCAGACTTTTTACGAGTAAGGTTTCCCGTTCGATTTCCTCGGCACGTTGTTCCCTGCTGCTTGCGACAGCTGCCATTTCCGGGAGTTCCCCTTCCCAGCGGCTTATGAGGTCGCGCGATGGTCGAGAAGACTTAATCGCTTCGCGAAGGATTCTATGCACCATCAAATCAGGATACCGTCGAATGGGGCTGGTGAAGTGTGTATAGGTATCGGTTGCTATACCGAAATGTCCCTTGTTCTCTTCAGAATAGACTGCGCGTTTCATTGAGCGCAGGATAAGGCGTGCAACGATCCACCCTTGCTGCATACGCTCCGCTTGAACGGTTATGTCTTGAAGCTGATGAGGAGTCAGGTGTTTATGCCGTGTGCTAATTTTTATACCGAACGATTCGAGCGAAGGCAGGAGCGCGTCGAGTTTGTCACCGGAGGGGGCCTCGTGAATCCGATACATGCAGGGAAGATTTTTTTTCGTGATGAAGCGTGCGACTGTCTCGTTTGCCAGTAACATCGCCTCCTCCACCACCTGATGACTGAACAGGCGGGTTCTCCTCCTCAAATCTATTACTTCACCAGCCGAGTTAAACACCACCTCTCCTTCAGGGATATCAAGGTCGAGCCTGCCCATGTTGTTACGTCGTTGGATCAGGATGGGAGTTAATTCGAAGAGTCGCGTGAGTTCTTTTAAGACATCACGATATTTTGACGTAATCCAGTGGTCCGAGCCGTCGTAGATGGCTTCCACCTCCTCGTACGTCATCCGGTAATTCGAGCGGATGACAGAGGGGAATAGGCGGCTCCGTACGACGTCGCCGGCGCTGTCGACATCCATCATGACGGAGAACGCGGCACGCTCCTCGTCGGGACGCAGGCTGCATATATTGTTGCTGAGCTTCTCCGGCAACATCGGCACCACACGGTCGACCGGATAGATACTGGTGCCTCTGTCGAGCGCTTCGCGGTCGAGCGCTGTTTCCGGTTTAACATAATGCGAGACGTCAGCGATGTGTACACCGAGCCGGATCAAGCCATCGGGCAATGCCTCTACCGAGAGCGCATCATCAAAGTCCTTTGCTGTTGATGGGTCGATAGTAAAGATGGGGAGTCCTCTCAGGTCTTCTCGTTGGTTAAAGTCGGAGAGATCTGCCTTGTCGGGTATCTCTTTGACTTCTTTCATTACTTTTGTGGGAAATGCCGGTTCTACGCCGTAATCCCTGATAATGATATAAATGTCCATGCCGGGTTGATCTTTTTTACCGAGTACTTCCTTGATTCGGGCGATCAGTGGCTCCGGCGCTCGAGTATAGTCTTCGATTCGAACAACTACCCAGTCATCGTTGTGCACTTTACATCGAGCGGGAATGTGCGGGATGAGGACGGTACGTTTCAAGCGCTCGTCGCGCGGTATGACAACACCAGTGTTTTGACGAACGAATTGGAAAACGCCGGCAAGTGTTTTGCGTGCGCGTTCGGTTACGTTGGTAACTACGGCATGTGGCTCGAGTCCCCAACGACTCCTCGAGACGAGTCGAATCTTGACCCTATCGCCGGGCATGGCGGTTCCGATATTGGAACGCCTTACGGGAACAACCGAAGGAATCTCCGGAGAGGGTCGGCTGAGCAATTTTACACGGTAACTTCTGCCGGAGACCTCGAGAATCCCTTCCAACTCCTGTTTAACACGTGAGAGACCATAATGCTTGTTGCGAAACAATTCGATCTTTTCCTTATCCAGGAGTTTTTGTAGTGCGCGTCGGACTTGTCTTCGTTGGTTCTTTCCTGCGCCGACCTCACGGAGAATATGAGTAAAGCGGAAGGTCTGATGAGGACGCTTCTTCAGAACTTCGAGTATTTTGTCTTCCCAGTTATTTGAACTCATAAGGTTCTCGTTTAGTAAAGCAGCATATTCTTAAAAACAAAAAAGCCATCAAGCGTAAACCAGGGTATCTAATCCCTACGATTTATTGCGACGTGCGATAGCATAGGGCATCAAGCCACCGGCGGCGATAATATCCTGTGCAACTTGCGGCAGCGGTGGAAACGAAAATACCGTACCCGTAGAGAGATTTTTGATAGAGCCTCTGTCGAGATCGATTTCAACTTCATCGCCTTCGTTAATGTTATCCACGGCGTCGGGACATTCAATAATAGGAAGCCCGATGTTGATGGCATTACGATAAAAAATCCGCGCAAAACTCTTTGCGACAACGGCGCCGATGCCAGCGGCTTTTATGGCGATAGGAGCATGTTCGCGGGACGAGCCGCAACCGAAATTTTTCCCCGCCACGATTATGTCGCCCTCATTCTTCTTCTTTTGAAAGTCCGCATCGAGGTCTTCCATACAATGGACGGCAAGCTCTTTCGGGTCGGTACTCACCAGATGACGGGCAGGAATTATACCATCCGTATCGATGTTGTCTCCGTATTTGAGCGCTTTCCCTCGTAATAGCATCGAGAACTCCTTAACGATCTTTGGTAGTGTTCTTAAGTTTTTATATAAACGATTATTTATTATGTTCGCCGGCTAATACAAGAAGAAAACCCGAAATACGCATCGGCAAAAAAAGTGTAAAAGGTTGAAATAGCAATTATTTGGCGTATAAATGTAAAAAATAACTTGAATTCTTTGCGTCCAGATGCGAGACATTTTTATAGAGCTCGTGGAGAAAGACGCCCATGGCTGGAAACGATACGAAAAATTATCCCGACAAATTATTTTATAAAATTCAGGAAGTCAGTGATGTCACGGACATCAAGCCCTATGTGCTTCGTTACTGGGAAAGCGAGTTTCCCGATCTCGCCCCTGAGAAGGACTCGCGTGATCAACGGCGTTATCGCAAAGTGGATATCGAACTCATTTTTACGATTAAGAAGTTGCTGTATGAGGAGCGTTATACCATTGCCGGCGCGCGTCAGAAACTTCATGAAGAACGGAAAAGACCACGTAAGAAAGAGACGGGGAAAAAAAGTGGTTCGGCTGAACAATCTGGAAACAAAGAACAAAAAAGAGTATTTAAAAAGGCAAGCCAGGAACTCAGGTCTATTAAGACGGATTTGAAATCGCTTGTCTCCTACCTCGGTAAGAAATAATCCACAATATCAGGCTTTTTTAGAGAGCATAATTAGTATCTTTTACGGGGAGCATTATAAAAAACCACAGATTTTTCAAACTACCTATGACGAATGGCACCCCGGATTGGACAAAAAAAGGAGGGTTGTTAACCCTCCTTTGTTTTTTTATCACGGCAAATGCCGTCAGATTACGTATATCAATAGTACGTAGATTAATACATCGTCCAATCAGCTACGCCTGATGAGGTGACAACGTCGGAATCAAAACGCGGTTCGATCTGCTGAGTGCCATCATATTCCCAGGCAATACCCATGATGTCAACTGCACCAGAGGGAATGGCGTCACCGACCAGCTCACACCCTTCTTCGATTCGTACCACGATGTTGTTAGTCCCGTCTGAGAAGGTGTAATTGGTGCCCGCTGTCCATGTACCGACCTCGGTAGTCGAGAGCCCATTGATTCGTATCAACTCGGCTTCGATGGCGTTAAGGTCGGCTATCGGCAGAGACACGACGAGGGGAGACGGCGCGGAACCCGAAGAAGGCGCACCCGGATCAGCCGTAAGAGAAAGCTGTTCCATTCCATGATAGGTGCTGCGGTTTCCCGTAACATTGGTGAGTGTATAGCCAACAGTATAATTGGTGGAATCGCTGATATAGTCGGTGGGATCGACAATGATGATACCTGACTGACCGTCGGTTCCGGAAGAGTCCTGGATAGCAAATTGATCACCATAGGTGTCAAGTCCACCGTAATCGGAGACCAGAGTGACGGCACCGGTAATTCTGATGAGAGTGCCACTTGCTGCGTCGCGCGCTTCGCTGATGTTCGCGACATCAGTAGGAGTAATGGCGCTTTCCTCAAAGGCTGCGTCGTCGACGTAAAATACAGCATCGCCATCCCAATTGTCGGAAATATCATACCCGCGTAAGCGAAGTACCGCCTTGGCTGCATTGGAGGGCGAGGTAGCGCTATATTGAAGCTGCTGCCATTCGGTGCTGTCGGTCGAATAGATATTACTGTACGCTGCACTGATGAATACATCGCTCGCATCGTACCAATCGATCACGATAGAGAGCCGTCCAGCCAGGTCGTTATCATATACATAGATAGAGGCGGTGTATTGAGTGGAGGGAGAGACACCGGTGATCAAATCGCTGTAGTAGTCGCAATTCCCCTGAGTCCCGGTGTTGATCGTAAGCTTGCCGCTGTAACTGCCTGAACGCTTAATAGTGCTTTCTTGGGAATCTTCTATGCCCCCAGCCGTATCTTTGGTCCAGTTATCTGCATCGTCGCTGGTCCAATTCTCGAAGCCTGCGTTGGTAACTGTCAGGGCGAAACCAAAACTCCAGACCAATGTCAGGATAAGAGTCGCTACTAAAATCATGCTTTTTACCTTCATTTCATTTCCTCCTTAAATAGATTGTATCTCGTCTCGTTTAAAAAATTTTCTTTATCTCTTACCTCCTCCTTTCATTATCATATTAAGTAGAAACAAAAAATCATATTAATGCAATCTCCGATTGTCAATGCCTAAGATAGTTCATCTATTTAAAAAATTTGATTCAAAATTATAATTCTATTATGGACGTATCGATCTACAAAGGCAAGGGCTTTAAGGTTAATTTTTGGTTAAATTTTTTATAAAAAGAGAGAGGGGATATATATAATAGTCCGTTGAAAGAACTTGATGAAAAAGCTCGCCATACGATACAAAAAGTGCCGCGTTGGCGGGATTATTCCTTTTTTGCTTTGCAAATTTCTTCCCCGTCGAATAAGAATGAGATTGATTGACTGATACAACATTAGTTGCAAACATTTACAACTGAAAGAAAAAGTAACTTCGATTAAGTAACTAAGCATAAAGAGGTTTAGAAAGATAGAATAGGAAAAAGATGATAGCGTTACGAGAACTCTGGGCATTGATAAGCAGTATCCAGTTAAATGACGTGATCGACATTTTATTGGTTGCGTTGCTGTTTTATTTTTTGTTTTCTCTCTTGAAGGGTACACGCTCGGCAGTGGCGCTTCGGGGTTTGATAAGTGTGCTGCTGATATCGTTTTTGATTTATTTCTTCGCGCGCCTCGCCCGGTTGTCCGCTATCACGTTGCTGTTCAAGAGTTTCTGGTTGATCGCGGTTCTTATGTTTATTCTCCTGTTTCAAAACGAACTACGTCGCGCCTTGACCGAGGTGGGTCAGATCAAGGCGTTCCAGCATTTTTTCAAGCAACACAGCGAGTTTATCGACGAGATTATAAAAGCGGTGAACATCATGTCGAAGCGCCGAATTGGAGGCTTAATCGCTATTGAACGACAGAATCCCCTGAAGTCGTTCGTGGATACAGGCGTCGAGGTCGACAGTACGGTGACGTCGGAGCTGATCCGAACCATTTTTTCGCCCTTTTCGCCTTTGCACGATGGGGCAATTGTTTTGAAAGGCGACCGGGTGGTCGCGGCGGGATGCATTCTACCCCTCAGCGACGACCCTACGTTGAGCAAAGAGTTGGGAACGCGACATCGCGCCGCCATCGGGCTCTCCGAAGAGACCGACGCTATCATTGTCGTCGTCTCAGAGGAGACCGGCACGCTGTCCCTTGCACTACGAGGCAACCTCGAACGAGGTTTGTCTCTTGAAGAGTTACGAGACCGCTTAACAGAATCTATGGGCATAAAGGTAGAGAAAGAGGAAGATGAAGGGTAAAAGACGACGAATATCTTCAGATTTTGTCCTGGCAATATCGTCGCTGCTTATTGCCTTTGTTATCTGGTTGATCGCTGCTGAAGCGGATATTGAAACCGATAATTTGACGGTCGGAATCGATGTGGTGAGTGTACCCGACAATTACCGAATCGAGATCACGCCGAAAGAGGCGATCATCACGGTTCAATATCCCAAGGCACAAAAGAGTTCAATCATATCTCCTAATTTTCGCATCGTGCTCGATATGAACAATATCCCCGAGATCACCAGTCGTGAAGAGGAGTTCTCAACCTCGTGGATGCTCAACCAGGTGGATGTGAGAAAACAAAACGTCTCCGAACGAGTGAAAGTCATAGAGATTGTGCAGCCGAAACGCGTCTCGATTCGGGGCAAGATGAATATCGAGTGGGCGGAAGTAAAACCTGTCATACGTGGCGAGCTCAAGGAAGGGTATAAAATCCCGGAACCTCCCCGGGCACAACCTTCCCGGGTGAAGGTCACGGGTTCGGATTTCGTTCTCCAGCGGCTCAAGGAAACCCATAACGGCACCATTGTTCTCTACACGGAGGAGGCGGATATACGCGGGGAAAGCGCATCCCTTTTTCGTTCCGTCAAACTCAAGGTTCCCGAAGGTCTCGAGCTTGTAAATCCGGTCGATGAGTTTGTGAAGGTTATTGTGGGTGTCGCCGAGGTCGAGGAAGAAAAGACGATAACGAACGTTCCTATCGAGATAAAAACATTCAATCTAAATATATCGGTCTCCTATACGCCCACAACAGGGTCTGTGGTGATACGGGCGCCGATCAGTATTATCAAAGGGCTGACTGAGAACGATTTCTATTGCGAGCCGATACAGCCCATAGACGAAACGCCCGGGTTTATCGGAAAAGTTGCCATCGAGGCGAAATTTCGCGAAGATGTCCGGCGGGCGATAAAAGAGAAGGTTTCGATTCTATCGGTAAAACCGGAGGCAATACAGGTGGAGGTGAAGCAGAAAGAGACCGGGGCGGAGACTCAGTAAGCCATACCCAACTATTACGAGAATCCGGTTTCTTCTTGATACGTCCTGCGTATAACAGGGTACTTTAGTCGCAGATATGTAGTGGGTAACCTTAATCAAAGAAGGAGAGGATACAATGGCGACCTTATGTGTAAATGTTGATCACGTGGCAACGCTTCGTGAAGCGCGAAAAATAACCGAGCCGGACCCCGTAACCGCAGCCGGCATAGTCGAGCTGGCGGGCGCGCACGGTATAACGATCCATTTACGTGAAGACCGTCGTCATATTCAAGAACGAGACCTTGACCTCATACGTCGGCAGGTAAAGACAAAGCTGAATCTCGAGATGGCGGCAATCGACGAGATGGTCGAGATGGCGCTCAAATATAAGCCGGACCAGGTGACGCTTGTTCCGGAACGTCGCCAGGAAGTGACCACCGAAGGCGGGCTCGATGTGTCAGGACAACTCGAGCGTATCAAAAAAACGGTAGCTCGAATTCAAGCAAACGATATTCCGGTAAGCCTTTTTATTGAGCCTACTGAAGAACAGATCACGGCAAGTAAAGAGGTTGGTGCGACATTCATAGAAATTCATACGGGTGCCTACGCCAATGCACACACGGAAAAAGAGGTCAAGAAGGAGTTCGAGCGCATCAGCTCCATGGCGCAACGAGCACATGAAATGGGGCTCAGGGTACACGCAGGACACGGCTTGAATTATCGCAATGTCAAGCCGGTCGCTGCCGTCTCCATCATAGAAGATTTAAACATCGGGCATAGCATAATAAGTCATTCAATATTCGTGGGTCTCGAGCGAGCCATTAAAGAGATGCTTGCGTTAATTCAGTCTGCATAGGCTGATAATAAAATGTGGTGAGAGGCGCGCGTAGTTTAAAATTTTATGCAGTTTCATGCATGCTATACTGAAGCCGGTCGGTTCTACCAATGATGAATGCCAGGAAACTCAACGTTCTTTATTTATGTCCCGACCCCGGGATACCCGTTTTCGGCAGGAAAGGGTGTTCCACCCACGTCCGAGAGACCTGCAACTTTCTCTCACGCTGTGGTCATGAACCATATCTCATAGCCTCTGATCCCGGCAGGGATATCGAGAAGGACGTTCCCTACGGGCATACCTTTTTTCAACCCTTTCAGAAAAAAATACTGGGTAAAGACCTGCGGTTGTTTCTCAATAATTGGATTATACGAAAAGAGATACTTAGCGTTCTTGAGCATTTCACCCCGGACATTATTTATGAACGACATGGTCTCTACTTTTTTTACGGCGAGCGCCTGGCGAGAAAATTGAAGGTCCCCCGTATCATGGAGATCAACTCTCCCCTCACTCGTGAGCAGGAAAGCCGCCTTCGCTTTACGTGGTTATCACAAAAATTCGAGAACCATATTTTCTGTAACAGCGATTATACCTTTGTGGTCTCGAGTGTGATAAAAGAGCATCTTATGAAGCTGGGTGTTGCGGAGGAACGCATTATTGTACAGCCCATCGCGGTTGATCATGAATATTTTTCGCCCGATATCGAGCCTCCACCTGCTCTAAGGGAAAAGTGTGCCGGGAAACTCGTTATCGGCTATGTCGGCACCCTTCTCCATTATCATCGTATAAACATGCTGTTCAGCGTTGCCCGCGAGATAGCTCAAACATATAAGTCTTTTCTTTTTCTCATGATCGGTGGAGAACCTCACAAAGTGGAAAAATATCGCGAATGTGCCCGAACGGCAGGCGTCGAAGAATTTTTTCTATTCACCGGTTCGGTGAGCTACAAGGACCTACCTTCCTATATAAAACCCATAGACATAGGCATAATCCCGAACACGGCGCCATGGGCGTCGCCGACTAAAATGTTCGAGTACGCCGCCATGAAAAAACCCATTATTGCGCCCGACTATGCGCCTATCAGGGACTTTTTTCCCCCTGAGGCGTTCCCCTTCCTCTTTCCTCCCAACAATACCGCGGAATTCACCCGGCGCCTTCTTACACTTGCCGCGGATGAAAACTTGAGGTTGAAATTCGGGGACCTCAACCGACAGCGCGTCGTTGAACGTTATACGTGGCAACACTATATAGATCGAATTGAGCAAATTGCCGCAGGCGCCCTGAATTTTTACGACTAAAACGAGATGATGTTCAGGCTCTGACACCGCGCGTTATGAATGCGCTGCCGACGAGGACATCGTCTCGGTACCAGACCGCCAGTTGTCCCGGCGTCACCGCAGGTTGCGGTTCTTTGAACATAATCTCCACATGCCTTTCATCAAGAATCCGCAGAAGAGCATCCGCCGGCTCGTGCCGGTACCTGAACTGTACCTTCACCGCTATCTTGTCTTCAGGCTCCATGCTCAACCAGTTGGGATGTTCAGCCACCAGCCCGGATGAAAATATTTTATCTTTCTCACCGACAATGACAAGGTTGCGTTCAGTATCTATATCAACGACATAAAGAGGGCGTGGAGCAGAAATCCCAAGCCCTTTCCGTTGCCCTATGGTATAGAAAGAAATATCCTCGAATTCGCCCCTGACATTCCCCTCCGTATCTACGATCTTGCCCGGTCTGCCGATTTCGCGTTGAAGAAACCGGCGTGCATAATTCGCGACAAAGGTTCGATAGTCAGGATCACGTATAAAACAAACCTCCTGGCTCTCCTTTTTTCGGGCGGAATGTAGACCGAGTTCGTCCGCAAGTCGCTTGATCTCCTGTTTTGTTTTGTCGCCAAGAGGTGTTTTGAAATATGGCAAGCGTTGTTTGGTAATCCTGGCAAGGTAGTAAGACTGGTCTTTTGTCTGATCGAGAGCGCGCAGAAGCACGTATCGCCGGATCTCCTTGTCGAATTGAACGCGTGCGTAGTGACCGGTCGCCACCGCCTCAGCGCCGCGCCGATTGGCTTCATCCATCAGCCGCGTGAGCTTGATCTCCTCGTTGCATATCACGCAGGGGTTGGGGGTCTTCCCTTCAAGATATGCAACGACAAAGGGATCGACGATTTTTGTTTTGAATTCATCGGCAACGTCCTGCACAACGAGTTCGATTCCAATCTCTTCTGCAACCTTACGGACATCTTGCAGGCATTCTTCATCCTCATCGATGCATCTTTGTGCAGAATTCCATTCCCGTGGCGAGCGCCATAGACGCAAAAAAACACCGATTACTTCACGGTACTCTTGCTTGAGCAGATAGGCCGCGATACTGCTATCCACGCCGCCACTCATGCCTACCAATATCTTTCGAGCCTTATCGATTGATGCTTATCCCTCCATAGATTCTATGTTCAATGATAAAGAATAAATATCATGAAAAAAACCAATTTTTTAGTCTGCCTGAAATAATCTAAAGAGCGAGTACGATATATGAAGGACTGACCTCCTGCCAGCGGGGGAATGACAGATTAAGGAGATAAGGGACACAAACGACTGCAATGACTGCAACGACTGCAGCGACGTGCGGGCACCCCTGCGGGATCAGTGGGACGTCCGACAATATTAGTCCATCCTGTTCTTTCGGTACAATCATTCCTGATGTTACCAAACATCTTTCCACGCTACTGTGTGTGTTTCTCTTCATTATAGTTTCCGCAGGCTGAAAAACTTTTATTGCACAAGTATAACTTTCTGGTTGCTATATGTATAGGACGTATGCATAATAAGAATATCTATGTTGTTAAAACATAAGATGATTGGATAACGCGAAGAAGAGACTCCTGATCGAGTGGAGAATATTAAAAAATACTGAGCCCCCCGATTCTCCTTCGTTAAGAGAACATACGATTTTACACTCTTCATACTATAGGAGACAACACGAACTCGCAATCTCGTGATCCAGCCAGCAGTGTCAGACCTGTCTTTTTTTCTCAGATCTGATAGGAAGTACGTGAATTAGGACAAAAAGACTAAAAAATTCCAACATACAAGAAGGAGGCTTTCAATTATGAACATTTACGTGGGCAACCTGGCTCACAACGTAACCGAAGACGATTTGCGCGAGGCATTCAGTGCATTCGGGCAAGTCGCTTCCGCCGCGATTATCAAGGACAAGTTCAGCGGCGAATCTCGAGGCTTCGGTTTTGTGGAAATGCCTGACGACTCTGAAGCACAAAGCGCTATTGAAGGTTTAAATGGCAAGGACCTGAAAGGCGGCACGCTCAAAGTCAATGAGGCACGCCCACGCTCTGATGACCGTCGTGGAAGAGGCGGTTCCGGACGAGGCAAACCCAGAAGAGGGCACCCCGGTGGTGGACGACCCGGTGGCGGACGTCCCGGTGGCGGACGTAACTGGGGGTAAGAGTTTAAGGGCGGGCGTTACACCCGCTCTTTTCTTTATATTGCGTTTTATCTTTTTCGTGCCGCAGCAAACCTGTGGTCTCTGCGGGGCTATAAGATAATCCAATGTAGAAT
This sequence comes from uncultured Candidatus Sumerlaeota bacterium, assembly GCA_964608095.1. Classification (GTDB taxonomy): domain Bacteria; phylum Sumerlaeota; class Sumerlaeia; order MWCT01; family JAGHBZ01; genus CAZSMK01. Next base: position 6,179 of record CAZSMK010000040.1, on the reverse strand, counting down.
GCGCAGACTCTCTGTGCTTTAGAATGGCGATAGACAATGGCGGAGCGTGATTTTTCACATCGTTACAAGACGATGGGCTCCGCCGCGTCGCAGCCATAATCCGCCGAACTCCATAATTTATTTTTGTTTTTTCTCGAAGTGTCGGATAGCCTCGTGTACCTCTATACCCCACAAAAAGCTTGAAAAAAATGATACCTTCAGTAAAAATGAAAATCATATTGTAAGTCTGGAGGTGATCTTATGCGAGTTAGAAAAGGATTTACCTTAATCGAACTTTTAATTGTTGTCGCCATCATCGCCATCCTCGCTGCTATAGCGGTCCCCAATTTTCTCGAGGCACAAATACGTTCCAAGGTCAGCCGTGTCAAAGCGGATATGCGCACCCTTGCAACCGGTATCGAGTCCTATGCGACGGATAACAACAAACCCCCGACAACCATGATTCCAGGCGGCGGTTTCTCCGGGCAAAGCGTGCTCTATCCCGAGGTTACAAGTCTTGCGGTCAGTCCACGCTTTATCTGGTTAACTACCCCTATCTCCTATATGACTTCTGTTCTGCGCGATCCTTTCGTTAATATCGGACGCATCGTTACCGTCGATGGGAATATCGCACGAGGATACGATACCTATGACTACGTCTGTGCGCTTGATTTCGAACCGCCAGACGTTCGTGGCGGGGGTATAACATCCGGCGCAATATGGCTGTCTCCGCAGGTCCCGACGGCATCATGGCGTTCGGCGGCGGTGCCGTGACTCAGAATATCGAATGGGCTCGAAAAGGACTTGATTATGACCCAACCAACGGCACCGTCAGCTACGGCGACATTGTCCGCATCGGCGGAGGTCCGGCTAATTTCGGCGCACTCCCTCAAATCGATAGAATCCAGAACAAGTACAACGTCAATGTCGATTAAGCGTGACGAGCTTTGTTTTTTTAGAACCCATCAACTTATCCGGTGGTTCGAGTCTCTAAAGCCTTGAACCGCCGGTTCTTTTTTTCGAATGTGTTCAACTCACCCCGGTGGAAAAAGGACAGAAAATAGTGGTTTGAGATCATTGCCTTCTTTCCATAATTATTGAATAATACTAAAACAATCAAAAATCCGAAGGAGGAATATCTATGGCACGGATTGCAGTACTTATTGATAACATGTTTGAAGATTCCGAATACACTCAACCGGCACAAGCCTTTAAAGACGCCGGGCACGACCTGGTTCATATAGGGCTGCAAGCAGGAGCGGAGATAAAAGGAAAAAAAGAAGGAACGCCGGTCAAAATCGACCGAGCCGTTAAAGACGTCTCTGTTGACGAGTTCGATGCCCTCCTTATCCCGGGTGGATATTCTCCTGATCATCTCAGAACCGATGAGAATGCGGTTCAATTCACAAAAAAATTCATGGACTCGGCTAAACCCGTTTTTGCCATTTGCCATGCTCCCCAGCTCTTGATTACGGCTCAGGTTCTGAAAGGACGTAAAGTCACCGGTTGGAAATCTATCGTACAGGATATCAAAAACGCAGGTGCGGAATATGTCGACCAGGAAGTCGTTGTCGACGATAATCTTGTGTCGAGTCGACATCCCGGCGATTTACCCGCGTTCATTGAAGAATCCCTTAAAAAGCTATCCTGACAAACCCGAGAGACACTCTATCCCTGGAGATAGGATTCCTTATGAAAAAACATGAGCATACTCACACGCACCATGCCGCTTCTGAATCTCATTCCTCTCATCATCAACATATGCTCCACGATTTTAAAAAAAGATTCTTCGTCTCCTTAATTGTATCTATTCCGGTCCTCGTTCTCTCTCCCCTCATTCAAGAGTTCCTCGGCTATACCATCGACTTCACAGGCAAACCCTACCTGCTCTTTGCCCTCTCTTCCTTTATATATATCTACGGCGGATTGCCGTTTCTCAAAGGGTTCTTCAATGAACTCAAGAAGAAACAACCCGGCATGATGACGCTCATTGCGCTCGCTATTACGGTTGCATACGTCTATAGCGGATTGGTTGTGTTTGGACTTCGAGGAAAGGTGTTTTTCTGGGAACTGGTGACCTTGATCGATGTCATGCTTCTTGGCCATTGGATCGAGATGCGTTCCGTTATGGGCGCTTCACGCGCTCTTGAAGAACTCGCAAAGGTCATGCCCTCCGAGGCGCATCTTGTCAACGAGGACGGTTCCGTCAAGGATGTAGACGTCAGCGAAATCGAACCGGGTGTTCGTGTGCTCGTCAAACCCGGCGAAAAAATTCCCGTCGACGGTGTTATCATTGACGGCGAATCCGAAGTCGACGAATCCATGATCACGGGCGAGTCCAAACCTGTCACCAAGAGAAAGGACGATAACGTAATCGGCGGTGCGGTTAATGGTAACGGTTCTCTTACGGTCAAGGTCGAAAAAAGCGGGAAAGATTCTTACCTTAACCAGGTGGTCGAGCTGGTCAAAAAAGCAGGTGCAAGCAAATCCAGAACACAGGACTTTGCTGATAAGGCGGCTATGTGGCTCACTTTCATCGCTCTCTCTGCAGGAATTCTAACTCTTCTTGCCTGGCTTCTCGGCGGCAAAGAATTCGTATTCGCGCTTGAACGGATGGTCACCGTTATGGTCATCACGTGCCCGCACGCCCTCGGTCTTGCTATACCTCTTGTAATCTCCGTCATTACGGGGTTGACCGCTAAAGAAGGTATCCTCATACGAAACAGAACTCCCTTCGAGGGCGCACATAATCTCGATATGATCGTGTTTGATAAAACCGGGACGCTTACCAAAGGCGAATTCGGCGTCTCAGACATCGTCAGTCTCGGGGATTGGGACGAAGATACCTTGCTATCACACGCCGCCTCCGTCGAGACTCATTCCGAACACAGTATTGCAAAAGGTATTGTCAGGAAGGCAGAAGAAAAAGGTGTCAAGATACGCGAAGCCGAAGACTTCAAGGCGATTCCGGGAAAAGGCGCGCGGGGAAAACTCGCCGGCGATATCATCTATATCGGCGACAAAGACATCCTGGAGGAATCCTCTGCTTCCGAATCCGATGCTGAAAGCAAGAGCAAGGAATTAGCCGCGGAAGGAAAGACCGTCGTGTTCGTGGTCGCCAACAGCAAGGTTCAAGGAATCATCGCCCTTGCAGATATTATTCGCCCCGAATCCAAAAATGCAATTAAGCGCCTAAAAAAGATGGGACTCGAAATCGCCATGATTACGGGCGACAACGAGGAAACGGCAAAACACGTCGCATCCGAACTCGATATCGACACCTACTTCGCCGAAGTCCTGCCCGATAAAAAATCTGAAAAAATCAAAGAGGTACAAACGCAGGGCAAGAGGGTGGCAATGGTTGGAGACGGCGTGAACGACGCCCCGGCTCTTGCACAGGCCGATGTCGGTATCGCTATCGGCGCAGGTACCGACGTTGCCGTCGAGACCGCCGATATTGTCCTTGTCGAGAATAATCCCGGCGACGTGGTCGATGCAATCGCTCTTTCGCAAATCACGCGACGCAAGATGATACAGAACCTCGCATGGGCTACCGGCTATAACGTCTTCGCCATACCGCTGGCAGCGGGCGTCCTTTACAACTACGGAATTGTGCTCGCTCCCGCGGTCGGCGCTCTCGTGATGTCCTTGAGCACGGTTATTGTCGCCATTAATGCAAAACTGGTTTCCTATAAACACGGTGAGGATTAAAAAAGTGATTTATGAGTGGACCGCGCAGGCATCTTGCAGCATCAACGAGCCATCATACCACGTCAAGACCCCTTCTTCCAATGGTGTTTCCAATAAAACCTGAGTCCGCTCTTGAGATGTTCGAATGCCATACGGTTGAGCGTTCCCGCGCTGGAACGCTGCACATGATGAACAAGCGATGGGTGAGGAATATACATAATCTTCCAGCCTGACTTTTTCGCTCGAAAACACCAGTCTACATCCTCAAAGCCGAAATAAAAACTCTGATCAAAAAGCCCTACCTGTTCGATTGCCTTGCGACGCATCAGATAGCATGCACCCGCTACCCAATCGCACTCAAAGGCGCTATCATGATCTTTGTCGAGCATCAGATGTTCCCTATCCCACCGGTTATGGGGAAAAAGGGAACCAAGCGGTGTGCGACGCATCAGAATCGTCATCAAGGTATAGAACCGTTTGGCGTTGTACTCGAGGGAACCATCGGGACGAAGAGTCTTCGCACCCGCGCCACCCACGTCCGAATGCTCCTCAAGAAAATCTACTATCGCGTCAAAGGCATCATCAAGCACGACGGTGTCGGCATCGAGCATCATCACGTATCGTCCCCCGCTCTGCCGTATACCGACATTTCGCATCTCCGCTATGCCGAACCGGTCGTGTGAAATAAGTTTGACCTGAGGGAATTGTTGTGCAATCAACTCCTCCGTGCCATCGCTCGACGGTTTGTTTACAAGGATTACCTCGAAGCGAGTCTCGAAGTTTTTTTCGAATATCGAAGGCAACGACATAGATAAATGGCGCCGCATCCGGTAATTAATCATCACTACCGATAAATCCAGCTCCTCCGGATTCAGAAAAATCGGTTGTATGTCGTTGTCTTCCATAACACCACACGAGCGTAATGAATTCGCACGACCGACTCAAGCAGAAATGACATATAATAAAGAACGTGCCGGAACTGTCGCGACTCGTAGACATACAGGTTCTCAATTGTACAATTGTATAACTACAGGACCTTCTGATTTGGTGCGAATCTTGACCTCGCGCCCAAAAACCGTCCCAACTCCTTAATTATTACTATATTTACCATGGGACCTATGCGGCATCAACGACTGCAAGGACTGCAAGGACTGCAAGGACCGCAGCGACTACAAGGACTGCAACGACACCACCTCTTTAACATCCCTTGCTTGTCCTGAGATTTCCTGGCGGTTCGACGATTGCGGACCCCTGATTTCGCGTAATCCGATGAGGACACCCCCGCTCGTGCCTCCCTATTAGGCTCGGGATCGAAGTCGTAAACTGATCTTAACGCGGCGAAGGTCTGTCAGCCCTCCAGGCTGAGCGCGGGTGGGATCATATTACTTGCCACGGCGATTGGAAGGGGTATCGTTATCACTTTGTCCGCCTGAGCGTGCGCGCTATCGCTATCGCTTTTTTTATACTTTCTCAACGGCTATTAATTGATCCGCTAAAGCGGGATCTACGATCCGCCACGGCGGATCTTCGACCTCGCTAACGCGGTCTTCCCTTCTCGAAAGGGGATTTCGTGTTTCAGTAAGAACATGATACGAGTACGCCTATACGGACGAGTACGATTACGCACACGCTCAGGCGTGCGAGTATAGTGACAAGCGTGGACGCTTATCCTACAGTATAGAAGTCACTCTAAAGAATACTCATTCGGGGCGAACGAAATTCTTAAAAAAAACACGATTTCGATAGCGATTATGCGTACGAGTACGATTGGGACTATGGTTATAGCGGAAAGGCTATCGGCATACCTGTGTGGAGTGATCGTATCACGTTAATGGTACGCCGTAACCAAGGGTTACGCGGGTTCCGCGCCCCGCCTGGGCGAGGCAAGCCCGCCACGGCGCGTCTTCAATTCTCCACAGGCGAATCTACGTCCGTATTTAAGATACCACTTAAAAAACAACGCAATCCCGGAATGTTCGTGAAAGCATTTCACGCGCACTCTACAATTGCGGGCATATGTTCTTCCGTGTTAAATAGGTAAGTCTAAATGCATTCCTGTGTGGAGTGAGGTCACTCTGTGACCGTATTTCTTTACCTAAAATGAATTTCGTTTTGAACCGCTGCCGGTGGGCGTCCGGGTCCCAACGACCCTACTCCGTATCGAATAAAAATAGATACCTGTAGATAAGCGAAAATCCCTGGATATAGTAGAAATCTTCTTTATACGCACCTCAACCCTGAATTCGCAGAGATAACCACGCGCTGAGGTCGCGGAAAGAACCTGATGCAAAGATTTAAAAAAACTCTGCGTTCTTAACCTCCCTTTGCGCTCTCCGCGTTAAGATGAGGTCGTTCTTTTGCGGTGAAAGATCAGATAGAGCCAGAGGATTAAGCATTTCAGGAAATTTTCTGAGATATTGTCGAAAGTTGTGTATGGCGTTAAAAAAAGAAAGAGCGTATCCTTATGGTAATTTTACAAACCACATCCCGAAAAAACGGGAAGAAAGGAT
>CAZSMK010000039.1:0-9531 GCA_964608095.1 uncultured Candidatus Sumerlaeota bacterium | reverse complement strand
CGTTCTCCCGCACGTCCTCATTTCGTGGGGTAAACAGCATTTCCGGTTCCTTTCGTATTCGTATCTGATGCTACGTTCCCGATTTCGCGAATCGCTCCCACAGATTTAACCAAAATATTTTTTTTGTTGCAAGTGTTAGAAAAATGTTATAATATTTTTTAAGGAGTAATGTATATTTGGTTTTTTTGTGATAAAGAAAGAAGAAGAGAAAGAAAGGAGAGAGGATAATGACAAATCGGAGAAAACATAGTGCGCATCAACATCGGAAGAATACGAACATAACAGACACCCACCTATGTCACTCCGAAAAAAAATCGAATTTCTATATGTCTCATCGAGATTTCAAGTCGTTGAAGAGCTATGTTATAACGTTTTTAGTGGCAGGTCTATTCAGCCGATGGGTGCGAGTTAGAAGAAAATACCGCTGTTCATTTTTACTCATGTTCATTCTTACAATACTCCTTTTTTGTGTTGGATTGACACCAGGCTATGCACAGATCGGGGGTAAAACAGCAGACGATGGAATATTCGTACTGGATGATGCTGAGGATTTGGATCTTTTAGCTGACGGTGTAATGCGCAATTGGATTCCCGATTATGTATGGCCTCTAGGCGATGTATTAACGACTCTCCCTTTAGCAGGTACGGACTTGACACTTGCAGAAGACCAGACACCCATAGGCGCACTAAAGGCTACGATTCCAGAGACTCACTTGTTATATGATGGATATATCAGCGCTGGATTTGGTGTGCCAATGCCTGCGGTGGCAGGTGAGTCAACATTGGATTATCCGGGAAATATCACGTCCTTCGGTACACTTTCATTTTATGCCTGTTTTGAACCTGTTCTTACGGGACAATATTTCCAGGTAGTTTTAGAAACGTACTCCAATACTGATTATGCTAATATCTACTGGTCTTATACGCCTGAATCCGGCAAGACATTTCAAAAGGTTGAAATCGATTTATGGAATCCCGATTTAATTGAAGGAGCGGGAACATTAAGTTTACACGAACTTTTGTCTCAGACCCGCTTTCTATATTTTTACTTCTATGCAGGACCGGTTCCTATTGGGAGCACACTTGAGTTTCACATAGATGATATCGAGCTATTGGGTCGCACCTGTACGCGTCATTGGGAATCCTATCGATGATTATGACACAATGAGGAGACTTACTACAAAAGGATTTCATTTTTACGAAGGTCAGGAGAAGTGGCTAATCCACGGAGTCACATACGGACCTTTCCGCCCAAATCACAACAGCGAACCTTACCCTGAAGAAGAACTTTTACACAGGGATTTCAAAGCGATTTCGGCAATGGGTGCTAATACTGTACGCTTGTACAGTATAGGGGGAAAACAAGTAGCATCCATCTCTTCACACTATGGATTGCAGCTGCTGATCGATATACCCTGGCCCAAACATATCGATGTGTATAACAGTAAAGAGAACCAAAATCTATGTTTGAAGATGGTTGAGGAGGGAATTAGAAAGATACAAGAATACCCAAATGTTACGGGTGTTTTTCTTGGCAACGAAATCCCTGCTGACCTGGTTCGCTGGGCAGGAAAGCGCCGTGTACAAGCCTTTTTACGTCGTTTATATAACTATGCGAAGTCTCTCGCACCTGATCTTCTCATGGGATATGCCAATTTTCCTTCAACCGAATATCTGCAGCTCGGTTTCTTCGATTTCATAGGATTTAATGTCTATCTTCATGAGCCCAGCGTGTTTGAGGACTATTTGATACGACTACGACATTTATATCCTGAAAAACCTTTAATTCTGAGTGAAGTTGGACTGGATACGCAACGGCATGGATTGTCAAAACAAGCCCATCTCCTGTCGGATAATCTAAGGATAGCATATGAGGTAGGCATGGCGGGGGCAGTTGTTTTTACATGGACAGATGAATGGCACACCGGTGGATATGATATAACAGATTGGTCCTTTGGTATTGTAGATCGAGACCGTCGTCCGAAGCCCTCGTTGCAAGCGGTCTCACAGGTCTTTAAAACAGCCCCTCAGTGTACAGAACTCGAGCATTGGCCTAAAATATCTGTGATAGTGGCTGCATACAACGAAAGTCGAACATTGCGGGAATGTCTGAAGTCGCTCGAGAGTCTTATATATCCCGGAGAATACGAAATCATTGTTGTCGATGATGGGTCTACAGATGATACGCCCGTCATTTTAAATGAATTTTCCGATATACAAGTTATTACTCAACCGAACAAAGGATTGTCAGCAGCACGTAATGCAGGCATTGAAGCAGCGACGGGAGAGATTACTGCCTTTACCGATGCGGATTGTTTCGCCGACCCAGATTGGTTATACCATATAGTTATCGCCATGGAACGGGATTCAGTTGTAGGTGTAGGTGGACCGAATTTAACGCCGGATGAAAACAGGCTAGCTGCCCAATGTGTATCATTAGCGCCGGGTCAACCCACCCATGTGCTTCTTAATCACAACGAAGCAGAACATATTCCGGGTTGTAACATGGCTTTTCGCCGGGATGTATTACTCGAAATAAATGGGTTTGACACGGATTTTCGCAAAGCGGGAGACGACGTTGATTTGATCTGGCGCCTCCAGGATTTGAACTACAAGATTGGATTCTCCACAGCAGCATTTGTCTGGCATCATCGACGACCGACTTTTAAAGGTTACTTAAAACAACAGATGGGCTACGGCGAGTCTGAGTCGATATTGCTGAGGAAGCATCCTCAACGATTTAATGAACGCGGACTATCCATCTGGCAAGGCACCATCTATGCCAGTAAGGAAAATCAGGCTCTATTGGGTAAGCCGAATATCCACTATGGTGTGTTTTGCTCCTCAGGCTATCAATGTATATATGAACAAAAAGAGAGTAAATTGTTCTATATGATAACATCTGTAGAATGGTGGTTTTTTTGTTTTTGTTTGTTTATTGTAGGATATTTCGCACCCCTTGCCTTTAAATTGGGTTTCCTGGGAGCTGTCTTGTCACTCGTAGCAAGTGGTACTAAAGCATGGAGAACGTGGTCAGAAAGTGGCAAAAAGTCTCTTGTCTATTTTCCCATCGTCTGGTGTTTATGGATTGTCCAACCTATCCTGAGAGGTGGGATGCGCTATTGGAGCAGGTTGAAAATTGGGCGCATATCGCCCAAATTTACCATCCCAAGCAACCTTTCACAACCAACCGAAAAACCACGCTATCAAAGAGCACATGTCTTAGAGTACTGGAGCGACTCCGCCCCACCACGTTTAGAGGTAGTGCGTCGCTTAGAGCAAGGATTTGATGACTCAGGATGGATATATACCCCGAATACGCCATGGGAACCATGGGATTTGTCTTTAATTCTTTCCTGGTGGTTTAATCTTTATATTACGACGGCTGAAGAAAAACATGGTGGAGCAAAGCGACTTTTAAGGCTCCGGTTCAGTATAGTTCCTACAAATTTACTCTATATGCTTGGAACGGTTATCTTGATTTTGTGTGCTTTGATGGCAATTCACGACACTATGACGGCGCGATGGATGTTGGTCGGCTTTTTGGTTGTTTTTTGGTTTCTTTACCGACACGCGTTACACAAACGGTCACTTGTGGAAAAATCAGCGGATTCTTTGATAAAGGAGATTGGTTTTTCACCAATAAAATCATAGGCATCAACTTGCGAAGGAAAGAATAACTCTTTGAATAAAAAAATAAGATTAACCTTAGAGCGCAATGTCTGAATCAAAGGAGACGATTTGTTATGTTTACTCGATTCATAACATCACTTAAGGGAAGCCTCTCTGGATTTACGTTAGTGGAGCTCCTGATTGTCGTTGCGATCATTGCGATTCTGGCATCCATAGCGGTACAGAATTTTCTCGAAGCCCAAATTCGCGCCAAGACGTCACGAGCGGAATCCGACTTAAGGACGCTTGCAACCGGACTGGAGACGTATTGTGTTGATTTAAGTTCATATCCTCCGACACCACTTGATTCGCTGGGCGACCGGGGATGGCGCTTAAAATTCCTGACGACGCCAATCGCGTATATTACCTCATTTCCATACGAAGTGTTTACCAAGGGGGAAAGGGAACCCTATGCCTATTGGAGTCCCGGTCTCAATGATGCAATGAAGTATTCCTCGATGTATTTTTATCTTTTCGAGGAGAAGAAACGTCGAGGTCGATGGGCTTTATTTAGTCGAGGTCCCGATATTGACTACGAAGCGGCAATTGAAGAAGGCGGTAGCGGACTATTGATGTATTATGATCCGACAAATGGTTCCACGAGCAATGGGGATATTATGCGATTTGGTCCTTAGGTATTCGTAGATGAAAACCAAGAGTTGGAAACATTATCTCTATTTACTCAGCTATGCGCTGCCATACAAGAAATACTTGGTAGCACAGTTTGCTCTAATGTTTTTATCGATCGGATTTGGGCTATTAAAGCCATGGCCTCTGAAAATCCTCGTTGACCACGTTGTCGGAGACCAACCTTTTTCCATACTTTCATGGACGGTTGCGTTTAAAGATGAGGTCTTGTTAGCCCTCGCCTGCTTTGCATATTTATTTTTACAGGCAGGGGATTCTCTGGTTCAAGTAGTTTCAACCACAGTCGCGACATTAAGCTCCTCAAAAATGATACGAGATTTACGATCCGATTTACTTAGATGCCTTCAGCGTTTGTCACTCAAATTCCACGATAGTCATAGGATCGGCGATTTGGTGTACAGGATTTCTTATAATACCTCTGCGGTTGAAACTGCTTTTCAGTCTGGTTTCATGGGAGTGGTGAAGAGCAGTATGATGCTGGTCGGGATGTTTGTCGTTATGCTTTTGTTGAATCCGTTATTGACTGCGGTAGCACTGGCAATTGTTCCGCTGCTTATCATTTGCTTACGACGATATACCAAGCGCATTCATACCGTATCGCTCGAACACCAGAACCAAGAGGGGACAGTGTCCTCACGTGCACAGGAAATTTTGTCGGCAATTCGGCTGATAAAAGCCTTTACGCGCGAATCCCTTGAACAGAAACGATTCAAAGAATTAAGTAGCGGAAGTATTCAGACTCGGTTGAAGATGACCCTTGTGCAGAAAATATTCGGCTTTAATATGGCGCTGATTCTTGCGTTGGGTACCGCGGCGCTCTTCTGGGTAGGGATTCAACAGGTACGGGCAGAGAATCTGACTATCGGCGAATTTTTAGTGTTTACCGCTTACCTGAGCATGCTGTATGCGCCTTTATCAGTTTTAAGTTATACCGCGTCAAGTGTTCAAAGCGCACTCGGTGGCGGGTCACGACTTTTTGAAATCCTGGAAGCTGAACCTGAAATCAAGGATAGCCCCGGGGCGAAGCCTTTAACATCAGCTCGCGGCGCTATCCGCTTCGAATCGGTCGATTTTGGTTACGAAAAAGGGCACATTATTCTTGAAGATATTAATTTATCAATCAATCCCGGAGAAATGGTCGCCATAGTCGGTGAAACAGGTGGGGGAAAGACCACTCTTCTAAATTTGATCTTGAGATTTTATGAAATCTGGGACGGTCAAATATTGATTGATGAAACCAATATCCGGGATGTAACATTGGAATCGCTCCGGCGTAATATCGCACTGCTCCCTCAAGAAACTTTGTTGTTATCCGATTCCATCTATGAAAATATCGCCTATGGAGACCCCTCTGCTTCAGATGAAAAGATTAAGATGGCAGCCCGGATGGCAGAGGCGCATGATTTTATTCTTGAACTCCCCCACGGTTATGACACCATGGTCGGGGAACGAGGCGTTTTTCTATCAGCTGGTCAAAGGCAGCGAATTGCTCTGGCGAGAGCGTTTCTTAAAGATTCGCCGATTTTACTGCTTGACGAACCTACTTCATCGCTCGATGCAGAGACAGAAGCCCGTTTGATTGAAAGAATAAAAACGTTTATGTCGGGACGGACGGTTATTCTCGTGGCACATCGGCTCTCCATGGTGCGCGAAGCAAACAAAATATTCGTAGTGCAACACGGGCGGATTGTAGAAAAAGGCACACATATAGAGCTCATAGCGAACGGGGGCGCTTATGTCCGCTTGTGGAAAGCACAAATGATCGGTCAGCACAAAAGTTAGGAGCTGAAACGTAATGCGTATAGCGGAAATCTCAACTCTTCATCACCCTGTGCCTCCGGTTGGTGCAGGATCGGTGGAATCCCTTGTTGCTACAATCACTGAAGGATTAGTTGGAAGGGGACATGAAGTAACTCTATTTGCGACTGCAGATTCTAAAACTACGGCAACGTTAAAAAGCCCGGTCGAAATAAGTTACAGCCAGGATCCTGATAAATGGGAATGGCAAGTGTATGAGGGATTTCAAGTTCGTGAAGCCTTTCGAGCCTGGAATGATTTTGACTTAATCCATTGCCATTCATATTACTTTGGACTTTTGTTTTGCGACTTTATACCTATCCCGTCTCTTCATACAATTCACATCGAACCGGGATTCGATTATGTATATCTAGCACAAAGAACACATAACCGGCATTTACACTTCTGTTCGCATTATCAAGCGAGAAATTTTAATGACATACAAGGTGTCCACGTTATTCCGCATGGTATAGACCTTGACCAATTCTATGTCAGCCCCAACGAAAATCGGGAAGACTACCTGGCATTTTTAGGACGATTCACACCGGGTAAAGGTCCCCTGGAAGCGATAAACCTCGCACGTCAAACCGGCATACCTTTAAAAATGGCTGCTCCCGCCAATGAATATTACAACCAGGCCATAAAACCCAAAATAGATGGGCGTCTCATTGAATATATCGGTGAGCTTCATGGCAAACAGAAAGCAGATTTCCTGTCTAAAGCTCGTGCCTTGATTTATCCCGCTTCTTACGCTGAACCCTTTGGGCTGGTATTGATTGAAGCACTGGCAAGTGGGCTTCCCGTAATTGCACTGAATAAGGGAGCGGTGCCTGAAATTGTGAAACACGGAATCACAGGGTGGCTTGGTGAAACCGAAAAAGACTTGATGGTTGGAATAGAACGCATGGAACATGTGGAACGAGCGATTATCAGGCGCTTTGCAGAAGATCATTTCTCCGCTGAACTCATGATTCGTAATCTCGAAAACCTTATGATTGATATTGTAGAAGGATCATCCCTATGAAATCCTCTCCGCACATACTACATGCTCGATATATCGGCTATACCAAAAACACTGAAAACCATGGTGATGAATCTTTGACGTGGATTATTCGTGACTTGCTCTCGCCCGAGATAGAAGTGTCGTGTGACGGTGATGAATATGATATTGCTCTTCTTGGAGGAGGCACTCTTATCAATCAATCTCCATGGTTGATCGATGTTTTCGAGTCTGCTCTGGAGAGGGCAGGCCGCGGTGTGGTATTGGGTACTGGAGTTGGTGATTTAACTTTTTGGGGTAATCATTTTGACCGCTGGACACCACTGCTCAATAAGTGCGACTTTGTGGGCGTTCGTGGACCTGATTCGGTCGATTTACTGCATCAACATGGGGTGTCAAAAGCAATCTGTGTCGGAGATCCTTATATCTGGCTTCATTGCCCTGTCAAACGCACTCCAATCTTTAAACGTATGGGAGTAAATCTTGGAAGTACAAACGATTCATTATGGGGTACTAACGATAAGGATTTGCATGATTTTCTCGTGGAAGTATTGCGCGAGCTAAAAGCCAACGGTTGGTCGTTTGTATGGATATCAGTATGGTCAAAGGACCTTCCTCTTATCAATGCTGTTCGCAAGAAGATAGAAGGAGATTCAGGTCTTCTCCTGGACGTCCGTTCTCAAACATTAGAAGCCCTGTCATCTCTTGCCGGCTGCGAACTTTTCATGGGCGAAAAACTCCATGCCAATGCTATGGCAGCTGTAGCAGGGGTTCCTTTCATAAGTCTTGAATATCAACCCAAGGTTCGCGACTTCGCCAAATCCCTGGATATGTCATCATGGGTTGTTTCAACAGCTGAACGCAATCCACACGTTCTGATAGAATTAGTTCAAAACTTAAGGAACCAACGAAAGGCAGAAGCACAGAAATTGTTCTTTGCTCGAAATAAATTACGCACCGATCTCGATATGTTTGTTCGCGCAATCAAGGATTTTTATACTAATAAACAATAATAATGAACCTATGCAAATTACAATTAGGATACCCATGACAAACATTTATATAATAGCATCTACATTCTTTTTATTCTCTCTACAGGAGGACAAGTTGCTGTGAGAATTATCCTCGCAGGTATAATCGGTCGCTACCCATGGGGGGGTGTGACCTGGTGTAGCTTGATGTATCTTTTAGGCTTGCGAAAATTGGGTCACGAAGTCTTTTATTTAGAAGACACCTGCGAATGTAATTATGACCCGCTCTTAAACACAGTATCTACCGATCCTTCGTATGCCCTGAATTATATAAATCGTAGCCTGAAACCTTTCGATCTTGATACTCACTGGTGTTATGTGGATTACAAGGGCAACCATCACGGTATCTCGTTCGAAAAATGGAAAGAAATTTGCGCTTCTACCGATCTTTTTCTTGTTCTTTCCGGTGGTTGCTGGATTTGGCGAGACCACTATGCACGTATCCCTGTTAAAGCCTTCATAGATAGTGATCCCGCTTTCACACAATTGGCTATTCACAATGCTTTAAAGACATACAGTAGTGACGAGAAGAAAAAATGGTATGTCGATTTTTTCAAAAAATATGACGTTCTCTTCACGATCGGCAGAAACATCGGAACTTCTCGTTGCAGCGTACCTACTGGAGATTTCACATGGTATCATACATGGCAACCCATCTGTATGGACATCTGGACACCTCCGTCGGGAAATCTGCCTGCCCGCCGGGAATGGACTACTGTAATGACATGGTCTATAAAGAGTTTCACTGATATCGGTGGCAATAAGGACCAAGAATTTCTGAAAGTCCTCGACCTGGCACGTCGATGCAAAGAGTCAGGGGGAGCAAATCTCGAATTGGCTATTAACGGACCCAAAGAGTTCTTAAGCGAGCATGGTTGGAATTGTGTTGATGCTTTTGCTGTCTCCGCAGATTTGTGGCGTTATCACCATTATCTGACGTACAGCCGTGGTGAATTCAGTGTGGCAAAACACACGTATGTCGAGACCAATTGCGGCTGGTTTAGCGATCGCACGGCTTGTTATCTTGCCTCAGGGCGCCCAGCGGTCATACAGGATACAGGATTTACAGGGGAGATACCTGTTGGGAGCGGATTGATCATCTGGCAAACAGGCGACGAAGCCTATGAAGCATTAAAACAAGTCGAGTCCGATTACTCCGTCCACAGTAAACACGCTCGTACAATAGCGCATGAGCATTTCGAAGATCGCCTTGTTTTAACAAAACTTCTTGAACGTTGCTCTTAATACCTTCTTATCGATTCCCGAGCCATTCGCTAAATAGGAGTTTTGCGGGAAACAATTAGACTAAACAATCGGTTTTAAGATTGAATGTTGTGCTCATTATTGTTGTAAGATACCGATTACGGATTATACCATTCTCTC
>CAZSMK010000038.1:0-12460 GCA_964608095.1 uncultured Candidatus Sumerlaeota bacterium | reverse complement strand
AGAAAAAAGGGATTTTAAGTTGTAAAGAGATTAGTGGAGATAAGTGAATATCCGTGGATATAAGAGAAATTTTCTTTATACATACTTCAACGAAAGGATTACACACCCCATCCGCCACGGCGGATCTTCGATCCGCTAAAGCGAGATCTTCGACCCGCTCACGCGGTCCCCCCCTCTCAAAGAGGGGATTTTATTCGGCGCAGCGTGCGAACGCGAGTACGAGTGCGGTTGAGAAAGGATATAAGGAAATTTTTTATTCGTGTAATCCGCGTAATTCGCGGGTAAAGAAAAAAGGGATTTTAAAAGGTAAAGAAATTAGTGGAGATAAGTGAATATTCTTGGATATAAGAGAAATTTTCTTTATACGCACCTCAACGCAAGGATTACACATCCGCCACGGCGCATCTTCGACCCGCTCACGCGGTCCCCCCCTCTCAAAGAGGGGATTTTATTCGGTGCGGCGCACTCACAATCGGTATTCGAAAAAGAGTATTGCCGTTACACTTAAAAGATAGAAACGACATTTTCGAATGCGCGCACGCTCAGGCGTGTACGAATCCGAGTACGAGTGCGAGTGCGATTTTAATAACAAGGGAGGAGGCTTATCCTACAGTACCGCAAAGGGGTGACAAGCGAGGATGCTTATCCTACATTTTTTTCGCTGGGATAACAAGTTTTGAAAGCGTCCTGAAAGTGTACCAACATCCAGCGCAAAGGCTAATCTTTGGGGGTAAAGAAGATTCGCAATGTCCTGCTGAGTTTCGTAAGAAGCGCTTCTCCCAATTTCGCGAAAGACTCTTCACGAGGTTGCCTGCTCATCTTATCTCTTGATAGCTATCCCACGTTGCTACTATAAATAGATAAATCAAGCGTTTCCGAGGGTAAGAAAATTCCGAACCTATACTCGATGATTTTTCGGGGTTGGTGTGACGCCCGGTACCGAACGCGGAAGACCTGAACACGAAAGGCTGCCATGCACCATAGTTTTCTCGATAAGTTCAGCTACCTCGATAGTCCCCTGCATCGTCTTCATCCTGCAGTCAAAGTGCTTGCCTATATCGTACTTGTGATTCTCGTAGTAACCTCGTCGATTCTTCACCCGATTCACCTCATCCTTATAGGGTTTTTTCTTGTTCTCCTGATCTGGATAGCAAAACTCCCCTTTATATTCGTCGTCAGAAAAGTCTTGCTCCTTGTCCCGATATTTTTGGTTATTCTTTTTTTTCTGCTGTTTATTCAAGGCGACAAGATTCTCTGGGAATTTAAACTCATAATTCCACTTTCCATTACTGTTGAAGGAGTGCTTTTCTGCAGCTCGTTGATTGCCAAATCCATCCTCATTCTTCTCGCCACATTGCTTCTTTTTTCGACCACACAATTCCCGGACTTTCTTTATGCGTTGCAACTCTTTCATGCTCCCCGAATAAGCATCACAATACTTAGTTTTATGTATCGTTATGTGTTTCTGCTGCTGGAGGAGGCGGAGCGGATGAACACGGCACGACAAGCCCGCCAATTCGGGCGATTGCAACCGGCTCGTTTCTTCACTATTGGTGTCTACCTCGTTCGAGCCATTTTTGTGAGAACCTTCGAGAGAAGCGAACGAACCTATCAAGCCATGTGCGCACGCGGTTTCCAGGGAGAAGTTCGCCTGATTCGTACTCCATCTCTCACATCGTTCGAGATAGGTCTCCTGATCATCTTTGTCCTCTGTAGCACAGGTATCAGACTTTTTCTTTGAGAAGAAATTTAGGATATGCCAAACAGCCGTAAACAAGAAGAAGCCATCGTCAAGGTCTCGGATCTATACTATACCTATCCGGATGGAATAGAATCGTTGCGAGGAATATCCTTTGAGCTCTACAGGGGAGAAAAGGTTGCTCTTGTAGGACCTAATGGAGCAGGCAAATCCACCTTGTTGACCACGTTGATTGGTATTCGAATCCCGCGTGCCGGCGAAGTCGAGATTATGAACACGGTGATGACGCTAAAAACCCGAAGAGAGCTCAGGCGGAAGGTTGGGTTGGTTTTTCAAGACCCGGACGACCAGCTCTTTTGCCCTACGGTCTTTGACGACGTTGCGTTTGCGCCTTTGAACATGGGCATTGACGAAAAAGATATATATGAACATGTTGACGCCGCGCTCAAAAAGGTTGACCTGCAAGGCTTTGAGAAACGTTCTTCGTTTCATCTGAGTTTCGGGGAGCGAAAGCGGGTAGCATTCGCCACGGTGCTTGCCTATTCGCCCGAGGTTCTCTTGATCGATGAACCATCCGCGAACCTCGACCCACAACACCGCCGCCAGGTTATTAAACTCTTACAGGCGCTTCAGCAAACAATGCTTATCGCCACGCACGACCTTGATCTTGCCCTTGAACTCTGTGAGCGATGTCTCGTCATCAATAAAGGCAGAATAGTGGCAGCGGGTGCAACCGGAACAATTCTTTCCGACAGGGAATTGATGGAGACAAACGGGCTTGAACTCCCTTTATCACTTCAAAAAGAATTTTGAGCGCCATAAGAGGGACAGGTTGGCTGATTTAGTTCGATCTTTGACTTGAAGAAGAGTACTTGAGTGTGATAGAAAAGAAAATTTGAGAATTGCTTGTGCACTATAAAGACCGATAGTTCCAAAAATTTAACCCAAACAACAGAGCAATGAATACGATGCGAGATTACTACGAAATACTTGGTATAAGCCGTGCTGCCTCGGTGGCGGAGATAAAAAAAGCATACCGGCAACTTGCCTTGAAATATCATCCGGACCGCAATCCTGATAACAAAAACGAAGCAGAGCAGAAGTTCAAGGAAGCAAGTGAAGCTTACGAGGTGTTGAGTGATCCGGATAAGCGGTCAATGTACGATCGTTACGGTCATGAGGGAGTGAGAAGAGCGTTTCGAGGCGGAAGTTTCTCCTGGGATGATTTTCATCATTTTGACGACATCTCCGACATGTTCGGCGATATCTTGTCCGCCTTTTTCGGCAGTGGTTTTGGGGGCTCATCCTTCTGGGGTACAACCACAGGTAGGCGAACAAGAGATCGTGTCCAACCGGGACGCGACCTCAAGGTTGCACACGAAATCTCACTCGAGGAAGCGGCGTTCGGCAAAGAGGCGGAAGTCGTGTTTCGTCGTCCCGATGTCTGTAAAGTGTGCAACGGAACAGGGATGAAACCGGGCACCAATTTTCGAACATGTCCCCGGTGTGGGGGAACCGGCACCCGACAAATCTCTCAGGGATTCCTTACGGTGAGTACCACCTGCAACCAATGTGGGGGAACCGGAAAAATTATCGAGTCGCCTTGCGAGGAATGTTCCGGACAGGGAGCGGTGACGGTAGAACGCAAAATCAAAGTAACGATACCGGCGGGTGTTGAGCAGAACCAGATTCTGCGTGTTTCCGGTGAGGGAGAACCGGCTTTCAAGCCGTCCGGACAATATATCAAGGAAGGACCTTCGGGTGATCTCTATGTGATAATTCAAATTAAACAACATCCGTTTTTCAAACGTGAGAGAGAGCACCTCTTTTGTGAAATCCCCATAAGTTTTCTCCAGGCGGCTTTGGGCGCTGAAGTAACTATCCCTACTCTTTATGGCGATGAAGCGTTCCGTATCCCCTCAGGAACACAGCCGCAGCACGTGTTCACCATGAAGGGCAAGGGCATGCCCGTATTTGGGAATCCTCGGAAGAAAGGCAATCTCTATATACGGGTTAATGTCAAGATACCTGATAAACTGGATAAAGAACAACGCGAGCTGCTGGAGAAGTTTGCAGAAATCTCCGGTGAAAATCTGAATGAACTCAAGAGCGATAAAGGCTGGCTCAGTAAACTGAAGGAATCAATCGAACAGGTCAAACGCGACGTATTCGGCGATCAGTAAACCCACACACGCGTATCATGTTATACCACGTTCTTTTTCATGATTTTTAACATCATGTGTGCCCAGTGATTTTTATCCTTTGAGAAGAAAACCTGGCATGGTCAGTTGAATGGTTAAAAGATGTATGGAAATACAGTATGATTCCAGCGGACATTGCTGATTTATGAAGCCAATCGATATTGGGGTTTGAGAATCTGCAGAGAAAAGCCGATATATTATTGTATAAACAAAGACCGGAATGGGAGAGAAAGTCGTGGAACATAAAGAAACCCAAAAGGAATTATTGTCAGCACAGCGCAATGAGCTCAGTGAATACCATATCTATAAGTGGTTAGCCAAACGTATCAGGAACGACAAGAATCGTGAAGTACTCGAGCGGATTGCGAAGGATGAGCTCAATCATCACAATATATTCAAGCGAATCACGCAAAGGGAAGTTCATCCAAGGAAATTCAGGATATTTTTTTATAAGTTCATTTCACTGCTACTCGGTCTGTCTTTCGGACTCAGGCTCATGGAGCGAGGTGAGGAAGTCACACAACGCGTCTATTCCAGGCTCAAAGAAGAGTTGCCCAAACTGGCTGACGTTATGATGGATGAACAGAAGCATGAAAATGAGATACTCGGGCTCATTAAGGATGAGCGTATCGAGTATGCCGGCTCGATTGTGCTTGGACTCAACGACGCTTTGGTGGAGCTTACGGGCGCCCTTGCGGGGCTCACCTTTGCCCTGCAGAACACCCGGATTATTGCGGTGGCGGGTTTCATAACAGGTGTTGCGGCGTCGATGTCTATGGCTGCCTCTGAACTCTTATCTGCCCGCGAAGAAGCCGACGAAACGACGTCACGAAGTCCCTTCAAAGCAGCAGTCTATACGGGTATCGCTTACATTATCACGGTCATGGTCCTGATCTCTCCTTATCTCTTCATCCCCGATGTATATGTCGCTCTTGCCGTTACGATGACGCTGAGCATCCTCGTTATCCTATCTTACAGCTTCTATATCACCACTGCCAAAGGAATCGGATTATGGCGCCGGTTCGGAGAAATGGCGGGTATCTCTCTCGCCGTTGCATTCGTGAGCTTTCTCGTCGGTCTTGTTATACGAATGCTCTTCGGGGTAGATATATGACGTACGCATGGGCCGAAAATTACGATACAGCAAGAGCGGGGACAGGGGTGCTTAAACCGCCTCTTCGTTCCAGCGGTTCTGACAATCTTTATTCACAATCCTTGTATTGTAGTGCAGTGAATAATAACCGAAATAAGGTTAAAAACAGATGAGCATCATTCTTGCCATAGGGTTGTTTGTTATTGGACTTGGGCTGGTTGTCTACTTTGCCGAGAAACTTGTCAATGGAGCTGTGGGAACGTCCCTGGGTTTTGGAATCTCAACCTTTCTTGTCAGCGTCATCTTTATAGGTTTTGATCCTGAAAATCTCGCCACTGGAGCAGTAGCTTCTTTTGAAGGAGTAGCCGGGATTGCATTGGGGTCTGTTATTGGCGCGGCGATGGTAGCTGGTGCGCTCGCTTTTGGAATTACTGCCCTGTTTGCTCCTTTAGAATTCAAGCAAGCGCCGAAACAGATGCTCGCGGTGCCTGTTCTGGCTGTGCTTCTTCTTAGTGTTCTTGCTCTTGACGGTCAACTATCGCGCATTGATGGCGTACTCTTGCTCCTGGGGTTTGTGTTGGCTGTTTTGTTTCTCCTGTATTTGAGCGAAAGGGGACTCGATATTGAACCCACCGGTGAAGTCGCTGAAGTGCTCGAAGAAGCTGAAGAAATCAGCAAGTGGAAATCCTTCGGTCTTCTCATCTTATCGCTTGCTGCAATTATCATTGGAAGTGAAATCCTGGTTACCACATCCAGGAGCCTTATTAAAAGTCTTAATTTCTCAGAAACCGTCTTTGGAATGACCATCCTGGCATTGCTGGTGAGTATTGAAGAGTTGGCAAGAGAATTGCCCGCAGCGTTGAAGGGAAGGGGAGAGATAAGTTACGGAAATGTGGCTGGTTCTATCCTGGCTTTTTTTCTCTTTAACGCCGGCATAATATCTCTGGTGAATTCCGTTCCTGTCAGTGACGAGGTTTTGAAATTTTATCTTCCATTGTGTTTTATAACAGTCATCATTTTATCGATCTTCATGTTACATAAGAAAGTCCCGCGATGGGGAGGAGCCCTACTCATAAGCCTCTATGTAATCTTCTTTGTGGGTGCATATTTCTTGAACGGTGTTGATTGATTATGTCTATGCCGGTTTCATAACAAGCTTCTTTTCTGGGGGGTTTTTGATTCGAATTATGCCAGATTAAAATTCCATTCACCTGCAAGCCATAGGTGATTATAGTCCACCACGCAACAAGGTAAGACTATCATATTCCCTCTTTCTCTTATCTCGAACTACAATAACGTTTGCATCGCGTTCTTTTTTTAAGGTAAGTATGAAACTTGAGGCTTGTAATAATCGGTATAAATGGGAAACTATCCCGAGGAAGAATTCGGCGGTTCCGAAGACAAAGAGGCTCTAAATGAACAATACTTCGCAAAGGTTCGAGATATGACCGCAAAGAAGGGGAAAAAGAAGGGGAAGAGAAAGAATTGAAACGAGTCTCTTCTGAATGCATGAACGTGATTGGTCGAAGAGAAGAAGAACCTCGCATTGAGTGGTAAGTGTTAAACATCTGGCTGGAACACATGGGAAGGTTTAAGGAATTCATAAGAGAGCGAAAAGAATTTGTTGTACTGATAGTTTTGACCGTTCTGGTAATGGGGTATTATTTTGCGATTGACCGCTCGCCTCCTTCCGGCGATGAGGCGCGTCATTTGTATATCAGCCTCTCCCTGTATGAAGTATTAGTACAACTTCCCCCTCACCTGATAAATACGATCACTAAAATCTTTCCTTCTTATCCGCCGGGCTATTATCTCCTGACGCAACCTTTCTGGCTTATCTTCGGCAAGCAACCACCCATCGTCATCTTTTCTATCAATCTTGTCTTAATGCTCCTCATCGTAGTCGGAACAGCCATGACCACGCATCACTTGTTCAAGAATCGGCAGGCTGCCTTTGCTTCCGGCTTGTTGGTACTCTCTTATCCGCTTCTGGCGATTTTTTCTCATGATTATTACAACGATTTCGCCTTGCCGGCTTTTACCATTTTGTTTATCTGGAGTGTGGTCGCCGATGATGGAAAAGCCAGACCTTCTAATTGTGTTGTTGCAGGGATAGTTGCGGGTCTAGGTATGCTGATGAAATGGACGTATTTTCTCTTCATTATCGGTCCGGCGATATACTGGCTGATAAAAGTAAATAGAAGTCGACGATCTCGACGGTTTGGGAACCTTGCAATCGGCCTTTTGGTAGCGGCTCTATTCACCGCATCGTGGTACATTCCACATTCGGAATACGTGTTCTCGCATATGGAACAAACCCAGGAAAGTACGGCGATTCTTCACGAGAGCGAGCGCCTTTTTACCATATCAAATTTTTTTCGATTGTTGAACAATTACAGTTGGTATCTTTCGCCGCCTTTGTTCCTCGCAATGATCGCGGCAGTAGCAGGTCTTGCGCTGGGTCACTTAAAACGTTTAGGTATGTTTGCGTTATGGTTGGGTATTCCTTATCTATTCTTCACATTCATACATTCCAAGAGCCCCAAACATACCTTATCGCTGATGCCCGTCATCGCTGTTCTTACTGCGGGTGGATTCTTAATCCTATCAACGAAAATCAGAGGTGTTCACTTTCTTAAAAAGTTTTCTCTTCCGGTGATAGTGGGGATCCTGGGATTTACTCAGTTACTCCTGGGTCTTTTGGGCGGTCCTTATTGGGGCTTGAACAGATATACCCTATCTCCCGAGGAGGATAAATGGCAGGTCAAGAAAGTTGTCCAGCGGGTCATGGAACAGTCGAGAGCTCATGAGCAACAGTCGCCGCTGATGATGGTCTTGTCCCTTGAGGATCATACCCACGCAACGATCTTTCAATATTACGCCACTCTTCTTTCTCATGATAACATCGAGGTCAGAATAACCGGTCTCGTCGAGGATGAGGAACTCTATCACAGTCTGCCACTACTCGATTACGTCTATTTCAAGCCCGGGTCACACGAACGGTTCAGTAATATTGGTATTGCCACAAACTATGAACATGCCGAACAATTTATCCTCGAGAACAGGGAACTCTTCACCAGTTTTTATAAACCATTGCTTCAAGTTCAGACTCCCACCGGAGAATCTATTCTTTTCTGGCGCGACCTATCAATGAACCAGGTCAAATCCATGCTGGAAATATACAAACGCGCACTTCTCCTTCATCCGGATGATCCGATTCTTTATTATACTCTGGGAAAAGAATACAGTAAAATCGGTCAAACAGAACTCGAAATAAAGTGCTATAAAAAGGCAAAAACGCTTATTGAAGAGAGTCCCGATCTGCGAAAGAAGAATATCCATCTGCTGGGAGAGATTTATCTTCAACTTGGTGAAACAGCCCGTGCAGAGAAGGCATTTCTCGAGCACCTGGAGAAATTCCCCAAGAACGTTCATTCCATGCTGTACCTCGCACGAATATACCAGGAAATGAATCAATATGACCTTGCCGAGCGTTATTTCAAGGAAGCGATCGATTTGAGACCTCAGTATTTAGTATCTTCCCGGCGTTTGGGTGAATTGTACATCAAGCAAAAAAGGTATAACGAGGCAGAGGAGATTTTTCGAGGGATTCTAAAGAGCGCTCCGGCTAATACCGACACAAATAAATTGCTTATGGACGTCGCTATTGCTCAAAAAGAGTGGGAACGCGCGCTTGAATATGCCGAAACATGTTATGAACTCACTCAAGACCCGTTATATCTCTTCAAACAGGCAAACATTTATGAAATACTCCGCATGCCGGACAAAGCCTTAAAACTCTACAATAAACTATTATCTTTAAATCTAACTTCAGAACATGAAGAACAGGTAAAGGAACGGATTGAAATTATCGAGGGTAAAGTTCCCTGAATGCGCAAATCGTCTTCTACTGAACTATCATCCAATCCAGCTCGACAGGTAAGCTTTCAGTCGCCGTGTTGGAAAAAGAATGAGCGACGTAATCGATGTTCGCATCGAGAAATGCATCGTTGTCCGGGTCGTCCTCTATGGTTATACTGAAAACCGATGGATTGGAGGTAGTTTGAAACGCTACCCTGAAGAGTATAGGAGTAGCGTTGCTATTGCCGATATAATCGCCATTCACATCGCGGAAGTTTGTCGGCGCGGTTCCCTCTTCGGGTGCAATTAAGGGATCAAAACTGAATCCCGGCGCATCAGCAATTCCCTGATAAATACATGAAGCGGCGTCGTACTTTATCCGAAGTGCGTAGCTCTCGGGGATTTGTCCTGTATCATTGCTTACCACCGCAACCTGGATCACGAACTGGCTGTTCGGAGAATAAGGGTCACCGCTGAAAAGAGATGTTGCGATGGATGCGGCGCTTATCCCAATGTGGGTATATGAAACCAAAGCACATATACATAAGGCTTTTAACAAAACTGTTCGCATTACACTTTCCTCTCATTAAAAAATATGTTATTCTCTCGGGAGAAGATTAAATCCACTTGCAGGGATGAGATGGCGGCGAAGTATAAGCCAGTCCATATTCGTCAATCTCCCGTCGCAGTTAACGTCCATATTGCCGACGTTATAATCTTCCCATTCATAAATACCGAGACAAAGCTTTCGAGCGATATCGCAATCGTCCTGCGTAAGGGAACCGTCACCATCGAGGTCGCCAAGAGGAGGCATATCGCCCTCAAGGTTCCCATCGCTTCCATGAAGCAGCTCGTAGCGGTCGGTGAATCCATCGCCGTCGGTATCGGGTGTCGAGTCGTCTGGATCGATGCTTGCCGGTAACCCATCGGCGTCGTTATCCGTATACGAAACAGGGTCATTCATGTCGAGTGGGTCGGTATTCAACAAGAGAACCTCGACGCCGTCATAGAGTCCATCACCGTCAGTGTCGGGATTTCGCGTGCACGTCTCACCCGGATCATGGCTACCATTTTCATTGGCATCTTCCTGTCCGTCCGTCAACCCGTCACCGTCGCTGTCGGGCAGATATTTATTGCTTCTGCCGATAGGGGGCAATAGATATTCGAGCGCATCGGGAATCCCATCGGTGTCATAATCGGGTATCGGCGACCGGAGCTCGAACGACATGTCCATGGAACGACCTTCGAGCTCGTGTCCCATCGGCCAGGTAAGTTCCGTCCATGTCAACGTATCGGTCGAGACAAGCGCACCGTCGTTCCACTCGCTTGTTGAATTTGCCCAACCCCACTTATAGGTGTGCGGCTCTGTATATAACGCCTGTATGGTCAGGAAGTAGTTCGTATCTGCAACCTGTGGCATAGAAGTCTGAAGATCACAATCATACACAAATTCATGCTCCCACTTACCGGGCTTGTTCCAGAGCGGTACCGCCGTATGCCATTGTTCCGTGAACGAAGTACAATAATCCTGTGAAAGAAGGTCGCCGGGAATCCCATGAGGTGTACCAGGGACATACTCATACCATTTAATCACAAATGCAGCAGGCCTCGCCAGAGGCGCCGTGACAGAGGTCGATGTATCCTCCTCCCAGCCGGGGTACGATCCCCACCAGCGGATTTGCGTTATGGGTAAACCGCTTGTACATATCCAATCGTCGGCGACGACCTCTTCATCAAGATTGTAAATCCAGGATTCCACATCATAGCCATTTTCATGGTTGGGGGACTGACTCCATTTTTCCACCGGCTCTGCAGTTGGTACCCAACCCGGTAATGAATACTCCTCACCGTTTATTGAAAAATAGCCCTGTCCATCGGTAATACAATACGTAAAGAGATGCCCGTTGAAGTAGTCGTAAGGAGTGTCGTAGCGAATCGAGCCGATATTATCGAGCCGTTCAATCGCCTCGCTCGAGGGATGTCCATAGGAATTCCCGATTCCATAGCTGAATACGTGCGCCTCCGGTTTAATGTAATCCAGGAAGGAGGTCTGCGATGCATTATAGCTGCCGTGATGATTCACTTGATAAAGGTCGACATCGCCGGCAATCTGCCCTTTCGGCGGTTCATAGCTTTTCTCGAGGTCTCCTCCGAAGAAACATTGAAACTCACCGAAGTCGAGGCGATATACTATACCGTTATTATTCTCATCGCTGCTTGAACCTGAGCCACCACGCCCGAGGTACGTCATCGTTGCTTCGCCAAGGGAAAAAGCCGTTCCATTCTGTCTTTTGTTCAATCCTGCCGTGCCGAAATAGGCGTCGTATTCATCGAATGCGATTGTTGAATATGTCCCGCCACGATCGTAAGCGGCTATCAGACCGCCGGGATACAGGGCATGAAATTCATCCAGCCCCTTTATATGGTCTGCATGGAAATGGGTGACTACGACATAGTCGAGAGTGTCATCGGACAAACCGTTGTTTATCGCATAATCCATGGCATCGACAAAGGGAGCTGTATCATCGCTCGGTCCGCCGTCTATTATGCATGAACTGCCGTCGGGCCCTACGATCAACGTAGCGTCGCCCTGACCGATGTCCAGGAAGAAAATGTGAAGTTTGCCGTATCCCACATTCGCGCTTATCAGAAGCGCGGGAATCATTAACAATAGAACGAGAAAAAATCTTTTCATCTATTACTCCGGCTTATATGAAAGGACTAATGCCTCTACACTTTCGTTATATGCTAAAACTTTATGTTCATACCCCCCGAAATATGTAAAGTAAAGTGAAAAGAGCTTCAGAAAACAGAAGCGGGAGCCGTTCGCGAAATTGGGAGAAGCACATCATACAAGGCTCAGCAGGACATCATGAAATTTTTTATCCCACAAAATCAGCCCCTGCACTGGATGTTGGTACACTTTCATGATGCTTTCAAAACTTGTTATCCCAGCGAAAAAAATGTAGGATAAGCGTCCTCGCTTGTCACCCCTTTTCGGTACTGTAGAATAAGCCTCCCCCCTTGTCACTAAAAGCGCACCCGCACACCTGAGCGTGCGCGCACTCGTGATCGTAGTCGTATAATGTTGTTACCAAAAAAAACTCTAATCGAACCACGGATATTCACTTATCTCCACTAATTTTTTTACCACTTAAAATCCCTTTTTTCTTTACCCGCGAATTACGCGGATTACACGAATAAAAAATTGTCTCATATCCTTTTTTAAACCGCACTCGTACTCGCCGTCGCACGCCTGAGCGTGCGCGCACTCGTGACCGTGGTCGCTTTCGGTTGTTTGTTAAGAGTAGGGTCGTTCGGCCCGAACGACCCCCGGCAACAAAGCAAGACAACTATCATTTTATGGTAAAGAAATACGGATCGAAGACGCGCCGTGGCGGGGCGCATAGCGCCCTCACTCCACACAGGTATACCGATAGACTTTCCGCTATATTCGCACTCGCTTTCGTACACGCCCCCGGGGTTCTATGCGCACTCGTGAGAGCACGCCTAAATGGGACGAATGGGACTTATGGGTCAAATGGTTGGCGCTATACGCGCGCGCGTGAGGGTGCGAGGAAACTGGAGTCGAAGATTCACCGTGGC
>CAZSMK010000037.1:0-3610 GCA_964608095.1 uncultured Candidatus Sumerlaeota bacterium | reverse complement strand
ACACCATCCCGATCTGATGATAGGAGGAGCCCAGTTGCTGGTGCTGCCCCGTCTGCTTATTCCACTGGATGGCGTGCGCGTAATTCTCCAACGCCTTCTCCCACTCCCGCTGAAGCTGATACACCATCCCGATCTGATGAAACATCATACCGATTGTTTCGGGAGGGTTTTCCGCTTCCGACATTTCCTGCAATTTTTGTGTGATCACGTCTGTATGATCAAGGAATTCCCTTATAGAAAGAAGGTGCCGCGCTTCTTCCGAAGCGAGTCTCAGCAAAATAATTTGTAATTTCACATCATCATGATATAAGGATTGTCGCAAGGCTTTTACCAGTGGAACAGGCCACCATATTGGAAGATCCTTTTTCCCTTCTTTCAAGTTCTGGAGATGCATCTTCTTACTTGCTCCATAGCTGTTATAGTTTACCACACTTATTGTGAAGCTATATTTGGTATATGTATCGGGATCGATTCTATATTCTTCACTTTCATTTTGAAGGTGATATATAAGCAGCTGCGGCACAGTAAACCTTCCGTCCCCGTGTTCAATAAAACTTCTATCAATGAGCTCCTGACAATGTTTTTTGATGTGAGTATGGTCCATTCCTTCTATGGATTTTACCACTGCTTCGAGTTCTTCAAACACGGGAGGTTCGATGAACACAGAAAGGAGTTGCAGTAGCAGAATAGAAGGCTGCTCCAGTTTTCCAATATAATAATCAAGCCGGGCATATTGCGATGTTCGCTTATGAACTTCGCTAATGAGCGTATCAATATCTGAGAGGTCCTTTATGTCACCGAAAAAGAGGCCGAGTTCATAGGGATGGTTTGCAGGACCCGTAAGAATCTTTATCATATCTTCCTGAGAGAAATCTTTTGGTGGATAGTGACTTTTCGATAAAACCTCAAATAACGCCATTCGTTCTGTGAATGTCAAACTTCCCACATGAAGCATGACAGGTTTCAGCAATGGAAGACCATCAATCGCAAGTTGAAAGTGTTCTCGAGTAGTAAACAGAATTTTCCAATTAGGCGTATGCGCAGCAAGGCCTAAAATTAAATCCCGGACGTCATTGTTTTCAAATTCACCCTCATTGTTCAAAAGGCTTTCACAGTTATCAAAGGTTAATAATACGTTTTGGCCGAATACTTCTGTAAGAATTTTACACAGTTGAAGAACAGTTAACTCTTTTGTCCCACGGATTATTTGGGAAGATAAAAAGTTTCCCGTACTTGCGATGATGTTTGCTATCTGGGAGATAATGTCCTTTTTACAATCTAACCATATGGCATGATCTATCCTCAAAGAAGGATTATAATGAGTGAGCAACCGTTTTTCCATGAGGAGTGAAAGTGTCGTTTTTCCATAACCACCGAGTCCACACAGCATAACTGCTTTTTTTCCGTTACGATAGCATGTCTCGATTGTTGAGATAAGGTTATGCCGTTGGACAAATTGAGATTCTTCTGCGGGACGTAGAGAATCAAAATGAATTTGTTCGTGGATATCTTTCTTAATGTCTTCTGGCTGTTCGGAAATTTCAATGTCTTTGGGTAGACGAGTAAGGTGGATGAATTGATAGAATGTGAAATGCGCGTTTGACGTGAGAAGTGAATCCCGTGCCCTGCACACTGCTTCACGAACATCAAACGTGGATACAATATAACGGAAAAAGGTTTCCATGAAAATTTGTGCATGTTCGTCATACACTGATGTCAGAGTCGCAACTACGTCGGATACACCAAGCTTAATCAGCTCACGCCCGGTATCCCGGAATGTCCGAAAACGCGTAAAGTGATCTACTGCTCCACTCTGACAACAATTCAAAAACACCAGGGGCGGTATTCTGTCGGGAGGAATCGAACGACACAGATCGATAGATGAAACCGGATCAGGAGAGCCGTCAGGCTTTTCCAGAAACACGTAACCCATTCCATTGGTAAGAGACCCGTGACAGGTAAAATAGATCACATCATAGGCTGGATTCTGAAGGGCTATAGATAGTTTTTCCCTTGTGCAGTTGATAATTTCATCAATTACAATCGAGCGGTTTGCAATTACTGGTCTGATTGAAAGGGCAAGGCGGATTTGTTCTTTTTCGATTAAAAGATGATTCAGCGTTTTAGGTGTCGCTGATACAAGCAGCATTCTCATGGGTTTTTGAATTGTTATCGTATCATCCTCGCCATATTCTGGCATAATGCGAACAATAGGTGTACGGGGGTTGAGAGATATATATTCCTCGTCGAAGTACATCAGTTCCCAGGGTAAAGAACAGGGTTCGGTCAATGTGGAAGACTCGATTATTTTTATACCCGCAGGGTTCCCCTTGTTTTTTAGTTTCTTGAATTCCTCTTCACCTTTTTTTCCAAGAGCAAGGCGAGTGAGTTTCATACCTGCAACTGCAATCTTTGCAGGCTCAAGTTCGTGTATAGGATGTTCCCATTCATATCTTCTTTGTAGAAAAAAGTCATCAAGCGTTATCGTGATCTTTTCAGTTATTTCCTCTCCTGTGGGAAAGATAACCGTACGATCATATAGGCTCCCTGGGGTGGTCTGAGAAAAGGATACTGTGAACATTGCGCCCTCTCCACTAAAGATATAAACAAGATAGAAAATAAGTTATTTAATTGTCAACAATAGAAAATAATAAAACTTTATGGGTCAAACCTCGATTTTACTAAAGTTGGGTTTCGGGATGGGATCTTTTGAGTTCCTCTTTCGTAAACTTCACCTGCTACGGCGAGGCCTGACAAAACGGAAGTGCCGGGCTTGCCACGGCGTAGTTCTTATGCGGCAGGATCATACCGAAGCCGGGTGATCTTCGCCTGCCAACCTACGGACGGAATTACTATTGACTCCTGCATTTTTCCCCATTAACCTACCCCTACTCACATAAAATGATCAGTTTGTGGAGTAATCTATGATGGAAATAGCAATCGCAATGATAGGTATTATTATTGTTGTATATATTGCCCTTCGTATAAGTGCCAGCCGTAAACAAGTAGAAAAAGTCCAATAAGAAGACCAGGAAATCAAATGCACCCTCGGCAAAATGGAATTATACCTCGACGGCTTACCCACGGCACCTCCACCGTTCAAGGACCCCTTTGAAAAAGCCGGAAAGCAATGAAACAAAATAAATGGGACGACGCAATCGCATATTTGGATGAGGTCTTTGCTCTTGCAATGAAATATTACCTATAACCGGAGGATTAGACATTTCAGGAAGTTGCTTAAGATAGATCTCAACGCAAAGTTCGCAGAGAGAACCAGATTCAGAGATCAAAAATACTCTGCGTTCTTCGTGACCATTCGCGGGCTCTGCGTTAAATGAGGTCTTTTCCGTAAGTGGAGTTTCGTGGATAAAAGAAGATAGTGTTTTTAACCACATATCTCCACTGATCTCCACTTATTATGGGCGTGAGGTCTCACGCCTATGTAAAGCGCAGGCGCGTCTGCGCAGTCCAAAATTGATTCTTGGATAACCTATCAGTCATTGCACTACTAATTCGTGTAATTT
Organism: uncultured Candidatus Sumerlaeota bacterium; assembly: GCA_964608095.1. Lineage (GTDB taxonomy): Bacteria > Sumerlaeota > Sumerlaeia > MWCT01 > JAGHBZ01 > CAZSMK01. Next base: position 86 of record CAZSMK010000037.1, on the reverse strand, counting down.
GCGTAATTCGCGGGTAAAGAAAAAAAGAGTTTTTGTTTTTCAAGAAATTAGTGAGGATAAGGGGACAAGCGGGGACGCTTATCCTA
>CAZSMK010000036.1:0-20402 GCA_964608095.1 uncultured Candidatus Sumerlaeota bacterium | reverse complement strand
GGGCAGCGTTCTCCCGCACGTCCTCATTTCGTGGGGTAAACAGCATTTCCGGTTCCTTTCGTATTCGTATCTGATGCTACGTTCCCGATTTCGCGAATCGCTCGTGAATACGCATGTCGCTCGGGAAAAGGATTGCATGCCCCCCTCTTTCTTCTGTACTATATAATCTGAAATCCTATGGGACCCTTTGAAAAATCCACTAAGGTAGGAACACGATGAAATTAATTTTTGCCGGCACGCCCGAAAGTGCACGGGATATTCTTCAAATGCTGATGGAATCAGGTGAACACGATGTTGTTGCAACCCTTACTCAGCCTGACAAATCGAGTGGTCGAGGACGCAAACTTACGCCACCGCCGGTAAAGGTGTTGTCAGAGTCATGTAACATTCCGGTTTATCAACCGCACACGCTCAAGGAAGATGAAACTCTCCCGGCTACTTTGAGGGCTTATGACGCCGATATCTTTGTTGTTGTAGCGTATGGAAAAATCCTCCCTCCCGAGCTATTGTCTATCCCTCGCTACGGGTGCGTGAATATACATTTTTCGCTGCTTCCCAAATATCGCGGCGCTGCGCCGATACAATGGGCGATAATTAACTGTGAAACGTCAAGCGGCGTTACTCTGATAAAAATGAACGAGCGAATGGACGAAGGCGATATCCTGGCTCAAGAGACCGTGGATATTCTCGAGGATGACGACACTGTTTCCGTGACCAATTTCATGAGCTGTATCGGTGTGCAACTCCTTTTGACCGTCCTTAAGAAGGTCGAGGAAACGGGTGAGCTGAAAGGCACGCCACAGAATCATAGCATTGCCACGTATGCACCTCGGCTCACCAAAGCGGATGGGTATCTGGAGTGGACGCTCGATACCACGAGCATAATTTGTCGAATTAAAGGGCTTTATCCCTGGCCTTGTGCCCTTACGTTTCTCAAGGGAATGATGATAAAAATTTTGCGCGCTGAACCACCCGCTTCATACGATCAAGCCCAACTTCCTCATACACAAACCGAGAAAATCAAGCCGGGCACTGTGGTGGCGTTATCAAAAGAGCGGGGTATTTTTGTTCGAACCGGTGACGGCTTTTTACTCATCACAAAACTCCAACCGGAGAATAAACGTGAAATGTCCGGCGTGGATTTCATTAATGGTGGATATGTGAAAATAGGCTCGCGGTTTGAAAAGCCACAAGGTAAGAACTCGGGATAAACGCCCCGTATAAATCATTATCTTAATGCGACATGAAAACTTGCTTACACAAGAGGCATGAACATGGAAACATTTCCAACAAAAAGAAGTGGTTTTCGGTCTTATAATTCATATCGGCGATTTTCTCAGTGCATGAAGATTTTTGCGGTAGCTTTGTGTCAAAAGTTGTACAATTTGCTCATTGTGCTATATATTTCCATACAAATGGGAAAAATCTAAAAAAAAGAGAACATTTGCTCATTTTTATCTTGACAGAAAGTAGTCATTTTAAGTAATTTTATATTTGAATTTATTTTATATCACATAGGAGGTGTTACGCAAAGAAAAGCGATTTTGAACCCTTGTACAACAAGGAAAAAATTCATTCTACAATATGAAAGGAGGGAAGTTGAGAATGACTAAATCGATGCGCTTGTTCGCAACTGTTGTTGTTTTTGCATTGATTGGAGGAATTGTCTTTGCGTACGCACCAGTCATTAAACCCCTTCCCACAATCTTAATTGGTGATAAAGAAGATTGGTGGGGAACTGTCGACACAAACCTGTTCCGGTTTAGTGACGCCTTTGACCTGGACGATTTTGTCACCGATGAGGATAATTATACCACGGAGATAATATGGTCGTTCTGGGAAGGTGGAGCAGGCAATCTGTTGATCAACGGCAAAGAGGAGCTTACCGACCTTTTAACTGCTGTTGATGCAGATGGCGGCACGAAGGACATCCGTTCAGTGAAGAGCACGGTTGATTTCTGGGATCAGTCAAATGTTCCTCTGGGTGGTACACTCGGTACCTATCCAGATTTTGATCCGGATCCCAGCATATTCCCCGCGGCATCTACTCTGGACGAGGTGGTTACCTTCTTCGCCAGTGACGGTTTGTATGTAGACTCTGCTGACATGATTGTCATGGCGGCTGATAACGATTTCGACCTCGCAAGTCTTCCTGCATGGAGACTTGTTGGTGAGGATGACTTCGAGGGAACTACGGGCTGGACCTTCTTTGGTCCGAGCTCGGATAAACCTGATGCTGCTTATACCGGCGCCACATCATCCTATGATACCCATAGACTTGGTGTAGGTACTGTAGGAACCACAAGCAGGTTCGGCTATTGGCAACCGCCAACCGGTCAAGCTGTGGAGTCCAACAAGCTGTATAAGTTTGCATGGGAGGTTTCTACAAACCAGGAGATTCCGTCACTTGTTCCGACAGTGAGGTTCCGTATCAACCCACTTGATTTCGCTTACTCCTCAGAGATGACCGTTGAGTCTGCAGGTTCTGCTCCTCCGTTTGCACCTACCGCTACACCTAAGGTCTATAACCAGTACTTGTTACCGCTTAGTACTGGAGATATGCAACCGTCTTTTGACGTGTATGACTTTAGTGATGATACAGGTGAGGTGTATCTGGAGAAATTGGAGATCTATGACATCGACGTTCCTGCTGCCGGCACTCCAGTCAGTGTTCCTGCTCTGAATACTTGGACGGTGACTACAAACGTAGATCCGTACGACAATCCGGGCTCGGGTACCACTGGCGGACTGCAGCTCAGCTCTGGTGTGAGCGCAAACTTCGTGTATGGCTACTGGAATAGTCCGAATGTCGCTGACATGGTTCCCGATACTCTGTATCGAGCAGTGTGGACTGTGGCCTCTTCTGATGCCAATCCACCTAACGCTTTCTTCCGTGCCCAGGCATCCGACTTCCAGGTATCCAACAGGTTGAAACTCCTGTACCTGTCTGCACCTGATGCTGATGGCGAAGACTACACCATGTACTGGGAAGCACACGAGCCTTATGGAGATTCGAAGGCGTTCCAGCTGGTCTTCGAGATCGGTGACTTCGAAGCCGAACAAGGTGGGACTATCACACTAAGTAATGTTAGCGTTGACAGTCAGCCTGTGATCCCGTAATGGTGAAGTAGTTGTTAGTAGTTTTCATACTATAAACGTTGTCGGGTAAGAGAAGATGGAAAGAACTTCTCTTACCCGATTTTTTTCTTTTGCCGTGTCCCTGCTTTCCTGTGGTAACATTGCCTCAATGAACACTATGAACCAAATCATCATCCAGAATGTCAGCAAAGACTATGAGTTAACACGCTCACGAGCGTCGACCCTGAAAGAACTTTTTCTTAGAGATATTTTCCAGAGAACGGAAAAACAGACCATTCACGCGCTCAACGACATTTCCTTTTCAGTAGAAGAAGGTAAGACGCTCGGTATCATCGGCGGGAACGGTTCAGGGAAGAGCACGCTCCTCCGGCTTATTGCCGGTATAACTGAACCAACATGCGGGATGATTAAGGTAGAAGGTAGGGTCGCGAGCATACTCGATCTCGGCGTGGGATTTCATCCCGAATTAAGTGGCCTCGACAATATCTTTCTCCAGGCGGCGGTGCTGGGAATTGATCGAAAAACCATCGAACAAAGACTCGATGCCATTATTGATTTCGCCGAACTCAGGGCTTTCATCTATATGCCCTTGAAATATTATTCTTCAGGTATGACTCTCCGCCTGGGGTTTTCAATAGCGGTGAATGTCAATCCCGATATTCTCCTTATCGATGAGGTGCTCTCGGTGGGAGACGTAGGATTCCAAAAAAAATCGCTCGAAAAAATCAAGTCCTTTAAACAACGTAACAAGACCATTGTCTTTGTGACACATGACCTTGACCAGGCAGAAATGCTCTGTGACGAGGTAATCTGGATTGAAAAGGGTTGCATTCGCTCTACCGGCGAGCCGGATAAAGTGGTTAACTCGTACGTGCTTCATGCCAACAGACTTCATCGGGAAATACCCCTTACATCCTTTCGCTACGAGCATTGCGTGATTAGCGATATGGGACGCTACGGTAGTGGTGATGTGACTATTGAAGAAGTCATAATCCGCGGAGAAAACGGTCAACCGACCCGGCATCTTCGCGCGGGAGAACCTATTACAGTTGAAATCCAGTATGTATGTAACAAGCCGGTGAAGGCATTCGATTGCCAAGTCGGCATAGGCAGGGTTGACGGCGCTCATGTCTCCCTGAACTGCTCCGCACATGAGGGCATGCCGGTCTTTCCTCGCGGGGAAAGAGGAACAATACTTGCCACCTTTCAGCCCGCTTTCTTTCAAGCCGGGAAATATCTTCTCTCTCTCGAGTTATGTCCTCCGGATGAACCACTCAACCCTTTTGATATGCAACTCCGTATGTATACCTTTATAATACGTGAACCAGGTGAAGAGGTTGAGGCTGTTCGTCCTGCTGTTCGCCTCCCTGCTTTGGTGAGCGTGGAATAAGCATCCTATGCAATAGTGGTTATGGTCGCTACTCCTATGATTTTATCCCATTTGAGCGATACGCGAAATAGGGGCTTTTGAGGAGAATGAGCCAGAATATATGGCGTGAGGTCTCACGCCGATACAAAGTGCAGACGCGTCGGCGCCCTCCAAAATTGATTCTCGGATAGGCGATCTCTTATTCGCCAGGGCGAATGAAAATCTAAAAAAACTCGATTTCGATGTCCGTGCTCGTCCGTGCTCTTTTGTGCGCGCACGCTCAGGCGTGCGAGTGCGGAAATAGCGGAAAGGCTATCGGTATACCTGTGTGGAGTGAGGGCGCTATGCGACCGTATTTCTTTACCATAGAATGAAATTTGTTTTGAGAATCCGCCAGAGGTCGTTCGGGCCGAACGACCCTACTCAGAAAAAACACCCGAAAGCGCGTACAACGCCAAAGGCGTGTACGAACACGAGTGCGCGTACGCTAAGGTGCGCGTACGCTAAGGTGTGCGAAACTATTTTGATAGCGATTTCGAGTACGTGTACCCTCACGAGTACGTATACCCTCACGAGTACGTGTACGAGTGTGAGTACGAGTACAAGTGCGAGTTTAGTGACAAGCGGGGACACTTATCCCAATCTCGCGAAAGACGTATCCCCTTTCTTTATTAAGAGGATTTGATTTGACGAAACTACGCATATTGCATTAAATAACATTTTTTAAGATTTAAATTTCTCTATCGAAAGAACCAAACATTTTGAGCGAAACATGGCAAGGGTAGTTTTCATCTCGTTATATGACGAATTTTGTCACGGAATCCGTCTCCTGGTGGCAAATATCAAGAAGCATGGTCACGTCGTTAATTTACTATGCTTTAAACACTATATGCAAGTTCCCTTGCAAGACGTGAAGGAGCTTTATGAGGGTATGCATATCCAGGTTCTCCCGGACGGCGACTATATCAATAGTTATTCCGAGCCGCCGACCGAAAAAGAGATTGATCTCTTATTGGATAGGATTCGTGATTTTCAGCCGGACGTTATCGGCATGGGTCTTACCAACTCACAGAAAATCATTGCGTCGCGGCTGGCAGCCCTCATAAAGGAGGCATTTCCTGCTATTCCTCTGGTATGGGGGGGGGCATCATTCAACTACAGACCCTGAATGGTGTCTGAACCACTGCGACCTCGTATGTCGAGGTGAAGCGGACACGGCTATTCTCGAGATAGTAGAACGAATCTCAAACAGGCAACCGCTTTATGATTGTCGCAACGTCTGGATAAAGGATGACCAAGGATTGCTGCATAAAAACATCGAACGTCCTCTTGTCAATGACCTCGATTCACTCCCTTTTCCCGATTACGACCCCGAAACCACCTACTACATTGATCATAACGATATTTCAAAAGGAATCCCGTTTGAAGACAGCCTTACCCGAACAAATTTTATGGTGATGACGGCGCGGGGATGTCCCTTCAGCTGCTCCTATTGTATCAACTCTTATATGAGGAATCTTTATGGTTCCTCCTACACGGTCAGAGAAAGGTCGATCCCAAACGTCATCGAGGAGCTCAAAGCCGCAAAAAAGCAAAGAGGGAATTTTTATCTCGAAATTCTCGACAGCGTGTTCACCCTTAAACCTAAGAGACTGGCGGAGTTCGCTGAGGCCTATCATAGGGAGATAAACCTCCCATTCTGGTGTTATACGCATCCACGAGTATGCAAAGAAAACGTTATTAAACCTTTGGTACCTTACGGCGATTTGCAATATATTATCATGGGCATCCAGTCTGCCAGTGAAAACATAGGTTCTAAAATGTTTCACCGAGAGCAAACCAAACAAGACATTATCGACGCCGCACGTGTTCTCAACAAAAATGGCGTGAAGGTATTCTATGATATTATTACGAACATCCCGGGAGAAACGCACGATGATTGTCGGCAGAATCTCGACATACTGAGGACGTTACCTAAACCGTTCAGAATCAGAATGACCAAGATATCGCTCTTTCCCAATTACGAGATCCGCAAAGAGACTGATAAGACCGAATTCGTCTCCGATCCCATGTACCGAATATGGAACGCCCTCTATTTTCTTGTTCAGGACATAGACCTGAGCGACGAGGAAGTCGACGCGATTCTTGGTGATGAATATCTCCTCAAACATCCTGAAATCCTCGAAAAGATCAACACCGCTTTTGATAAGTACAACAACAAAGAATACGATCTTGGTATATGGTATACGTTGCATGAAAAGATGCTTGCTCAAAAGGATGAGAAGATAAAACATCTTGAAGGTAAGATTGGCGTGCTCGAAGGAGAACTCAGCGATATAAAATATCGAAAAGGGTTTCGTTACTTTATGCGATTCTCAAATTTTTTACGTTCCCTGAAGGGGAAGAAGAAAAAGTAGATTTTACAGGCTCGTATAATATCCTTGATACCGTTTTGCAGGCAAGGTTCACTAATTCCATTTTCGTATACGCAGGACGATGGCGCCGTCTTCATTGGTCGTTTCCTCAACGACCTGAACACCGCGCCGGTCAAGTTCACGCGCAATGCGGTTGTGGGCGAACAACTGTATCAACTCTCGTGCAAATTCATCCCCGATCTGACGCAATTCACGCGCGGTCTTCGTACGTGCCCCCGTCACTTCTATGAAAAACTTGCCGTGGATGTCTTTCCGAAAGGTTAAAACAATATCCTCTTTTCTGAAATCAAGACGCTCTTCCCTCCCGATTTCTTCGCTCACCACATCGGTTAATATTTCATCGAGCGGTATGGTCACGGTACGAAGCGATTCTATTTCTTTTGCAATTTTTCCTTTGAGCCATGCGCTGTTGTCGGTTGAAGTGAATTTGACAAAACCGACGTAGCCGGCGGCGGCGGAAATTATAGGCAAAAGAGCAGGCCAGCTCCAGCCGATTATGGGCGTTATAACTATTATGGGCATCAGTGCATCCTTCGCTCAGCTACTATCTAATAAGGCAGTCACGCCTTCAAGAATTTTTCCCACCTCGATACTCCGAAGGCACCGAAGATGATCATTTCCCTTGAGTGGACACCGTGTCTTCCAGCATGGGACGCATGGCAGATCGGTTCGCTGGATGATATATTGACGATCGGTATAAGGAGCATTCCGGGCGGCGTCAGAGCCCCCGAAGATGCTTACTACCGGTACATCCAGAACCGCTGCCATATGTAAAGGACCGGTATCACCGCCGATCATAAGCCGACATTCTTTTATCAAAGCAGCCAGCTGCCGTAAGCTAGTGGGCGGGGCAATAAGAGGCGTTCCTCCACGTTCCTGCACTGTTTTTACCACCCTCTTTATACTGGACTCCTCTCCCGGTCCCCATAGAAACAATGCGCGATGTCCCAGTTCTTTTTCGAGACGAACACTCAACTCGACCACCGTATCAACAGGAAGTTCTTTTGTTTCCCATCCCGCACATACCTGGATGGCGATCAAGGGCGCCCCGTCAGGATTATGTTCCTTGAGAAAATCCTCACTATATTTGACGGATTCATCATCCATCGGGATGACGGCATCAGAAGGACTGTTTTCAATACCGAGTCCTCGAAGTAACGAATAGTTGCGTTTGACTACGTGACGTGCAGAAGGAGGAGGCAAAATAAGGGTATTGTTAAAAAAGCGACTGAGTTCTCTGCCGTCTTTTCCTGCAAAACCTAACCGCATCTTTGCCCCACTCAAATAGCCGAGTACGCTGCTTTTGGTGAGTCCCTGGAAATCTATGGATACATCGAACTTCTTACTACGCAGCGTTTTTATAAAAGGAAGCATCTCCGAGGTCAGGGTCGAAGGCTTGAATCTTCTCCACTTTTTCTTGGGGATGATGAACACTTCATCCAACTGGGGATGATCCTTTACAAGATCGCTTACAAAATCTTCCACCACCCAGGCTATGTAGGCTTCGGGAAACTGCCGCCTGAGTGCATTCAGGCATGGTAAGGTATGAATCACATCGCCGATGGCGCTGAGCCGAATTATGAGTATACGTTTACTATCCATGGCAGGGTATCAGATGTCTTGCGATATATGTGCGCCTTATATCCGATTTATTCGAGAGGAGTCAGCCGGAGCCATACCGTTCTATGATCATGGCTATTATATTACGGGTGGCGTTCTCTTTTGCATTTCCTACTATGACGGTCTCTATTCCCATCTTACGGGCAGTGTCTCTTTCCGGAACCGTTTCCCGGGTATAATCAGTTCCTTTGGCATGATAGTCGGGTTTGAGTCGTTGAAGCACCGGGTCGCAGGTCTCATCATCGAACAGTACAACGTAATCGACACACTCCATCTCGGAGAGAAGTTCCACCCGTTCGTCTTCCGGCATAATGGGCAGGCGCGCGTCTTTCAACCGGTGAACAGAATTGTCGGAGTTAACCGCAACAACGAGGACATCACCGACTTCTTTTGCAGCTTCGAGGTAAGAGACATGCCCGCCATGCAAAAGGTCGAAGCAGCCGTTGGCAAGGACTACTTTTTTCCCGGCGGATTTGACTTCCTCTATTATTATGCGCATCTCCTCGAGACTTTTCAATTTCCCGTCTTTCATCTTCCAATCCCTAAATCTTTTACTATCCACTCGACTGCTCTACGCAGGTCTTCCGCAATGTAATCAGGCTCGATTTGCCAGGTTTGACATTGATACTCGAACTCACCGCGACCATAGCCGGTCAAAACCAATACCGATTTTAACCCGGCCCTCGAACCGAAGTAAACATCTTTTATCCGGTCGCCGACAGAATACGAACGCGTGAGATCAATGGGAAGATCGTTGACTGCCTTTTCTATCATCCCGATTCCGGGCTTTCGACAATCGCATTCCTTGCGGTATTGAGAAGAACCAACGGATGGATGGTGAGGGCAATAATATATCCCGTCGATATGCGCACCGTGTTGCTCGAGTTCTTGATGTAATTTTTCATGTACCTCACGAACAAGCGATTCGTCGAAGTATCCTCGCGCGACGCCTGACTGATTGGTGACTACGACCGCAAGGATGCCGGCGCGATTCAAACGCTTTATCGCCTCGGGAACTCCGGGCAGAAGGCGGAATCTATCAAGATGATTGATATACCCTGCTTCTTCGTTCAACGTCCCATCGCGGTCGAGAAACACCGCAGGCTTTTTTTGTGTATCCTGTTCAGTCAACGTCCGGTCGTCTCCACTATTCACGTCGTAAAATGTACACTTTAATGGTTCGTTCTACCATGCTGTCAACCGTAAACTCGCTAAATGCTCATTCAAGCGTATTCTGAGCCCAGTATTTGAATGGTCTCCGCTCGAGCATGAGCAAAGATGATCGCCTTTGCCAGGGAGTCGGGATTTTTAGGCTCGGCAAGCATTCCTGTTTTTCCCTCGCGTACTACCTCAGGGATACCATCGGTTCTGGATGCGATCATCGGAATCGCGACCGATATGGCATCAAGAATAGAAAGAAATAACCTAATATACACAGATTCTCTAACTATCTCAAGTCAGCGATTATTGATTATAGATATAAAGGGTCGGTTAATTCAAAAGAAAAGCAAAGCGTAATAAATCATGAAAAAAGAGGAAATCTTAATTATAATGCTTGACTTGACATTCCTCTATGAGTGTAATATGCTTTACTATAATTTTGAAAAGGTGGTGATAAGAGGAACTTTTATTTTGGGATGTGTGTTGGTAATGCTCAAAGACGCGTATTAACTCTGGAACTTTTGAAAAGGAGGAATTGATGATGAGAAAACATCTATTAATTTTGGCAATGCTTATGATTGCAACATGTGCTTTTGCGGTTCCCTTTGCTTCGCAAATAAAACCTGCTGAAACATTGATTTTAAAAGGAAGCGGAACGACCATCAACTATTTTGTTAACCAGGCGGGCGGGAGTGCTACGATTGAGATTATTAAGCAGTCCGATAGCTCAGTTGTCGCCACCTTTGCCGGAACCGCTGCCAAGGGTGTGAATTCTATTGTGTGGGACGGAACCGATAACAATGCCGGCGGTACCGAAATCGGCACCGGATTCTATCGGGTCCAAATTACCGTGGACGCTTCTGCTACAGCCGGCTGGGTGGAGATCGCGTCTAATAACTCACTCGGGAATTATGTTCCAGTGGGAAACCCGGCAATTTATAACACGCTCTGGGATGGCTTCTCTCCCATGGAGTGGTTGATTTCACAAAACCCCGATGAGGATAGTTTCGGTTACATGATGGTTTCTACATCCTATTATGATCCACATGTTCACGGTTTTGTTGTTTTTAACCCTGATCTGAGCTGTAATGACGGCAGCGATGGCTCCAACACATGGTTGAACTACCCGACAACGCTCTCGGGTGAGGAGTACACCACAGTATGGGGTTGCTGTTTTGATCCTGAAGACCCCGACTATGTATGGGCGGTTGGTCAGTTAGATGCGAGTGTCATGTATGGCAAGTGGAATGCCTCCACGTTGACGGACGTTACCAACGCTAATACTGACGTGCTGTATGCCCGTGACATCGCCGTGACTATGCAAGGGAGCGACAAATATGCCTATGTCGCTAATGCCAGCGCTCCAGCCAATGTGTGGAAATGTCTGATCGAAAGCGGCGTCATTTCATCCTCCACACCACCGGTCAATGTTCTCGGGCTGACTGATACTAACCATTATAGTAAGGGTGTTGATTTCGACAGTAACGGCAACCTTTACTTCACCAGCAGGTATAACGACTCGAGTAGTGGTGATGGTGGCGTAGTCTATCGGTGGGACAAAGCCACAATCGAGGCAGCTACTGCGGGATCGCTGACGGAAGCGAATGCTTCCTGGGAAGTGTTCCTCCCGGGCTCCAATGCGGAGGGTATCGCCATTACGCCGTCCGGCGATGTCTATGCTGCAATCGCAAACTCAGATTCCACAGGCAACGATGGCTCATTCCGCGGTATCTATTATGTAGGAAATGTCGCCACCGCTTCCAACAAGAAGACCCTCACTGTATCCGACAGGGTCTATGCATTCTATGGCACTGACTATGCCACCGCACCAAGCGCATATGGTCTTGGTATCGCTACAGACTATGCAGGCAACATCTACTATGATGACCGCAATGATGAGGTTGTACGTTGCGTAGGACCGGAAGGCACCACCTCGGTGGAAGTTGTTGCACCACTGTCACAGACGCTCGAGATTCGTGAAGGTTCGCTGGATGCAAAAACCTGGGCTATTTACGAATAATCGTTATTCGGAATCGATAATAAGTCATTTGCTGTCCCCACCGCTCATGCGGTGGGGACTTTTTGTGTAGGCTGGTCAACTAATATCCGGTCGTCCCCAATATTCGAGTGTTGAAGTGTACACTTTAATGGTTCGTTCAACCATTCTATCAACCGTAAATTCGTTGAGTACTCGTTCACGTGCCTTCTGAGCATAGTCTCGCAGGGCCTCAGGGTGATCATGAGCAAAGATGATCGCCTTTGCCAGGGAGTCGGGATTTTTAGGCTCGGCAAGCACACCGGTCTCTCCGTCTTTTACCACCTCAGGTATGCCGCCGGTTCTGGTTGCCACCACCGGAATCCCGAGCGACATTGCATCGAGTATAGAAGTACATAATCCTTCGAGATGCGAGGAAAGGACGAATAGATCAAACGCGCGCATAAGCTCGTTTATATCCTTTCTAAATCCCGGCAACATTATCCTGTCTCTTAACCCTGATTGTTCTACACGACTTTCCAGATTTCGTCGCTCCTCTCCTTCGCCCACTATAATGAAATAGGCGTTAGGAATACGTTCGATTACCTGATTTGCCGATTCAACAAGATATTGCTGCCCTTTATGATCGGTAAGTGCCGCCACGTTGCCGATTACGTAGGCAGTATCAGGGACACGGAATTCGTCCAGCACTTCTTTACGTGACCGGGCGGGGTCTCCAAAGCGTTCCGGATCGATTCCGCTGTAGACCAGGTCGATTTTATCTTCCTGCACACCTGCACTCAAGAGTATGTTCTTCACACCTTCAGAAATGGCGATATAGTGTACCCGGGGATGGAAATATTTCCACCGCGACAGGGGGTTGTTGCCTACGGAAAAATCCACCCTGCGCGATACAATTATGGGAAGAGTGGGGGGTAGAAACGTTGATAGAAGGGCAAGAGAGTGTGCCGCGGAAGTATGACAATGCACTAACTGGGGCTTCTCGCGCTTGAGTACCCCCCGGATAGTCAAACAAGAACGCACATCATAGGGTTTACCGCTTGAAAGAGGAAACACGGTGATTCCGGCAGCCCGTGCGCGTTCCTCAAAAAGGCTCGCGCGTGGTGCGACTGCAAGCGGCAGAATACCATGCATCTTTAAGCCCCGGCAAAGACAAAGCGCTTGCATCTCCCCCCCTCGCCAGCCTTGTTCCGTTAATATATGCAGCACTTTCACGGCGTTTAAAAATCCTTTGAACACTTCGATTAAGGAATTAATGATTGTAGAGGCAAACAAATGATTAGTTCAAATGAAATTCAAAGAGTGACAAATTCTGTAAAAAACGGCGCCATTCGTAAAGTTTTTTTTTGTAAAAAAGAGATTGAAGCTTGACTGTGTAAAATCAGATTTTTTATAAATGATATTGAATTAAAAGATAAGGAGGTGACGATTTCTTATTGTAAAAGATTGTTATATTGTGTATGACTCAAATGGAGATTCAATCTTTAAGGAGGAGGTAGCACAACGATGAAAAATCTTGGATTAAGTATTGTATGTTTTGTTGTTCTTGTTTCTTTTGCCTTTGCGCAGGACGCAGATCTTATTACCGAATGGACGCAGCAAGAAGGGATTTATCCTCTCGGCGGTGATGATACCACACCACTCAGTCCTCAAATGGGTGGCGCTGCTATACTCGGCGACTGGTTGTATGTCATCGGCGGAAACAATGGATATGACGGCGACACAGGCCGGGTCATTCGTTTTCACATTAATAAATACACTGGAGCCGTATCCAATGGTGTGGAGACAACCGCTCTTCCATCGTTTAATGACTTTTCTTATATCTATGAAGTGACTGATACCTTCAATGATCACATCTACATCGGCGGCGGTGGATACAACGTGTCCGGGCCTAACCGCGATAACGTGACGTATATCAAGCAAATTTCCAGTTCAAACGGTGACCTCGATACTGAGTGGAGCACGAGCGATCCCTTCCCGGGCACAGCGCCCGACCAATACGATCCCGAATTGGGCGGCATGGTGATAACCGATGCTGGATATCTGTACATGTTCGGCGGTGATGGCGAAGACACGGAGACCTTTGACAAATGCTATTATGCCAAGGTCAATACGGATGGCACCCTGGGAACGTGGCAGACCGGCACCACCCTTCCCAATACGTGGTGGTTCCCCGGCGTCTGCACCATCAATAACGATATTATTGCTCATGGTGGAATTTTAGACGGCAAGGACAAAGCAAACTCGACGGATAAACTCTGGGTTTGCCAGACCAATCCTGCAGATGGTTCCATGGGCTCATGGGTAGAACAAGCCAATACCTTCCCCAATGCTGTTTATAATACCAATCTGGTAGCGGCTGGGAATACTGTATTTGCCATTGGCGGGCGCGACCCTGCCACGGGCTGGGGGCTTGATATAGTCTGGCGTTCCACCTATGATCCTGACACTCATACACTTGGTCCATGGACAGAGGTTGATGTTCAATTGCCGCTTGTTGTCATGTATCACATGGCTGTTTATTCACCGACGAGTAAGAGTATCTATGTCACAAATCTTCGAAATAGACCCGGCTCAGATTGGGGTGTGATTGTTGACGGCGTTCTTATTTCATCGCCTCTGTTCGAACGCGAGGTACTAACTGGCGCAGAGTCTACATGGATTCTCTATAAGTAATCGTTGATGCCACTCGCGGGTGGGTCAATATATATCATAGGGAAATGGGTTCATCCCGTTTCCCTTTTTTTATGTTTACTTTTCCATTCAGGTGTTAATTCATGATATAAAGCAGAAAAAAGGAGACTACGTGATGAGAGAAGATTGTAATGTAGGCATTCAATAATAACAGAAAAAGGTTGCGCACCTGCCATCGATAGCCACTTACCGCCCGGACATTCGGCAGCCAGCTCCAATCAGGTAACCCCACGGCACATGAGCGTACCTGTTTATGGCTGCTTCCTTCCGGACCTGACCAGGTTCGCAGGCTCCCATTGCGTGGGACCCGACCTTCATCACCGCTTACCGAAGCCGAAACGACAAATGACTACCTCACGGCAGGGATTCGCCCCGCTATGGCGGATTGCGGGTACAGGGCACCGCCAGCTCCCCGCTTAGCGCAACCATGAGTTTTTCACGATATAACAATTCTATTATCTCAACGCCTGACCCTTATCGTCAATAGCTTTATATTGTTTGAAATAGAACCTGATGGATTGTAAACTTTTTGCTTCAATTATTTATGTGTACTCTATACTTCCATCCTGAGGAGGATCTTATTATGGCTATTTTTAGTAATGTTTCAGAATCAAGTGTAACTCGTGCAATCGTGCAAGAATTCACCAAATTTCTTATCGATTACGCGGAAACGGATTGCATTATAATCGGTGGGGGACCCTCTGGTCTTATTGTGGCTCGTGACCTTGCGCGTGCCGGTGTTAAAGTGCTCATCATCGAGCGCAATAACTATCTGGGAGGCGGATTCTGGGCTGGCGGCTTTTTGATGAACAAGCTGACGATTCGTCACCCCGGTGAGGAGGTATTACAAGAAATAGGCGTTCCGGTTGATAAAGTTGCGGAGGGCTTATATGTTGCCGACGCTCCTCATGCCTGCTCACGTATGATTGCCGCCACCCTTGATGCAGGCGCTAAAGTATTGAATATGACAGCATTCGAGGATGTGGTTATCGGCGATAATGATAAAATACGTGGCGTGGTAATCAATTGGGCGTCGGTTCAACACCTACCCCCCGAAATCGCTACCATCGATCCCATTGCTCTGGAATCTCGTATAGTGATCGATGCAACAGGACACGATGCAGTTGTGTTCAGAAATATTGAAAAACATGGCCTTTTTTCCCTCAAAGGAGAAGGGGGGTTATGGATTAACCGTTCAGAGGATGCAATCGTCGAGTATGCGGGGGAAGCGTATCCCGGGCTCTTCTGTACGGGAATGGCGGTCGCGTCGGTCTTCGGTTTGCCACGCATGGGTCCCACGTTCGGCGCAATGTTCCTGAGCGGCAAGCGTGTTGCAGAGCTTATCATTGAACAACTAAAACCAGGGCAATAAGATACTATGAGTAGCCGACAGAACAAGCGGGCTGGTGCCGGCTTCAAAAGATTATGTCGTTCTCATTAAATACCCGATTGGAGTCTTCTATCATGGGAGATGGAGGTGGAACATCATTTCCGGCATCGGGCGGAACGACTTAATCCCCATTTTCCCTCCGTGGGAGCTGTGTGATTCTTATCCTGACACCTCACCTCTACTATGTTGCAGTTTCAGAATCGCCGGAATGTATGGCTCATCAACAAACAGTGTATCATCTTCTCCCTTCTAAAGGAGACAACTTTATCTTTTTTACACACGGGAAGTTTCTACCCGTGATGAAATACGTCTTCATCACCACACTCCTGCTAACCACTAAAATATATTACTCTTGACATCCACATCGTCCTTCATATTTAATAAATGTATATGTTGACCTCGCAAAAAATCATCTTTAATTAACATGAAAGGAGTCACAATGAAATCAGGGCTCAGAAATACCATGCTTGTAATCGGCGGTATACTTCTCCTCTGTGCGTCGGTCTTCGCTCAGCAGGAGTCACATCTTCTCCGTTACAGTTTCTCGAAGGGCGAGAAGTTTCTCATGAAATCCACGAGTTCCATGGATATGAATCAATCATTCCAGGGACAGGAAATGAAAATGGCTATGGAGATGAAGCAAGGGGTGAAAGCCGAAGTGAACGAAGTGACGCCGGAAGGTGTTGCCGATGTTACCCTCGCCTTTGACTCAGTATACATAAAGATGTCCTCACCTCAAATGTCTTTTGAATACGATTCAGCCAATAAGGACCCCGAAATGCTTCAACAACCAGTCGTAAAGTTATTTGATGCGATGCTGGGTAATCCATTAACGATGAAGATCGATTCAAAGGGTAAAGTGCATAGCATTACGGGAATGGATGCCATTATACAAAAAGCAGTCGATTCCATGGAGGATCTCGAACCGGAAATGAAACAGAGCATGTCGGAAATGATGGACAAGAATTTCGGCGGCAACATCGACCAGATGATGTCCACGACGTTTCTGACTTTTCCCGAGCAGAAGGTAAAAATCGGTGATACATGGAGCGACACACAGCAAATCAACATATCGATTTCAGAAGTTGATTTTGACGTTGATCATAAACTTGTGGATTTAAAAGATAATATTGCCGTTATCGAATCGTCGGTCACTATAACACCTGGACAGAAAGAGACTACAGAAGTAATGGGAATGCAAATGGAAGCGTCGTTTTCCGGAACCGTTAACTCGACCCAGAAGATAGATTTAAAAACCGGATTGGTCGTCGATGGCTTACAAAAGCAAGATATGAAAGGTCAGATCAGCGGCAGTATGGGTCCGGGCCAGACAATAACCATACCCATCTCATTTTCCGGTACCACAAAAGTACAGATGGAGAAGATCTGAGGTTTTTTGTTTGAGCAGATACCGGCTCACCTTAAGAGTTAATGTACTTTCTAACTTATACGCAGAAAATTGCACACCATTTACCGGTAGAGGTTGTAGGTAAATCACTACGTGAAATGTTACCCCCTCTATTTATAGCACCCATTTTTTGCCCCGCCTTTGTTGTGGTTAATTACAAGGCGGGTATATTTTTTTGTATAATTAGGAGCCGGACGAACTCCATATTGTTTTAAAAGTTAACAAAGCCATGGTGAGGAGGCTTGTCTTTTTTCAATCCGCGAAATTTACGAACTTTCAAAACAAATCCTTAACATTTCGTTCTGAAAGATATTCTTAATCTATGTGGTAATTTATCCGATAAAGAGATTAGAGAACTTTTTTATGATACATAGATTTGACTTGAATAATTTCTCAAGGATGGTGAGCAGAGGATACTTTTTGAATAGGTAATTAAAAAAACGAGATTTGAGAATCATTGAATTTCTAAAGTGTCATAGCTATTTATCTTGACTAATAAAATTTGACCCTTTTACTATGAACCGTTTTTGAACTTTATATGAGTGAAGAACCCTTTGCCGAATCTTTATCTGGAGAAAGAGAGCAAAGTGAGGGCATTAAGAATAATGCGTCTTTATAAATTCATAGGGCTTTTTATCTTTTTCTTATTCGCTATCAGGGCAGCCGGAGATGTTGTCATCAATGAGATACAGTATAATCCCTCAAACAACCCTGAAGGTGAATTTATCGAATTAGTCAATACAGGAGAAACATCCGTTGATCTTACTGCATGGGAACTAAAAGAAGCTGTTTCATATAAGTTTCCTCCACAATCGATCATTCCTCCCTCCTCTTTTATAATAGTCGCAAAGGATGAGAAGTACTTTCTTGAAACGTACCCCGGCGTTAATTCAACAATAGTTTATGGTAATTATATCGCTCTGTTGAATAACGACGGAGAACGTCTTCTGCTCGTGATGCCCGATGGCACTGTACACGATGAGGTGAAGTATAACGATGCCTATCCCTGGAATAAGGATGCAGACGGTTCCGGACGCTCACTGGAATGTATCGATCCATTATCACCAAATGACGATTACAAGAACTGGCAGGCAAGCGGATTCGAGCCGGAGTTCGCTCAGGGGACGCCCGGCGGAGATAATAGTGTACGGCAGCATGCCGTTCCCCCTTTTCTCCTCGAGGTATCTCACACTCCCCTCGTGCCGGTCGAAAACGAGACGGTGCATGTCTATGCGACAATTGAAGGAAACCCGGAGAGCGAGGTAACGCTGTATTATCAGGCCGAGCGTCATGTGTATCATTCACCAGACCCGCGGTTTATTGCCGTCGAGATGAAATCGATGGGCGGGGATACCGCTACGGAGCGCTATTACGCCGGACGTATCACGGGTCAGTCTTCGCATACTCTTGTGCGATATTATATCGAGGCAAAAGGAAAGAATAATGCAATTAGCAGATTCCCCCCTGAAGCGCCTCGATTCGGCAGAGGGTGGTTCGTGCAAGATTCAACCCGCTTCAACCAACCTGACCAGGATATGCTCATAGCCGATCCATTTGAACTCCAGAACATCCAGGATAATGCCTTCAATGAATCGCTCTTCACGGTCGGCTCGTACGTGTGTGATGGTGAACTTTTTGATAACGCAATTATTCACCTTAGAGGCGTATCCGCACGCTTCTTTCCCAAAAAAAATTTTAAGGTTCGCTTGCCCAAGTCGCATTGTTTACCACGAGGACAGCATATCGTGAATCTCAACTGTGATTATCATGACGCCTCGCATATCTGCAATGCTTTGAGCATGGAACTCTATGAACAATTAGGAATGTCAGTTCCCCGGATTGAATTCATTCGCCTTGATATCAATAATGAGTATGCGGGAGTATATTATCGCATCGAACAGATTAACGAGCGGTGGTTGAAAAATAACGAACGCGACGCCGATGGTGATCTGTATCAGTGCAATCATTATCATATCGCTCCACCTAATGACGCTTACTATCCCCTACTTTACGAACGCCGTTCAGGAGATGATAACGATTTCCTTTCCATTGCTTCTTTTATCCAGGCATTGACGAGAGAACTGCCCGAATCCTGCGGGCCCATACTCAGCTCTTCATTTGAGATGGATACCCTGATTAATTACCTTGTCGGGCGAACCCTCATTTCACATGCAGACGACTGGCATAAGAACCATTATCTTTACCTCAACACAGAGAAAAACGGCGGCAAATGGGAGATTTTCCCCTGGGATGACGATCTTACATGGGGACATAACAATTCTATTGAAAATGGCCTTCTCAATACTGATTTTACCACCACACAACCCGCCTTTTTTAATATCAAGCTGAATCCGCTCTTTTGTGCAGTTCGTGACAATCCTATTTTTCGCCGCGCATTTGATACACAACTTGCTCTTGCCCTGGAAACCGTTTTTACAGAAGAATACTGGAATGAACGTATAGATTACTTGCACTCACTCATCGCCGATGCAGTACACGACGACCCTTATAGGTGGGAGAGTTTTGAAACGTTTCTTGCCATGAGGCAACAACTTAAAGATTACGTGAAGCTGAGGCGTGAATTTCTTCTCCAGAGTGTTCTTCAGCCTACCGCGGCAAAGACCTGGCAGATGTACGAATGACCTGCGGGTCATGCCTCGAGACCGAGATCCTCCTGACAAGGGACATACATTACTCTTCAGGGACTACAGCGACTGCAACGACTGCAGCGACTGCAGGAACTGCCAGGACTGCCAGGACTACAGCGACCTACCGGGATTCCTCAGCGATTATGCGGTATGTACATCAGTCCTATCAGTCCTATTTGTCCTTTTAGTCCTGTGAGTCCTGTGAGTCCTATGAGCCCTATGAGCCCTATCTGTCCTATTAGTCCGATCAGTCCTGTGCTCGAGCGACTGCGAGTGCACAAAAAAATCCGGAATGGCAGGTGGTGCCTGCCATCCCGGTATTATTTTTTACGCGTAGTGTCTACGCGGTATGTCAACAGTCTATGTTTTTATGGCGCCACGGTGATCTTGAAGATGTCCGCGCCTTCGAGGTAGAGCCATGAGGAGGTATCGTCAGCCGCCTCAAAGCTCATCATGTCAAACGAGATAACACCGTTTGCCTCATCAGGCACCATCACGCGCGGTTCGAAGAACAGCCGGTAGAGTTTGGGTGACGAGGAATCAGGTCCTTGCTGGTTGTAGCTCATGACGGAGCGTTCCCAC
>CAZSMK010000035.1:0-7894 GCA_964608095.1 uncultured Candidatus Sumerlaeota bacterium | reverse complement strand
GAAGACGCGCTGTCCATTCGCCCTTCTTATTTATTAAGGCGACAGATTCGGCGCCGCCGAAGGAAACCTTGACTTCCGACCCCGGCACGCCCCAACCCCACACAGGGATTTCCATCCCGCGCTGCAACACCATGTTGTCCGAAAAAATTTCTGCAACGCAAAACTCAGCGGACGGTTGGGTTTGTTCCAATCGCAACAACCCGCAAGCAGTGACGAATACCGCCAGCGCAAACACCATACTATAAAAAAAGCATCGCCGTTCATAAAGTCTTATCATACCTTCATCCTTCATCTTATATAAGATGCCCGGATACTCGCACACATCATATCGAAAACGCAACCACAGCCTCAAAGTCGCTTATGGAGTATCTTGGACAGAGAGGGGTAGCTCACGATGTTAATCGGAAGACAGTGTCGAAGTTTTGCCGTGGCTGATGGGTATTTGCTTTAGAACATCTTCGATTTCGATAGCGCGCACCCTATCGCGTGCGCGCACGCTTACGCGTGCGAGTACGTGTGCGAGAAAACTGGGAGTGTATACATTTCTTTAGCCACGAATGCTAAGAGATTGATATCGAACGTGCCGAATAGCATGAATATCATTTCTTGCGGGATTTTTGCTTATTCCTGAGTCTTTGCTTGACACTTTTCAAGATACGAACGTCTTCCTGATGGCGAGGGTCATCAATCTTGCTTTTGATTTTTATGAGGCTATCGAGGTCTATCCAATTTGTATTAATTGCGCCGTATTTGCTGCGAATTCTTTTTTTCCATGCCGTCGTGAAGTTAACACCGGGAGCATACGAGATAAAGTCAATTCTGTTTGGTGCGATCACGATTTGAAGAATCTCATCCTTCTTGTAAGGGTCGAGAAAGAGCGGCTGCCGAATTCCGCAAGCACTTTATTTATGCGGTCTATATTTGTCGGCGTTCGTTCAATCCATATATTGATATCTTTTGTATACCTGGGTTTTGCATGATAAATGAAGGCAAGTCCACCAATAATGAGGTAACGGACTTTATGTTTTTCCAGTAATGCAAGGATGTCTTCAAAATCCTGTATAGTCTCCATCTATTGTGAGCCCTTCTTCTTGCGGGATTTTTGCTTCTTGCCCTCGAGGACTTTTTCGACGTCTCGTCTGATGGCTACGAGTGCTGAAAGGCGTTGTTGCGGTGTCTGGCTAAGCCAGAAGTCGAGGTCCCAATCCTCGGCATCTTTGAACGAATCCGCTTTATGAGCAACGATTTTTTTGCGTCTCTCTTGTGTACGTTCTTTGATTCCCATGGATCCAAAACCTGTCAGAAATATTGTATATGATACCACAACAATTCGTGCATAGCAAGGTTAAGGGTACGGTAATAAACGGGATTCTGTCAGGCATATTCCTTGAGCAACCCTGTGCGTTCATTGAACTCTTGAATTTTTTCATCCCATTCGTCAACTTTTGCGAACTGGCGTTTCCAGTACTCGTCGTCGTACCATTGAGCATTGAGTTCCTCGACGCTTTTGCCCTGCTGCTCGATCCAGGTGAAATATTTGAGGTTGTGCATACGCTTTTTGTCGTAGTAGGAGAGTTCCAACATGTAATCGATAGTGAGCCCGAGGAGGTCGGCTTCGAACGAAACCGCTGCGTCGACGTTCGTGAATTCGCCGTTCCGCTGGCGTTGCTCGACCAGTCGGGACTTGTACATTTCCATCGAGTCAGTTGCCACGGTAAAGATGACGTCGTGTTCGTTCATTTCGTAGTAGCGGGCAAGTTTGATGCAGCCCATGAGGTTAGCGATTGAGGAGATACCGAGCAAATCGAACATATCAACGAGTTTCGGATCAACTCCCTTTTCTTCTTTGAGAAATCGACGACCTTCAGGTTCGTTAAAGAGTCTCATCAGCCGCAGTGTCGGCCCGTCATCGATGCCGGCGACCATGTCGATGTTTTTGATGTTAAAAATCCAGGGTACGTGTTTATCACCGATGCCTTCGATATCGTGAGCGCCGTAGCCGTTAAAAAGCAGCGTAGGGCATTGCAGAGCCTCGCCTGCACAAATCTTGACAGCCGGAAATTTCTCCCTGAGATAATCGCCGCACGCGATTGTGCCCGCCGAACCCTGGGTTAAAAAAAGCGCGGTGAAGCGCTGTTGCTCCTTTTTCTCGGCCTTGAAGACCTCTTCCATGGCTGGACCGGTTACGGCATAATGCCAGAGCGAGTTGCCGATCTCGCTGAACTGGTTGAGGGTCACGATACTATCGCCGCGTTCACGCTCGAGCTCTTTAACCTTGTCGTAGATTTCCTTGACGTTACTTTCGCAGCCGGGTGTTGCAAAGATCTCCGCGCCGACTTTTTTCAACCAGTCGAAACGTTCTTTCGACATACCCTGAGGAAGAACAGCGATGGAGTCGCAACCGAGCAGGTGCGAGTCATACGCGCCACCGCGGCAGTAGTTGCCGGTCGAGGGCCAGAGCGCCTTTTGCACTGTCGGGTCGAACCGCCCGGTTACGAGTTTCTCGACCAGCGGACCAAACGTAGCGCCGACTTTATGCGAACCGGTCGGGAAAAATTTACCGACCAACATGAAGATTCGTGGTTTAACGCCGGTAAGATTCTGCGGGAGTTCGATATAGTTAACGCCGCCGAACCCGCCGCCCGACTCGACCGGGTCGTTCTTCCACGTTATCCTGAAAAGGTTCAAGGAGTTCAAGTCCCAGAGACCGATGTCTTTTAGTTTTGCGCGGATTTTTTCCGGTACAAGGTCAGGATTCCGCATCTGTTTGTAGGTGGGAATAATAATGTGGCGTTCGCGGCAACGCCTGACGGTGTTTTCCAACACCTTTTCTGTGTTATTCATTCGAGGATTCTCCTGTGATTTACCAAGCCTGTACAGCCGGTTTGAAGCCGAAAATCAAGAGGCAGAATCCTATCATGGAAGAGCAGAAAAGATAAAGCTTTAACAGATATGAGGGTAACTTTTTGAGTTTGGGTTTTTCAGATTTACAGGCTAAGTAGTCGCAAACGGTAAAAATCTTTTTGCCAGTGTATCATTCGCAAATGTACAATAGATACTGATCATTTAATGGCTGAATAAGTTGATGAAGGTACTCCTTTTAAATCCTCCTGACTTGAAACAGGAAAAGTATATGAAAGAGATCGGGCGATGCGGCAGGCGTGCGGTCGCAGGCGAGCTCTGGCCGCAAACCGGTCTGGCATACCTGGCTGCCGTGCTTCGTAACGCCAATTTCGACGTTTCCTTTATCGATGCCATGGCTGAAAATCTTACCATGGACTCTTTGCTTAAACGTATAAGTGATATCGAGCCGCAGATCGTTGTCGCTGGCACTACGACGCCTACTTTCTCGAACGATATCAAGGTTCTCGAGCAGATACGGAACGCAAAAGCCGTAAGGACTGTTCTCGTGGGAACGCATTCTTCCGCGCTTCCTCGTGAGTCGGTTTTGCACCCTGCAGTAGACTATGTCGTCGTAAATGAAGCGGAAGAGACGATTGTCGAGCTCGCCCGTGTGCTCGATTCCGGAGGGCACGATGATGAATCGTTACGTCATGTCAGGGGAATAGCATTTGTCGATTCAAGCGGCGAAGTTGTGATTGCTGAATCACGAGGATATATAGAGCCCCTCGATACGCTACCCTTTCCCGCACGCGACCTCCTGCCTAACGACCGTTACCACATGCCCTTTTTTGGAAAACATCCTTTTGCAACCGTAATCCCCACTCGGGGTTGCCCGTGGCAGTGCATTTTTTGCCGCGCCGGCAAGGTATGGGGGCGTAAGATTCGTGTGCGCTCGCCGCAAAATGTTGCCGACGAAATCAAATCCATCGTCGATCAACTCGGTATCCGCCACATTGTGTTTATGACCGATTCATTGACCCTCAACAAGCACTGGCTCAGGGAATTTCTGGATACTGTTCTTGAACGCGAACTCAAGTTCAAGTGGATTTGTAACAGCAGGGTCGACGCGGTTGACGAGGAAATGTTGGCGCACATGCGCCGCGCCGGATGTAAGCTTATATCATACGGTGTGGAATCGGGCAACCAGGCGATTCTCGACCGCGCAAAGAAAGGTATTCGCCTCGAAGACAGCGCAAGAGCAATGGATTTGACGCGCAAGGCAGGCATTCTTTCCATGGCGTATTTTATCCTGGGATTGCCCGGAGAAAATCGGTACACTGTCAGCGAAACTATAGATTTTATGAAACGGATTAAGCCGGATTACGTTAATGTTCATGTCGCTACACCGTTTCCGGGAACAGAATTTTTCGAGATTGCCGAAAAGAACAATTGGCTCGTCACCACTGACTGGTCGCGCTACGAGGAAGAAGGGTCAGCCGTGGTAAAGACAGAAGAATTGAGCAGCGAAGAGTTATTGAGCGCCCAACGCCGCGCCATGAAGGAGTTTTACGCCAGACCGTCATGGATAGTCCGCGAATTATTCCGTTTAAGAAACCACTCGTCTTTATCCGCACGATTACGAGCCGGGTGGAACGTCGTAAAAACGGTATTTCATTCAGGATAAGGAGAGGATTAATATCGGGTTACATCACGGAGGTTATTTGCCTTTCACTTATGAAGAAGCACTACACGCAGGGCGTAATCTAAGTCTGTATCGTTTAATCAAGTAACCATTGACCCCCGAAGAGGTGGTCATACATAATCTTGTGTATTTTTTTAATGAGCAAAAGAGAAAAATGCAAAAAGCATTGAGGAATATATTAGACGGCGCAAAGAAAGCCGGAGAAAAAGTGCTCATCATCTGGAGCATTATTTTTCTCACCATCGCGTATTTTACTGTTTTCGGGATTACGGCTCTCATCTTGAAACTTCTCGGAAAAAAGATGCTGGTTCAATTTTCGCGTGATAAGGAAACCTATTGGATACCCCGTGCTCCGCTTGAACACAGTCTTGAAAAGATGAAGAAGCAAGGTTGAGGAGGTTGCGTGCTGTTCACGACGAATTATTCGGGACAGATAACGACGGGAATAAAATAAAAGCATTATGTATATTCTTGGCATATCGGCATATTACCACGATTCAGCAGCCGCGCTGGTGAAAGATGGCGAGCTTATAGCAGCCGCGCAGGAGGAGCGGTTCACGCGCAAGAAGCACGACGAATCATTTCCTATAAATGCCATCCAGTTTTGTCTCAATCGTGCAGGCATCAAGGTCGAGCATCTCGATTTCGTAGGCTTTTACGATAAACCGTTCCTCAAATTTGAGCGGCTTCTCCAGACGCATCTCGACTTTTTCCCGCGTGGTTTCAAGGGATTCCTCACTGCATTGCCTATCTGGCTTCGGTATAAGCTGTGGCTGAAAGAAACGCTTCGGAACGAGCTGGGTTTCAAAAAAGATGCCCTGCTCTTCAGCGATCATCATCTTTCACATGCCGCCAGTTCCTTTCTTGTTTCGCCTTTTAATGAGTCCGCCATAATTACAATCGATGGAGTAGGGGAGTGGTCAACCGCGACATTCGGCGAAGGCAAAGGCTTGGATATTCAACTTTATCATGAGATTCGGTTTCCGCATTCGCTCGGATTGCTTTACAGTGCCTTTACGTATTACCTCGGGTTCAAGGTCAACAGTGCAGAATACAAGATAATGGGTCTGGCGCCCTATGGTAAACCAGTGTACTACGACAAGATAATGGAGCTCATGGAGATACGTGAAGACGGCAGCTTCGTCATGGATATGAGTTATTTCGAGTATCCTTATGGATTGCGGATGACGAACGGTCGATTCGATAAGCTATTCGGCGGTGCGCCTCGGAAACCTGAAACCGCTGTAGGACAACGTGAAGCGGACATCGCCGCATCCGTCCAGAAGGTGACTGAAGAGATTATGCTAAAGATGGCGCATTTTGCACATCAACAGACGGGTTTGAATAATCTATGCCTTGCGGGTGGTGTGGCGCTGAATTGTGTGGCGAACGGCAGGTTGTTACGGGAAGGAGCGTTCAAGAATATTTTCGTTCAACCGGCGGCGGGTGATGCTGGCGGCGCACTCGGGGTGGCGTTCTATATCTATAACACCATTCTGAAAAATCCACGGAACTACGTGATGAACCATGCATACCTGGGTACCGAATACACGCAGGAACAGATCAAGAAGACGCTCGAGAATTATAAAGCGCCATACGAGGAGTTGGATAGGGAGACGATGATTAAAACCGTTGCGCAACTTCTCGTTGAGGGAAACGTCGTTGGCTGGTTCCAGGGCAGGATGGAGTTCGGTCCTCGGGCGTTGGGTGCGAGAAGTATTCTTGCGGACCCGCGTCGCGCCGAGATGAAAGATATCATTAACGAGAAGGTGAAACATCGCGAATCCTTTCGACCGTTTGCACCTTCAGTCCTGGAGGAGCGAGTCAGCGAATTTTTTGAATACGAGGGGGCGAGTCCCTATATGCTTATGGTTGCGGATACCATAAACGGCGAGGAGAAGATACCTGCGATTACGCATGTCGACGGGAGCGCACGGTTGCACACGGTCAGGCGCGACGTGCATCCCCTCTATTACGACCTGATCGCTGAGTTCGGCAACCTTACAGGGATTCCTGTTATTCTCAACACATCGTTCAATGTGCGGGGCGAACCCATCGTATGCACACCGAAGGATGCGTATTTGTGTTTTATGCGAACGGGGATAGATTATCTCGCCATCGGCCCCTACCTGTTGGAATCGTCGCAGCAGCCCGAGCTCGAGGAAGACGTCGATTGGCAGGAAATCTTCGAGCTCGATTGAACCTGTTCTATAGCACACACAATGAACACGGAAGCTTTACTATCATCGCGTTACGATAGCGCTCATTCGGGTTTCTCGACCCGGATGATTTCCACCTTTTTCATTACCACGTCTTCTCGAGGTTTGTTAGTCCGCTTGCTTTCCACGGGAACGCGCGCAATCGCCTTGACGACATCCATGCCTTTTAGGACTTCGCCGAAGATGGTGTGTTTGTTGTTCAACCAGGACGTGGGTACTTCTGTGATAAAGAACTGGCTTCCGTTAGTGTTGGGACCGGCGTTTGCCATAGCGAGTAACCCGGGTCGATCAAACTTGAGCGATGGATCAAACTCGTCTTTGAATTTGTAGCCGGGTCCACCTGTTCCTTTTCCGAGAGGACAGCCTGCCTGGATCATAAAGTCAGGAATGACGCGGTGGAAAATCAGTCCATCATAAAAACGTTTCTTGACCTTTGTTCCTGTTTTCGGGTCGGTCCACTCTTTTGTTCCCTCTGCAAGACCGATGAAGTTCTTTACGGTTTCCGGCGCCTTTTCCGGGAAAAGCCGGCACAGAATCATGCCTTTCGTGGTATCGAATACTGCATAGGTGCCTGCACCGTACTCTTTTTCAATTTGCTCCTTGCTCATGGGTGACGCTTTTGCTTCCATTGGGCTTGCCTCCTTTTTTGCTTCGGTCGATTTCGGCGTTTCCGATTTGTCCTTCTCTTGTTGTGCGATGGCAAACCCTATGATGAGGATAACGAGCATCATTGAAATTACGATTCGTATTTTCATTGGTCCTAAAAATCCTCCTTTCTTGAAATGTACAATCATAAATGTATTATGCCTGCACATACGCGGCGGAATAAAGTTTTTTTTTGGCGAGGGCAGGTAGCAAGAAGTCTTTCGCGAAATTGGGAGATGCATATCATACAAAACTCAGCAGGATATCACTGTAGAATAAGCCTCCCCGCTTTTTATTAGAATCGCACTCGCACTCGTTCACGCATGCCTGAGCATGCGCGCACTCGCGTTCGTACATGCCTTTGGCGTTGTACGCTCTATTGCTATCCCTTCGCCCACCTGACCGTGTGCACCATCTTCTTTTATCAACGATTCTCCTCTTAAGTAAAAGACCTCATCTTAACGCAGAGATGCTATGTGTAAAG
>CAZSMK010000034.1:0-3533 GCA_964608095.1 uncultured Candidatus Sumerlaeota bacterium | reverse complement strand
CATTTAAGCCGGGACGCGGGTGATACCGCCGGGGGTCCCCCGTGAGCCGACCATAATTTTTGCAAGACTATCCCCCGCCACATCCTTAATCGCCTTTAGTCCTGCGTTTACGACTTCGCCCTTCCCATTTACAAGCCTGACTCCAATTACAAAGTCATCGGTGCCTCCATATTTGGCAAAAAACAGACTATGGGCGTTTTCCGCCACTATTCCACCCATTGTGGGATTCTCGATTACGGCCGGTTCAAGTGGTAAATACAAATACTTTTCTTTTGCCGCTTCTTTGAGGTCTGCGAGCGTCACCCCCGGTTCAGTAGTCACCATCAAATTTTTATCATCGATTTCAATAATCCGGTTCATCCTCGTCAGGTTGATAATGAGTGTGTCCGTTAAATCCTGCTGAGAATACTTTAAGGAACTTCCCCCACCTTGCGATAGTATGGATACGTTTTGCTTAGAGGCTTCTTTAATAGCCTGCACAATCTGTTCTTCATTTTCCGGAAAAATAACAGCGACAGGTAATGTCGAGAGAGCGTACCTCCTCTCCTTTAAGTACTCGGAAAGATTTTCTTTT
This sequence comes from uncultured Candidatus Sumerlaeota bacterium, assembly GCA_964608095.1. Taxonomy (GTDB): domain Bacteria; phylum Sumerlaeota; class Sumerlaeia; order MWCT01; family JAGHBZ01; genus CAZSMK01. The sequence continues at coordinate 2,959 of CAZSMK010000034.1, read as the reverse complement.
CCGGATATAAGGTTCTTTTCACCCGTAATAGTTGTAAGTCGCGATAAAAGATCAGTCGAAAAATCGTTCATGCATCTTCCTTTCTGCGAAATGATAAACTCTAAGTATCGTATTTAACTAAAGAAATTCAAAAGGTTTCTATAGCCCGCACAGGGAGTACGATTATCTTCCACTATGCTCTATCAATTCTCGGTATATATCAAGAATCCGTCGTGCATTGAGATTCCAGTTATCTTGTGTCCTTATGAGAGAGATATTTTTCTCGGCTATGGATTGCTTGATCTCAGGATGTGAGAGTACGTGAAGCACCGCACGCGCAATTGAGTCCGGTGAATCACCGTGAACCAGAAATCCGTTTTCACCGTCAGTTATCCGTGTTCTATATGCGGGGAGGTCTGCTACGACCGGAACACATCCGCATGCCATGCCCTCGAGCAATGAAATTGACAATAAATCTGTCTTTGGTACGGATATAACGATATCGGCGAGGTTAAGGAAGACCGCCATCTGTCGAGGCGGTAAAAAAGTGTCCACGAACCTTGTAAAAGAGAAAATCCCGAGAGCGCGGGCAAGGTCTTTCATTTTTTCTTCATACTCAGGTGTCCCTGCGCCTCTCAAGAAAATAAAGTATACCGGTGTCGGGCTTTCGTTGAGTATGATGGAAGCGGCTCGAACGATATGCTCGATACCCCAGTATTCCTGCATCTGGCGATTGCTCAGCACTATGGATGCGTGTTCGGGGATTTGAAGAGCGGTTTTCAGCTCTCTAACTTCAGGGGCATACACCGGTTTGAAAAGGTCTATATCCACACCCCACGAGAATCCATGTACCCTTTCTTGTGGGATTCCAAACTCGCTGTGAAGATACGCATCTATGTTCGGCATGTTAGTCGTTATAACGTCCGCTTTTTTGAGTGACGTGGCAACAATCCAGCGTGCAATACGCGAACGTTTAGGCCAATCGAACACATCGTTCCCCCATGGTGTGAGAACTTTCGGAACATTTAAACCCGACCATACAGTGGCGAGTCCATATCCAAGAACCTCGATTCCATGGATGAGGTGGGGTTGTAGCCGACGAAGTTCTCGTTTATAAGGGATAAATTTAAAAACATTGTTCCCGAAAGGAGAAGGGAAGCACTTAAAGGCGACAATTCTGGTGAGGAGATTCATCCGGGGATGAATCACCGTGACGTCTTCAGGTTTTGATAGGGAGGGGGAATCGCATAAGACAAAAACCTCCACATTTTCACGGACGAGGAAGTCGACCCATCTTCGTGTGTGGATGTTGTCGATAGTTGCCAGGATAGCCAGACGCATACACGACGCCTTTTTACCGCTTTCTCATTGGCGTTATTCCGGAATCACGTGCGTACGAAACCGGGATACGCGTAGAATGGCGCGACAGAGCGGAGCGCCGGACTGTCACTTCGAAGGCGCTTTTATCGGGAGTATTTCATCGAGTTGCTCGTGGGGATGAGGAATGACGTGTACCGAGACGACTTCGCCCACTTTGCGTGCCGCCGCTGCTCCCGCATCCGTTGCCGCTTTTACCGCTGCTACATCGCCACGTACCATAGCAGTTACATATCCGCCGCCGATTTTCTCGTAACTTACCAATACCACCTGCGCCGCTTTTACCATTGCATCGGCTGCTTCTATCATTGCCACCACTCCTTTTGTCTCAATCATTCCGAGGGCTTCCATTGTAGGGACTCCTCCTTGTTTATTCAGAAATCATAACCGTTATTCAAGTAGGTTCGAATCTTTGCAAGACGATGTCAAGAAATTCCAATCGGTTTTCCCTTATTTACAAATCAGAAAACCCTATAAGACGTTCAGCGTGTTGTAGTATTCCCTCATCTATATCCGTAACCAAGAAATTCACATATACTTTATCAAGTCTTATTTTCCCCATCAAATTATCCGATTTGAACATGAGTTTGTTGCGGTCTTGCTCCTTTGTACAATCATCAAACCGCCTGAGCTGCAGTTTTGTAAAACTGTAGTAAAAATCCTCGGCATCTTCGATAGTGTCCCATATCGACCGCCATACAAGAAGATGTCCCTCTCCGTTATCCGACTGCCGTGAATAGAGATTATACCAGTCGCCGTCCCATCCCGCGGCATCACGGGAAGCGGTTTGTTTCATATCATGTTGCTCGAACAATACTCGCAACATCAATTCACCTACATTGTTTTGCATGGACAAGCTCCAGCTCGTACCGAGGTCAGGGGAAATATCGATTAAGGTCATCGTTGTAGGCGCATCATAGGAGGTCGGAATGAAATATTTCTCAGGATGAAGGACTTGTTCCGTACTCAACGGAGGAGATTCAAAGAGTGAATTTCTACGAGACTGCCCTCCAATGAGCATGGCTTGATTCACAAATATCATTCCCTGAACATAAGGAAAGGTCAATGATTGCTGAATAAAATAAGGAGCGTTAAAAAAAGCGTCCTGATTGAAGGTGGCTGCTTTGAACAAACTCCCGAAGGTTTTCAAAGAGAAATCTCTCATCATGTACTCGTTCATGACAATGGTAGCGTCGCCTTCAAGAACCGCCATCACACCGAGGAGAGCGTCGTCGTTACCGCGCCGGGATTGTAGCATTTGATTTATGTTGAAATGCTGATCCTGCAACGCATGGCACATCTCATGCACCAGGATCGTCCGTGTAAGAAAATCGTCCGTCAAAAATGTATCCGTAATAAAAAGACGGTGTCGTTTCTCATCGAAGAACCCCCCTACTTGTTCATTGAGGAGAGCCTGATACATTGAACGTATATCGATATCTTCGTTCACGTAACCGAAGAATTTCAGCAAAACAACATAATCCTTCTCTTTTGCAAGAGCCGGCTCATTGTCGAGCGCCTCCTTTATATACTTCTTAAGTGATGCCTGTCCCGCGACTTCGGATGCAAGGGGTAGCTTATAGTTCAATCCTCGAAGCACCTC
>CAZSMK010000033.1:0-30306 GCA_964608095.1 uncultured Candidatus Sumerlaeota bacterium | reverse complement strand
CGTTCTCCCGCACGTCCTCATTTCGTGGGGTAAACAGCATTTCCGGTTCCTTTCGTATTCGTATCTGATGCTACGTTCCCGATTTCGCGAATCGCTCCGTATTCACACCTTCTAAAGCTTTCACAATTGACTTTTACAGAGTTTTCCTTTGTACTATTGTTTTAAACAATCACAGACATGAGGACTACTATGAGAACAAAAAGCTACAACAAAATAACATTGAGAGACTTGAAAGAGAAATTAGGGGGGGAACTTCATAATCTGCCCGAGGGTAAGGATATAACCCTCACGGGGATTTCCGCACTCAATCAGGCTAAGACCGGGGAGATTTCCTTCATAACGACGGCAAAGTTTGCAAAACAAGCTGAAACTTCTCGAGCCTCTGCATTTCTTGCACCACATGGTATGGTGGTCAAAGATCAACCGTCTTTGTGCGTTGATCAGGTATGGAAGGCTGTTCTTTGGCTTATTGATTTTTTCACGCCTGAGGTTATGTTTGAGCCGCACATAGATGAAACGGCTCGGGTGAGCGAGAATGTCAAGATAGAGGATGGGGTATCGATTGGCGCGTATACGGTTATAAATGACCATGTTACGATTGGTATGGGAACCCGAATAAACTCTCATGTAGTTATCGGAAGTAATACTAAAATAGGCAAAGGATGCGTTATTGCACCCCGTGTTGTCATTATGGACGGTACGATGATAGGAAACAACGTAATCCTTCATCCCGGAGCCGTAATCGGCGCAGATGGGTACAAGTATGAAATGATAGATGATGTGAGAGCGAAGATCCCCCAGGTGGGAAATGTCGTTATCGAGGATGATGTCGAGATCGGGGCGAATACGTGCATCGACCGTGCCTCATTTGCAGAAACCAGAATCGGCAAGGGAACAAAGATCGATAATCTCGTTCATATCGCCCATAACGTTACCATAGGAAAGAATTGTCTTATCATTTCCCAGGTGGGGATTGCCGGCTCGAGCACAATCGGGGATAATTGCGTGCTCGCGGGACAAGTTGGTATTGCCGACAATATAACCATCGGTTCCAACGTCATACTCGGGGCAAAAAGCGGTGTTCATCGCAATATTCCCGATAAAGGGCGCTATCTGGGGATCCCCGCAGTACCTGCAAAACAATTTGCCAGGATTATTGCCGTTATGCAGAAACTTCCCGAGCTCAATCAAAATTGGAACAGACTCCACGGTCAGGTTAATCAAATGATTGATCGGCTCGAATCAGGCATTGACTGAGCGTATGACAACAACATGTCCCCACAATACCCTGATTATGCGTAATATTCTGGACGAACTGAACCGTCTGGCGCCATGGTATACTGCAGAAACATGGGACAATGTCGGTCTGATTCTTGGACGCTCCGATCAGAAGATTACACATATCCTGTGCGCTCTTGAAGTAACACCTGCAGTCGTAAAGGAAGCCAGACGGAGACGGTGCAACCTGATTATCGTACACCATCCGATTATTTTTAAACCCTTGTCCCGGATTGATTATGCGCATTATCCCGGTTCGCTTTTACGTGAACTCATCCGCCATGATATACACCTTATCGCTATTCATACCAATCTCGATAAATCCCTCTATGGCACCAATTATGCCCTTGCTGAACGTATCGGATTACATAATTGCACCTTCCTTTCTCCCGATACGGTAGAGAGGAAGGCGGTTAAATTAGTCGTATTTGTACCGGAAGGACACGAAGGTAAAGTAATTGAAGCGATTTCGTCCGGAGGCGGGGGAATCATCGGGAATTATTCTCACTGTACTTTTCGTTCAAAAGGAACCGGGACGTTTAAGCCGCTCGCTCGCGCAACTCCTTTTATTGGTCAAAAAGGGAACCTGGAAGAAGTGCAGGAATACCGACTCGAATCTATAGTCCCTTGTTCCCGGATTCATCAAGTTGTGAGAGAAATGTTAGAAGCCCATCCCTATGAAGAAACCGCGTATGATATTATTCCTCTTGAAGAAACAGATTCATCACAAGGACTGGGATGTATTGGAACGCTGGAGTCTCCGGTTTCTTTGAGTGTGATGGCGTCCCGGCTTAAACGATTGCTCAATTCGAAGACGATTAAAATAATAGGTTCTCCGGATACAATCATACGCAAAATAGCAATCTGTACAGGCGCTGCTGATTCTGTTATCTCAATGGGTCAGGGGGTAAGCGCGGATGTATTCATTGTTGGAGAAATAAATCATCACACTGCAGTTGCGGCATCCATTAATGCTCTTAACGTGTTGGTTGCAGGCCACTATGAAACCGAGATTGTTGGAATGCTCCATCTCAGGAAAATACTATCTGAGAATCCTTTGATACAATCTGCCGGCGTCCGGGTGGTTACTGCCACTCACCAATCTTCCCCCTTTTCAAGATGTTTATAGAACAACCAGGTCAGGTAGATTAGTGCGTTTTCTTGATAAGATAAAAATATCGTCAGGAACTCTTTCTTAGTGAGTAAGACTAAATACTATTTTCTAACCCTGGTTTATAAAGTATTAACAAAGAGTATCGATATACTTATAAAGAGAAGAGAGAAAGAATACCACACACTCTTATTGAAATAACTCTACCGAGACATCTCTTGTATATGTTCAGTAATAAGGCATAATCCTTATAAATACCGGCTTTTTAAAAATTTTTATTACTACTATTTCGCAAGAAAACGTTCCTTTAAGGTGACGGAGAATGTGAATAAAGAGGAATTTTGAAGTGAATATTCGTGACTATTTTAATGAGAAGAAAGGAGTCGGCGTTCTCAGTACTGCTGATTCGATGGGTAAAATTAACCTTGCTATATATGCAACACCGCATGTCTTCGATGACGGTACTATTGGTTTTATTATGGCAGAGCGTCTCTCGCACCATAACCTGCAGTCAAATCCATACGCAGCGTATATGTTTATTGAGGACGGCGCGGGATATAAGGGTGTGCGTTTATATCTTGAAAAAGACCGGGAGGAAAAAAACAGTGATCTTCTTTTTTCTATCCGAAGACGCCCGCCTGATAATACTTCCTCTGAAGACGAACAAGAAAAGAATCGATATCTGGTTTTCTTTAAAATAAATAAAACATTGCCCTTAATAGGGGATACGTTTTCAGAGAAACGATAAGGAAAATTTGTGATATTTGATGGTGCAGTATTGACTCAAAGAAAAATGATGAAGTCGTCTGAAAAAGAGTTTTGTAACATCGGGAAGACAATCATCTATATATACACAACGTTAAGGTCCATGTCTTCTAAAGGATATAACCAATGACAAAGAAGATTCATAATCGTAACCATTTAAAATCATCAGAGAATGCGCCATCTAAATCAAAAAAGACCACTACCCAAAACTCAGACGGAATCCCTCTCATGCGCCATCAGGTAAACCACAACCCTGAAAGCCGGGAGCATCTCTTATACACGCTCATGCATTCGAGTCCATTTCCTATTAGTATAACCAGGATTTCCGATGGAACGTTTATTGAAATTAATGAAGCGTTTCTTGAAGTCTGTGGGTATACTCGCAACGAGGTTCTTGGACATTCATCTCGCGAACTTGATCTATGGAAGAATCCAGAACAGCGCGATGAACTGCTCCATCTTCTCTCCACCCGAAAGAAAGTGAAAGGATATAAATCTATAATGAAGGCAAAAGACGGAACAATTCGTCATGCCTTATTCAATCTTGAGTTGATATCGTTTGAAGGAGAATCATCCATTTTATGTATGGGAAAGGATATTACCGAGGAAGAGAGGGTCGAGGAAGAGCTGAAGCATCTTCACGAGATTTATCGTCACGCCATAGAAACCACCCAGGGCGTGCCATACCGGTTTATCTTTTCTGATGAGATGTATGAGTTTTTTGGGGAGGGCTGCCGGGATTTGCTGGGTATAGAACCTCAAAAAATGACGCTTGCAGAATTTGAAGGCATTATCGAGGAGATTTCTATTACCGAACCCTCTGATTGTCAAAATCTTGTAGATTGTTTGCGGTCTTTTCAGAAGGGAACGATTGATAGTTATAAGGCGGACTTGAAAATCAAAACCCCGGACAGCGATGTTAGATGGATATCGGATTGTGGCGTCCCCCTGCGAGATAAAGAGTCGGGGAAGATAACGGGTTTCATCGGGATACTTCATGATATCACCCAGAGGAAGAAAGCGGAAGAGGGTCTCAAACATATTCATTCAATCTATAGAATCGCAATTGAAAACGCACGTGGCGTGCCTTATATGTTCTATAATAATGAAGACAGATACTATTACCTTGGTGAGGGCTGGGAAGATCTGATAGGAATTTCACGTGAAGAGACAACCAGGCAAAAGGTCTGCAAGTGCATCAGGGAGACAGTGATAACCGAGCCCGGCGCGCCTTCTGATATTGAGGAATATAAAGCTGCTTTCCAAAGGGGGGAATGCGCTCGTTACCGGGCGGATCTCAAGATACACATGCCGAGGGGGGAGGAAAAATGGTTGAGCGATTTCTCTGTTCCCATCTACGACGACACCTCACACAAGGTGATAGGTTCACTCGGCATCTTGCAGGACATAACTGATCGGAAACAGGTGGAAAAGCGAACAGAGGCCTTTGCCACCCTTGGGCAGAAACTTAATGCGGTTAACAATCCTCGAGAAGCGGCGCACGTCATAGTGGATACTGCTTCAATCCTGTTCAACTACGATGCATTTTATCTCGATCTTTATGTAGAGGAGGAAGGGAGATTTTATCCCCTCATCGATATCGATACAATTGATGGAGAAAAAATTGAAACATGTCCGCCTTTCGAATCTACAGAACCCACGCCTCTTTTTAAACTCACCCTTCGCGAAGGCGCCCAGCTCCTGCTGAGAGAGACCGAAGAAGAATACCAGGAGCTTAAACTCATTCCTTTCGGCAATACAGGGCGTAAATCAGCCTCACTCATGTTTGCACCGGTACGAAAAGGCGACAAAACGCTTGGGTTGCTCTCGATTCAAAGCTATACACCGAATGCATATACTCCTGAAGACCTGAAGTTGCTTCAGTTTCTCGCGGACCATTGTGGGGGAGCCATTGACCGTACCTTTGCTCGTGCAGACCTCTTTTATAGCGAAGTACGGCTCCGTTTGTTGACCGAACAAATCCCTACCATTCTCTGGACGACTGACAAAGATTTACGCTGCACACGATTGTTAGGCGCAGGATTAAAGTCTTTTAATTATGAAGCCAACGAATTGGTCGGCAGGAGCATCCATGATTTCTTTGATAATGATGATAAGGAATCTCCCGCAATTGAGAAGCATAAGCATGCGCTTCAAGGAATCCCTGTTTCCTTTGAGACCGAGGTGCATGGAAGGGTTTTTTCATGTCATCTCGAGCCCCTTCGTGACACCAATGGCAACATAACCGGCTGCATCGGGGTGGCAAATGATGTCACGCAAAGAATTGAATCCGAGCAGGAACTCAAACGTATTCATCATATTTATCGTGAAGTAATCGAGCAAACCAACGGTATTCCTTACGTGCTCAATCACTCAACCTTGACGTATGATTTCATAGGCGAGAGATGTGAGGATATTCTTGGGATTCCCGCCAGCGAATTAACCCATAAGAAACTCAGGGAGATGGTAGATGATATCGTGATTACGGATCTCGATGCTCCGCAGAATCCCGAAGAATATATCAAGGCATTCGTTCAAAAAGATCTCCAGATATACAGGGCGGATATCAAAATTACCACACCACAAGGTGAAGAGAAGTGGTTGAGCGATTGTTCTGTTCTTATTCAGGACGACGGAACACAGACAGCAATGCGCTCGATCGGGATTTTACATGACATTACAGATCGAAAACGGGCTGAAGAGCAACGCGCCCGCCATGCTGAGAACAAGATACAACGGCAAACCGCTCTTACCTTGATTGCAAAAAGTGATTTTGATACGCTTGAGAACGCTCTGGCAGCAATTACCGAAATATCCTCCAGAACGCTCGGAGTTGAACGGGTGAGCGTATGGCTATTTAATAATGAGAAGACCATACTGGAGTGTAAAGATTTATTTGTCTTGAGTAAAGGCATGCATGTTCCGGAAAAATCACTCATATCATCGCATTATCCACACTATTTCGAGGAGCTTGAAACGTGCCGAACCATTGATGCCCATAATGCCGTATCCGACCCGCGCACAGCCGAATTCGCTCAGAATTATCTTATCCCTCTCAATATATCCTCGATGCTCGATGCACCCATTCGAAGTAATGGTAAGATGGTGGGTACAATTTGTCATGAGCATACCGGTCCTCTTCGACACTGGACACCTGAAGAAAAAGATTTCTGTTCTTCTCTTGCCGATCTCATTTCCCTTAACCTCGAGTCGTTCGAAAGAAAGCGATCTGAGGATGAACTTAAACGCACTCATGACATTTATCGACGCGTCATAGAAAATGCTGATTGTGTTCCTTACCACCTTCTGTACTCAGATAATAAGTATGCCTTCATAGGTGAAGGAATCGAGGATTTAGTGGGTATTTCCCCCGATGAGCTAAATTTCACTAACTTCCATGACCTGATAGAAGAGATAGTGGTTAATGATCCAGGCGTAATATCGGATCCAAAAGAATATGGCAAATTGTTCAAGCAAGGTAAGCTAAATAGATATCGAGTCGATTTGCGCATCAGAACTTTCCATAATCAGACTAAATGGATAAATGATTGTTCGGTACCTTTTCGGGACGAACGCACCGGAGAAGTCATAGGAGCGCTGGGAATACTCCAGGATATAACATATCGAAAAAAGATCGAGCAGGAGCTTTCCGAAAAGGAAGCGCACCTGAGACTTATCCTCGAACAAATGCCGGCATTCGTATGGACTACTGATAATAAACTCAACTCGATTTCAGTACTCGGTCGAGAGTCGATCACCTCTGAAAACGAGGCTAAGCCAAGTTTCAGCATCGCTCTTCATGAAAAGTTCAGAGAGAAACCTTCCGACTCGATCCTCGTCAAGAACACTCAACTCGCGCTCAAGGGAGAGCCCGTCAGCTTTACTCAAACATGGGAGGGACGGGTGTATCAAACTCATATTGAACCTTTATTTGATGAATCTCGAAACATTATAGGCACCATTGGGATTGCATTGGATATTTCAAATCTTAAGCGCGCAGAGGAAGAAGTACGCAAACTCTCTCAATTTCTTGATCTTGTCATAGATAATGCCAATGTCTGGCTGGACGTTCTGGATAAAAATAGAAATGTCGTTATCTGGAATAAAGCAGCAGAACGAATCAGCGGGTACAAAAGGGAAGAGGTACTGGGATACTCAAAAATCTGGGAGTGGCTGTACCCGGATGAGGAATATCGCAGCACAATTACCTCCCTCGCATCAGCCATCATCAAGGGAAATATGGTTGAAGATCTCGAGACAAGGATTAGAACCAAGGACGGAGACTATAAACTCATCTCATGGCATTCGCGCAATATTGTTAATGAAAATGGCGAAACCATAGGCTCCGTTGCTCTCGGAAGAGATATTACGGACAGAAAACAAGCCGAGGAAGCCCTTCGCGAATCGGAAAAGAAATATCGAACGTTATTCGAAGAGTCCAGAGACGTCGTGTTTATGAGTTCTTATGACGGAAAACTACTCGATATCAATCCAAGTGGGGTTAAGTTGTTGGGGTATAATTCCCGTGAGGAAATGTTAAATCTCGATCTGATACATGAAGTGTATACAAGCCCGGTTGATAGAGAAAGATTGACAGGCGTTATCGCAAAGGACGGGTTTATCAAAGATTATGAGGTAAGCTATAAAGGGAAAGACGGAAAAAAACTCACTGGACAGGTTACTGCATCAGCCTTGCGGGACGACAAGGGAAACATCATAGGTTATCGAGGAATATTGCGTGATGTCACTGAACAAAAAGAGCTGGAACAGCAGTTGTTTCAGGCCCAGAAACTGGAAAGTATTGGGACCCTCGCCGGAGGAATCGCCCATGATTTTAATAATATTCTTGGCGGGATTCTCGGCTATGCCTCGCTTCTCAAAATGAAAATCAAACCGGAAGACCCCGTGTTTAATTATATAGACGCTATCGAGAAAGGTTCACTTCGAGCCGCCGAATTAACCGCACAACTTCTTGCCTTCGCACGCGGGGGTATGTCAAGAACATCACCACTTAATCTAAACACCGTCGTCAAAGATACCCTGAAAATCATCGGGGAAACATTCGATAAATCTATAAAGATAACAACGAACCTCCATGAAGATCTTTCTACCGTTGAAGTGGATCCCGGTCAGATTGAACAGGTGGTCATGAACCTTTGCGTTAATGCACGGGATGCCATGGAGGATGGCGGGACACTTTCCATCGAGACCGGTGTAGCGTATGTCTCACACGATATTGGTAGAAAATACATGGGCGCTGTTCCCGGATGGTATGTGACTCTATCCGTCTCCGATACAGGCGTGGGAATGGAGCAGAAAATCCTCACCCGTATTTTTGAACCCTTCTTTACCACAAAAGATCAGGGAAGGGGAACAGGATTGGGTTTATCCCTTGCCTTTGGGGTCGCTAAAAATCACGGCGGATTTATACATGTCGACAGTGAACCCGGTAAGGGGTCAACGTTCAAAGTCTATCTCCCGGTAAGCAAAAAAGTGCTCAGTCAAGAGAGTGCTCCCGAGAATATCCCCGAAGGCGGCGGTGAATTAATTCTTATCATTGACGATGAAGAGCTTATTTGCAATCTTGTGAAAGACATCCTGGAACAACATGGATATCGAACAGTGATTGCTCTAAATGGAGAAGAAGCACTCCATCTTTTTTCGAGATATGAGGATGAGATAAGTGGGATTATACTTGATTTAATTATGCCGGGGATAAATGGATTTGAAGTCTGCCGCGAATTCAACAAGATAAATCCGGATATTCCAATTCTTGTATCTACCGGCTACAGCCAGGACAGTAAAGCCAATGAACTTCTGAAAAACGGCATGAACAGTTTTATCCAGAAACCATATCAAGTTCATCAATTGCTCTGGAAGGTGGAAGATATTCTCAAAAAGAGGAAGAAAAAGGTCTAAGCATTTTTCGGTTCGTTTTATCGTTATACAAAAAAGGGGCGGGAAAGAGAGGTCCCCTCTCTTTCCCGCCCCTTTCATTCACCTCGTACCATGGAGCAAAGATTGTAACTTTGTTTATTCCTTTGAAAGAATAACAAAACGTGATCCACGCGTTTCCTGAATTAAAAGGAGCGCAGTTCCCTCTTTCTCCGCATCTTTCATATATCTTTTGAAATCGTCTAAGGAAGAAACTTTTTTACGGTTGATCTGAGCAATAAGATTTCCTTCCTTGATACCTGCCGTGGCTGCCGGGCTTCCCGCTTCCACACCGACCACGACTACGCCTTCTGCATCATTTGCAATGTCGTACTTTTCTTTCATTGCCGTCGTAGCCTCTGCAGCAGAAATACCAAAGTATGTTTTCTCCGTCTTTTCCTCAACAACCGCGGTTGTCAGGTCTGCAGGTTGTTCACCGATTTCTATCTCCGTGGTTTTTTCTTTGCCTTCACGCAAAAAGGTAATCTCGGCTTTTGTGTCAGGTTGCATGAATGCAATGAGGTTTCTTAAGGCATCTACATTGGGGGTTTCTCGCTCGTTCACTTCAATAATAATATCTCCTGCCTGGAGACCGGCTTTCTCTGCAGGTGAATCTGGAAAAACCTGCGACACAAGAGCGCCTGCTGCTTTCTGGGCGTTGAACTTTTCGGCCAGGTCCGGCGTTACATTTTGTATCATCACGCCTAACCAGCCGCGAGTTACCTTTCCATGAGTGATTAATTGATCCATGACCAGCTTTGCCATGTTTATGGGTATGGCGAATCCTATACCCTGATAACCGCCACTCCGAGTGGCAATGGCATCATTGATTCCAATGACCTTGCCTTCGAGGTTGATTAATGGACCACCTGAATTACCCGGATTGATAGCAGCGTCCGTTTGAATAAAATCCTCATAGCCTCGTTGCTCGGGGGAGGAGCTCGTTATCCCTATGGAGCGTCCCTTTGCGCTGATAATACCCGCCGTTACCGTGTAGTTGAGCTCGAAAGGATTCCCGATAGCGACAACCCAATCGCCGACACGAATCTCATCGGAGTTACCCAAATCGACTTCCGGGAGGTCTTCGCCGTCAATTTGAAGGACCGCAACATCGGTCTGGGGATCCTGCCCTTTTACGGTTGCGGTGAACGAACGCTTGTCGGAGAGAATTACTTTTATTTCGTCTGCGCCTTCAACCACGTGATTCACGGTGAGGACGTACCCATTTTCAGCGTCCACAATCATTCCTGAGCCGACTCCGCGCCGTTGGTATTCCTGCGGTTTCTGTTCAGGAAAACGCCGCTGGAAAAACCGGTCCAGGAAATCATCTCCCCAGAAATCTTTGAAAGGAGCCATCATATCAGGTGAGCCGAATTGTGGCATGGCGACCCTGACTTTCTGGATGGAGATAACACTTACCACTGCAGGTTTTACTTTCTCCGTGGCGTCCACGAATGCGTCGCTCAAGGCATGCAGGAATGCCTTGCCATTCTCCGCGGTGGGCGGTTCTGCAGCTACACAGATTGAACTCACGATGTTGGTCATCACAATCGCAAGTACAAAGAACAGTACGAGTAGTTTACCTCTTCTCATCTTCTACTCCTCCTTTTTTATTTACCTCTATTATAGATAATTGACTGTAAAAATCAAGGAAAGTTTGAACAAGAAATGAAATTTCACCTACAATCAAGGTATGGTCTTTCTACTGCCGGATGATGTTATCTGCTATGACGAGTTGTCCCAGAGAAATACCCCCATCATTTGTTGGCACAGCGCGGTGGATAAGAACTCTGAATCCCGCTCGACCGAGATGTTCGATGCATTGTTGTAAAAGGAGAAAATTCTGAAAACAACCGCCACTGAGTCCTATGATATTAAGCCCCGTATCTTCACGAGCCTTTTCACTTATTTTAAGAATAAGCCCCGCTACGGTGTTGTGAAATCTTCTCGCAATCACGCTTTTCGATATCCCCATAGTCAGATCGTTGATAATGTCGCTGAACATGGCAGTGTAATCTATTAAGAGAGGCGTTCCTTCTATCAGGTGGAAGCCATAGGTCTGGTCGTCATCCGACATGTATGCGGCATATTCCAGCTCAACAGCAGCCTGACCCTCATAATGCACTTCTTCCCTGATCTGAAGCACTGCACTCACACCATCGAACAAACGACCCATACTGGTGGTTTGAGGCGACATCAGTCCTTGTTGCGAGGCTTTTCGGACAATTCCCCATCTCCTCTTCTCGAGAGTGGTAAGAAATGGGATATTAAGATGCCGTAGAGCGTCGCCGAACGCGGCGTCAAGATATGCGCCGCCCATCCTCCATGGCTCTTTTATCGCGCGATTCCCGCCCGGCATTGATACTGGTTTTAGGGTCGCATACCGCTTATAGGCGTGCAAATCAGCGATCAATACCTCACCTCCCCAGATTGTACCGTCATCGCCATATCCTGTTCCGTCGAACGTGAAACACAGAATTGGCTGATCAAGAGCGTGCTCGGCGAGAAGAGCGCCCGCATGCGCATGGTGGTGTTGAATGCCTATTGCCCGGAGATCGGTTCGTCTAAGCGCGTATTTAGTTGAGAGGTAGTCCGGATGAAGATCATAAGCCACGAAGCGCGGCTTGAGGTGAAAGAGGCGTTGAAAATCCTCGATGCCGCGTTCAAACGCCTCCAACGTCTCCACATTCTCCAGATCACCCAGGTGGTGGCTTAGATATGCAAATCTATCTTTTCCTATACAGAAGGTGTTCTTCAACTCTGCGCCGACCGCCAGAATCTCCCGCACCGGGCGGTGAAGATTGATAGGTACGGGAGCATAGCCGCGGGAACGCCTCAGGGGGTATTCCGCACCATTGATACTGCACACGACAGAGTCATCCACACGGCGCTCTATTCGACGGTTATGAATCAGGAAGAAGTCAGCTATAGGTGCCAGGCGCGACAGGGCATCATCGTCGTCGTATGCTATAGGTTCCTGACTGATATTCCCGCTTGTCATTACCAGCACCTTCAACTTCGATGCATGAAACAAAAGGTGGTGAAGAGGTGTATAGGGCAGCATCACACCGAGCCGGGGATTGTGGGGCGCCACGCCCTCTGCAATCCTCTCCTTACCCTGCACTCTCCTTTTCTTTATTAAGACTATAGGTCTTCGAAACGATTTGAGTGATGTCTCCTCATCTTCATGCACTTCGCAAAAGACCTTTACTGTCTTGACATCTGGCATCATTACGGCAAAGGGTTTGTCTTCTCTATATTTCCGTGACCGTAGACGTTTCACTGCTTCATCGTTTGTAGCGTCGCAGGCAAGATGATATCCCCCGAGACCTTTAACCGCTACGATCTTGCCGTCTCGCAAAAGATTGACGGTCTCTTCTATTGGGTCCGGAGCGTTGACAATTTTTCCCTCGCCATCGAGGAGGGTAACGTGTGGACCGCATGCGGGACAGGCATTGGGCTGCGCATGGTAGCGACGGTCTTCAGGATTATGATACTCCGACTCGCATGACTCACACATGGGGAATTCGCTCATCGTCGTCCGTGCGCGATCATAGGGTACGTCTCTTATAATAGTATATCGAGGACCGCAATTGGTGCAGTTGATAAATGGATAACGATAACGGCGGTCTGTGGGATCGAAAAGTTCCTTGAGGCAATCTTGACAGGTGGCGATATCCGGCTGGACATGTATTGCAGTGGCTTCACCTCCTTCGGCGCTCTCGCGAATTTCGAATCTCTCGATTCCCTCGGGTAGGGCCGTATCGAGGTCAAGGCTTTCATACGAGGCAAGTGCCGGACGACCGGTTTTCAGTCGCTCAATAAATTCACTTATTTGTGTACAATCGCCCTCGACATGGATAAGGACTCCTTCACGGTCGTTCAATATCCAGCCATTTAATGACATTTCATGAGCAAGTCGATACACAAAAGGGCGGAATCCGATACCCTGGACTCGTCCCCGGATTTTTATTCGTGTTGCCTTTATGTTTCCCGATATCTCCATCAGGATGATGCTCGAATGAATGCTCAACATATCCGCGGAAATTGATCGGTGACCAGCATGTCAATGATACGCCTGCCGCTTACGTGTGTCTCCATAACGACTTTCCCCGGATTTTTCGATGTCACTTCACCGATGATGGCTGCGTCTACTCCCTGAGGATGACGTCGAAGTCTGTCAAGAACCGCCGGCGCATCTTGCCCACTCGTAATCATGACCACTTTTCCCTCGTTGGCAATGTATAACGGATCGAATCCAAGGAGGTCGCATATCTCGCGTACCTCGGGTTTTACCGGAATAGAATCTTCATGAAGTTCAATACCTATGGATTTATCCTCGGTCAGTTCGTTCAACACCGTAGCTAGACCACCCCGAGTAGGGTCACGCATGAACTTAATAGCGAGTCCTTCATCGAGAACCGCGCCGATCAAACGATTCAGCGCCGCACAATCACTCTCGAGACGGGTCTCGATATCGAATTCGTTTCTCGCTATCATTACCGCAATGCCATGATCTCCTATAGGTCCATTTATGATTACTTTATCCCCCGGTTCTATGTTTCCTGTCGGTATATTATCTTTCAGGATTCCGATGCCCGCAGTATTTATAAACAAACGATGTGCAGCTCCTCGTTCTACAACCTTGGTGTCTCCCGTCACTACCTTTACCCCGGCTTTTTTTGACTCCTGTTCCATGCTGCTCACGATCTTTTCCAGAACCGCTGTCTCCAATCCTTCCTCGATAACCATACCACAGCTCAGATATAACGGTTCTGCACCGACCACGCTTAAATCATTGACTGTTCCATTTATTGCCAGTGTTCCGATATCACCTCCGGGAAAGAACAAGGGATTGACCACGTAGGTATCTGTCGTGAAAGCAATGGATTTCTTCTGCATCGCCAGAATCGCCGAATCGTTGAGGTCTTCCGCTTTCTCGTAACCAAAATGTGGTAAAAGAAGTTCCTTTATCAGGCGATGCATCAGAATCCCGCCGTTCCCATGTGCCATCTGGATTGTTTCTTTCACGATTCTCATTCCTCCCGTGTAGAATAATACCATCCTACCATCCGGCGCTATGACCTTTCTATACAATAAATTATCCAAGGAGTTTCTTGGGAGACTTCAATGTAGCGCAGGCATCCTGCCTGCATGAGATAGAATATATAATTAAGGGTGTAGCGCAGCCATCCTCCCTGCAAAATATAAACACTCCCCCCTTTTTTATTCTTTAGTGGTTTACCTCTAAGTGTGACTAACTATAGCGCTGATGAACCGGCTCTATGCAACATCGATGTCTTTATTCAAATAGACATCCTGGACGGCATTCAGGAGTTCTATTCCTTCTTTAAAAGGCTTCTGAAAGGCTTTACGACCCGTGATCAACCCTGTGCCGCCTGCCCGCTTGTTGATAACAGCGGTCTTCACTGCTTGCGCAAGATCGTCCTTGCCTGAAGGGCCACCGGAATTGATCAAGCCGATTCTGCCCATGTAGCAGTTCACGACCTGGTAGCGCGTTAAATCGATGGGATTGTCGCTGGTCAACTTCTCGTACACAATCTTATGGGTTTTACCGAATTTAAGGGCATTATAACCGCCGTTGTTTTCCGGCATTTTCTGTTTTATAAAGTCTGCTTCAATAGTGGCGCCAAGGTGGTTTGCCTGTCCTGTCAGATCGGCGCTTAGGTGGTAATCTTTGTCTTTTTTAAACTCGGCGTTGCGGAGATAACACCAGAGAACCGTGAACAAGCCCATCTCATGAGCCATCTGGAATGCATCGCTTATTTCCTGGATCTGTCGCGTAGATTCGGGTGAACCGAAATAAACAGTTGCTCCCACGCCGACTGCGCCAAGGTCAAATGCCTGTTGAACCGAGGCAAAAAGTACCTGGTCGTATTTGCTGGGATAGGTCAGGAGTTCGTTGTGGTTGATTTTTACAAAGAAGTGGATTTTATGGGCATATTTTCTGGACACGGCGCCGAGGACACCCAGGGTCGAAGTCACGGCGTTACAGCCGCCTTCAAGAGCAAGCCTGACAATATTTTCAGGATCGAAGTAAATAGGATTGGGTGCAAAACTCGCCCCCGCAGAGTGCTCGATTCCTTGATCAACCGGAAGAATCGAAAGATAGCCGGTGCCTGCAAGCCTGCCGGTGTTGAACACCATCTGCATATTGCGCAGCACTGCCGGACTCCTGTCCGAGATGGCGAACACACGGTCGATAAAGTCCGGTCCTGGAAGATGAAGGTCTTTCTTCGAGACCGTCTTACATTGGTGATCAAGCAATTTCTTTGCATCATCACCCAAAAGTTCTTTAATCTTGCTTGTGGATAGAGCCATTTGTATTCCTCCTTGGCTTAAATATGGTTTTTTATTTTTCTTGGAGAATAAAAAACTAATTATGTAAACAAAACATAAATAATTAGCTAAACTTAAATCCCTTACTGGTGTCAATACTAAACTTTGGTATTGTTCTATGTGTTTCGCATGTGCGAGCGCCCCTTGACCTGTTTACTCTTCTCGTTCACTATGTGGCGCCTTTCTTGCGATTATGACAAAGAGAAAAATCAGAAAGACCGCAAAGATTTGTGATGCAGAAGCTACTTTGATCCTCGCTGAATGTCTGTTATGTCCTCGACTAATTGTTCAAGTAGCCGCGGGAGACATTTGTCAAGCTCAGGGGAGAGCCTGTTTCCCATGTTGAAATCCCGCACTTCTATTCCGAAGACGATCAGTCGCCTCGGAAGATAGTTTAAGGCGCGACACAGCTCGATCAGGTCTGCTATCGATATAGTATGGGTAGAGAACCGGAACATGTCTGAGGGTAGGGGACTTTGTCCAACGTCGAATCGGTGCAACGTTCCGGGCGGAGAATTGGAACTTACCGCGTCAATCATGACGACACACCCCGATTCTTTAAACCATTCCGAGATAGTGGTAAGATTTCCGTCGTTTTCCCGGACGACCACCCCCGGTAGGTCGAGCGCTCGTATCTTACGCGCAAGTATTAAGCCGATAGAATCATCACGACGATACTCGTTACCGATTCCTATAACGAGTATGTCTACGTCGGCTTCTTCCGGTGTATATGTCATACTTTCTTCATCTCGTACATTGGTGTCTTCTATTGTCGGTCAATGGTAAGATTCAGAAAGTGACAGGAACAGGAGATACAAGGGTCGTAATTGCGAATTGCCTGTTCACATTTCCAGGTTAACTCTTCTTTTGGCAGATCGATATATTTTTTCACGAACTCTTCGAGATCGCTCTCGATAATTTTCTGGTTTTGCGACGTGGGGGCAACGATTTTAGCATCGAGAATCACGCCATGCTCATCAACGCTGTAGCGATGATACAGAGACCCGCGAGGCGCCTCGGTGCAGCCATAGGATGTTGCCTCGCGCGGGGTTACCTCGATATAGGATTTTTCCGGTGGCTCGTACTGTTCAATAATGCGTAACGATTCCTCACATGAGTATAAGACCTCGATACAGCGGGCAAGTATGCTTTTGAACGGATTCTTATTCATGGGTTCGAAGCCCACGGATTGTGCGGTCTCCCGGCAAAGCGGCGTTAATTTGTCGAAGTTCAGGTTGAAGCGCGACAGGGGTCCCAGCATGTAGGCGCCTCTGCCTCGCAAGATAGAATGCAGAGAGGTTGAGTAGGGAACATGTTCTTCAATAAAGAATCGATCGTATTCGTTTATGGCGATGTCCAGTCCTTTATTTGAAACAAGACGCCCCTCAATAATGCCGTATTCATCAGGATGGCGCAGGGCGATAAACTCATAGTCCTGTTCAAAATCTGGATACTCGAACTGGCTCACGATTTTTGTTGCCTCGACCATGAAATCTCGTCCCCATTTCAATTTGTCGACAAAGGGGAGCAGATCTTTCTTCTTCGGGGCTTTATAAAACCCGCCGACACGAATATTAATCGGGTGGATTTCTCGTCCGCCGACCACGGTCATTATATCATTGCCGATCTTTTTGAGTTTCAGGACGTTCTCGACAAGCTCCTTGTGGTCTTTTGCCATCTGCAACGCATCTTGATAGCCGAGAAAATCCGGTGCGTGGAGCATGAAGGCATGAAGAACATGGCTCTCGATCCACTCACCACAGTAGATGAGGCGTCGAAGCTCGCGCAATTGTCCATCCACCCTTATGCCGAATGCGCTTTCCATTGCGTTGACAGAGCTCATCTGGTAGGCGATCGGACAGATACCGCAGATACGAGCCGTGATGTCAGGCGCTTCGTAATATTTTCTGCCCCGGAGAAACGCTTCAAAAAAGCGCGGCGGCTCGAATATGCTGAAATGCGCCTCTTTCAACTCGTTTCCCTTGATTTTTACGTATAAGGCGCCTTCCCCTTCCACGCGCGCTAAGTAATTTACTTTTATCGTCTTTGTTCCTTTTGCCCTTTTCTTATCTGTTTTGCTTTCCATTTATACGCCTCTTTCTGTGGTGGCTTTATACCGTCTTTGTGTGTTTAAAGAGCGGTTGTTGGCTTTCTTCCGCCTTTTAATCAGAACTTCAATTCGTGGCTTTCGCTTTCCTTCCTAAAAGGTTCCGCATATGCATTGTAGGTCCGGAACAGCCGGATTATGTCCGGATTATGAACGCCGAGTTTCTCGAACTTGTCGCTCAACGAACGCGTATTGGGAGTTTCTTTCGGGCCGAAACAGCCATAGCACGGGCGATTAAACGATGGACAAATAGCGCCGCAGCCTGCTTGTGTTACCGGTCCCAGGCACGGCTGATTGTGCGCTACCAATACGCACGTGTTTCCTTTGCGTTTACACTCCATACACACGCTATAAGGGGGAATATTTGGTTTCCTCCCGATCAAGTATGCACTAATCACTTCGAGCAATTGTTCTTTATTGATGGGACATCCGCGCAACTCGAAGTCCACCGGAACGTGGTCTGCTATCGGCGTAGATTTGTTCAAGGTCTCGATATAAGAAGGATTGGCATATACGATATTTATGAAATCATCGACATTTTTGAAATTACGAAGGGCCTGTATCCCTCCCGCTGTCGCACATGCACCGATAGTTATGAGCACCTTGGATGAGCGACGTATCTTATGTATACGCTCCTCATCATGAGGCGTTGTTATCGAACCCTCGACCAGCGAAAGATCATACGGTCCCTTTATTATGTTACGTGACGCTTCCGGAAAATTGGCAATCGTAATCTCGCCTGCGATAGTTAGAAGTTCGTCTTCGCAATCGAGTAAGGTGAGCTGACAGCCATCGCATGATGCAAATTTCCATACCGCAAGCTTTGGTTTGTGCTTCTCTGTCATTGTTATATTTCTCTCTTTCCGAAAAGTTCTTCGATGTCGTTGTAGTTGAAGACCGGGCCATCTTTACAAATGAACGTTTCCCTCAACTGACAATGTCCGCAAAGCCCTATGCCGCATTTCATGTTGCGTTCCATCGATACGTAGATATTATCACGTGTAACGCCGCGTTTCTGGAGTTCGAGGATTGTAAACCGCATCATAATTTCGGGACCGCAAATAAAGGCTATGGTATTAGTCGGGTCAAATGGAGCCTGTGGAATAAGGGTGGTAACCACGCCGACATTCCCACGCCAGTCGCCGCTTGCACGGTCAACGGTCACATACACTTCCATATCCAGACGCGATCTCCATTGCTCGAGCTCGCGCCTGAAAAGTATATCTGATGGAGTACGTGTTCCGTACAGTAACACCACTTTCCCGAATTGAGCGCGGTCATCCAGAATCTTATAAATGGCGGGTCTGAGGGGTGCGAGACCTATTCCGCCTGCAATAATAACCACATCGTGCTTGTGGGCTTTTTCAACGGGCCAACTTGTTCCAAACGGACCTCGCACACCTATGATGCCGCCCTTCTTCATCTTTTGCATTGCGTTTGTGACAGAGCCTACCGCTCGAGTGGTGTGAATGAGTTTTTTATGTTTTGAAGGATTGCCGCTTATAGAGATCGGAACTTCGCCTACACCGTATACATAAAGCATGTTGAACTGTCCGGGCAAAAAAGCCACCTCTTTGCATCCATTTGCCGGCACTAATTCCATCGTAAACGTGTCGTTCGTCTCCTTGCGGACACGGTCAATCCTGTATTGTCGAGGAAGCATAGCGTCATCAACACGTGTGCTCATCTTTACTCTTCCTTTCTATTGAGGACTTTTAAAGACGTCCATCATTTGTAAGGTCGTGGCTTCGAGGGACGCTTTTCCTATCCTGGTGAATCGCTTAAGCATCTCATAACCGAAGTGATGGTCGTTCTCGCATTTGGTGCGTAGACATTTCCCATCAAGTGAGATGGCGCGGGTGAAATCAGCGGCGCGGGCGTCAAAGTGCCAGTAGTAAGGAGGAACGAGCCATGACCAGCCAAGCACGTCTCCCTCGCGTAATGTCTTTATGGTGACTGCTCCCCGGTTCGGCACGAAAAGCTCGACCAGTACGCACCCTTCACGTATAAGATAAAATTCGTTCGCTTCTTCACCCTGGCGAAAAATAAACTCACCCGGCTTGTAACTTACGTTCTTTGCACATCCCACCAGAAGCTTCAGGTATTCGTCTTTCAGGTCTTTGAGAAAAGGATGTTCTGATAGATACGGCTCAATCGTCTTCATGGAGACACCTCCTTCTTTGATTTTTTAGGCGCACCCGACGGTTTGCCACTCCGTAAGGCAGCCGCTTCTTCTGTTATATCGATACCCACCGGGCACCAGGTGATGCACCGCCCACATCCCACACATCCCGATGTCCCGAACTGGTCAATCCACGAAGCTAACTTATGCGTTATCCAGTGGCGATAACGCGCACGGGCTGAAGTTCGGACACTTCCGCCGTAAATATAGGAGAAGCCTGTGGTGAAGCACGAGTCCCAACGGCGCCAGCGTTCCGCAGTTTCTCCTTTGACATCTGATTTGTCTTCGACCGTTACACAGAAACAGGTCGGGCATACCATTGTGCAGTTTCCACAGGTCAAGCAACGGGAGGCGACTTCATCCCAGCGTTCATGCTCATCGTTATTGTAGAATAATTCTTTGATGTTGCGTGTATCGAGACTGCGACCCATGTTGCGTTCGGCTCTTTTCACCAGGGTCTCAGCGGTTTCTATCTCTTCTTTCGTGGCTTTCTTGCACGGTATTTCCTCAAGGAGTTCCGTGCCTATCGAAGAGCCCGCTTCCGCCACAAAATAGTGGGATGCCCCTTTTATTACTTCGGTCATTGCTATATCGAATCCCTTGGTTGCTTTAGGACCTGTCTTCATGGAAAAACAAAAGCAGGTGCCTCCCGGTTGAGTACAGTTAACGGCAATGATAAGCGCATTTTTACGGCGGGCCGTATAGGAAGCGTCTGCGTATTCACTTTTGGTAAGAACATTATCCTGGATTTCGATGGCGCTTATTTCACAAGGACGGACACCGAAAAAGGCATACTTTATTTCATCCGCTTCTTCTTGCGTTATTATCTTAAAACCTTCTTTTTTCTTTTCTGCCTTCCATAGGCGATGCTCCGGCGGGTAGAGAAACTTCTTCCATGAATGCGGACCCAGGACATAACCAAATAATGCCTTGTCCTTGCGTTGCTTCAACGAATATGTCCCTCCATCCTGTTCGTCGGTCAATCCAATGGGCAAATCGTCAAGACTGGTCAAGGTATCATACATAATAGTGGCGTCCTGTACTGTGGGCCCAACGACTTCATAGCCACGCGCGATAAGGGCATCTATGAGTTTCCGAAGGTCATTTCGCTTGATTATGACAGTATCGTTCCCTTTTATTTTTGGCGCAGTCATCGCTGTGATCTCCTTGTAAAAAATGAGGAATGGTGGAAAATCGATGAAAAATCAATTGTAATTATATCTCATTCCACTTCTTTATGTAAACTTATTTCTTGAATTTTTTTTTGACATAATTCGCTATAAAAGTAAAGACGCCTTCAACCATTTCCTATTTTCTGACGTCTAATTATTTTTAGAATGTGTTGATAAGATTCTCTTCGCATGTGTGAAAAACGATAACTCTTATTTTATCTATACCGGGGAGATACTGTATGATGAGAACACAGAAAGCAGGATTTACTCTTATCGAGTTGCTTATAGTGGTCGCCATAATAGGGATACTTGCCG
This sequence comes from uncultured Candidatus Sumerlaeota bacterium, assembly GCA_964608095.1. Classification (GTDB taxonomy): domain Bacteria; phylum Sumerlaeota; class Sumerlaeia; order MWCT01; family JAGHBZ01; genus CAZSMK01. Next base: position 9,082 of record CAZSMK010000033.1, on the reverse strand, counting down.
CGATAGCGCTTCCCAATTTTCTGGCTGCCCAGATTCGCGCAAAGGCATCAAGAGGGCGCGCCGATATAAAATCGCTTGTAACCGCCATTGAAACGTATGGCGTTGACCATAATGCGTATCGTATCCTACCTACCACTATATCGGGATAGATTTGGCACCTCACTATATAGGTGGGAAAGTTCCCGGGTGGAACGTACCGGACCCCGGGTGGAACGGCTGCAACCCCCTTACCGCTCCCATTGCTTATCTGACCACATTTCCCAACGATCCTTTTGCCAAAACTCCACGGGTCTGTCCTGAATCTCGGCAGTATCTTTATGTCAACCGGCTTTACGCCATTAAAACCGTTGGCTGGCCTATCTTTCACCTGACCTATCGTGAATACGGGAGCTACAGAATTCACAGCAGAGGACCGTACGGTAACGGACCCGACACGGGAATCCCTTACGATCCTACGAATGGAATCGTGAGCAACGGGGATATTATTTATGCCCAGAAAACAGGCTTTGCGGATTACATTCCTTTCCCTATTGTACCCGATGAGTAATGAGGCGGCTGGTTATGGTTCGATTACGGTTTTTGTTGCGTTGCCCCGACCATAAAGGTGGACGCTATCGTTGCCTTTGCCGAAAGTAGCGAATGCTGGAAGCCACCAGGGATAGGTCATCACCTCCGGCTTCTTTGTCCATCTCTGGGTATGGTCGAGTATTCTTTGTACGGGTGGATGCACGTGGAAATCAAGCCGCTCTTCTTGAACCATCAAATCCTCGAGGTAGGTCAGTGTTGTGTATGCGTTTATTTCACCTTGCGACTTGTTAAACTCATAATCTATCTCTAAATCTATAATGTTTTCTATGCCTTGCCATTTTAGACTAATTAAAAGTTCATTATGCCTGTCATCTATATCTATTGCGGGTTTGCTCGTGGAATTTGTGAGCGTAAACGAGGTGTAAATGCCCTCAAACGTTCCGCCATCAATAAGGAGAATACCTTCGCGTGAATAAACGCTGAGAATGCCTACTTCGTTCACCTCCGCTTGATATGCCGGCATGTTTAATTTCACTCCTTTATCATCCTGCATTACATGAAATTTTTGTTTTTCTGGTCTTTGAGCATTCGACCTGCCTGCTTTGATTATCTTTTCTTCGCCTGCGGCAAGATCACACCAGAAGAGAAGTTCTTCACCCAGATATTTGAAATTACCCGACTCCTGTACCGATTTTTTGTTAATGGTTACTTCGTCCGCCTTTACTCCCTCACATGCCAGAGTGAAACCCTTCACAGGGCTACGGTTGTGATTGATAATTTTTGCCTCGTCTTCTGAAACATAAACCACTTCTATTCCGCCAGTACTTTGTACATAATCACCAAACTCCGACACCGTGGGATTCCATAATGTGCCGGAGCGCATTTTCTCTTCTATATATGCGAGGGATTTTTCAAAGGTGGGGTGAATGACCCTGTATCCCTCTTTCTCTATGCTGAATTGCATATACACATTGGTGAAATAATTATGCGTTATATGAACGCCTCGTTGGTCTATGAGGGTATCGATTGCCTCGGGTTCATAAGCCCATGGCTTGTCAAGGATATAGGACATCGGATGTGCATTGTACAGTGTGATACTCACGCCATCCGACAGGTCGTGGTCCATCCTTGTTGTCCTGTAAAAGAGAATCGGCAACTTGTCTCCCCGCTCGGGGTAAAGCATGTTGAAAGGATAATCATCGATGTCAAACTCATCCTTATCCGGGATATAAAAACCCATATCCCACCAGTTCCATGCATAGTCGTATCCGAATCCCTCGAGTCTGTCCAGGATGTAATAGTTTGAGTCCTTCTTATAACCGTATCGCACAAGGTCCTCGAAATTGTAGCCATGATCGATCCATGAACGCGATTTATAATACTCGTCAAAAAGTGCAAGTCCCCTGTCGATCCGGTCAAGATCAAGGGTAGGTCGTATCGTGTGGGGTACGATCTCTATTCCTTTCGCATATAAAAGGTCGACGATCTTTTTACGTGCCTTGCAGTCAAGGATACCTGTTGATGGTTTGGATGTGGGGAGATCCGGCGGAAGAAGCCAGTCGCCGTGTTCATCGTAAATATCCATTACCACATCGTCGTCGTCATATTTCCCCGACGAGATCAAGTGAATCCGAATCGGCGGCGAGATTAATTGTATATCGAGCTCTGCCTTTCTTGAATATCCCTTGTCTTCACTGAAACGCGAACGTACCAGCGATTCAGACGCCTCACCGATTTTCGCACCTTTTCGTCCCACTATACACCAGTTATCATACGCCCATATATCCTGGATTGCCTTGCTTCCGATTTTTGCCAGCGCCGGGACCACGCGTTTTTTTAATTCAGGCGAGATAGAGTCACCCGATATGCCGGTTACTATATAGCCGTCGGGGATGCCGTCGATATATGACTCCAGCTTTTTGCACGCTTCTTCGCGTTGGGTTTCATCCGGATGGTGAATATCAAATTCACCGATACTTATAATTTTCCCTGTTGATGGGTGTATGGTGTAAAAGGAGAAACCATAATTATTGAAGCCATGCTCGAGCCACTCGCCACGCGTGACCTTCAAACCATGACCGATAAACCCCTGCTTCATATACCCCGGCGAAGTCTCGTCGCTCGTACCCAGATACACCGCCTTTATAGAATCCACTGAACTTCCGTCAGGATGTTCAGTAAAGACAAGCGTCGCCTCACGTCCGTAAGGCTGGAGCTGCTTTCGAAACATAAACGGCAGGCGTCCTATCCAGAAACCAATCTCTGTCTCACGTCGCGTTCCTCTCGATGCTTTCTGTTCATTCTCCATCCGGAATATCGGATAATTACGGTCGTTTCGATCAACCCCGATGGTTGAACCATAGTATCTGACCTCTCCTGCATAGGGTTTTGGGTGGCAATCCGCGCTTTCCAGGTAGAACTCGAGCACGCTGCTTCTTTCAGGATTCGATGAATCAATTGATGCAGGAACAGGGTTTTTTTCACGTGCCGATTTATCCGATAAAGAGGGCAAGGGAATACAAATCAGACCGGCTATAAAGACTGCGAATATGGCAAACGCATGATGGTATATTGATGGCTTATAGTTCATGACCACTTCTCATTTGCTATATCACGGTGAAACAGGTGTATCATACTTTTCAGGTGAGGACGATTCAATGAGTTTGGGATTGCGACCTCTTTTTTTCATGATAGAAGAAAGCGATTGTATGAGATTTCTTGATATCCCGAACACGGTATGCAAAAAAGATAGACTTTTATTTGTCAACAAATACACTTATATGACGTCATATAATAAAAGGAAAAATAGTGCGTCATTTCAGCCCAGGGGTGAGGATTTGTGCACAGTGTGTTAATCCAGAACCATTTCAGGGTAGATTTACAAAAAATACTAACTTTTTTCGTCTATCGAACGTCTATATTATCTGGTGTGAACTAATGAAAATCCGTCTGTTAGATGTAATAAAGTGTGTAGGAGTCTGCGTATCGTGTATTACGATATTGTCCTTAATTGGTTGCAGCGCAGCCTACTTCAAAAAAGCCGCTGATGAAGACGTATATCGAATAATTCATAATAAGAGCCAATGGATCGATGGTATGCCGACGCGCTTTACTATAGATGATGATCCTGTTTCCCCGATGGTAGACGATACCGCAACCACCACTAACGTCATATCCCTGATGGATGCTATCACTATTGCGGTCGAAAATTCACGCAGCTATCAATCAAGACAGGAGAGTTTGTATCTGGAAGGCTTATCATTAACGTCAGCCCGGCATTCTTACGATCCACACTATTCCGGTTCCGGTTCAGCCACGGTAGAACGCGACGCAAAAACCAACAGCCTTTTTGGCGCAATCTCGTTTGGTATAGATAAAATGCTGGCGACTGGAGGAGATCTTTCTATCGGGATTACGACAAATCTTTTCCGCTATATCTCGGTGGACGATCCGCAAAAATCCGCCGCATCAGCGCTGAGCGCAACTTTTGTCCAACCTTTGCTCAGGGGCGCTGGACGCAGAGTCGCTCTTGAAAACCTTACCCAGGCTGAACGATCTATGGTTTATTCCATCAGGGATTTTGTACGGTACCGAAAATCTTTTTCCGTTAATATCGCCCAGCGCTATTATAGCGTGCTTCAGCAAAAGGATGAGGTCAAAAACTCGTTACAGAACTACGAAAATCTGACGAAGGACAGGAAACGTGCCGAACTCATGGCACAGGCGGGCAGACTTCCGGAATTCGAGGTCGACCAGGCTCGTCAGAATGAACTTCGGGCACGTGACCGCTGGATTATTGCAACTCAACAATATGAAACCGCTCTTGATGAATTCAAGATTCTCCTCGGTCTTCCCATGGAGGTTCCGATCGAGCCGGATACTGCCGAACTCGATTCACTCACCAGTCGAGGAATTGCGTCAATCGAGCTTCCTCTTGAGCAGGCGATCGTAGCCGCGCTGGATAAACGCCTTGATCTGAAAAACACGCGCGATAATGTGGACGATGCAAAACGCCAGGTCTACGTGGCTAAAAACGCACTCCTTCCCGATGTTAGCGCTATCCTCACTTACAATAACGCTACCATCGAAGAACTCAAGCCTCTTAAATTTAATGATGAAACCGACAATTATAGTTTCGGAATAAGCGCTGATTTCCCTTTCGACAGACTGTCTGAACGGAATGCCTACCGGCAATCTCTTATTAATCTTGATTCCACACGGCGAAATCTTGCGGAAGCGACGGATCGAATTGCACTCGAGGTCCGCGATGCTTATCGAAGGCTCGAGCAGACAAGAAAAAGCTATGAAATTCAGAAGATGAGCGTCCAACTTGCGCAACGCCGTGTACGCAGCACTACGCTCCTTCATCAGGCGGGAAGGGCGAGTACACGTGATTTGCTCGATTCGCAGGAAGCGCTGCTTAATACGCAAAACAGCCTTACCCAGGCGTTGATTGACCATACAAACGCACAGCTCGATCTATTACTTGCCATGGAGACCTTAACCGTCGACGATAAAGGGTTGTGGCAGGAAGGTGAGTTCAGTGAATAATAAAACTACTAAGGCGAATACCATGAAAAGTCTTAAAGGAAAAATAAAATTTATCATTCCCGCGGTGGTTATTTGCATCATCATCGCCGCCTTTTTCATATTCGGAAAAGGAACGTCGCCCGATGACGAGTTTGTTACTACCGAGGTCAAACGCGGGACACTCGTGGTTGACGTAACCGAAGCCGGAAGCGTGGAAGCCAGCGACTCGCTCGATATCAGGTCTGAAGTCGAGGGCAGAACCACGATTATTTCAATCGTGCCTGAGGGCTATATGGTAACCCCGCAAGACGTTGAAAACGAAAAGGTGCTGGTGGAGTTGGACTCCTCCGAACTCAAGAAAAAACTCGACCAGCAGGAGATCACTGTTCAGCAAGCGACTGCAGAACTCACGGATGCAAAGGAATCGCTAAATATTCAAGAAAATAAAAACGAAAGTAATCTGAAACAGGGACAACTGAAAGTCAAATTTGCGTTGATGGACCTCGAGAAATACCTGGGCGAAGAAGCAGCGGGGAAAGTTATCCAGGAAGAGGCTGATCTGAGTTGCTTGATTGATGAGGAGTGCTTGGGCGGCGAGGCGCTTCAAAAACGCCGCGAGCATGAAACCACCATAAGCCTTTCAGAAGAAGAACTTGCCCGGGCGGAAGAAAAACTCGTCTGGACAAGAAAACTCGAAGCCGAAGGCTTTGTCACACATAACGAACTCCTTGCGGATGAGCTTGCCTTGAAGCAAAAACAAGTGAGCCTTGAAAAAGCAAAGACCGCGTTCGATCTTTTTAAACGCTATGAGTTTATAAAACAGGTTGAAAAACTAAGATCCGACGACGAAGAGGCAAAGAAGGAACTCGAGCGAATCGAGGCGCAGAATCGCTCGGAACTCTCACGTGCGGAAGCGAAACTCAGATCCAGCGAATCTACGTTTAACAGCAAAAAAGATCAATACGACAAGCTTAAAGAGCAAATCGAGAAATGTAAGATAGTCGCCACCAAACCGGGGATTATAATTTATGGCGGAAGCGATAATCCGTGGGCACGCCGACAGGTTGAAGAAGGTGCCGAGGTGCATGAACGCCAGGAAATTATCAGTATTCCCGAATCATCTTCAATGATAGCAAAAGTCAAAATACACGAATCCGTCATCACTCGAATCGAGGAAGGACTGCCCACGGAAATTACCCTCGACGCACTTCCCGATAAAACCTTCAAAGGAACCGTGAAAAAGGTCTCGACTTTGCCGGATTCCGAGCAGCGATGGATTAATCCTAACCTCAAGGTCTATATGACCGAAGTCAACATCGAGGGGACACATCCAAACCTCAAGCCCGGTATGTCCGCTCAGGTTCGCATCATTATGGACACTCTCGAGAATGTCTGCATGGTGCCGCTTCAAGCCGTGTATACGAGTGGCGATAAGAGTGTCTGTTTCGTCTCGCAATCTTCCGGTTATGAACCGCGTTCTGTTAAAACAGGCGAGTACAACGATAAATATATGGAAATCAAGGAAGGACTCGAGGAAGGCGAGAAGGTCATTCTCAATATCGCATCCCTGGTCGATGAAATAGAGGAGAGCGCGCCAGACGAAAAAATTGGTAAAGAGTCGCCTCTCCCGACGGACGAGACCATAACCGAACAGAACGACCGCGCTACAACCGTGAGCCGGAAAGTGCAATCATCAACTTCCCCTGACGACGATTCATTCACCACCGGAGAGTAATAAACTATGTCCATTGTCCAGGTACATGATCTTGTGAAAACCTATGAGATGGGAGAGGTGAAGGTCACCGCACTTCGGGGAATAACCCTTGACTTCGAACAAGGGGAATATGCCGCCATCATGGGTCCCTCTGGCTCCGGTAAGTCTACCTTCTTGAACATACTCGGATGTCTCGACATCCCCACTTCCGGCTCTTATATCCTCGGCGATCATGACATATCGACTTTATCGGATAACAAGCTTTCCGATATACGTCGTTCACATATTGGATTTATTTTTCAGTCGTTTAACCTGATCTCGCAGCTCAATATAATGGAAAACATCGAGATACCGCTTTTTTATCAAGGGATTAGCGAGCGAGAGAGTCGCGAGCGTGCGCAAGAGCTTGCCGAAGCAGTGGGGCTTGGTCACCGCCTTCGGCACCATCCATCCGAGCTCTCCGGCGGCGAGCAGCAGCGCGTCGCCATTGCACGCTCTCTCGCCAACAATCCCCTTATCATCCTTGCGGATGAACCGACCGGCAACCTCGATTCGCGTTCAGGCGGCGAAATCCTCAATATCCTCGACAACCTTCACCGCGAAGGGAAAACTATCATTACCGTGACACATGACGAACATATTGCCCGTCGCGCTCAACGAATCGTTCGATTCATGGACGGCTTGATCGAGACAGACCATGGACAGGAGGATATACATGCTTAACTGGTGGCTTGCAAAACGTATCCTCTTCCTCGGCTTGGTTAATATCTGGCGTCATCGGTTACGCTCATCTCTCACCATACTCGGCATCGTCTTTGGCGTCTGCTCGGTCATCGCCATGCTTGCCATCGGTGAGGGGGCGAGCTACGAGGCGCAGGAACAGATAAAGAAACTCGGCAGTACTAATATTATCATCAAGAGTGTCAAGCCGCCGCAGAGCGAGAAAATCAGCGAGGAGCGATCGTTCGTCAGTGACTATGGGCTGACCTATAAGGATGCTGAGCGGATAAGGTCGACCATCCCCGATGTCGAAGTCATTGTTCCTTCTCGAACCATAAGGGCTGATTTGATCTATCATCGAACGCGGTTGGATATCAATGCAGTGGGAACCGTTCCATGGTTCCCCGAGATTTCAAACCGTAAAGTCATACGCGGCAGGTTTATTTCCGACTTTGAAATGAACGATCACAGGAATGTTTGTGTGCTCAATTCATCGCTTGCGAAGCGCCTCTTCTCGTTTCAAAATCCGATTGGAGAAATTATCCAGGTGAAGGGTGAGTATTTCACCGTAATCGGGATTATTGAGGATGCGGTGGTGGCGCAGCAATCCGGCGCCGAAAACGGTCTCGCCCTCAATCTTTTTATCCCCATTACGGCGGCTAAAGAACGCTTCGGAGAAATAATTATAGCGAGTCGAACCGGTGCCTTCACTGCCGAGAAAGTGGAACTTCACCAGATTATTGTGAAAGTCGATAGGTTAGAGCAAGTGCTCAACACTTCATCCATTGTGTCCGATTTGCTGAAACGTTTTCACAAAGATGCGGTGGATTACGAGATCGTGGTTCCACTCGAACTGCTCAGGCAAGCACAGAAAACCAAACGTATCTTCAACATTGTGCTCGGCTCCATCGCTGCTATTTCTCTACTGGTAGGCGGAATCGGCATTATGAATATCATGCTGGCAAGTGTGACAGAACGTACGCGCGAGATCGGCATCCGGCGCGCACTCGGCGCAAAACGCAGAGACATTATCGTTCAGTTCCTGACCGAGACCGTGCTTTTGTCGAGTTGCGGCGGTATTGTCGGACTTTTTCTCGGTATCTCCATACCGTTTGTGATTACGTATTTTGCCGATATGAAAACCATTATCCAGCTCTGGTTCCTTATCGGCGCGTTCAGCATCTCCGTCATGATCGGCATAATCTTCGGACTCTATCCTGCGTATCGCGCGGCAATGATGAATCCGATTACGGCTCTCCGCCACGAATAAAAAGGGACGTCCTCGATGCTAACGCTCAAATCCCGAGACTTTATACCCCTCACTCCACACCGCTATCCCGATAGACTTTCCGTTATAACCATAGTCCCACTCGTACTCGCTTTCGAACTTGGTTTTTCTGAGTAGGGTCGTTCGGCGCGAACGACCCCCGGCGGAAGATTAAAACCCTATTATATTATGGTTAACGACAACCGCTTATTTTCATTGATCCCTATCGCTATCGTTATCGTTCTCGAAGTCGTGGTCGAAGGGAGATCGCACCGCTGATTGAGCGCTTTTAGTTTTTTTAGAGTAGGGTCGTTCGGCGCGAA
>CAZSMK010000032.1:0-30831 GCA_964608095.1 uncultured Candidatus Sumerlaeota bacterium | reverse complement strand
TAACAAAGACACGAGCGACCTGCCCCTTCTTGAGTTTTTTACGCCGTTCTTTTTCGTCTTCCGGCGCCTTCACGATTTTACGTCCTTCGCGTGTGTAGCCCGCGCGTTCGGCAAGACGCCGAATTGCCGTCATCAGTTTCGGTATCTCGACCTTCTGCGGACATTCGTTAAGGCACCTGAAATGGGTAGAACATATATCAATAAACTTATTCGCATATACATCGTTTTTGAGGCCGAGAAGTATCTGGCGGATTACGCGCCGCGGGGAATACTCGTCGTCCAGAACGCGTTCGGGACAATTCGCCGTACATGCCCCACATGCAAAGCAGTGGAAAAGATCGGCACCACATACCTGCGCAACAATACGATGCTTGAGCGCCGTATCCACCGTTTCTATTGCCTCAGACGCTAACTCTATACCGGCATCTCTATTGAGTGTTTCGTCCTTGATGCGGCAATTGCGCACCGCATTCATCACCGCCTTGATGTTCACGTCCTGCGGACATCGCGAGAGGCACAGGTAGTGGGATGAGCAAATCCACACGAACTCACTCCTGAAGACCTCGTCTTTTAACCCGAGCAGGGCTTTGTGTATTATCTCCCGTGGATTGTACTCGGGGTTCACTTCCTGCTCGGGACACCTGATGGTGCACGAGCCGCAGGCAAAACAGTGCAGGATGCCCTCACCGCCCTCCTCCGCAGCGATTTCAAACTTGAAATTGGGATCCAGTTCCCGACTATCTATTGGTGTTGTGTCTTTAGTCATCTTATTTCTCGTTTCAGATTTAGTGTTCTCCCACCTCGGTGAATTCCTTTTCATGGAACACGGTCAAGGGTATTTCCTCATCGAGAGATCGACCGGCGCGATACCCAAATTTTTCCTGTGCGTTGTGGGCTACACGTTTGAGTACCCGCATGAGCTCGATATCGACCGGACACGCCTGTTCGCACAGACCGCATTCCACGCAGGAGAGTATCATGTGGTTCATGCGACCCGTATGGAAAAGGAGAGTATCCAGGGGCAACTTGAATGCGCCGCGTGCACGGGATTTCTTGAGCATCTCGTCACCTGTCCGGGCAAGGGCATCGGAGGTGAAGAAACACTCGGTGCAATAGCAGATGGGACAGGCGGTGCGACAGTTCTTGCAGTTGATGCAGCTGGCGTAGAAGGACAGGATTTCTTCGATGCCATGAATCGATTCCGTCTCTTTACGAAAGGCTTCATCTGCGGCGATTGCGCGTTCCTTGACCTCTTCCACCGCTTTCTTGCGTTCCTCGGCTAAACCGGAATCGGTCAGATTCATAGTGTCGAGGATTTCTTTACCTGTATTCGTTGCGGCTTCAACAATGCATTCTTTCGAGACGTCAACCCCGAAAAGACCGATGGTCAAGTCGCAGTTTGTGGGTACCGGTTCACGACACGCCCTGCAGGCGTTTCGCAGCTTCGGCGTAATCTCCTCGTCCCTTGAAAGCAGACCCTTCAGGAGGTCGGATGACGAGCGGTCACGGCTCAGGTTCCGGAAATCCCTTATGGAGACTGTTCCCGGACAATCGATCCCGATAATCACAAGGTTGGCATTGTTGATTTGTTTGAGTTTCACGAGTTCTGTAAGGGCGCGAATCTGGCAGTTGCGCATGAGGATCGCTACAGGAGCGTCGACCGGCGATTCGCGCGTCATGCGTGATACCATCTGGGCCGTGGATACGGGAAGAACAGGAGCAGCAGGGTCTGCGAGGCTGCGTACCTTCGCGGGATCAGACGCGAGCGCGGGAAAGATCATGTCGCCCGACGATACTCGCAGGGGAAGCATTACAGCCGCAACACTTCCGCTTTCGAGCATTGACGCCATGAAGTCTACGATGGCGCCTCCGATATCTCCCTCTTTGACAGTGAGTTGTATAGCCACCTCTTCCTCCTTATTATACTTGTCAGACATCCCAGTGTTCGAGGATGGGATTGGGTCCTTTTTCTTTCATTGCATCCGCAATCTCTGACATGGTATCGGCGAATTTCTGTCCCTCGGATGCCGATATCCATCTGAACCAGAGCCGTTCCGGTTCGAGTCCCAGGGTATCGAGGATGGAGCGCATGAGAACTATCTTGCGGCGTGCCTTATAATTCCCGGTAAGGTAATGGCAGTCGCCGGGATGGCAGCCGCCGATAAAGACGCCGTCCGCGCCTTCAAAGAGCGCTTTCAGGATATACGTGGGGTCTACCGCGCTGGAACACATCACGCGGATAATCCTGATACACGGCGGGTATTGTATGCGGGACGTCCCCGCAAGGTCCGCTCCTGTATAAGTACACCAGTTACAGAGAAATCCCACCACCCTGGGTTCGAATTCTTTGTCGGTTTTAGCTTCCATACGTTTTTCTGTTTCCTTTATTTGGTTTTGGTAACGGCTTCTTTCCCGCTAAAGAGCGCATCTATCATGCTGAAAATCTGTGTTTGTGTGAACATGTTCTGTTGAGTGGCACCGTTTGGACAAGCGGCGGCACATGCGCCACAGCCCTGGCAGAGCACTTCATTGACCGTGACGTAACCTTTCTGGGGATCGAAGGTGCGTGCGTCGTATGCGCAGGCGTCAACGCAAATCTCGCACCCGACGCATTTACGTGGATTCACGGTTACGGTTATCCCTTTCGTCTGGAGCGTGGTTTTCGAGAGCACCTCGGATGCTCGCGACGCTGCGGCACGCGCCTGGGTTATGGACTCGCTTACAAAGCGTGGCGAATGCGCCGTACCGCAGAGGTACATGCCATCGCTTGCAAAATCAACCGGTCGCAACTTTGCATGCGCTTCCACAAAAAAACCGTCGGAATTCAGCGGCAATTTGAGCAGGCGCGCAATTACGTCGTTATCCCCCGCTTCTATACCGGCGGCAAGAACTAAACGGTCGGGATGAAATATGATCTGCCGGTTCAGAACCTGATCACGGATACGTATCTCGAGCGTACCGTCTCTCTCCTCGACTTCCGGAGGCTCTTCTTTCTCGAACCTGAAAAAGAGTATGCCCTTATCACGCGCCGCACGGTAGAGAAAATCCTCCTTGAATCCATAGGTTCTGATATCGCGGTAGAGAATGTATATCCGTGTGTTCGGCATACGTTCTTTGAGAGCCAGGGCATTTTTTATAGCCTGGCTACAGCAGACACGGCTGCAATAGGGATGATTATCATCGCGTGAACCCACACATTGTATCATGACAACCTCGTCCCACAAATCTTGCAATCCCCCCTTTTCGGACAGCGCTGCCTCGAGCTCTATCTGGGTCATGACATGCTCATTCGTACCGTAACAATATTCCGATGGTTGGTAAGGTTTTGCACCGGTTGCCACAATAACAACTCCGTGCTGAATCTCTTCGGAGCCCCCGGGTGTGGCGATTTTGCTTGTGAAGTTGCCCACATACCCGCCGACATCTTCGACGGTCGAGTTCAGAAATACGCGAATATGGTCGGCATCGTTAACACGATTGATGGTTTTTTCGAGGAGTTTGGCTGGTTCTTCGCCGTTCATGCCGAACTTTATATTGCGAAGGTATCCGCCAAGTTCAGACTCCTTTTCCACTAAAAAGACCTCGAAACCCTGGTCGGCTATAGCAAGTGCTGCACTCATTCCCGCAATACCCCCACCGATAACGAGCGCTTTCTGTACTAATGGTATCTCGATACGCTGAACGGGAAACAGTCGGAGGGTTTTCTCGATCGTCATCCGGACAAGTTCAACTGCTTTGCGAGTTGCCATCTCCGGCATATCCCGGTGAACCCAGGAACACTGGTCGCGGATATTTGCCATCTGCAAGAGGTAGGGGTTAAGCCCCGCCTCGCGAATGGTATCCTGAAAGAGCGATTCATGGGTGCGCGGTGTGCAGGAGGCTACCACCACACGGTTAAGGTGGTGTTCTTTTATTGCCTGTTTCATGAGTTCCTGCGTATCCTGGGAACAGGTAAAAAGGTTGTCGACTGCGTATACTACTCCCGGAAGGTTTCGAACCTGGTCTACGACCGAGGGGACATCGACCACACTACCTATATTGGTACCGCAATGGCAGACAAAAACGCCTACACGGGGCAATTCGCCTGAGACGTCTCTCTCCTCGGGATAGGTCTTGACGGTTACTTCGGTTCCCCGAGCCGATGCGAGGCGTATGGCGACTTCAGCCGCTGCACTCGATGCCTGGGTCACGGATTCAGGAATATCCTTCGGTTCAGCCGCAGCGCCTGCAACAAAAATGCCCTCACGTGTCGTGTGACAACTCTCATACGGCGGAGTCTGGATAAATCCATACCCGTTCATCTGTAGGTCGAGCAATTTCGCAAGAGAAGGGAGTTTTTCGCATGGCTGCATTCCCACCGAGAGAACTACCATGTCGTATTCCTCGTAAGCTACAGAGCCGTCTCCGGCTATATACCGTACCCTCAGGTTCTTTGTGACGGGGTCCTGTTCTACCCGGGGCACGCGGGATTGCCTGAAGACCACGCCGTATTCATCACGTGCGCGGTCGATATATTGTTCGAAATTCTTTCCGAACGAACGAATATCCATATAATAGATGTGAGTCTCGATGCCGGGTTGATGTTCACGCGCAATGACCGCCTCCTTGGTCGCGTACATGCAGCAAACCGAGGAACACCATGGACGACCGCAGCTCTGATCGCGCGACCCCACGCACTGGAGCCACGCAATCTTGTTCGGTTTCGCGCCGTCGGACGGGCGCTCGAGGTGACCCATCGTGGGTCCTGAAGCAGAAAGCATTCGTTCGAACTGAAGACTGGTCACTACGTTGGGGTAGAGGTCGAATCCGAAACTTCCGGTGTCCTCGGGAATGAATTTTTCGTAGCCGGGCGAAACGATAACGCCGCCGACCCTGATGGTCTGTTTTCGGTCAACCATTACGTGGTCGATGGCATTGCGCCCGCACGCGGCAACACACTGCATGCACTCGCAACAGACCCCGCACTGCATACACCTGCCGGCTTCATGGACCGCGTCCTCGTAGGAAAGCGTCTGCTCTACCTCGTTGAAATTCCAGCGCCGTTCCTTCACCGGCACCTTCGGGCTTTCGGCGCGCGGTGCTACCTGCCAGCGTTCGCGCTGAGGCGTCTTCACGGTCTCTGGTTTTTCCTCCCTGCCGGTGCGGAGGTCCGCTTTGTGGAGGTAGCGATCAATAGAGACCGCGGCTTCATGCCCTGCCATTATTGCCTCGACCACGGATGCAGGACCGCTGACCACGTCGCCGCCGGCAAAAACGCCCGGTTGCGAAGTCTCGAGGCTCAAGGGGTTGCATTTCAAGAGGTTCCATTCGAGTTCAAGTGATTCCTTTTCCAGCGGTTTCGTATCAACATCCTGCCCGATGGCGGGAAGAGCCATATCGCACGGCAGGTCGAATTCAGAGCCTTCTATAGGCACGGGACGACGTCTCCCGGATTCATCCGGTTCGCCGAGTTGCATTTTCACACACTGCATCGAGGTAAGTTTACGGTCACCCGAGAATTTCACAGGATTGGTCAGCATCATAAACTCGATACCCTCTTCCTGTGCCATCTCGATTTCCTCGTCGGTCGCGGGCATCTCCTTCCGTGAACGACGATAGACGATAGTGACCTTTGCACCGAGCCGGAGCGCCATACGCGCGGCATCCATGGCGACGTTGCCGCCTCCAAGCACAACGACATGTTTATCCTTGAGTGAATCGGGTTTGAATTCCTTTTTGTTGACCTTTCTGATGAAATCAAGACCGGCTACCACGCCCTCGAGCTCCGATCCCTCGATGGGCATTCCCTTACTCTGTTGTGCCCCGATGGCGATGAAAAACGCCTCGAATCCTTGCTCGCGAAGACTGGAAAGCGTGATATCTTTCCCGAAGACCTTACCATAATGTATGGTCAGGTTGTGTTCTTCAATATGAGTGCGGAGCTCCCTGTCGAGGTATTCCTTGTTGAGCCGGAACTCGGGAATTACCCATTTCATCATGCCGCCGCTCGATTCCTCCGCCTCGAATATCTCAACGCTATAGCCCAGTTTTGTTAGATCGCCTGCTGCGGTTAGACCCGCGGGTCCCGCGCCGATAACGGCAACCTTTTTTCCCTTGCCTCGCGATACATCAACCGCAAAAGGATCGCGGTACTCAGCGCCTTCCTCTTCGTTTTTCCTTCTGCGCTCTGCCTTGAGGTTTTGATAGGCTTCTTCGAGTTCCGGATGGTCGTATACCCAGTCAGCCACAAAGCGCTTTATATCGCGAATGGCAACGGGCTGCTCGATGTCCGAGCGGTTACATTTGGTCTCGCAGGGATGATGGCAGATTCTGCCGAGCGTGCCGGGAAACGGGATACGCTGTTTGATAAGTTCGAGAGATTCAGCCCAACGTTCCGCGGCGGCAAGGGCAAGGTAGCCCTGGACGTTTGCCTCGGCGGGACACCCCAGGCGGCACGGCGCTATCCCCGTCTTCTTTATCCCGAAGACATTGGGTATTGCCTGGGGAAACGGACGGTCAATCGCCTTCGCGCGACCGACGCGTTCGTCGAATTCCGAGAGTATGCTTACGGGACAATACTGAACGCATTCGCCGCAACCGTTACATTTATCGGGATCGACACCGGTGGAGTGGGTCGTAATCTCGAGAGAGAAATCACCGCACTCCCCCTCGATGCCTGAAATCTCGGAATTGCACAATATCCGGATGTTGGGATGCCTGCCCGTATCCACCAGCTTGGGTGCAAGGATACACATCGAGCAATCGTTGGTGGGAAAGGTCTTATCGAGTTTGGGCATCGCGCCGCCGATACTCTGACTTTCCTCGATAAGGTAGACCTTGAATCCCGCCGACGCAAGGTCAAGAGCCGATTGGATTCCGGCAATTCCCGCTCCGAGAACGGCTACGGCTCCGCTTACTTTTTTCTCATTCGTCATGCTCAAAAATCCGGGTTCCTTGTGATATCATTATTCGAAAAATGAGTCCACCATGTTGATTATCTGTTCTTTTGAAAAATTCTTGTGTATGGTTGCTCCGTTAGGGCATGCGACCATGCATGCACCGCAGCCCTGGCAGAGCGCTTCATTAACTGTGGCAATGCCCTTGCTCTCGTCGATTTTGCGCGCATCGTACGGGCAGGCCGCCACGCAGATACCGCACCCGGAACATAGCTCGGCGTCGACCATGACCGTCATGGGATCGAGCTCAAGTTTCTCGTGTGAGAAGAGGGCGATGACTTTACTCGCCGCGCCTGACGCCTGGCATACCGTGTCGGGGATATCGCGCGGCGCCTGCCCGCACCCCGCGAGAAAAATACCCCGCGTGGTCGTTCCCACAGGATTCATCTTGGGATGTGCCTCTGTCCAGAACCCGTGAATGTCGGTCGGTATCTTGAGAATTTTGCGCAGCTCATCAACCCCGGGTTGCGGAACTACCGCCATGGCGAGCACCACAAGGTCGGCATTGACCTTCACCGGTTTCCCTGCGAGCGTGTCCGCACCCATCACGGTTACTTTATCGCCGTTTCTGTATATCTTCGAGACCTTGCCACGCGTATAGAGCACGCCTTCTTCCTGGACTCGCTCGATAAATTCTTCGTAGTTCTTCCCCCCCGAGCGGATATCGATATAAAAAATATGGGCTTCGCCGTCATGCACCGCGTGCTTGTAGAGCATAGCTTGTTTGCCTGTGTACATGCAGCAGATGCGCGAACAATAGGGCTTGTGCTTTTCGGGATCGCGTGAACCTGCACATTGCACGAATACAATGGTTTTGGGAACCTTGCCGTCGGAGGGACGCTGTATCTTCCCTGCGGTTGGACCGGACGCCGAGAGCAATCGCTCGAACGCCAGCGAGTCGATGACGTCGGGTACGCGTCCTGCGCCGTATTCGCCCAGCGCAGCTTTGTCGTATAGCTCGTAGCCGGTAGCCACCACGATTGCGCCGACTTTTTCTTCGACGATTTCAGCCTGCTGGTCGAAATCGATGGCGTCTACTTCGCACACTTTTTGGCAAATCCCGCATGTCCCCTTCGTATATTTAAGGCAATGCTCGCGATCGATTACGGGTTTGTTCGGCACCGCCTGCGGAAAGGGGGAATAGATAGCCTTGCGTGTGCCTATTCCGCGTTCGAATTCACTGGTCACCTTTGTCGGGCATTTTTCCACGCATAGTCCGCACCCGGTGCATTTCTCGAAATCCACACCGCTTATTTTGCGCTCTATTTTTACACTAAAGTTCCCCACATACCCATCGACTTCTCGCACTTCCGACCATGCCATTATTTTTATTCGCGGGTGTGAACCCACGCTGACCATCTTGGGCGTCAGGATACACTGCGCGCAGTCAAGCGTCGGGAAAGTCTCGGACAGCTGTGCCATGTGCCCGCCGATCGACGGTTCCTTTTCCACAAGGATGACCTCGTAGCCTGCGTCGGCAATATCGAGCGAAGCCTGGATTCCGGCGACTCCGCCGCCGATGACGAGTGCACGCTTGGTTATCGGGATACGTTCCTCAATAAGGGCTGCGTTTTTCGCCACTTTACGGAGCATGGCGGTGATTATTTCAACGGCTTTGTGGGTTGCTATGTCAGGTTCCTTCTGGTGAACCCAGGCGCATTGTTCCCGGATATTCGCCATTTCCACGCAGTAGGGATTGAGTTCCGCTTTTGCCGCCGCATTTCGGAACGTGGCTTCGTGCAGATTGGGCGTGCATGCTGCCACTATGACCCCGTCCAGCTGGTACCGTTCAATGGCTTCCCTCACCATCTCCTGGCCCGGTTGGGAACACATATATTTGTAGTCCTGGACGTGAGCCACGCCGGGCAGTTTACGCACCGCCTTAACCACCGCGTCGACGTCAACGGTGTCGGCAATGTTTTTACCGCAATGGCAAACAAATACACCTATTTTCTTTGGTATCCTACCCTTCACCATATTCTCTCCCCCGTAATCCTCTGTCCTTTGAATCAACCGCCGGCGGCGATGGAATATCGCCCGAAGAGCATTTTTCAAGAACCGGATCCACGGGTATGGTATGATACTGTTTCCACTTATCTTTATATTCAATGCCCAGCCCGAGACAGAGCAGCTCCGAAAAATACATTATGGGCATGGGCTGAAATGTTGTATGAATCTTCTGCGTTGCCAGTTGGCGCCGGTCGAGATTGAAGGAACAAAGGGGACAGCTTAACGCAATAACGTCGGCTCCCACACTGTGTGCCCCTTCAATGATGGCGAATGTGCGTTCGGCAACGATTTCCGGTGAGTTGACCGTCTGGTAGGAACCGCAACACTCACTCTTGAAGGCAAAGTCGACGACGTCGGCTCCTGTCGCCGCCATGATGTCCTCGAAAATCGAGGGCGCTTCAGCATCGTCGATACCCAGCCCGTCCGGGCGGAGCAGCATGCAGCCGTAGTATGGCGCAATCTTCAAGCCCTTAAGGCGTTTTTCACACCGGGTGGCCAAGGTATCGAGCCCGACTTCATCTCGAAGCAGCTCGAGTCCGTGCACCACACGAGTCAACCCATCGTATTCTAAATTCTCTTTATACATGATGTTCCGGATTTTCTCGCGCTTTTCCGCGTCTGTGTTGAAAAGCTCCGCGGCACGTTTCAGCGTATTGAAACACATGGAACAAAGGGTGAGGAGTCGTTCGTTTCCCATCTCGCGTGTGCGGAGGAGGTTGCGAACCGGCGCAAGGTGATACATCACGTTGTCTGAAGCGAAGGAAAAGACCGTACCGCAACAGTTCCAACGCGGGAGTTCCTCGAACTCGATGCCAAGCGCAGAAAAAGCGGCCTGTGACGATTCTTCAAAATGCGGCGCGTCGGTTTTTAATGTACAGCCCGGATAATACGATATTTTCATGATTGATTACTCGACGATTTTCCTGTAAGCGCTGATAAGCGCAATAGGTGGCAGCTCCTCGCTGGTTTCAGGCTCAAGCGACATACGTTCCGTTGCGTTCCTGTCACGCAGAATTATCTGTCGGATGGCCTCCATGACCTCGGCAATACGAATCCCCCGCGGACACCTGACACTACACGTTAGACACGCAGCGCAGATAAAGGGTGTTCGTGACTCAGCCAGAGTTTCCCAGTCGCCGATCTGGGCGAACCGGATTATCTGGTTGGGTAGGAAATCCATGTAATCAACGACGGGACAACCTGCGGAACATTTCCCGCACTGGTAACATTTCATCAGGTTGGTGGCGCTGATTTCGTATATTTTTCTGATAACGCGGCTATTGCGCGTGTGGTCATTCAATTCCATCTGCCCATCCTGCGGGGAACATTCAACCTGTCAAGGAGAGTATACCGTCCGGCTTGAAGCCCTTGTGTCCCGGTTCATTATTCCCGGAATAAACAAAGAAGCCCCGCCTTTTTGTAATCCTATGTGCTTCTCCGACCGGCAAAGCGCAAATTCATCTTTTAAAAGGAACGATTGTTTCTATATTAAAATTGTATACATTATACGTTCCGTATTCAGCCATGTCAATTATGTTTCCCACCGTGGTAATTTTGTGTGGACCTTCGAAAAGTTGTCCCGCTCCTTATCCATTGCAAGCCGCCTGCTTGCGCTTTATGGCACGAAGTGCGAACTTTGAGGTTTGAGAGTCTATCGGACAGGCTCGCTGACCCGCTGCCTATTCTTTCAAAAGTCGGGTGAGATGGGAGCGGACCGAATCAAGGACGACGGTGTAGCGTTCTGCGAGTTCAACGCTGAGTTCTTCCTTGAAGATGTTTACGTCTTTTACTGATACCAGTAAGAAATAGATATCGCGGGGTATACTTTCAGGTTCCAGTTGCCGGAAGGTGGTGACAATACCGGCAAAATCAATGCCATGTGAGGGGAGCAGGGTTGCCGACCCCGGTCGGTTGTCGAACCTGAATATACCGACGTTACCTATCTTTTCCTCATCGGCGGTGGGCATGGCATCGATAATGATAACACGTTTGTAACCGCGCATAAGGTCGAGAAGTTCGAATCCAGAGGTCTCGATCTCTACCACGTCAATATCCCCGGGTTTGTCGCGTGCAATTTCGCGAGCCATGTGAATACCTATGGCATCGTCGCCACGAATGGTATTGCCGATTCCTATAACGAGTGTTTCAGCCAACCTATATCAATTCCCGTTTTTCTGAATGATAAAAGCCTATCAGGCGGTAGTGGGGAATGCAAAAAAAACCTGTATCACTACCTTATTTTCACTTTTCGTATTCCGGTGTTACTAATAAGGCCCTAATAAGGTGAATTCTGTTTGTGCCAAATAAACGAATAATCTAAAGTTTAAAAATATGATGCCTAAAAACTATGTACCTCTATGAAAGGTGAAAAGTAAGAGACTTACCCCCGATGGCTAAAATAAGAAAAGGAGGTATCTATGCAAAAGACTGTGTATATATTATTTTGTCTGGTCGTTCTTCTTTGTGGATGCATGCGTAAGATGACAATGGCGGAGTTGCACTGCTGGAGTGGAGAGAGGGCATTACAAAACCATGATTACGCACGAGCGGTTGAGTTTTTCACCAAGGCTCTTAATCAGCACGAAAAAGAAAAAGGACCCGACTACAATCCCTCAGCAATTTATGTAAACCGTGGCGTCGCTTACATGGAAATGGCTGAATGGGACAAGGCTGAAGCGGATTTTGCGTGTGCAATCAACGAAAATCCACGTAATCCTGTGGCGTACCATAACCGAGGTTTTGTTCGGGCAAAGAGAGAACAATATGCAGAGGCGGAAAGCGACTTGAGTACTGCCATTGACCTTGCAGGATATAATTATCCGCAAGCCTACTTTTCCCGAGCACAGATTCGTGAGGTTCGGGGCAAGAAAGAGATGGCGCTCCAGGATTACAAAACTTCGCTCACTCAAATGGAACAGCAAGGTTTAGATAACAGTGACTATGCCATTCATATCCGGCGCAAAATCGCAGAACTCGAGAAACAGAAATGAAATAATAGGGCTTTTGCCTATGGATACTTATTTGCCTTGATGGTATCGCCGTTGGAAATGTCTTGGAGAGCACCGCGGGGATTGTCGGTAAGTTGGTTGCCCACCACGATAGTGTTGTCACATTCGTTATTTTCGAGAGCAATCCCATAGTTTTTATTGCCTCCACAGAAATTCCCGCTGACCACTATCCCATCAACATCGTTGTAATGTATGTATTTCCCTGAACCGCATTCGAAGGGGAATGATAATCGATAAGGATTCCTTTTCCTTTTCGGCTTTTTAAAGAACATCGATATATACCCCATGCCGTATCGAGTGAAGTCAATAGACATTATCGGGCTTTTGGGTTTGACCCCGGGAATTAACTTCTTATGCGGTGAGCGTAGTAGGGTCGTTCATCTAAAATGACCACCAGCAGGAGAGTAAAACAAAAATGATTTTATGGTAATGAGGGGTCGTAAAAACGCCCTCACTCCACACAGGAATGCCAACAGACTTTCCGTTATAACCATAGTTCCACCCGCACTCGTACTCGCACTCGCCTTCGTACACCCTCTTGATGTTTTGCTTTTCGAGACCATATCACCCTTCGCATATTCCTGCAGTAATACCCTTCAGAAAAGCGTGGAAGCCGGTTTCCGGCTAAAACGGGGAAATAAGGTCTGCCCCCAATTTAGTACCGCTTTCCATAGAGTTTTCGGAGCCTGATTAAATCCGTGAACATCTTTAGAGCGTCCTTGAGCGCACTGACACGAGTGGCGGGCGAATTTATCCAGCTCACCGCTACTTCCTTGATTGTGTAGCCGTGTTTTCTGGCAAGAAGAAGAACCTCGACATCGAAGGCAAAGCCGCTTAATTGTTGTTCGGCAAAAACCTTGCGGGCAACTTCCGCCCGAAACAATTTAAATCCGCATTGCGAATCTTTAACACCTCTAAGCACAATAAGCCGGACGAAAAGGTTGAATATACGTCCCATGGTCTCGCGGTAGAAAGGTTGATGAACGATAATATTCGATTCAGGTAACGCGCGTGAACCGAAGGCTACATCGTTGCCTTCTTCGATCGCTCGTATGAGCTTGTTCACTTCCTCGATGGGCGTGCTGAGGTCTGCATCGCTGAAAAGAATCAACTCGCCCCGAGCCGCCATTATACCATTTCGGGTAGCCGCTCCCTTTCCCATATTGCGTTCATTCTTTACGATGCGCAACCCATTGATTTGTTTCTCCTCTGCCACCGGGATGGTTCTATCGCGTGAGCCGTCATCGGCAACAATGATCTCAGCCCTGTAAGGTTGCTCTGCCAGAAAGTCCCTGATCTTTTCAAGAGTCGTCCCGATTCTTTGTTCCTCGTTATAAGCGGGTATAACTATAGAGAGGTAAATTGATTCGGTGGATTCATTCATAAACCATTAGCTCCCTGCTTAGGTTCTGATGGTAATTATTCGATTATGAATTTTAGAGATAGTTCCGTCAACAGGTGAGTGAATGGGCACGCCCATTGCATCCTCTTCAACGTCGGCAATAATTTGATCTTTATGCACCTTCTCACCTTTTTTGACCACGGGCGAACACGGAACGCCTGTATGCTGTTTCAAGGGTATGCGAAGTTCACGGAGGCGAAGTTGGGGCTGTTCAATAAAGCGTGTATCGCGGTCAAAGTGTGAAATCCCGAGGCGTGCCTTGAGTCTACGAGTGGGAATACGTCGTGAATCTCTGAGAGGATTCGGTTCGGATACCCGGTTGGATTTCTCCGGTTTAAGACCTTGTGCGGCGAGGTCTTTCCGGAGTCGAGCCATCAACTGCCGTGGTGACAACGACATAAAACACGCATACATTTCGCACAAGCCGCACTCGCAACAGTGCGCCGCTTCTTGAAGCGCCATAGCATCAGGGGCAGCGCCCTCGGCGACCGCGATCATTATTTTATGCGGCTCGATAGAGTGTCCGAGCAGGTACCGCGGACAAATCTCAGTACACTCCTGGCACGCGGAACAGATTGAAATGATATTCCGATCGATTTCGCGTCTCGGTGCGGTATATTTTTCAGCGATTTGACTGGCGCGATTGAATATCAGCAATCCTTTCGTGGTCTTCACCACGGGCGATTTCCAATCTTCCACAACGTTGCCCATCATGGGACCCCCTTCGATGATTATATGCCTGGAGGGGTCAAAACCTTTGCCGCAGAGAGGTAGTAGCTCCTTGATAGGACTTCCGATTGGAACACAAACGGTCAGTGGTTCATCCACATCCCCTCCAATGGTAAGATAGGTATGGGTGACAGGCTTGTTGTGCGAAAGAGCCCGGGACACATTAAGGAGCGTTTCAACATTTATGACCACTGCGCCGACGTCCAAAGGGATACCGCCTTGGGGTACAATTCTTCCGAGCGCTTCGTAGACCATAACCTGTTCGTCGCCGGCAGGATAGACATCATCGAGAAGATGCACCCTGAGGTGCTTGAATTGTGCGATATGGTTACGCAAACGCTCGATAATGTTTTTTTCTTTTTTCTTCACGCAGAAGAGAGCCTCCTTTGCCTGCACTACCTCGCGGAGTGTGTGTGCAGTGGAGACCAGCTCATCCGTGTATTTCTCGAGCAACGTTTTATCCACTCTCAAGAGCGGTTCGCATTCCGCTCCGTTTATGAGCAGATATTCCGAGTGTGAACGCAGCTTGATATAAGTAGGGAATCCCGCACCACCGGCTCCTACCACGCCCGCATCACGGACACTCTTGATTATGTGCTCTCTTTCCTTCTTGTTCATCCCGGATAGGAATTGCCTTTCTTTAACCTATGATACATAATCTGAGCAATCATAATTTTTGTAAACGTACATGGTCAATCATTTATGAGTCAAACATCTCATCCACAGGATTATTGGGACAGGAATTTGGACATACAAAATCTCGGTGAGTTGAGCGACCCGGACACGATAGATATCGAGACCGAGATCGATTTCTGGCGCACCCCGGACCAGGAATGGGTTTACAGCCGCCTGGGTGACCCGGGCGGAGAATGGCTCATAGATATCGGCGGTGGATTGAGTATGAACGCCATAATCCTCGCTCGACAGGGTGCACGGGTAATTATTGCCGATATCTCAATCGAACGGTTGCGTGTTATGAAACACCTAATCGAGCGATGCGACCTAAAAGACAAAATTTTTCTGGTATGTTGTGCAGCGGAAGAGTTCCCTTTTCGGTCGAAAAGCATCGATACGTTCCAGAGCAAGGCGGTGTTGATACATACGCGTCTCGATGAGGTGGTGTCTGAGGTACGAAGAGTGCTGAAGCAAGGTGGTAAGGGTTTTTTCGTCGAGCCGACTACGACAAATCCACTGGTCAACCTCTATCGGTGTCTCTTTGCCCCAAAAGAATGGCAGGCGATAACGCATTATTTCGATAAAGAATATATAGAGAAAATAAAATCTGCTTTCCCGGATTACTCGCTGCACTATTTTTACCTTTTCAGTTTCCTTGCCTTCTTCTGGCAGTTCGGCGTGAAGAACCGATTCTTTTTCAAAATCTCCCTTTCGATTTTATACCTCATTGACAGGGGGCTTATCACAATCTTTCCTTTCTTGAAAAGAGCGTGCTGGTTTGTTGCATTCCATGTTCGCAAGGAATGGTGAATCTCTTAAAGAGGGAAAGGGACAAGAAACGTTAAAAAGCAATGCACCAGATTTTTTATTGCACCATCTTTTTTCGCTTCATATAATAAGGTACATTGACTCTGGTAAACGACATTCATTGCTCCATTCGATTATCACCCCGGGGACTTGATATAGTAGCGGAAAAACGACAAAAAGAGAGCGAGAACTTTATTCAGCGGTTTATTGTATACGTCTATTCATGGGAAAGCGTTGAGGCTTCTGTCAGGCAATTCAAAATTGATTATCCTTATGATATGTATAATTTAGGATAGAACTGTGCGGGTGAGTGTGTGCATGAGCGGAAACGAGCTGTCCGCCAAATAAATGTGAAGGAGGTTATTATGTTAGACGAATTCTTGAAAAAGGAATTTCTCGGCAACACGGTGTTCGACTACATCACATTTGCTCTAATTCTCATCCTTGGATTTATCCTGATAAAAATTGCGAAAGCAATTCTAACATCCTACCTTAAGAAAATTGCCCGGAGATTAAAGGTTGGCTTCGATGAGGTGTTATTGAAAATCCTCAACAAAATGGTAATGCCTTTGGTCTATTTTGGATTGTTTTATCTTGCAACGAGAGGATTGTTTCTTCATCAGACTCTTTCAAAGATTATTGACATCATCGGAATAGCGCTTCTGACATTGATAGCGGTTCGTATGGTGATGATGTTGATTGAATATCTGTTGAAAGATTACTGGCAGAAAAAAGCTCCGGATGCGAGTCGTATAAGCACGGTAAATGCGTTGCTGCCTGCAATCCGAGTAGTGGTCTGGGGAATCGGTCTCGTCTTTTTGCTCGACAACCTGGGATTTGAAATATCAGCCGTAATCGCGGGACTCGGTATCGGTGGCGTAGCAATCGCTCTGGCATCCCAGGCGGTTCTCGGCGATATGTTCAATTATTTTGCCATTCTCTTCGACAAACCATTTGAAGTCGGCGACTTCATCATCGTGGGCGATTTTCTGGGCTCGATCGAGCATATCGGTATTAAAACCACACGATTGCGGAGTTTAGGCGGCGAACAATTGGTCTTTTCAAATACAGACCTGACAAGCACGAGAATCAGGAACTATAAACGAATGCAAAAACGTCGTGTCCTCTTTCGTTTGGGAGTCATTTACCAGACGGCAGTATCGCAGATGAAAGAGATTCCGGACATCATTAAGGGGATTATTGAAAATACAGAGGGAACGACCTTCGAGAGGGCACATTTCGCCTCGTTCGGTGATTTCAGCCTCGTCATCGAAGTCGTCTACTATGTCCTTTCCCCCGATTATAATGTCTATATGGATACACAACAAAAAATCAATTACGACATTATGGAAGAGTTTGAAAAGCGTGGACTCGAATTCGCCTATCCGACACAGACCATATTTCTTGAAAAACCGAATGCAAGCGAGACGTCTGTAAGTTAAGGAAGCGGCACGAAAAAGGCTGATATTCACTCATTTGTAGGTGTGGGAGTGGCAGGCGCAGGAAAGCCAAAAGGTCTATGCGTAGTACTTGCTATGTACCAGGAAGTGTCTTCACGTACGAGATAAATAATACGCTTGAACGACTTTTTGTCGGCAGGATTGATCTGTTCGATCAGCACCTGCGCAAAGTTGCCTTTAATTATCTCGTCCTGAATTTTCGTTGTATGATTCTTACAAAACTCCATCTCAGCCGTGAGAAGTTGGCGGAGTTTCCGGTTTGCTTCAAGAAGAGAATCTTCAGGGGATGAGAAATAACGGAGGAGCACGAGTAAGCGGGCTTTGTCCAATTCGCCGCCCTCGAGGAATTCAAAGAAATTTTTCACAATACTGCGTGGCGAAATCTCTACCTCTTTCATGGTTGGAGGAGCAGCGCGGCGCGCCAGCAAAAAAACGATTAGAAGCATAACCACGGTTACTCCCGGCACAATCGCCAGGTAAAAGACCGTTCGTTTTACTTTCCACCTGAACTTGATGTCTTTTTTTAAAAATTTCACCATGGCTTCTTTTCCACTTAGAAGTGATTATTCTCTATGAGAACCTATCAAGACTGCAAGAGTTTACATACTTTTACTTACTCGAATTCATAACATACGCATGAATAGCCCGTGCTGATTGCTTACCGGCGCCCATGGCAAGGATAACGGTTGCGGAGCCGGTGACGATATCGCCGCCGGCAAATACGCCTGGCTTTGATGTTGCGCCGGTTTCAGGATCCGCCTCGATATATCCCCACTTGTTGAGCTTGATATCCGGCGCACTCCTGAACAAAAGCCTGTTTGCGTTGGTGCCGATAGCATTGATCACCGTATCGGTGGGCATGATAAACTCCGAACCTTCAATCGGAACAGGTCGGCAACGACCGCTCTCATCTGGTTCTCCAAGCTCCATCCGTCGGCATTCCATTGCTTGTACCCAGCCGTCTTCGTTGCCTATGAAGCGCACCGGTGCAACAAGGAAATCGAATATAATGCCTTCCTCTTCACCGTGATGAATTTCCTCGATACGGGCAGGCGCTTCGTTTAGCGTTCGACGGTACACAATATGGACTTCATTCGCCCCGAGCCTTTTTGCCGTCCTGGCTGCATCCATAGCTGTATTGCCCGCACCGAGAACCGCCACTCTCTCACCGACAAAAACGGGGGTATCAGCGTTCGGGAAATCATAGCCCTTCATCAAGTTGACCCTTGTCAGAAACTCATTGGCGGTGAAGATACCGCATAAATTTTCGCCGGGAATGTTCAAAAATCTGGGAAGACCGGCGCCGATTCCAATGAAGACCGCGTCGTAACCCATTTCAAAGAGCTGATCGATGGTGAAAGTCAATCCTATGACGCTATTGGTCTTTATCTCTACCCCGAGGCTTTTGAGAAAGTCAATCTCAGCCGCGACAATTTCTTTGGGAAGACGAAACTCGGGAATCCCATAGACAAGGACACCTCCCGCCATGTGCAAAGCCTCAAAGATGGTGACCTTATGACCAAGCCTTGCCAGTTCGCTCGCACAGGTCAAGCCGGCAGGACCTGAGCCGACAATGGCGACCTTTTTACCGGTCGGCGTCGCTCTTTCCGGCGGCTCGATTGCGTTCGCCTCCCGTTCGTAATCCGCGACAAACCGCTCGAGCCTGCCTATGGCAACCGGCTTATATCTGATCCCGAGGATACAGGCTTTTTCACACTGATCTTCCTGCGGACACACCCTGCCACAAATAGCAGGCAATGCATTTTGTTCTTTTATTTTGCGCGCGGCTTCGATGAATTTCTCTTCGCTTATCAACTTTATAAAGGCGGGAATATCTATTCCTACCGGACACGCCTCGACACATTTAGGTCGCGTGCATAGAATACATCGCGACGCTTCAATCATAGCCTGCTCTTTAGTGTACCCCAGAGGCACTTCCCTGAACGACGTTTTACGCTCCTCGATCGGAATCTGCCGCATCTCTTGTCGTGGCGTCTTTTTCTTTTTGATGTTGGGGCTTTTCTCTGTCACTTCTTCATTTCTCCCGTTTTTTCCGGCTCTCGAGATAGTCACGGTAGGCTCTTTCTTCTTTTGCACGGTACATGGCGAGGCGTTTCATCATAAGATCGAAATCAACTTCATGTCCGTCAAACTCCGGTCCGTCGACACAGACAAATTTTGTCTCGCCTCCGACCGACACTCGACACGCCCCACACATGCCTGTTCCATCTATCATGATAGTGTTGAGACTTGCTTGGGTCTTGATATTATATGGGCGCGTAATATCGCAGATGACTCTCATCATAATGGGCGGTCCCACGGTGATACAAAAATCAAATCGTCGCCCTTGATCGAGCAGACCTTTAAGCACATGCGAGACAAATCCCTTCTCGCCATAGGAGCCGTCATCGGTACAAATAAACACTTCGTCGCTGACCGACCTCATCTCTTGTTCCATTATGACAAAAGGTTTGGAACGCCCCCCAAGTATGCTCACCACGTAATTATCGGCCTGCTTCAAGGCGTGCGCGATCGGATAGAGCGGAGCGATACCCACGCCGCCCCCCACGGCGAGAACCGTACCGAACTTCTCGATGTGCGTGGGTCTGCCAAGAGGACCTGCCACATCATGGATTTCATCGCCTACCTCGAGCTCGTTAAGCATGGCAGACGTTTTGCCCACTTCTTGCGATACGAGCGTAAGGTTGCCGCTCTGCGGGTCGGCTTCCGGGATACTCAACGGCACGCGTTCTCCTTTTTCATGCACGCGAAGAATCAAAAACTGCCCGGCTTTTACCTGTGCTGCAATTTCGGGCGCCTTTATGACAAATTTCATAACACCGGGCGCAAGCTCTTCTTTATGTAAAATCGGTGTTCCCATAGCATCCTTTGTTTATCCGTCAGTCGATGTTTTTTACCGATAGGGGTGATGAGGATTTACTGGTTCATTCACCGCGCGGATTTTCATCTGCAGGATTTTTTATTGCCTTTCAGATTATTCGTTCGTAATGTGTTCATTATACTCAAGAACATTCAACAGATGAAAGAGAAATTGTGGAAATAATAAAACTCGAGTACTTTCAAGTAAAGTTCAAATTGCGCGTTCCTTCGCTTGTCGCTTATGGTGGCGGCGACGAAGTAGAGAATATTATTGTCAAGCTGAGCGTATCTGACGGAACTACCGGTTGGGGTACCATAGCCCCCGACCCTGTGGTCACAGGTGAAGATGTTGATAAAATGCATCTATTATTAGACACCGATGAGACGTTCAGCATCATTCAGGGAAAGGATCTTTCCTGTATAGCCGAAATCGAATACCTCTTGCTCAAACAACTGAGCGCCTTTCCTTCTGTGCGTGCAGGCATCAGTATCGCCCTCTGGGATGCACTGGCACGTTCCATGGACGTTCCGCTCTGTCGACTTCTCGGCCTCGCTCGAACAAGTATTCCTACGTCCATTACCATATCCCTTCTACCGCTTGATAGTATTAAAGAAACAGCGCGGTATTATAAAGAGATGGGATTTATATACCCGAAGATCAAGCTCGGCGGCGACGTGGAACAAGATGTGGCGCGAATACGACTTGTTCGCGAAATTTTTGGAAAAGAGATTCCCCTGAGACTGGATGCGAATCAATCCTATAACGTAGAGAACACCCTTCGTTTGCTTGAAATCCTGACCACATCACAAATACCGGTTGAATTTATCGAACAACCGACTCCCGCCCACATGATTTTCTCTCTTAAACAGGTGACCGATCTCTCACCCGGCATACCCGTAATGGCGGACGAGTCTTGCTTGAACAGCTGCGACGTTATGGTAATCACGGGAATAAATGCCGCGGACTTGATCAATATCAAGTTGATGAAGTGCGGCGGTATAGATGCAGCACGGGCGACAAATTATGTTGCACAGACAGCCGGCATACCCGCAATGGCAGGCTGTATGGACGAATCGGTCATTTCGATTTCAGCCGCCCTGGCGGTGTGTCTCAGCCATTCGAACTTCCAATTCGCCGATCTCGATGGACACCTCGATATCGAGAACGATGTTGCATCGGGCGGGGTAAAAATCGAAAGCGGTGTGCTGTTCCCGGTTGAGGAGCCCGGTCTGGGCGTCACTGTCAAAATCTGAACAAACTCAGAGGAAACCATGTCATTCGAAATTATCAGGCAAGTACTTGAAT
Source organism: uncultured Candidatus Sumerlaeota bacterium (assembly GCA_964608095.1). Taxonomy (GTDB): domain Bacteria; phylum Sumerlaeota; class Sumerlaeia; order MWCT01; family JAGHBZ01; genus CAZSMK01. The sequence continues at coordinate 9,619 of CAZSMK010000032.1, read as the reverse complement.
GCATTCAGGGAAATAAACCGGTCGTCGCTTTCGAGAGCGCTGTCATCGGGTTCGGATTACCGGAGCCTTACAATATACAAAGCGCTCTTGCCTGTGAGAAGATTGCATCTGAAACCGGTGCGACGCCGGCTACTATAGGGATACTTCATGGAGTACTCAAGGTTGGATTGACCCCCGATGAGATACGGATTCTTGCATCATCAGACAAGTGCGAAAAGACAAATCTTTCCAATATGGGTGTGGTGATGGCGCGTCGCACTAACGGTGCGACGACAGTGTCAGCCACCCTCTTCGCTGCTTACAAGGCAGGTATAGGTGTGCTCAGCACCGGCGGTATCGGAGGTGTACATACCGAATTCACCGCGCGCTTCGATGTGTCAAGCGATCTCATGGCTCTCGCGCAATTTCCCCTCGTGGTTGTGTGTGCGGGTCCTAAGTCGATTCTTGACATTGCAGCAACCCGCGAGATGCTTGAGGCGCTTGGTGTGCCGGTTCTTGGATACAACACCGACCGTATGCCTGCTTTTTATCTTAAAGATACTGATATAGGCGTTGACGCGGTGGTTACCTCGCCGGGAGAGATTGCCGAGGTGGTAAGAAAACACCATGACATCGGTCGTTCGAATGCAGTACTCGTCTGCCAGCCGTTACCCGGCGAGATCGCGCTCCCGGAATCGACGTTGCGCCCTGCACTCGAGCAAGCTGAACGAGAAGCGAGAAAACAGCATGTTACCGCCCGTAGCCTTACTCCTTTTATTCTCCGGCGGCTTTCCGAGTTGACAGATGGACAAAGCCTGCGTGCAAATCTCGCGCTTCTCGAGCGTAATGCCCGTCTTGCGGCTCAAATTGCGCGCTCCCTGGCAGAATAGAATCAAACGGAAGAGTTGCTATCGTATAAAAAAGTGAAAAAAATATTGAAATGAGGCGAATGAATGCGATAACATAATACCTGTAATGATACAGGACTTAATTTTTTAGACGTTCACCTCTTCAAATAACTTCGTCGAAAGGAGGGTGAAAAACAACCATGCGATATACAAAAGGATTTACACTCATCGAGTTGCTCATAGTAGTGGCCATAATCGCCATTCTGGCTGCAATTGCCGTTCCTAATTTTCTCGAAGCACAGGTTCGCTCCAAGGTCTCACGCGTGAAAGCGGATTTCAGAAGTATCTCCACCGCCATCGAGTCATACATGGTCGATCATAATCACTATCCACCCGATCATTATGCTCCCCAGTTTCGCCTCGAGGATGTGTGGGAACTCACCACACCCATCGCTTACCTCACAAGCGTTGACCATACAGATCCCTTCGTACCGAGAAAAGTGATATCGGTTTACAGCCTTCGCGGATATCAGTATTTTTCATGCGATCTTGGTCACGATCCACAGAATCGCGGCTGGGGTAGAATATTATACGATGGCGGTCAGCTGGATGTTCTTCCCACTACTGCAATTCTCAAGAGTTTCGGTCCGAATGCGGGACATGGGGAACATCCGTACCTGGGCGATGACGGCGGCGAATGGATTATTCTCAAAGCTGATACCCCCTCTACCAATCCCCATTATGGCTATCAAATCGACAGGATATACGACCCGACAAACGGAACAGTCAGCTGGGGTGATATAGTGAGACTATCCGGGGATACCCTTGGACTTGACCAACAAATCTGAGTTTTTTCTCTATAACTGTTTTTGACCGATCACCCGGGCGCTGAGGGTGAACGGCTTTCTTCTATCTATAGAGAGTCCAGCCGGAGTCAGCTGAAGTGTATGTATCCCATGGAACACTCACCAGTGCGGGGTCGCCGAATAGATTGAACGCCATCAGGTTATGCCAGTCATCTTCCTCGAGATCGCAACCGAGTGAAGATTTCACCCCATAGAACGCTTCGCCGGTAGTATTCCCACTTTGCAACACCTGTTCAAAATAACAATACGCAATGGTCAAGGCTTCGGAAGTGTTCAAATAGGGATGCCACGAACCAATCTCGCCGAATGCGGGAGCCGTGGCGGCTATTACGTTTACACCGCCATGCCGTAACAGGGAGAAGGCAAGACTGCTCGGATACCCGATCATGGCGTTATTGCATGCCGCAAGAAATACCTGTGAAGGGTATGCGTCGTTCAACAAGGCGGTATCCGACGACTCGAGAAATACAGGGAGAGAATATTCACCCGATTCCGGTATACTGTCGCCGTCGTCGTAATTCCATACCGTACGGTAAATTCCGTAAAAGGAACCATGACCAAAAAGACAAACCATGCCATATCCGTTCTGCCATTCGTCGAGTAAATGGGCGGCGGTAAGGCTGGAATCGCATATATAGGGAGAAGGCCGAATGCCCGCCTTTTCAAACAGGCTAAATGAGCCGATTGCAAGGGGTGAAAGGACATTGTCGCTCAACTGACAGGCAAACTCAGCGCCGTCAAGCCCGGGTGAGCCGACCTCGACCTGGTTTTCATAGAACGCGATTGCCGCTGGTAAGAGCGCTCGTTTTCGCCACGCCGGGATGTCCTCCACCGTTTCGTACTCGATTATTTTTCTGAGCACATTATCCACCTCGTCAACTGACCCGAACCAGGGAATTCTGCCCACGACAACCTCCGGGAAAAAGTCTACACCGCCCGCACCTCTGTCGCCGAAATATTCACCGTATAAAAGATCCCCGTCAATGTCCCAGTTCCCGGTAAGATCCGCATAATAATAGTCGGTGTGGCACCTGTCTATATCAGTATATTCGCTTGATCCAAGCCGCGGAAAAACCTGTTTCATAGGAATCTGACCATAACTTGCGCGTGGATCCGCTATTATGAGTACATAGCGGAGTCCTGACTCGAGATAGTTGTCCTGGAGCCATGCGCGCACCTTTTCTTCAGTCGCGTGCGGCGGCTGGCATGGCTGGTTATGAAAATCCGCCTCGGTAACCACACGCACCCTCAATCCCTGAGCCGACCGGTGATTGATAAAATCATCGAGAATCCGGCTCTGGCTTACGAAAGAGCTCGTCGTCAGAATTACATAATCAACCGTATCCGCATCTGACGATGTCTCCAAAAAAGGAGCGTAGTTATCCAGCATCTCGGGATTGACAACGTTCGTGCGAAGAACTGATTTCATGGATGAAATATACGTGCGAGCAACTATTTGGATAGGCGGTTGTTGTCGGCGAAACGAAATCCTGAATCCGCCCTTTGTTATCCGCCTTAGCGTTCCACTTCGTTCGTAATACTGATAAGGCGCAATCTCGAACATTAGAATCTTATATGGTCCGGCTTTGCCGCATCCTACGATTCGGAAAGGAGAAGGAGGAAACGGGTCTTGAGGATTGTTGTGGTTCGTTCTTTCAGGCGGAACCAGGTTGAAAACCCTGTCGAGAGGGACAGCTCGTCGCGCCGGCTTTATCAGGACTTTACAGGCTCGAGCGGATAAGGAACAATCAGCGTTCGACACCTTTACAGAAGCCGGGTCGCAATCCGGCGGGAGGACAATGGTGGCTTTAAGAACAGGAACGGCAGGTCTCCCTGCTGTGGCTTTCTTCACCATGGACAGGCCATTACCATAGGGATTCGATGTTTTCAGTGGTAAAGGGCAACGCTCCGGTTCGGACGATACATAAGAAATCTCGAGATGGTTTTCGTTCATTCGAACGTGGACATCACCACGGCAGGGCAGGACATAAAGGCTCAATACGCAAAAAGCCAATCCTATACGTTCCAGAGCATTCATGCAGACAGTATAGAACCTTTCATGTTGGTTTTCTCATCAAATCTTCATCTTTGATACGATAAAGTGTAACACATTAAGTGTAACCGAGATCCTTTATGCATCAAACAGTAAAAACAGGGATAACGAAAATGTCGCACCGTTTTGGAATGTATGGGCTACCCGGGCTGCGGCGTTTGCCTAAAAAAGAGCACCTCCAACTCGATTTTCTTGAGTCGGTCTTCCATGATATAAAGCCGGGCATTAACTCTCAAATGGCGCGCAAGATAAAGGAGAAGTTGGGTACGCGCGATTCATTTACCTTTGCGACGTTGGGCGATTCAGGAAAGCAGAACGGTATTTTCGAGAAAGTATTAAAGGAAGCGGCAACAAAACATCCTGATTTTATAATGATAACGGGCGATGCGGTGCGCTCGGGTACGGTCGGTAATTACCGCCGCTTGATTGATACCATTAAAGAAATCGACATCCCCCTACTCCTTGTCCCGGGTAATCACGACCTCAAAGGCGACGGCTATACTCTTTTCTCTTACCTCTTTGGCTCCACCAACTTTTTTTTCGATATCGGCATAAACCGTTTCATCGTATTGAACTCAAATGAGCAGGTAAATTTCAAGGCGCGTAATCCGTTTGTCCATTTACCATCAAACAATGGGAGCCATATCGTGCAGAAAGGACTTGCCGCGGAACAGATTGAACATCTTGCAGCGCTTCTTGTTCCGCAGAAACGTCATTTTCTCTTTTTGCATGTCCCGCCTAAAGGACCCTGGAACCACCATTGCTTTAAACTTAACGCGGAAGAATTTACCGGGCTCGTGAGCCGTAATGCGCGACTTATTTCGCGAGTTTTTTGTGGACATATTCACGGTTACTGCCGAAAAGACTATAAAGGAGTGACCTACATGATTACGGCGGGCGCCGGTGGTAATTTTCACCAGCACGATCCCGAAATAATCGAGCGCTACAACTTTGTGCTTCATGAAATACACCCGAACAAGGTAAAAGATATAGTTTATTTCTGTGACCAATAGGAAGATGGGGCAATGATGCAATCAATGAAACGAACGCTTTTATTCTGGTACTTTTTAATCCAGATTATCGCCTATACTGCTATGTGGGGGATTATTTATTACAAGGCTCATAAAACCCTGTATGAGCAGCTGGATGAACGGTTGATGGAGGCGGCGGAGAACGTCATTTCGAATGTCGAGATATCGCCCGAAGGTTCCTTAACCGACTCGAGCGTGCAGAAGATTTTTCGCATTACTCGTGAGGATAATGAATATTTTCAAATCGTGGATTTAACTACGAGCAATCTCATTGCCCGCTCGAATGAACTCGAAGGCAAAATATTTCCGATGTCCGATAAAGTCATTGGGAGTGAGTCGGAGTCTACTCGCGTGTTCTGGAACGCCGAAATCGAAGATGAGAGTCTACGTGCCATTTCCTGGCGGTTCTGTGTCCAGGCTGAGGAGCAAGAATCATGCAGAATGGAAATGCTGCTGCTGCTTGCCCTTGACCGGCGCAATGTCGAGTATCGACTCGAAGGGTTGGTGAAATATACCGCTGAAATCTTTGCCCTTGCGTTATTGTTCATGCTTCTTGCTGCATTATTCATCTCGCATCAGACACTTCGTCCCGTTAAACGCCTCTCTCACGACCTTGATAAAGTGTCCGCTCAGAAACTCGATTTTCGCTTTACGCAGGCGCGACACAAGGAATTAAAACCCCTGGTGGATGCCACCAATAGTCTGCTTGAACGAATTGAGCGGGCGTTTCAACGCGAACGCCAGCTCACCGCCGATGTGGCTCACGAACTGAGAACTCCGCTCGCAGGCTTACAATCAATTCTGGAGATCGCTTTGCTCAAACCGCGCTCTGAAGATGAATATCGCCACACCATTAAAGACGCGCATGAAATACTCCTCCAAACAGAACAAATGATGGAAAACCTTCTTATTCTCGCAAAGATTGATAGCGAGCAACTACAGGTGAAAAAGGAAAAGGTTTCGTTGCGAAAAATCGCTGAAGAAAGTCGTGACATAATCGGGCATCATGCAAAAGAGAAAAATATAAAGATCGACAACCAGATCGATGACTCGCTCCACGTATTTGTCGATAGAGAAAAGATGAAGATAATATTGAATAATCTTCTGGGCAATGCGGTAGAATATGGCATAGAGGGAAGTACTGTAATTCTCAGAACCGCCTCGGATAGCGAAGAAGCGCCGCTCAGACTCGAAATAATCAATAAAGGCGAGCTCATAGCTGAATCGGATTTGTCCAACCTGTTTGAACGATTCTGGCGAGGTGATTCTGCGCGAACGAAGACCGGCAGGCACTATGGGTTGGGGCTTCCCATAACCAGGGCGCTCTGTTCTGTTCTCGGTCTTGAGATAAACGCACACAACCTCTCTCCGGACCGTGTTGTCTTTACCATCTCGCCTCTCCCTGTTGTGGACTTTACATCGAGAGGCAGCGACAGCGAAGAATAAGGAATCGATAAAATGAATTTTATTTCGAACTGTTGCTGGGGGCGCTCGAGCCAAACGCCCCTGCTAAAATCCTCGTAATCGTTTTTGGGGCAGAAAGTTAAAAACTGCAGGGATAAGAACAAATATAACAACAGGCACACTGATCAATAGGGGTTTTCTTGAAAAGCCAATGCCAATAATACCAAAAAGGATTGAAAAACCTATAGCGATATTCTGTATTATCGAATTTTCTTTCTTCCTCTTGAGAGTAATACCGTACGCTGTACAAAATATGTAGAATATGAGGAGGTTGATATAAAAAAGCCATGAAGTTGATTCATGAGCAATAAAAGAAAGATTCGCAAAACTGATTGCGCAAAGCAATATCCCGGCTGTAAATACCCCTCTTTTTCGAATACCCCCAAGATAGAGAGAATAAAAAACAATACCACCGATGAATAAAGCCATAGTAAACAAAAAGTAAAATCCTGATTGTGAGCTTCGAATTGGTGAGGCTGATAAAGGGATGATTATCCGAAATAAAAACCCAATACTAAACCCTACAACACAAATTTTAGTCACTCGCGGCGAATTAATTCAGGGTCTTCATTCTTTAATATCCTATAGAAGTTTATTCTAACACTCTACCAAATCGGTGGAGCCCTTTCAATTTCAACTAAGTTTAAGACATCCTCATTTCAAAACTTGAGGACCTTTGCTATAGCGGTTTTGTAAGTCATTCCATACAAAATGTGCATAAATTATGTCACCCCTGCTCATTAGTCCATTTGTTGGGTCATATATATTATTTATAATTGTGGGGATTAACATTTCATTGTCATATTTCAATAATTTTTTCTCATCAATATCTGTTGTCCTATTAGGACCATTTGAAAGCAAAATATATTGCCTACCACTATATTCTTTGCTAATACCAAAAACCCCATATCTAATCTTTGTATCAAAGGGATCCTCAAAAAGTTTTATAATATCTTTCCTTTTGAGAGTAGAAGTCGCTATGAGATAATCATACAGATTACTGAAACGTAAATTGGAGCTCCATTTTTTGAAATCATCTATTCTTTCCAAACCTTCTTTACCAAATTCAGTTGATAAATAGTAGTCTTGAATGAGTGTATCGTCAATAAATAACCAATCCGGGAAAGGTGTATTCGCATATTCTAAAGAATAGGTCTCACATGCTGACGCAAGCATACGAAGCCTATTATAGCTCAACATGATCTTCTTTCTTACACAAAGTATATGGATAGAATAAACTCCAATTATTAAAAACATAACAATCCCTAATATTACCCAATAATACCGTATTTTGCTGATTTTCATAATTAAAATATATAATCTGAATATTCAACTCTTCTCAGAACAAGTACGGGACCAACTTAATAACATGATTCGACATACATCAATTATTATATTTATTTGTTTTCCTATGGACATGGCCCAAGAAGTTCATCAATTTTCTCAAAAGGATCAACGTCTTCAAGCCAGAGACCAACGCCTGTAAACCACATAAGTAATCCTAATCTCAGATATGATGATTTATTCTCTGCGTACATATTATATGTAAGGATGTCTACGCTCGCAATATAATAAGAAAAGATAAAGGACCTGATCTCGTCACTCAACGCTGATCCTTGTATCTTTGAACATAATCCTTTAAGCTCTTTCTAAATGCGCCAACAATCTCTTCCCAGGTATCTCCTTTATCAACATGTTCTAACAATGTATTTACGGCTTCCCGTAGTGATGGTTCTTTTATAGCCTCGATCTCCAAATAATGTCTTCCAATCTCTTGAGCTCTTTGGATATCTCCCACTTTCACATGTGCCAGTATTTCACATACAAGGAACACTTGATAGTCGGTGGATAGATTTGCTTTAATCTCAGGAATTTCCTTCTGCCGGAGTGCAATAATCCCCTCATAATCTTGCTTTGCAAGCAGTATTGTTAATTTTGCGCTCAAGATCAATGATTCGAACTCAGATGGAGATAACGTCGAAATCTGTCTTAGCATGTATTCTGATTTTGCCGGATCACGGTAGCCCATTTCCTCTGCAAGCACAACATACGCATTAATTTTGTTCTTTCTCTCGGTAAATACTTGATCTATTACGGGTATCAGCGTTTTGATATCTATCAGATGTGATGTTAAGTAATCGTAATAAAAAGTTGTTCTAAGTGAATTAAGGAGATATTCATCTCGTATTCCCGGAGAAGCCGTAAGGTCGAAAGATGGTTCAAAGCCACACGTCCCGACCGAATACCAGAATGAGGACAAGTTTCTTTCCTTGTCTTCCCTGGAAATCGCCTTTTCGTTGCATAAGATTGATAATTCCTCGAGCGCTTCATCAAATCGATTCAATATTAGATTATGTTGAATTTCGATGATCTGTCTTCCCATCTTATTATAATGTTTGAGTCTGAGATTTTCTGATTCTAAACCGCCAAAGTGAACTAAGATTAAATAAAATAGGCTAAGCCAAATCAGAGTTATAAGGAGTATATAGGTAAAAGGACGAAATAGGTATTTTTTTGTTTTTTCTTTTGGCTTCATTTCGTTTAACTCCAATGATTTTTCTTTTATATAATCTTCTCTTCAATGAAAAACAAAACATATTACCTTTAATACTCATGGTCTTCTTTAGGGCACCAAAAGCCACGAGGCATATACTCAGGTAAATCCTCCCAGTGTTCTTTTATGTCCCGCTCAAGCTCTTGTGTCTTTTTCATCATTTCAATAGTACCAGCCAACTCATTAAATGGTGCACAAGGCGAAATTGGATCATATTTTGAGGGTGGGGGCTTAAATTGTGGAGGAGAAGGACATCCCTTACCCCAGCATGTACATCCTGCGAGTTCAAGACAAATACAATTACACCAACCACTTACGCTCCTGGATCTATAGAAGAATGTACCGAAAGGATCAATGTAAGTTGTCGGATTATTACTTGTCACAACATAGGGGTGTTCTAAAGCGGGTGGAAGAGGTGCTCTTGTTAAAAATCTACCCAGCTCCGGTTCATACCACCGTTGGCAGAAGTAATACAGCCCGATGGCTGAGTCGTGGCGTTTGGTGGTGAGGTGGAAGCCGTCCGAAGAGCCTGAGAGGACGTTGCCAAAGGCGTCTTGACTGAAAGTGCGCCGTGGCGGATCGTACGTGGCGGTGACCGCGCCGGTGACGACCTGCGTCATTCGTTTGTCTGATGTGTCGGCAAAATCCCGCCTCTGGCTGGTTCTTCCTATCGTATCCCCGTACATGTCATAGTACCGTTTGAGTCAAGGATGACTACCACCTGTTGATAACAACCATTTAAATCACGGTTTAGTTAAGAAGATCAAGCCGAAAATTCTGGTTTTTGATTATTGTTGATGCCCTCCCGCCGGGGGTCGTTTGAG
>CAZSMK010000031.1:0-2690 GCA_964608095.1 uncultured Candidatus Sumerlaeota bacterium | reverse complement strand
GAGAGAAAAGGGTTATAATTTCGGCGATTTATCGGGGACGGTGCGATGCGCGCCTTCTTTTTTAAGGCGGTTGAGTTTACCCGCAAGGGACGCACGCTTAGCAAAGCCCAGTCTGTCGACAAAGAGCACTCCATTCAAATGGTCGATTTCATGTTGTATCACGCGGGCAAGCAAACCGTCACACTCTTTTGTGTGCTTCTCGAAGTCCAGATCATAGTATTCAATATTCACTTTAAACGGGCGGTACACATTCGCCTCAATACCTGGAATGCTCAAGCATCCCTCCTCGAACGGAATATCTTCTTCGGATTCATGCAGGATCACCGGGTTGATAAAGACCTGCAATAATGGTTTACCACTTCCCCCGTACTTCACATCCATCTGATCTATGTCCAGGATAACGATCTGTTTAAGCACGTCCACCTGGTTGGCAGCAAGACCTATACCATTAAACTTATACATGGTTTCGGCCATTTGCTCAATCAACCGGCGGTCTTTATCGGTCAACTCTTCCACGGGTTCAGCCTTTTGTTTCAATACCTCGCTGCCGTAAATTATGATTTCGAGTATGTCGTTTTTATTTTCCATTTGAATTCCTTAATCTCTACTAAATAAATACAGTATCTCATAGAGCTGGTTTGCATGTCATCCTTTTTTTATATAGGGTCATACGTGCGCCGTGGTAAAAACGGTTTGACTTTTCAACAGCACCACAGATAAGCTACGTGTGCTTTTTATTTCTTCAAACAGGTGAGAAACGAGAATGAAAAAAATCAAAACCCTTGCGATTACGAGCGAAGAACTTGCGCTTACGAGAGAAGAACTTGCACTTCGTGCAGCAGTTAAAGTATTCGGCATTGTCTTTTTCAGCTTTGCCACGTCGTTTGGTGCCTTGGTGAGGATACCGCTTCCTTTTACGCCTGTCCCGCTGACGCTCCAGACCTATTTTGTTTTGTTATCCGGCCTTGCCCTTGGCGCATCAGCAGGTGCCTTGAGCCAGGGGATTTATCTCCTGTTCGGCTTATTCGGGATGCCGCTTTTTGCAGGTGCAACCACGGGGCCCGCCATTCTTTACGCTCCTACGACCGGGTACCTGCTGGGCTTTATCATGGCATCGTCACTCGCAGGGTTCGCCACTCGCGACGACGTCACAACTATCAAGAGAATTGTATTCCTCATCTTTGCAACCTTGCTTATTTTACTTACAGGCGCGACGTTTTTATCCCTCAATACGCATGTCTCGTTTCTTGACGCAATCAGGACCGGCTTTCTTCCCTTCCTGATAGGTGACCTTATCAAACTTACCGCGGCGTTGGGTACCTGGCATTATAGTCGGAAGGCGCTCAAACACATATTGAAGTAACAAGTGTCGGAAGAAAAGAAACATACTGAGGATACCAGGGAAAAGGCCGGGAAATCTTTCGAGCACCTCGTGGACATCATGCGACGCCTGCTCAGTCGCGAGGGCTGTCCCTGGGACCGCCAACAATCCCATGCATCACTCAAACCCTACCTTATCGAGGAAGCATACGAAGTTATCGAGAGTATCGATGCGGAGAATTTTACCGAGCTCAAGGAAGAACTTGGTGACGTTATGCTTCAGATTGTGTTTCATGCTGAACTCGCTCGGGAGGAAGGACATTTTGACATCGCCGATGTGCTTGAAACCATTTGCAACAAAATGATTCATCGCCATCCGCATGTGTTCGGTGCTGAAAAATGGGATTCGGCAGAAGAGGTTCTCCGTAACTGGGAAGAAATCAAGAAAGCGGAAAAACAGGAAAAGAGAAACGAGGAACACGTCTCGATCCTCGAGGGTGTGCCTCGAAATCTGCCCGCACTCATTCGCGCTCATCGTGTCCAGGACAGGGCTGCACGAGTCGGGTTTGACTGGGACAACATCAAGGACGTCTACAAGAAAGTCCTCGAGGAGATTGACGAACTCAAACTCCTCCTGGACGATAAGAAGGCTCAAGATCAAAAGAAGATTCAGGGAGAATTCGGCGACCTTCTATTCGCCCTTGTCAATCTTGCAAGGTTTCTCGAAGTCCACCCTGAAGAGGCGCTGCAAAGTTGTACGGAAAAATTCATCCGGCGCTTTCACTATATCGAGCAACAAGCGCACCAGCAAGGGCGAACACTCAAATCAATGACGCTTGCCGAGATGGACGCCCTCTGGGAAGAATCCAAAAAACTCGAACCAAAGTAACGGGGTCAGGCCTTCACTTTTCTTATTATGTTGTTAGCGCAGACATACATACACGCCATAGGTCCGGGAAGAATAACCATTCATAAATAATATGCTCACCGAAAAGCATCAGCCTGTAATGGCTGATATATAAATCCTTATTTTCATTCATCGTTATCGCTATCGAAATTGAAATCGGGTTTTAAAGAATCTTGCCCAGGCGGGTGGAACATGCGGGGTGCCAAATTTAAAATCCTCTCTTGGAGAGGGGGACCGCGTGAGCGGGTCGAAGACGCGCCGTGGAGGGTCGATGACGCGCCGTGGAGGGTCGAAGACGCGCCGTGGAGGGTCGATGACGCGCCGTGGAGGGTCGAAGACGCGCCGTGGCGGATGTGTAATCCTTGCGTTGAGGTGCGTATAAAGAAAATTTCTCTTATATCTACGGATATTCACTCATCTCCACTAATCTCTTTACAACTTAAAATCCCTTTTTTCTTTACCC
>CAZSMK010000030.1:0-3010 GCA_964608095.1 uncultured Candidatus Sumerlaeota bacterium | reverse complement strand
ACGTTACTGTAGGATAAGCGTCCTCGCTTGTCCTCCTGCTATCATAACAATTTCCGATACTACTAACGATCTAAGGCTGACAACCGAGACGGTTGTCCTACGATACTGTAGGATAAGCCTCCCCGCTTGTCACCCAAATCGGACTTCTACTCGCACTCGGGGGCTTTTTTTCAGAGTAGAATCGTTCGGCTCGAACGACTGCCGGTAAAAATTCAAAAATTCTATAAAGAGCAGATTTTCACCCACCCATCATTTCGTACAAAAACTTCTACAAAAACAAAACTTTTGTGTCGAACGGTGAGAGATGAAACTATAGTATTACTCTATGACTAAACGAAATATAGCAATCCTGCTTGCCGTCTCGTTTATGCTGTATGCAATCTTTTTTCTTTTTATGTATGGCGGACAACCCTTTATCGATTTCAGTTCTTTATATGTTGCGGGCAAGGTCTTCTTTGCCGGTGAATTCGATGCCCTCTACGACTATATCGTAATACCATACGACGACGGCTTTCTGCTGGAATGCGGCGACCGTTTTAGAGAGGTTGCCACAGCAGAGGGGATTTATTCGAGAACTTCAGTTCCGCTTTATCTTTACGCACCCTCTTACGTACCTCTCTTTTCACTCTTTACGTTGCTTCCTTATTCAGCGGCAGGAATAGTATTGTTACTCATAAATTGCGCCGTTATTCCGGTATGCGTATTCATAATCATCAGGTCATGTTTCCCGCCCGAACAGGTAATTCCCGCGTTTGTCATAACCGCCTTCATACTTCTCTTCTCCATGCCGGTTCGTTGGACGATGATGACGGGACAGATGACGGCAATAATGTTCTTGCTGACATTGCTTGCGTGGAAATCGGCGGAACAGCGGCGAGAAATAACCGGCGGCATCCTCCTCAGTTTCGCCTTCTGGTTTAAATTTTTTCCGGCGCTGCTCATTCTCTACTGGTTGAGGCAGCGTCGTCTCAGGGCGTTGCTCTCATGGTTCATAACCGTCCTTATCATCGCCTCATTCGGCGTTGCAGTATTCGGTGTGCGTGTGTACGGAGATTACGTCAGGGCTTTACGCGCGCTCGGCTCGGGGATACCGATTTTCCCCGTAAACCAATCGCTCGAGAGCACACTCCTGAGATGGGTGTATCCTCTTCCCTTAATTTCCACCCCTCTGCTTTATTATATGCCGACAGCTATCAAGATAATCGCGCAACTTGTCAAATTCGTGCTGGTGATATCGCTTGTGTTTGTGTTGCTATCGCGCGAGAGCCGACCGAAAATGTTCCAGGCGTTTCTGTTACTTGCGCTCAGCGCAATCCTCTTGCCGGTATCATGGAACCACTATTACGTCTTTTTCCTGCCGTTGATACTTTACTTAGTGGCAACATTTTCGAAAACCGCGCATGAGAGACCGTCTGACTACGCCTTATGCATACTCATAATTCTTATTGCGCTTTTTCAGTTCTCGATCTCTTCGCCGTGGAAATGGTCTGGTGGGCAACTGGCAAAGATTGCCGGTGCATCCACCGGCGAATGGTTCATGCGCCTCGCAATCTCGCGACAATACATCGGCGGAATTTTGATATATCTTATCGCACTATATCTATACTTACGCGGGAAGATCATACAAGAAGACTGAGGAACTCTACCCGACACGGTTCAGACAAAATGAGCCACCCCACGCATAAGATAATGCACGCGCAAACACAATTAAGCCGGTGCTGCAGTATCAATTCGTGTAAGTCGCATGATTCGTCTGCCCGACGCCCTGATGAAAAAGGAATGGGAGTGCCCTTACGTGCACTTTAGAAGAATCTCACGATTCTTCACGACTCGGTTTCTGTCCCGTGTTAGTCTGTGTTTTGTCTGTGTTCTTTTGTATAAAAATCCAGGTCTTATTCTTGCGGGATGGTTTGGAGGATTTGGGGGAACTCTCTGGCTATATCAATCCCGGCGGTGAAATCCCAGAGCGATGTGTCAAGTTGTCGCAAGGCGAGTGTGGCTGCAATCCATGCCTGCCCCCACCCGCTCTCGATACACCAGGCGCCCCAGCCGACATCTCCCGAACTCGCCCAGGGTTCCCATTTATCATAGTCGAACGACCTGAACCACGAGCCGTCCAAAAAGAATTGTTTTTTCGAACGGGTCTGTATGCGGCAGAGATATTCCACGAGTCTATCTTCCGCCTGTTTGATGCGGGCATCGCCGGTCGCCGCAAACGCTTCATGCAGTCCGAGCACGGCAAAACCGGTTGTGTAGAGTTGGTCTGTGCATGGATCGCCATCCTCCTGGATCAGTGGCGCTTCCGACGAGCCATACGCCTCGTTGGATGCAGGCGGTACATAACCGCTGTGACCGCGGGGTAATTTTTCCCTTATGCCGCCGCATTCTTCCTGATATTCAATCAGGTCGTTGAATATACGTTCGAGCCATTGGCGATGTTCTGGCGTATCCTTGACCCGAACCAACCACGCAAGGCACAACAGCATCCGCGCCTTTTCGATGTTATCCTGCCAGATCCATTTATCCGGATATCCCTCCATCATTATCTTGATGCCGCGTTTTGTCTTTTCGAGGAATGGCATGTAGCGGGTGTGCGCATACGCCCATAAATTGCACGCCCATAGATACGCCTCATAGTGAGGAGAGTAAAAAATCCGTTCGGTGTCGCGGTAGTATCGCCAGCCGTTTCTCTCGAGGTCGGGGATATCAATGCGCATGCCACGGAATCCCGCCGGTCCGGTTGTTCGTAAATTAGCCAGCAGACCTTTCAATACGGCGGTATTCCATTGCGGTGAATCAAGCGACGCAGCAGCGGCAAGCGTGGCAAGCATCACGCGTGCCTCGTCATCGCCATACGTGGCAACCTCCCAGGCTGGCGCGATCGTTCCCCATGCGATTAAGCCATACGCGGGATGCTCGGGATCGCCCCTGACGCCGCCCTGTATATTCGAGGCGAAAAAGATGTAATCAAGCAGATTATGGCTGACGTCGCGGCTCTTTGCCTTCTCAT
>CAZSMK010000029.1:0-22224 GCA_964608095.1 uncultured Candidatus Sumerlaeota bacterium | reverse complement strand
TCGGATTAGGTTGCGTAGTGCTGGCAATCAGCCTGGTCGTTGATCGTTTGCGAAAAAAGAGAAAAGGCGTCAATGCGCAACACACACAAGAATATCAAGCGGCAGTGAAGTCCGCGAAAGCCACTGCAAAACAAATGCTCCGCGACAATCCGGAGAGTCTATCGGTACAATCGACGGACAAAATCTATCCTTATGTTGTGCCTTCTGGATACTTGCAAGACCTCGGTGAAATCCCTGATGGATATACCACTTCGATAGGACATGATCTATACGTTGTGTTTGCTTACGATTTGGACGGCATGGTGCGCATATTAACTGCTCGGGATTTTGAACAAATTGACATGAATCTGGATCAATTGCGCCACACTGCACTGGAAAACCTAGAACGCCTGGCACGTGAGCGGAAGATCAACATCAAATTGATAGAAAATTCGGATCGGAATCCATTCATGTTGTTTGCCGATCATTGGGCTGCTGCAACCTGCATTTTGTTGCCCGCCCTTCAAAAAATGGCTTCGAAAACGCTTAAAACCGATGAGATCTGCATCAGCATCCCGCATCGGGACGTAATGCTGGTATTTCCAAAAGGCGATCGGAAATCTCGGGACGACATGCGGGCTTTGATTCGCAAAATGGAAGAGCCAGACACCCTGAAACCTCTGACATGGGAATTATTTGAAATCCACGAAGGAGCTGTTGTTCCATTCTTCGAATCATAAGTTACCAATGACGGGGACTCCGGCTGAATTTACACAAGGTGAACTAAGTTGTAAGAGAGCAAGGTCCTTCATGGTGAATACATAGTGTCAGATTTTGTATCTCCGAAACCCAAGAAATCCTGTTCTCGCATCACATTGCAGACCCGCATAAGCTTCATGGTAAGTGATGGTTTTTTGTTGACATAAGCCGAATTTAGTAATATTATTACTTGTATTACTTATTACTATTAAAGGAGCCGAAATATGAAGGTCACTATAAAAGGGCAGGTTACTATTCCCCAGCATATCCGTGAAAAATTAGGGATAACGGCGGCGTCAGAGGTTGAATTTGTCGAAGAAAAGGATCGTGTATATCTGATAAAACGAAAAAACTCAAAGGCTGCCACCCGCAGGTTCAAGCGATTAAGGGGTGCTGCAAGTGTCAAAATGACAACAGACCAAATTATGACCCTGACGAGGTCCGGAAAATGAAGGGCATGCTCGTCGATTCAAATGTTATTTTAGATCTTTTCCTTGATGATCCCGAATGGGCGGATTGGTCTGAATCTGTGCTGGCAAAGTACAGCCTTCATCGAACACTATATATCAACGCGGTAATATATAGCGAGGTTTCAATCGGATTTAACAAGATAGAGGAATTGGAATCAGCCCTGCAAAAGGGCGGATTCCAGATGCTGGAAATCCCAAAAGAAGCGCTCTTTCTTGCCGGGAAGGTCTATCTACGATACAGGAAGGGTAAAGGAATAAAGAAATCCCCTTTACCCGATTTTTATATTGGTGCACACGCCGCAGTACTCAACCTGGATTTGGTCACACGTGACATCGCAAGATACAGGACATATTTTCCTACCGTAAACCTGATCTGCCCTGAATAGTTTGACAGTATTCAGGCCTCGGACTTTAGTGAACATAGCGTGTACTTATTTCCTTGCGCCAAGACACCAAGACGCAAAAGAACGCAAAGCACGAAAAAAAGATTTTAGAATTTCAATCAGATTCTAACAGCTTTTCGTCGCGCCGTCGCGCCGCCGTGCCGCCGCAGGAATATACACACATGTACCCACCCGTGTCCTGACCACACCTTTCAAGCGAGGTGGATTGAGAAGCGGTGGTGTACGAAGTTTCCTTTCACCATAAAGATGAGGCAGGATTGCATAATCATTAAAGTCTGTTATTGCACGCAGTTTGTAAATTACTTAATCTTGGATTATGCACAAGGGA
The DNA here is from genome assembly GCA_964608095.1 of uncultured Candidatus Sumerlaeota bacterium. Classification (GTDB taxonomy): domain Bacteria; phylum Sumerlaeota; class Sumerlaeia; order MWCT01; family JAGHBZ01; genus CAZSMK01. Next base: position 20,284 of record CAZSMK010000029.1, on the reverse strand, counting down.
TTGAACATAAAATTCATCGTTTATCCGGCACTGCTTTTCTGTGTAGCTTTTCTTACCCTCGAGTGCACACGAGAATCCTTATCTGAACCGAGTAACCATAGGAATATACAAAGTGATGCTGAACAAGAGCCTGAATCCGTCGCATATAAAATTCTCGAGGGTGCCAGGAGAGAGGTACACAAAAAGACCGTGTATAAAGAGACCTATGAAGTTTTATCATATCCCGGTGGCGACGTGAATTCTCAGATTGGCGTATGTACTGATCTTGTAATTCGGGCATTTAGAAATGCAGATATAGATATTCAAAAACTGCTTCATGAGGATAGGAAACTGCACCCGGAGTGCTATCCTACCGAAATATGGGAATACAAAAAACCGGATAAAAACATCGATCATCGACGTTGCCAGAACTTGGTGGTCTTCTTTGATCGTTTTGCCAAAAAAATCGACACACACAATGCCTCCGCCTGGAAGCCCGGCGATGTTATTTTCTTTGTAAAAGACGGAAAGAAACATTTATGGCATGTCGGTATCATATCTGATAAAGTTGACACAAACGGCAAGAACCTCATGTACCATCTGTATCCGCCGCATTGTCAAGAATCGCCTGTACAAGATTATGAATCCATTCACAGCATATATCGCTGGGAGGATAAGGCAACAACAGACGAATAAGAAGGACGAAATGCTATGAAGATTGTTTTCATCATTATTGGGGTGGTCGTGGTTCTTGGAATTTTGTTGGTGCTCTTTGTTCGCAACCATATCAAATGGCTCCTGAAGCAGAGCCCGGTGGGTACCTGGATAACGACACATGAGGGATCAACCATTATCATCCAATTCGAACATCAAGGAGAACCCGAGGTATTGGAGGGAATCTATAAGAAGGTGGAAAAAACTCCAGACGGTAACGAAATCAAGGAATTCGGGCATTGGTCTGCCCATCTTAATAAGCTTTTTATGCTGGTCATGGCAACCGACGTTCAAAATCACCCACGGTTAGGAAAGGATACAGAATATCAGTTACTGTATGTGTCACCAACCAAGATTCGTATAAATGAGCCATCAGGATCAGGTCTTGTATATGAAAAGGCGACTGAAGGCATGGTCCTTGACTTTGGCGAAAAGGGCGAACAACCCTTCGAAGGTCACGCTATTTCAGGAGAACAAAGTGTTATTGATATGCCTTCAACCAACGATATGATGGAAGCGTATGCCATGGATGCCGTTGAACATGCAAAAGCAACAATGGGTATTGATCTCGATTATACCCCAGAGAGTGTGGAAAAGGTAGAGATGATACTTGACCGGATGCATAAGACTATGCCGCGCGGAGGACTTTCGCGGTTGTTAAAGGGAAGTATTCCACCGGACATATTCGAACAAGCGTGCAAGATGTACGGCGGTTATATTGGTGAAGTTCTACGACGGCACAGCGGCGGCGAATGGCGAATCGATAATGAGACTGACCCCGCCTATCCCGTGATCGGCCTCTGGAAAGATGAGCATCGAATCTGGCCTCCTGTAAAGGTGGGAAAACGCCTCACCAATGGTCCCGAAGATAATGTATGGCATTATTTCCAGTTGATTCAAAAAGAGTGGTAACAAGCGTCGTATTTACCCCAGAGAAATCTTTTTTAGAAGTGCATGCGGTTTTTTACTCTATTCAGCATGTTTCGCCACATAGGAACTCGAAAAATATCATCTATCCTCGTGCAATGCCGGTAGGGAAGAGAGGGTTTCTCCGAGTTGGAGAAAATTCTACCCTTCGTCAAACCGGACAGGAACTTTTCAACTTTTGCCTCACCGAAAAAGGTCATTATGCATTTTTATATTATCATTGATTTAGTCGTTGAGCATCAACCGATTGACTCTCAGCCCAATCTAAAGTAACGTTGCTTAATCTCGTTGCTGGATGATATAAGGGACAAAATCTCTCGGCGATGGTACGCGTTCTCAAAGCACGCTGAGGACCAAACCATCATCCGTAACATCATTGTAATGGAATTGGAACAGGCCATATCGAAACTCGGTAATTTTGTGTTGCACGGTCTTTTTTGGCTTCCTATCATCCAGAATGTGTGGATTCGAATGAGTATCTGATAATACTGTGAGAAAACCGTATAACCATTGTTAAGGTGGGTGAGTAGGTGAACTCATATTGATATAAGCAATCAACGCGGGAGGAAGAAGAATGAGGAAATTAGTCTATGCGTGTTTATTATTGATACTGATTCTGGGCATTGGCTGTTGTTCACTAAAGGAAACGTTCAAAAGAGGAGAGGAAATGCACCGCGAAGAGATGAAACGCGAGGCAGAATACCGACGAGAAGAAGCCAAGCGTGAACAGGAGTGGATGAAGAAGCAGGAAGAGATACAACGGGAAGCACAGAAGCGTGAGGAAGAGCAGCGGCGTGAGGAAGCAAAGCGCAAAACCGAGATGCAGAAAGAATTGGAGAAGTAGCCACCCCATTAGTGGGCGCAGACGACGCGAGATCTGCGCCCGACGCCTGTAGAGTTTTACTAATCGATTGAACCTGTCAATTTGCTCGTAGTATAATTGATTTTGAATTTTTTAATGATTTCAAGGCACACATGGTTTTCATGATGTCTTATTTTTCACGACGGATTATTTATATACTATGGATTAGTGTTCTGGCGGGATTGCAGTTTCCGGCGGCGTTGCGGGCAGAGATGACGCTGGATGTGTTTGATTTTGCGACTACGGAAGCGGCGCGTGCAGCGTGGGTGCCACTCTCCGGCTCTCCCCAGGTTGAACTCTTTGAGGGCATCCCGGGGGTGGAAGAACGAGGTGTGAGGTTTCCGTGCAATTTTGAGTCCGTTGACAACCGTTGCTATTGGGATTATTCCTTCATTGCAGACCTTTCTTCCGATGACGTTTTTACGTTACGCATCTATGTCGAGGACTATACGCCAATCTCTTCCCTCACCCTCTACTTCCGGAGTCCGGGCGGGTGGTTTGCCCAGACTTTAAGTATCTCGAAAAACGGCTGGCAGACATTGCGGTTTCCGCGAGCCGGATTTCATGAATCCTCGACACCTGCCGGGTGGGATCAGATCACGGGTATACGTTTCTCTCCCTGGAAAGGGGCATCTGTCAACACCGCCATTATCGCCACGAAATTGCGTCTCTTCACACCGCCGATCAAGATTGTCAAGGGGAGCAGAACAAACTATCCCGAGACGGCGGAACAAACCGCTGCCCTGGTTGCTGAGTGCCTTGATGCTTACGGTATCGAGTATGGCATGGTGACCGATGATGATGTCGACGAAAAAGGTTTGGGTAATGTCAAACTCGTTATTCTTCCGTATAACAAAAACCAACCGAGCCAGGAGATTACGTATCTCGAGGATTTCGTTAAAGGTGGCGGGAAACTAATCGCCTTTTGGCTGCTCGAGCCGAGCCTTGCCGCTCTCCTTGGTATAGATGTTACAGTTATACAGCCATACGATTTAAGTGCTATGCAGTTCGTTCCCGGTATTGTTGACTGCATCCCCGACCGCGCCGAACAGGCGTCGTGGGCCGTAAATGTCACAGCTCCCGCAACCACTGATACGCAGGTACTTGCATACTGGGAAGACGCGTCAGGCGTACCGCTCGACAAGGCGGCGTGGCTCATCAGTCCGCGTGGCGCGTTCATGACACATATCCTCCTTGGCGACGACATTGACAACAAAAAAAGCCTTATGCTGTCGCTTGTCGCCCATTTTATACCTGAAGTGCGGGAAGCAGCACAAACCGCAGCCATCGAGTCCATCATGCCGGTCGGGCATTACGAAATCTTCGACGAAGCCGTGGACGGCATTCTCGCGGAGGCGGAGTTGACGCCGCGCCGTGCCGCGGTGCAGGACGAAATCGACCGCGCGGTTTCATATCGAACACGGGCAGCTGATTCAATCACATCTGACATTTTCTGCCAGACCATTGACTTAGCAACTTCATCGCGCCTTCACCTGCTCGAGGGTTTCTATCTTGCGCAGAGACCGCACGTGCCTGAGTTCCGTGCACTCTGGGAGAGTGCGGGTACCGGCATTTATCCGGGCGATTGGGATAAATCAGCTGCCTTGCTGCGCTCCTCCGGATTCAACGCGGTCATTCCCATCATGTTCACGGCTGGCCTGGCACACTTCGACAGTTCATATCTGCCCCATTCATCCACGTATGACACTTATGGCGATCAGGTCACGCAATGCGTTGCTGGCTGTCATAACCACGGAATTCAAGCCCACCCCCGGAAACAAACCTGGATTCTGCTGTGGACAGAGCAAAGTTTCATTGACGATATGCGGGCACAGGGCAGGACACAGGTCGACGTCGACGGCAATCCCGTTGACTGGCTTTGCCCGTCCGACCCGCGCAACTTTCAGCTCGAGTTCGACTCCATCATGGAAGTGGTTAGGAATTATGACATTGACGGAATACACTATGATTTTATCCGTTATCCCGACTCGAAGACGTGTTACTGCGATTCATGCCGTGAGCGGTTCACGAGCGATACGGGTCATGTCGTGGTCAACTGGCCCGATGATTGTTACAGCGGACCGCTCAAAGAGGCGTACCGCGAATGGCGTCGTGATCAGATAACGCGCCTTGTCAGGAGTGTTCATGACGCGGTTAAAGCCGTCAAACCTGACGTAAAAATCTCAGCCGCCGTGTTTTCGTCCTATCCTGCATGCCGCGACACAGTCGGTCAGGACTGGCTCTATTGGTTGGAACAAGGTTATGTGGATTTTGTCTGTCCTATGAACTACACCCCTGCGCTCAATGTGTTCACTAACCTGGTCACAAATCAGCTTGCCTTTGTTAAGGAGCAAAAGCCTCTGTATCCGGGTATCGGGGTCAGATCGTCGTCGTCCGACCTTCCACCGGACCAGGTCATTGCCCAGATTCGGGTGACCCGCGATCTTAATACCAGTGGTTTTGTGCTCTTCAATTTCGTCCCCTCGGTTGCGGAATGTCATCTTCCCATCCTCGCCAAAGGTCTAACCCTACCGTTCACTGTTCTCACCGCCTGGTACTTTTTGTAACGACGGTGTCCTTTCGTTAGTTTCTTTCGCGACCGTCCGCTGGAGTTTCACTGATAAATCACATGCAGTTGTGTGCCGAATAGTTTGTATAAGTAAAGGGCAAATAAATAAGACACCCTATAACTATTACTAATATGAAGAGTGAAAAGCAAAGACCGAAGCCCGTCGGTTATATTAATTAAGAAGGGGTTGGTTCCATTTATAAGCTTTCACCTCAATAAAGAAATCAGTTCTCATTCATAAAAGCTCCAGCCTTGTTCAGCGCTTACGGGTGCCGGAGTAGGAGCGGTTTACCAGAGGAAGTTCTTGATATTTAACCTTATTGTTGTAAAATTCCTCATTAATTGAAGATGAACGATCTGATACCCCGTAGCTGCTTTTTAGTCCTATCCGGACCGTGGGATAAATAAACTAATTGGGGGTGTTCTATGTGGAAGAGGACATTTACAAGATTACCAGCTTGTACAATAGCGGGATTAATGACTATCTTCCTGATGAGTTGCGCCTCCCTATATAAAAATGGCGCAACTTTTACAGAAAGAAACTTTAATGGCGTCTATCGAGGTCGAAATCTTAACCGTGTAGCATTTCCCCTGGGGGGTATAGGTGCGGGAATGATTTGTCTGGAAGGAACGGGCGCGATCTCGCATGTATCGGTAAGAAACAGGATGGATTTTTTCAACGAACCGTGCATGTTCGCGGCTTTATGCGTCAAGGGAAAAGAAAACATAGCAAGGGTTCTCGAAGGGCCTATTCCGGACAGAAAATACTTTGGAGCGCCCGGCTCGGGCAGTGGCTCCGGCGGGACCAGCTATGGCTTTCCAAGGTTCCGCGAGTGCGAATTCCTTGCCCGCTTTCCATTCGCGTATATAAACCTCAAGGATGAAGATATTCCGATCGACGTTTCGATCACGGGTTGGAGTCCATTCATTCCGGGCGATGCTGATAATTCAAGTCTTCCCGTCTCTGCTCTTGAATATTGTTTCAAAAACACCGCCCGGCGCACTATCGAGGCTGTTTTCTCATTTAATTCTGAAAATTTTATGGCTGTCGGGAAAGGGGAATCTACAACGCTCCCTATTAAAAATGGGTTTATATTATGGGAGAAGGGCTCAGTGGACAACCCGGAGAATGAAGGTGGATTCGCCATATTCGTGAAGGACATGGAAACAACTATAGATTATTGTTGGTTTAAAGGCAGGTGGTTTGACGCGCTTACCCTGGTGTGGAGAAATATCGAAGAGGGGATATTGATGGACAATCCTCCTGTGGATGGATATTCTCCGGGCGCGTCCCTTTTCGTCCCGTTCAGATTAGCCCCAGGCGAGGAGAAGACCATAACACTGATGTTCGCCTGGCATGTGCCCAAAACAGATATCCGCCTTGGAGACTGTATCGACCCAGCCTTTGCGTACGGACCCTCCCGTGGCACGGCACGACAACAGCAGCCCGTCACAGGATTTCTGGGTAAGGGATTCGTTAATACCTTCGACCCATACGGAGACGCTCAGATCGGCGTCCTTACATCGCCGGCATTTACCATAGAAAAAAAATATATCCATTTTCTAATCGCCGGAGGGGACTATACGGGAAAAACCTGCATCAATCTTCTTATTGAAGGACAAGTACAGCATACGGCTACAGGAAGTTGCGACGAACATCTTGTGTGGAAGACCTGGGATGTTTTTGAGCGTGCCGGCAAAGAGGCTGTAATTCAAATTATCGACCATTCCATCGGGGCATGGGGGCATATTAATATCGACCATATTATTCTGAGCGATAAATCCATCGAGGAACTGCAACAGGGAGAAAGGAGAAATAATTCAATAGTCACAAGCGATGATGATATTGTGTTCGAGGATTTTGAAGGCGGTTCTTATAGAGATTGGAAAGTCGAGGGACCCGAACCGAATGACGGTTCTGAAAAGAATAATGAAATTCTCGAAGATAAATATTTCGTTCCATGGTACGCCGGAAGATTCGCAAACATTGAGGAGACCCTTAAATACTGGCGAAATAATTATGATAAACTTCGCAGGGAAAGCGCGCTTTTCAGGGATACATTTTATGATACGAATCTTCCTGTTGAGGTCATGGAAGCCGTAGCGGCAAACCTGACCATCCTGAAATCTCCAACCGTTCTTCGGCAGACCGATGGACGTTTATGGGCCTATGAAGGCTGCGGCGACAATTTTGGGTCTTGTCACGGTTCTTGTACACACGTCTGGAATTATGCCCAGGCGATCCCCCACCTTTTTCCGAAACTTGAACGGACGCTCAGGGAAACTGAGTTCTTTCAGTGCCAGAATGAAAAAGGGCATCAGCAGTTTCGCGCATGCCTGCCAATACGCAAGGCGGCTCATGGATTTCACGCCGCGGCCGACGGGCAGCTGGGAGGCATTATGAAAGTCCATCGCGAGTGGAGAATATCAGGCGATAACGAATGGTTGAGGGCACTCTGGCCCAATATCAAGCAGAGCCTCGAGTACTGTATCGCAACCTGGGATCCGGACGAAAAGGGAATCCTCGAAGAACCCCATCACAATACATACGACATCGAATACTGGGGACCTGAGGGACATTGTACCAGCTTTTACCTTGGAGCCCTGACTGCGGCAATACGGATGGGAGAAGCTATGGGGGAAGATGCAGAAAGATATAAGGAGCTGCTTAAAAAAGGCAAAGCATACATGGAACGCAATCTGTTTAACGGCGAATATTTCTACCAAAGGGTCACGACGGAAGGACTGCGCGCTAAATTCGAACCTCTATCAACAAAGAATAACGACAAGGGCTATAAGGATGTCGTGAAAATGATAAACGCGCAGGGTCCGAAATATCAATACGGTATGGGTTGTCTTTCCGACGGGGTACTTGGATTTTGGCTCGCAAAGATGTGCGGATTAGGCGAAGATATAGTAGACCCAAAAAAAGTTAGAAGCCACCTGAAAGCGGTTCATAAATATAACCTGAAACAAAATCTTTCAGCCCATGCAAATCCTCAACGTCCATCTTTTGCCATGAGCAACGACGGGGGGCTGTTGCTCTGCAGCTGGCCCACTGGTAGGAAACCTGCCCTTCCGTTTGTGTATAGCGATGAGGTATGGACAGGTGTCGAATACCAGGTTGCCTCTCACCTTATCATGGAGGACAAGGTCGAAGAAGGCCTTGAGATCGTAAGGATATGCAGAAAACGCTACGATGGAACCAGGCGAAATCCATTCAACGAATACGAATGCGGACACTGGTATGCACGGGCGCTTTCGAGCTACGGGCTTGTGCAGGCCTTGACAGGCGTTAGATACGACGCTATTGACAAGACATTATATATCGATTCTAAGATCGGCGATTTTCGCAGCTTCCTCGCAACTGAGACTGGCTTCGGTACTGTCGGACTTAAGAACAATATACCATTTGTTGAAGTGAAACACAAAAGCATAGATATTGAACGTGTCATCGTCTCTGACAAAAAATATGGGCCTGACCATGTCTATTTTAATTGTTGCCAGTAGTAGTGTCTCGAGTAATAATAACCCCCCGATGACGTCAACACTATAGGAGAGGGAGACCGGAAATGAAGAAGCGTATCTCTGGAGCATGGAGTTCATCTGATTCACGTACACTCCTCATCATGCTGGTGCAGGCGTTAGTCCTGTGTACACTGATAACAGGTTCTATCCCGGCGGAGCAGACGCTTGCGGATGCGGACTGGTTCGAGCGCGAGCTCGGCAGCGGTGTGGTCTGGCGACATTACCTTTTCGACGACCTTTTCAACTCGATGCAGAGTGTCAGTTATATCGAAATAGATCTCACAAATCCCGCCGTTTCAGTAGAAATTCCCTATCTTGCCGCGAGCCGACAAAAGATCAGCTCGATGATTCCGTCCCAGTTTCCCGAAGCAGTCGCCGGAATCAACGGGACGTATTTTGACACCACTACGGGCGGGCATCGAACATATCTCAGGATTGACGGAACAGAGATTCCACCGGGGAGTTCGCTTTTCCCGGAATGGGGATACGAAGGCGCTCTGGCACTTGACGCGTTAGAGACCTCGTCTATGGAGGAGATGCCCACCGGAGGGTGGTCTAATAATACGACACATCCTGATATTATCGCCTGCGGACCGCTACTCATTATCGACGGCACGATTCCTACCGCGCACCTGGAATCTATCGGGTCGCATTGTACGGCGCGTCATCCACGCAGCGCCATCGGCATTACTTCGGATAACCATCTGATTCTTCTCACTGTAGATGGTCGCACAGAGATGGCATCGGGCATGACATGTCAGGAACTCGCAGAAGTGATGCAACAGCTGGGCTGTACCGACGCGCTCAACATGGACGGCGGCGGCTCGACAACGCTCTGGGGCGATGGTGAACTCTATAGCGGGATTCTAAATTACCCATCGGACAACGGTCTTTATGATCACGAAGGCGAACGGTCATGTTCCAATGCGATCGCTGTTGAATCCACGGCGCCATCGCTGACAACCTGGGACGCACGCCTGACGAGCAAGATATTTTCCCCAATGATGGAGAGTGACTCGCAGCAGACCGTAACCCTGACCTACGATAATATCGGTACCGCGACATGGACGGTTACAGAAACAAAACTCGTACTTGCGCGCCCTGAGACGCGAACAAGCGATTTATACGATGCAGCAACCTGGTACTCCCCGTCGCAACCTGCGCTCATGACCCCCGAAACAGTGGCTCATGGCGAAACCGCGACTTTCTCATTCGTCCTGAACGCGCCGCCGGTCTCGACAACGGCAGTGTATAATGAGCATTTCATGCTTACCCAGGATGGCGTGGGCAGAATCGGTCCCGCGGACAGCGAGGCATGGATGAAGATCACCGTGCAACCACCCGTTTCCCCCGGAGAGACCTTTATTGTGGAGAGTCGAAGCGGCGGGCAAAACTACGGCTGGTACTCCGACAGCGGTATGGCGAATTCAGGCGCAAATTGCACAGCGCCCGGCTGCACCGGGAATATTGGAACGCGCTATGGCTCGACCTACCGGAGTGTTGCCGGCTCAAAACACGCCACCGTTGCTCCTGATTTCCCCGAGGCGGCATATTACAAGGTCTATGTGGCATGGGGTGACGGTTCGAGCCGCAGAACGCCAATCACATACCATATCAACCACTCAGGAGGCAGTGAAAAGTTTCATGTTGATCAGACATCCACAGCCAATACATGGGTGCAACTCGCTACCGTCGCATACCATTTCGATGAAGGACTGAACGGAACCGTAGTCATGACAAACGAAGATATCGACGTAAGCGGCTCCATGTACGCAGGTGCCGTGAAATTCGAATACCAGGTGGGAACGGAGCAACCCGACAAGACCTATGTGGTCAAGTATATAGCATCTGGAGATTCCAAACCCATAATCGACGGAATTCTTGGCGCAGGAGAATGGGACACAGCGTCTCCTCTCGGTACCGGCTACGTACGCCATGACAATCCGGCAATCCCTGCTGCTGAGGACGGCGCGTTCAGGATGATGTTCGACGATACCTATTTCTATATTGCCTTCCAGATGAACAACGCGTATCTTGCCGGTTACCCCACACCACCTGCGTCATACGGCTATTACGATCTTTCAGGTGATAAGATCAACTTCTTCTTCACGCCGTCCGGTGTCAGCTCGCAGTCCTTTTGTCGCATAGTCCTCTGCCCCAATCCGACCGACAATATCTGTTATGTCTGGTCCCAGGCGGTGAGATTAAAGACAACCGATGCTTTAGTGGGAACAGAATGGGTAGCGGGTGGCGACGCGGCATTTACCCATACTGCAGGTGTTCTCACCATTGAATACCGCATACCATTGAAAGAGATGCCCCTTGCTGCTCTCCCTGCCGACGGCACTGTATGGGGAGTTCAGCCATGCATCACGAATGAAATCAGCGCAGGCAACTGGGAATACGTCAACTGGGAACCGGACGACACGCCGGCATACATATTCGGCGAACCATTCGGCGCCCTACAGTTCGATAAAGGCTCTGCCACTATATGCACCTGGATGATGTATTAAGGATAGCAGGTTTTTGAGGTGTATGAGAGCGCTTATGGGTAACAACAACGTCAGAAAAGTGAAATATAAAGGGCTGACGAAATAGAACGCTCGTTCCGTACACTTACAAGGGATAGATCTTCTGGTGCGACCGATCTTTCATCGCTTGGAAGACGCGGCGAGAGCGCATTTGTTTCTCTGCTTTCTGGCATATTATGTGGAATGGCATCTGCATAAGGCACTCGCCCCGATTCTCTATGACGATGAGGAGCGGGAACAGACCTTAGCCACCAGTGATCCGGTGGCACCGTCACTGCCCTCGCCCAAAGCACGAAATAAGAAAAAGAAAGCAATGACCGAAGAGTACTTGCCTGTCCATAGTTTCTAAACGCTTCTCGCTGCTCTGGCAACGCGGTGTAAGAATTGGTGTCGGTTTAAGCAACAAGACAGCGCAGAACCCATAGTTGTGGTTACCGACCCCGCGCCACTTCAAGAACGAGTAAATGAATTAATAAAAATGTACCCAGTACCGTGAAGTTTAAATTGGTGGTAAAACTTTGAAAAACATGGACTTCGCTTTGTTTTCGCTCAGTAACTTTGGTTTAATAATATGAGAATTACGGCAAATGAAATGTTCCAAAAACCCAGGATAATGCAAGAGGAATTTAAAAAGATTCGGCGATTCGCTTGCGGTCAAAAGTTTTTGTGGATTTTGATTATTGCGCCGGTATGATCGTGTATGGTGGTGGTGAGAGGGATACCGCCCGTTATGGCATGGGACGCACATGCTAAACAGGGGTCGTAGGCTCTGAACGCCATTTCCACCATGTTGAGCGCGCCTTCTTCAACGTCGCTGTCGTGAATGAGCTCCCGAGCCGCGTTGCGTACCGAGAGATTGATGGGTACCTTGTTATGCGTGGTAGCTACAATCAGGTTTGCTTTATCAATAAGGCGCTCCTCGTTGACTACGTAGTGGTGGATAAGGGTACCGCGTGCAGCCTCGATAACGCCGATTCCCTCACCGGGTTTTCCGACAGGGTTGCGAAGCTCAGTCCCGAGGATGTCGGGATCATCGCAGAGGGCGACGACCATTTCAGCCGCGTGCATGAGTTCTATGAGGCGAGCCCAATGGTAAGCGAGGGTGTAATGAACGGGTTTGCCCCCAAGTGTGTTCTGGTATTTCTCGAATTCGGCTTGTGCTTTGGGTGTAGAAAAACTGTCGGCGGTATTGAGCCGCGCCAGGGGTCCAACTCGGTACACGCCGTTGTCGCGACCGGGTTCGATTCCTTTCCAGCCGACCTTTTTGAGGTAGGGAAGTTTTACATAGGACCAGGGCACGACTTTTTCGCCGATATAGTCCACGTAATCGGCGGCTTTGAACTTGAAGGCTTCTTTTCCCTCCGTATCCGTCACCCGGATAACGCCGTCATAAAAGACGAACGAGTTATCGTCATCGACCATACCCATATCATAACACACGAGCCGGTAAGCAGGGCTGAGCAGGAGTTTCATATAGTCGTCGTTGTCGAGCACGAGTTCATGGAAGTACTCGAGGGTTGTCTCCGCAAACGCGACGGTGGAGTCTCCCATTTCTTTTATCTCGGTGAGCTCTTCCGCGCTGAGCCCTTTGTTCACACCGCCGGGAATCCCGCAGACAGGACTTATTGGTTTCCCGCTGGTTATTTCAATAATCTTCTGCCCGTAAGCGCGGTGTTTTATGACCTCGCGGGCGAAATCATTCCCCACTTTTTCGATAACGCCCAGAATGTTGCGGCTGGTTTTATCGGCGGTCGGTCCTACCACGAAATCGGGTCCACCGAGGTAGAAGAAGTGCAGGATATGGTCATAGACCATGTAGCCGTTATACATGAGTTCTCGAATCCTGCGAGCGGTGCGGGTAGGTGAAACCTTGAAGGCGTCATCGAGCGCCTTGGTCGAGGCAAGATGATGTGCGGGCGAGCAGACACCGCAGATACGGCTGGTGATTTCGGGCATGGCGATTGCCTCGCGACCCTGGCTGAATTTTTCAAAGCCGCGGAGCTCCGGCACGAGGAAATAGGCATTTTCCACTTCCCCTTTTTCGTTGAGAAAAATGTCGATTCTGCCATGCCCCTCGAGGCGTGTTACCGGGTCAATGCTTATTTTGCGTGTCATTATCAGTACCTTTCTTCCTGAGAATCGACCGAGCGAGGAAGTAGCGATAAAAGGTGCCGACCGGGTCCTTTACCGCTTTTAGGGATTGCTGCACGCTTTCCATGGTCTGTTTATCCTCGTTGTCGGTCTGAAGGACGGAAGCCAGTGCGCTCATCATGCGCGCACCCTGGTCGGTAACGTCGGGCGCCGGTCCGTTACAGCCCGTGCAAGGCACGTTGGCTTTGATACATTTTGCGCCGCAGCCTGCCCGTGTCGCGGGACCCATACATAGAAAGCCCTGTTCGAGCAGACACCTGTTCGGATCGGGAACGACGTCAAGCCGGTCGACGATTCGCTCGATCTTCTTGAATTCCCCTTCTTTTGGTTTGAGTGGACATTCTTCGCACAGACTGTGCGCTGGACCTATGACAGAGCCGGTGGGCGGCAGGTTGCCGGAGATGATGGCATCTAACGCAGTCATGACCTGTGAAGCCTGGGGTGGGCAGCCGGGGATATAATAGTCTACTGTTACCACCTGGTCAAGTGCGCGCACCGAGGGTTCCAAGACAGGGAGAGGGCATTTCCCTTCCTTATAATCCACATCTCCATCGGGAATTATTCTCGTATCGTTTTCTGTAGAAACCGAGTTGAGGAAGACTTCTTCGAGGATTTCACGCGGCGTGAAGAGATTCCCGAGCCCGACGATACCACCGCCTGTGGCACAGGAGCCGAAGGCGATGAGTATTTTCGATTTTTTTCGGAACAGGCATGCCATTTCGTGGTTTTCGTCGGTACGGATAGCGCCATTGAAAAAGGTGATGTCAATCGAGGCGTCCTCTACTGCGCGGATATCCGAATATTTTGCGTCCATCGCTACTGGCCACATCACAATCTCGCTTATGGCGGCGAGGTCGAGTATTTTTTCATTGATGTCGAGCACGGAGACCTCGCAACCACCGCAACTTGCAGCCCAGTAAAAGGCAAGTTTGAGTTTTTCTGTGTCAGCCATAAAGTTTTGCGTACTCCTCTCTATCAGCCCCTGATGGTACCGAGATAATGCGCCGTGTACTGTCGTGTTTTTACGTGATCGGGTATATAATCGGGGAGCAGGATAGGCGCGACCCTCTTTTTATCGATGCCAAGCTCCTCAACAAGTTTGGTGTAGCGCTTGATGTGTTCGAGCGAGAGCGGCGCAGATGTTTTGAGCCCCTTTGCGTAAATCGCCGCATGAGTGCCGGCACGGCGCCCGAACACCGTGATCTCCAGCTGAGAATTGCCCATGAGGCGGTTACGACCATGTGTGCCGCCCTGCACCTCGCCTGCGGCGTAGAGACCCGGAACGCAGGTCTCCGCCTTTGCGTTAACCTCGAGACCGCCATTCTGAAAATGCAACGTCGGATATACCAGCATGGGTTCCTTGCCTATATCGATGCCGAATCGTTTGAATTGCCTGACCATTGCCGGAAGTTCGCGTTCGATGGTTCCTTCGCCCTCGAGTTCTTTGATAATGGGTGAATCGAGCCAGATTCCCACCTGACCCGATGGGGTGGCGATACCCTTGTCGCGCCCAATGCACTCGCGGATGAATGCCGATGCCTCGACGTCGCGGGGTTCCAGCGGGAAGACGAACAGCTCGCCGTCCTTGTTCACCGGCTGACCACCGAGACCGCGCACCTTTTCGGTAACCAGGAATCCGAGAATCTGTTCAGGAAAGACCGCCCCGGTCGGATGGTACTGAACCGAATCCATGTAAATCAGATTGGCGCCTGCACGGTATCCCAGCACCACACCGTCGCACGTGGCGCCATAATGATTCGTTGTCGGAAATCCCATGGTATGTAGTCGTCCAAGCCCGCCGGTTGACAGGACAACGGCTTTAGCCTTTATAAAGAAATATTCATCGGTTTCGAAATTCTGGACGATGGCGCCGGCACACCTGCCTTCCTTATCGAGCACCAGTTCCACTGCGGGAGTGAATTCCATCACCTGGATACGTTCGCGACGGCATTCTATTTCATCGCGTAACACGCGCAGGATGCCCGAGCCGGAATAGTCTCTGCAAGAAAGCATGCGCATGCGCGATGTGCCGCCCCCATGACGCGTTTTGAGTGTGCCGTCGGGTTCTCGGTCAAACATGACACCGAGTTCCGTGAGCCATTTGATAACAAGAGGCGCATCCATGGTAAGGGCTTCCACGAGCTCGGGTTTGTTGTCGAAATGCCCACCGCCGATAACATCAAGATAATGACGAACGGGTGAATCGTTCGGGTTTATGGCTGCCTGGATGCCTCCTTGAGCCATGATGGAATTGGAATCACCGAGCCGGAGCTTGGAGATAAGCATAACCCGAGCGCCTTCCTGCTCGGCAAGGAGTGTCGCGGAGAGCCCCGCGGAGCCTGCGCCCACCACAAGGACATCGGTCTCGAAATCCGGCCTCGAGAGGTCGAATCGGTCAGGGTCTATGCGTGGGTACGCCTCGAGAATATCGGCAACTTCACTCGTGATATGCTCACCCTTGTTGGGACCAATACGCAGTTCACGTCGGGCTTCTTTCCGGTAATCGGGATGAAAATTCCGTAGCACCTGGTCGCGTTCATCTGCGTTCATCGCCGGGTAGATGTGCTCACGCCCTTTTTCACGAGCGATTCTCAAACGTTCGGGGCGGGTCTGTTCAACCTTCTTCAGCGATTCCCGCATATAGTCAGGATACATTCCTTAAACCTCCTGTAACTTTTTTAACATAGCCCGGCGCATACGGTTGATTCTGTTATGCGTTCCGAGCCGCGGTTCATTCAACTTCCTCGATATCGCGTTCGTAATACATTTTGGTAAGCGCGTCGCGCTCCTTCTTTTTTATTTCTTCCATCTCGTTGTTGAACTTGCCTGAGGTAATTTCTTTTATGCGTATCTCCAGTTGTTCGGAGCGCGGTGCGAGGTAGCGGCCATAGAGTCGTTGAGCCAGGATGCCGACGTTGAACTGTCCGATTTCAGCGGGGCATCGCAATGCGCATAAACCGCAGCGGATACAGTCAAAGGAAAGTTCAGCCGCGAGCGCCAGGTCGCCTCGTTCGACCGCATTGATATAATCCATCACGTTGATTTCCTGCGGGCAAGCCTTGGTGCAGGTATTACAGGCAACGCAGCGAAAGACTTCAGGGTAGAGTTGCTTGAACACGTCCACCGAGGGGTGGATTTCTTCGATATTGTAGATAGGTTTACCAGCAGGTACAAAGGGCATCTGGGCGATGATCATTCCTTCGCTTACCACGGTTTGACAGGCGAGACCGGTCTTGAGTTTATAATCATCGGGTGTGCGGTATACGGTAGCGCAGGCGCCGCAGAATCCTTCGCGGCATCCGACTCCCCGCTTGAGCTGATAACCGGCGTATTCGAGTGCCCCCATTATGGTCGATCCTTCAGGAACCATAAATTTCTTGCCCATAATAAATACGGCTACCGTAGCGCCTGATGGTTCTGCCTGTTTTTTCATTGCGTTTCACTCCCTGGTTTTTCCTGTGTTGAAGGTTCATCGTCCGCCGCAAGTCGGAGCGGGCCGAGTTCGGCTATTGTACCGCAGAAGTCGTTGATGACGTCTTGAAACCGCTTGCTTTCCGATGCCGAAACCCATACAAGCCGAAGCCTTTTGGGGTTTATGCCTAATTGTTCCAGCAAGGCTCGGAGAAGGATAAAGCGGCGACGTGTTTTATAATTGCCGCCGATATAGTGGCAATCGCCCGGATGGCAGCCCGCAATCATGACACCGTCGGCGCCATTGGCGAATGCTTTGAGCACGAGTTCGGGATCGACACGAGCGGAACACATTGTGCGTATAACGCGGAATGCAGGATTCATCTGCAGCCGTGCCACACCGGCAAGATCAGCGCCCGCGTATGAGCACCAATTGCAGCAGAACACAATCACCCTCGGCTGGTATGTCGTTTCTTCAGCCATTGTAAAAGTTTATATTATTTTTATTATTCATTTACCCGCATGAAGAGCGGTGAGGAGCATTTCCTCGAGTTATGTGCTGGTGAATCCTTTCTGGTCGATAGCGCCGCTGGGACACGCCGCCACACAACAACCGCAGCCCTTGCAGAGCGATTCGTTTATGCGGGATAGGATACGTTCTTCTCCGTTTTCGATTTCCCTTACAAGTTCAATCGCCGAGTAGTCGCAGACCGAGACGCACAAGCCGCATCCACAACATCGGTCGGGTTGGGAGCGGGCAACCATGGGTGTCGAGCGGTATGTCGGACTGGCAAGGATGAGAGATGCGCGTCCAG
Organism: uncultured Candidatus Sumerlaeota bacterium; assembly: GCA_964608095.1. Classification (GTDB taxonomy): domain Bacteria; phylum Sumerlaeota; class Sumerlaeia; order MWCT01; family JAGHBZ01; genus CAZSMK01. Next base: position 2,797 of record CAZSMK010000029.1, on the reverse strand, counting down.
CTGCAGCACGTGCCTGGGCAATAGATTCTGTAATGAATTTCGGCGCATGACAGGTTCCCGCAACGAAGATGCCATCAGTGGCAAAATCAACGGGACGCAGTTTCACATGAGCCTCGAGGAAATAGCCGTCCTGGTTCAGAGCCACCTTGAGCATCTTTGCCAGTTTATCGGAACCTTCGCGTGGTCGCATGCCGACTGACAGAACCACCCGCGCCGCCGGTATACGTATAGATTTGCGCGTTAGCTGTTCAGTCAGCATCACAACAAGCCCCGTTGTGTCTTCTATAACCTGCGGAGGACTCTCCGGCTCGTAGCGAAGAAAGACAACTCCTCTGTCTCGGGCTTCTTCGTAATATATCTCCTTGAAGCCGTAGGTTCGCATATCCCGATAAATTACGTAAACTTCCGCACGTGGATTTATATCCTTTATTCTGAGCGCGTTACGGATGGCATGGGTGCAACAGATACGGCTGCAGTAAGGAAATTCGTCGTTGCGCGAGCCCACACATTGTATCATGACGAAGGTCTCGCCGTCGGGGATATCGCCCTCGCGCATATCGGCCAGCTCCTCCTCGAGTTCGTGCTGAGTAGCGACACCGGGGATTGTACCGTAGCCATATTCGTCGGTCTCTGCCTCGATGGCTCCAGTTGCTACGATGACGACAGCGTGTTCGACTGAGTTACTCCCGTTATCGCTGTTGATTTCCGTTTTGAAATTGCCGACAAACCCGTCGATTCGCATTATATTACTTCCTATGAATGTCGTAACATATTCGTGATTTCGCACCCGGTCGATGAGCCCGCCGACTAACTTCCTGACATCCAACCCTTCGACCGTGTACCGGATTTCGTGTGCGTAACCGCCAAGGGTGGCTTCTCGCTCGACAAGATACACGGGATAGCCCTGGTCGGCAAGAGAAAGGGCAGCCGTCATGCCCGAAACCCCACCACCTATAACGAGCGCGCCGGGAGTTACATCGACTTCGCCGACAGGTATCGGTTCGAGCAGCCTCGCCTTGGCAACTGCCATGGCAATAAGGTCACCAGCTTTGACAGTCGCCGATTCACCCTCGTTCATGTGAATCCATGAACATTGGTCGCGGATATTTGCCATTTCAAAGAGATAGGGATTGAGACCGGCTTCCCTCAGTGTTTCCTGGAATAAGCCTTCATGGGTGCGCGGACTGCACGCCGCCACCACTATACGGTTGAGGTCATGTTCTTTTATCAGCTCGACAAGGCGCTTCTGGGTATCCTGTGCACAGGTGTACATCGGGTCTTCGGCATACACCACCCCCGGAAGAGTACGTGCGAACTCGGTGAGCTTTGTGGTGTCGAGGTAGCCGGCGATATTGGTGCCGCAATGGCAGACAAAGACCCCGACCCGCGGTTCTTTATTCGAGACATCTTGTTCCGGTGGATATGTCTTGTGCGTCAGGAGTTCACCGCGTGAGGAGGCGAGGGTTGCAGCGGCGCGACATGCTGCGCTCGAGGCAAGCATCACCGATTCAGGGATTGCCATGGGTTCAGTGATGGTTCCTGCGGCAAAGATGCCCTCGCGGGATGTGGCAACGGGATCATCAACCGGCGTCGCGCAGAATCCGTATTCATTGACCTCGAGTCCCAGGCGTTCAAGGGTCATGCGTTTTTCATTGGATGAATAGAGTCCCACGGAAAGCACCACCATGCCGAATCGTTCTTCCTTGTATATTCCCTCCTCATCCTCGTAACGGATAAGCAGGTCACCGGTCTCCGCATCCTCGACGATTTCGGAAACCTCCGACCTGACATACCGGACACCTTGTTCATCGCGGGCTCGTTCTACATAGGCATCGAAATCCTTACCGAATGCCCTGAGATCAATATAGAAGATGGTCGTGTTTATTTCGGGGGAGTGTTCCCGGGTAATAATGGCTTCCTTGGTCGCATACATACAGCAGACAGAAGAACACCAAGGATGACCGATCTGTCGATCGCGCGAGCCGACGCACTGTATCCACGCAATGGATTTCGGCTCTGCCCGGTCGCCCGGTCGCACGATCTTACCGTCGTAAGGACCGGAAGCCGAAAGGATTCGTTCATATTCGAGGCTTGTGAGAACGTTCAGGAACTTTCCGTAGCCGTATTGTTCCTTTCCGTAAGGCTGGAAGACGTCGGCTCCTTCGGTCAGGATAACTGCGCCTACGGAAAGACTTAGGTCTTCGGGTTGCTCCTCGAGGTTGATGGCGCCGACATCGCACGCCTTCACGCACCTGCCGCACTCGATGCAGCCTTTGAAGTCAGGCGGCAGCCCCTCTTTGTCTATTATGTATCCGTTGGGTATTGCCTGCGGATAAAACTTGTAAATCGCCTTCCTGAATGAAAGTCCCTGTTCGTAGATATTGGGGATGAGCACGGGACACTGGTTCTCGCACTCGCCGCACGAAGTGCATTTATCGAGGTCAACAAACCGCGGCTCCCTGTGCACGCCGACCTGGAAATTACCCGCCTCGCCCTCGATTCCGGTGACCTCGCTGAGGGTGAGTATCTCGATATCCTTGTGTCGCCCGCATTCAACCAGCTTGGGCGACAGGATGCAGAGAGAACAATCGTTAGTGGGAAAGGTCTTATCGAGCATTGCCATGGCGCCCCCGATTGCCGGACGTTTCTCGATCAGATAGACCTTGAAGCCCATACCGGCGAGATCGAGCGACGCCTGGATGCCGGTGATACCGCCGCCAATAACGGCAACGGCTCCCACGGGTTTTGACTGGTTAGTCATGCTGCCGTCAAGTTCCTTTGATTGAATTTATTTAAC
>CAZSMK010000028.1:0-34967 GCA_964608095.1 uncultured Candidatus Sumerlaeota bacterium | reverse complement strand
TTTTCAAATATTCCACCGATTCGCTCATCTTCGCCTAACTCGTAACCATTTGCGTTGTGGCTTTTTGTGCCGGCTTTACGCGGCAGCTACACGCACGATAGATATCAGAAATTTCCTGGTTTTATCAAAAAAGGTTCGAAAATTTGTTGTTAATTTTCTGCCGATCCGGCAGAAATTGTCAAGAGAAAAAAATAAAAAAGTGGAACCATGACTCAGCGAGATTGATATCAATCTCACCGTAGCCAAAGGCTAAAAAAAGAACCTTGATGTACCATTAACAGGCACAACACTTTTTTATGAATACTTGCGGCTGTTTCTTTCTTGTATGCCCTTTACGCTCTCTTATGGATGATGATTTATTTTTCTCTTTTTATGGTCCGGTATAAATCTCATCTAAGCTTAATTTGTTGAGCATTATCCAGGAGTGTACATCGTCATCCGGATTGAAACTCATGATGTCGAAATTGATAATGATTTTATCGTCATCCGAACTACCCGTTACAAGGGGTTTGGAAAAGAAATCGTATGTGTGAGGACCGCCGTAAGAGGGCGCAAAGCCAAGAAAACTATTTATAATGGTGCCCCATGCAGACCAGGTACCTTTCTGGTTAGCTCGAATACGAAACTGCACCGCTTGGTCAGAATCGATTACGGTACTTTCAACTTCTGCGCTTAAACGGTACACGATGTCATTTTCAACCGTTATGTCGGGGCTTTCCCAGTATGAGAAGGCATTCGAGGAACCACCCGGATTCATGGCAATTGTCCCGGGTGAAACCAACGTAGTAGGCGTGTCAAATGGTGGAACAGCGCCATGGAAGACCCATCCCTCACTATCGGAGACAAAATCATAGGTTACAACATTTTCCACAATAGCGAAGTCGAATTCTTCCAGTCTAAATTCTTCGAGCATTATCCATGAATCTATATCATCGTCCGGATTGAAACTCATGATGTCGAAAGAAACAGTGACCCTGTTGTCATCGCCGCTTCCCGTGACCACAGGAACGAAACCAACGTCGTAGACTTTAAATGAACCGTAAACGGGCGCACTGTCAAGAAAACTGTTAACTATATGATCCCATGCCGCCCACGTGCCTTTCTGGTTGACTCGAAGTCGAAAACTTACCGTTTGATTCACATCCGTACAATCCGTCCCCACTGTCCATGCTGCATGGTAAGGCAGCGCGTCCTTGATCATGATGTCGGGACTATACCAGTACGAGAATGAATTGGAAGAGTTTGAGGGTGAGAGTCCAATCATGCCGATACCGACGCCGGATAACGGCACGTCGAAGCCAAAAACAGGACCGGCAAATTTCCAGCCTTCGGCATTATCATCGAATTGGTTCGTCATGGAATCGCCGGTTCGAAAATCCATTTCCTGCCAGCCGTTCCATGGCATTGTAAACCACCGGCTGAACTTCTGAAAAGGCAGCGCAGCGGAATGGTACCGCAACCGAGCGCGCCAGTGGAAGCCCATATTCACGCCGGCACAGCCCGCTATTTCACGTATCTCTGTTCCAGTTACGCCAGTGTCCGACCACAAAGCGCTTTGCTCGAGTCCTGTCCCGTCGAATGACGTGCCAAACGGTTTCACCTCCCACTCGAGTTTCACCTTACCCCGTCCATAAGGGGTTCGTCCCAATACACCAAGACTGAAAAGAGTACTCTCGGTAATGTTGCCTCGAGCAAGTGGTTTTGAACCATCAAGCATCTCCTGGCGTGGATTAAGGCTAACTCCCCGACGACGGTTGCCATAACACAGTAAGGCGAACCCTTCTGCATTGTGACCATTGGTGCCGCCGGGCGCACCCATGACCACATCCGCATATCCATCACCGTTCACGTCTCCTGCGCTACTGATGGAACGACCAAGATTTATATCAGCCATACTGCCTTCCACTTCCCAATCAGGAATACTATCAAGACCGCTCGCAGAACCGAGGTAACAATATACCTTTCCTTCGTTGGTCTCTCCATGGGTGAAATTCCATGCACCGACCACCACATCCGCATAGCCGTCACCGTTCACATCACCCGCACAGGCAACGGCATTACCATACTGAGCATACTTGAACCCGCTTACCGTTTGCCAATCGGGGACACTGCTCAAGCCGGAAGCAGACCCATAAAACGCGTATGCCTGACCCTCGTCGGTCTTGGTTCCATCATAGAGGTATGCGCCCATAATAACGTCGGAGTACCCATCACCGTTGACATCGCCTGCGGTAGAAACGGCATACCCGAATGCCGCACCAGCCTGGTTTCCCTCATACTCTCGATGAATCACACCATCCACACCGTTGTTCGAACCCAGAAATACACGCGCTACACCTTCTTCGCTCTCACCATTAGTATAGCCCGGAGCTCCCACAATAACATCCGCGTATCCATCGCCGTTCACGTCTCCTGCCGACCCCACAGAACTTCCCAAAAGAGCGTTGTCTTTGTTTCCTTCCAGGATACGGTTAGCCAAACTGGATAATCCGCAGTCCGCACCATGATATATATACGCCCTGCCTTCCTTTGTCTGATCGTACGAATAATTAGGAGCGCCAACAATAACATCGGCAAAACCATCGCCGTTGACATCGCCGGCGGACGCAACAGAAATTCCCATCAATACATTTGCCTGATTGCCTTCGACGCTCCAGGTCCATGTGGTTGAAAGCCCTGCAACAGAACCCGGATACACGAATGCACCACCTTCGCCTACTTGACCATTTGCATATCCTGGAGCTCCCACCACCACATCATCGTACCCATCACCATTCACGTCGCCGGCATAAGCCACGGAATAGCCAAAATAGGCATTGTTTTTACCGCCATAGAGAGAAGCAGCGGGTGCAAAACTCAGTCCGTTCGAAGCGCCATGGAAAAGAAAGGCGGCGCCCTCGTCGGTAAATCCACTGTCAAACCCGGATGCACCCACAATAACATCCGCATACCCATCGCCGTTGACATCGCCTGCAGAACTCACGGAGAAGCCTAAAAATCCCGCGGTCTGGTTACTTTCGGCTCCCCACCCGGGAAGAGGGTTAAGCCCACCAGGCGAACCATGGAATACCGCCGCGCCACCCTCTGCAATATAATTGTATGAGTACACAGGTGCACCGATTATGACGTCCGAGTACCCGTCGCCGTCAACGTCCCCGGCGGTACTCACCGAGGCGCCGAATGTGGCGAGCGGCCAGTTACTCTCCGCCCACCAGTCGGCCATGGCGGGATTGCCAAGACCGGTTGCACTTCCATACCACGCAAGGGCAGCTCCCTCATTTGACTGACCGCCTGAATAATTAAACGCCCCCACAATGATATCGCCATAGCCATCACCGTTCACGTCGCCTGCGGTTCCCACAGCATTGCCGAACAGGACGTTCACCGTGTTGCTTTCTGTTTTCCAATCAGCGTTTGCAAACGAACCATCCGCGCCCATCCCCGTGTCTGAACCATGCCAGACGAATATTGCCCCTTCTTGTTCCTCACCATTAGTGTACATATGCGCACCTACAATGATATCGGAATAGCCGTCGCCGTTCACATCACCCGCGGTTCTTGCCCTATAGCCAAAATAGCACTCTGTTTGGGAGGATATCGCCTGCCAATCGGAGTTGGTTGGGGTGCCATTGTCGCCAAGACCCGTTGCGGAGCCATACCAGACAAAAACACGTCCCGTAGCTAAATAGGTCGGCGAACCCACTATAATGTCGGAATAGCCGTCGCCGTTTACATCTCCGGCGGTGCCGACACATAATCCAAAACACGTGGGAAGGACCTCCAGATTAGTCTCCGCGGTCCAGTCCGGTGTATGGCTCAAACCCGTCGAAGAGCCATGATATACGTACACGCGTCCCTCGTCCTCTTCATCGCCGCTGTAAAAGGGTGCACCCACGATGATGTCGGAATAGCCGTCGCCGTTTATATCTCCGGCGGTAGCAACCGACATACCGTAAAGCGAACCGGACGTGTTGCTGTCACCTTCCCAATCAGCGTTAGCCGGTGTTCCGTTGTCGCCCAGACCGGCTTCTCCGCCATACCATACAAACGCGGCGCCCTCATTTCTTTCATAATCGTCATAATAGTATGCGCCAACAATAATATCGCTGTAGCCATCGCCGTTCACATCCCCGGCGGTTGCGGTCGAATAACCGAATGCTGAATTTTGTTGATTGCCCTCTCCCATCCAGTCTGGCGACGCATTAAGACCGGTTGCCGAGCCATAATAGAGGAATACCGCTCCCTCTTTATCCTGCCCGTTATCGTATTCAAACGCACCCACAATGACGTCGGAAAAATCGTCGCCGTTCACATCGCCTGCCGTAGACACTGACCAGCCGAAGAAACATTCCTGCTGTCCGCCTTCGACAATCCATTCAGGTAAAAACGACAGACCCTTTGTTTTATCCTCCGTTGCCGTTAGCCCTTTTATCTCCCCATTCAGGGTCAAAGGATAAAGAGCGGACTCATCATCAACCGAGATACGTAATCCGATTTCCGATAAAGAGAGCTCGACCGGGATTTCATAGCCTGCAGCATCGAGGGCGGTTAACAAACTATATTCAATAACGGGAGCGCCCTCATGGGTGAACTTAATAGATGAACCATCTGGAGCAAGAACAGCGGTTAATTCGTTATCGTTGAACGTCGCACCGAGTATGAGCGCTTCGGTTGCGATTGGTTTTTGTTTAACAATAACTGTATGGGTGATGCCTTTGGGGCTGTTCTCATATCGTTCGGTCAAGATAGTATGGTCATATTCAATACCATGCTCGTCTTCAGTTACGAAAGGTTCGATCGGCAGGTTCGGTGAATCGCCGCCGGACACGAAGTCGGTAAGCCCCAACTGGAAGACCCATGCAGGCGTATCTCCTGTCCGGGGAACGACTTTTATACCGTCGGTATAGAAATAGAGCCTGAGGTTTTGTTCACGGTTCACCATGTGATATCCTGCAGGACTGTTCGGAATCACACACTCATCCTGCCACGTCACTTCATACTCCATCTGCTGGATAGTCTCTCGTGCCCTCGCGAACCAGTCGGCCGACGGTTCGAGAGGTGCAGGGAGTGGCGCTGCCTGCTCTCCAAAAACACTGAAACAAAATATGCAAAAGAGAAAAATCAAACTCCCCACAACAACCACATTCTTATGAATCTGTGTAGACATTTTTTCGTCCTCCATTGTCATCGCTTCGTATTTTTTTATACTTACCCAAGAACGGCGTAAAGTAACTTGATTAAAGAAAAAAGGCAAGATAAAAATCGTAACCGAGCAAGGGACCCTGAGCAGGTCATACATTCAGTCTACAATTTTGTTATATAGAGCTTTATATTAGATTTTAGCGGCGGTGTCGTCATTCTTACTCTTCAATCTCTAAACTTATTCTTTGAAAGAAATGACACATTTACGCATCTCTAAGGCATCTTTCACAGAAAAAAAGGAATCTAATTCATTAACCAGACGGGATACCTGAGAACGTAAAAAGAATCATGCGCGAGCAGTAATACGAAAAGGCTTTTACATGTCCAAAGTATGAACACCACGCAGGCATTATACATAGGCAGGGGAAGGTTGTTCTCAAAGAGCCTCCATTTTGAATCGTCCTCTTTATGTTCACTGAGATAGCTCGGTCTTGATCATTTCAATGAGACGGGCGCGGCGCTCCTTCCAATCTTCCAATCCTTCAAATTTGTGCATTCCGCCCATCTTCATAAAAAACATCATCTCCATGTGTTGGGTTTCGAACATTTCGCGTTGCGGTTGTTCCTTTTTCAACGATGCAAGGATATCGAATATCACCTCGCCTGATCTGAAGGGGAACGTGTCCTGCGGATAACTTTCCAATATCTCCAACCCCGCCTCCAACGCATCTTTGGTTTGATTCAGGTTAAAAAGCGCTTTTATCTTTGCTGCGTATAATACATCGACAACCTCGGGGGTTCTCGCCATCTTTGCCCTGTTTTTTGTGAGTTCCTCATCAACCAGCGCCTTCCATTGTTCGAGCTGATTCAGCCGGCGATATAGATGAAAACAGATTTGCGACGTTCTTTGCATCAGGTCTGCGTTGTTATCCCTGATGGCGTGCTGGAATTCGGCGGCGAAAAATGTCTGCGCTTCCACAAGCAAAGGACGGTCGCTTAAAATTCCGTTTGACGAAAGCGCGTTCTGTATCTCGCCCATCACACCGCCGGGAATCTTGTTCAAGGGCGCTTTCTTCAACGCCTCGAGTCCCTCATAGAGGACTTCTTTCAGCTGCTCCGTTTCACGAAGTACACGCAACCGATGCTCCATGATTATTTCCTCAAAGGGGAAATCCTCAAACTTGACCTTGAGTTGCTCTATCCGTTCATCCAGCCGGCTCAACTCCCTGAACACCTCATAGCCTTTGTTCATGGTGTCCATCAATGCACCCGGGTCTTTCTCCTCAACTGCGCGCCGAAACCGTTCAACAACAAGATCTTTTACTGCCCCATAAAAAACTCTCTTCTTTTCCGGTTCTTCTATAACATTGTAAAATTCATGTGCTATATCCCACACCCGATTAAACGAGTCGCTGTCGTTTTCTTTCACTGCACGCTGGAGACACTCGACCGCCAGCCGTCGAAATCCCTCCTCTGAGTTCCGTAACTTTTCCCTTGCTTCCGAATTCTGATACTCGTCAATTTTCTCACGATTAAAAATCTGTGTTAGTTTTATAATCTTATACCCAGGCGTGTTCGTTAATTCTGGATAGTGTGTGTTGATTTGTCCCAGATACATCTCCGCCTTATTCTTCTGACCGGTCGATAGCGCTACCTCGACAAGGCTCAATAGCAATTCTCGTTTGAACTTTTTTTCAACTGGAAGCAGACCGCGCTTCAATAGATCCTCTGCCTCTTCGATAAAGTCGAGGTACAGGTCGAGTTTGAACAGGCACATGGTGCTATAAAACCGTATCTCTCTCGCACGGCGGTAGTCGGGGTACTGCTGCAAAAGAAGTTTAAGCGCCGTCCTTACCATCCCGCACTGTTCTTCCCGATCGTAAACATCGAGAGCATTTTCGAATTTCACATCTGTTTCGAGCTGTTCAATAATGGTTTTGACCTGTTCCGCGCGATGAAACGCGCCGTAATCGTCCAGGAGATTCCTGAGATCGTCAAGCGCGTCTTCAAGATAATCCTCGGTCGGAACCAAGCCACGTTCCAGTTCGAGGAGTATTCGCGCATATTCAAGTTCCGACTCGACTTTTTCGTCAAGAGGCGATGGAAGATGTCTATCGGCAAGACCTTCGAGCAGTTGTTGTGCCTCGTGGTAATTCCCGGAATCAACCGCCCTTAACGCCCTCTTATACATTGTCTCGACCTCAGCCGGATCAATGGAATCCGCGGTTTCGTCGGCAACGGCAACAGCAGCACTTTGCATCCATCGGAAACCCGGTTGAACCGTAAGCGGGGAGAACGCGCCTGCAATAATGCACACGGCGAGTATCACATAACTTATATGAGAGGCTTCGTGATGCATATTCTTCCTCCTGAAAAACCAGATGCATTTTGATTACGAATACAAACGAAAGGATACAACAATGATCATTGTCACGCACCTTTTTATAGCCTTGCCACCCTTGCATCTCTCTGATTCAATATCAACCTTGACTCCGGGTCAAGCATAGCACAATGTAATGTTATAACTGGTTATGAACGAATATCCAAAACTACGTGGCAACATCGACATCATTCCCTATGTTCATGAGTTACAAAATGGCTTTCTGCTGAGGGATCGACTCATGAAGGAACGTTCCGTGTTTATACCCCGTGAGGCGGTGCAAACTCTTCTTCTTCTTGACGGAAGCCGTAACGTTCGCGATATCCAGTATGAAATCTCCCGGCAAACAAGTCAGATTGTGATGTCCACGGAAATCGAGTCGTTCATAAAAACTCTCGAGGAGAACTTCTTGCTCGAAGGCGAGAAATACGATGAATGGCTCGCAAAGTTACGGGAAGAGTACCGTTCTCTTGCGGTTAGACCAGCGTCGATGGCGGGAACCGCCTATCCTGCCGATAAAGGAGAATTGACGCGATATCTTGACGAGATACTGAATAGCGAGAGCTACATCCCCGCGGATAAAGACCTCCCTGAAAATCTCAAAGGCTTTGTTGCGCCCCATATCGATATCGAGCGGGGAAAAGGCGTGTATTTACGCGTCTACCAGTGCGTCAGGAAATATCCTCCTGCTGATTCCTATGTTATTCTGGGCGTTAATCACAATTTCCCTTCAGCGCAGTGTTTTATAGGAACGGGAAAAGATTTCGAGACGCCCTTGGGAGTTGCTCGAATCGATCACGACCTCTTAAAACCCCTCAAGGAACGTGTTAGCGGAGATTTGTTCAAAGATGAGCTGGCACATGGCGGGGAACATTCTGTCGAGTTTCACGTTCTTTTCCTGCAACATGTCTATCCCGCCCATAATTTATATATTCTACCCATTCTATGCAATTTCAACGAAAGAACCGACCCAGGCGTTGACGAGTTTATATCCACGCTCAAGGAAGTGATCGCCTCATCGAAAAAGAACGTCGTTCTCATTGCCAGTGTAGATTTTTCGCACATCGGACCGCAATTCGGCTGGGAGCGGCAGGTTGACCGTGCTGATGTGGCGCGGGTTCGTCACCAGGATGAAGAAACCCTTCGCCTCCTCGCGCTCAATCGGGCTGACGAGTTTTACGACAATATTGCCTCGAATGATAATCCACGTAACATTGACGCGCTTCAGGCTTGTTACACCTTTCTCAATCTTGTTGAACCTGCGACAGGACTGCTTATCCATTATGAGGAAGCGTATCATCCCCAAAACACGGTTACCTTTGCCGGCCTCTTATTTTAAAGCGGACGGAATCGGCGTATGCGCGGTACTCGTAATCCGGATTGGGTCTGACAAGACCGGGCTGGGTCCAAAGCGTAACGCTTCCCCTTTCCTGATCAAGCCCTCGCATAAAGTTATAAGAACCCAGGCTATGCCAGATTTTATTGTTGCGCCCTGGCGTTCCCGGTCGACCGCGTTGTTCGAGGGGAACCGTGGTAGCGCCGTCGGCGTGTCTTATTAAATAACGTGTATCGCCGGCGTTGGCGCCATAAGAGAAGATAACGAACACCTCATAGAGTCCGTCTCCGGGAAACTCGGGTGTGAACCGAGCCCCTGATGGCTCTGTATTTCCGTACGTAAACCGCGCTCCCTGCCCGAGGAGTCTTATGTCGTCTACTTTTGCAAAACTGTCGGTGAAATCCGGGGTTTCTGAATAAAAGGGTTCCGGGGTGCGTTCGCCCCATGAATCGCGTGCCTCGACAATAATCTCATCTCCGGGCTCGAATCCTCGAACGAGCGCAACGTTTCGTGCAAGATGATAGCGCGCACGCTGAAGTATCATCTGTGCAGTTGCCAGCGAGTTCGGCACCTGAACGAGGCTCTCAGTAGTGAGCTCATCTTCAGGCTTTTCGTACAAACCCTCTCCCCGTGTTTCCTTAACAAGCCTCTCCATCTTATCCAGCGATTTATCGAGTTCCTCGAGCGCTTGTTCTGTCGGATTTTTCAACCCTTCGATATACGTTGCAAGACCTTCCAGTAGTGTTTTGTTTAACTCCCTTTTTGCTTCGTTCATTAATGTCTGAAGCCTTGCTGACGCTTTTTCGAGATCTCCAGTCGACAGCTGCCAGATACGGTATCGTAAATAATCTATACATTCATCGCCCATCGGAACTTCCATCGTCACCGCGATCTTGCCGGGATCGACGTCATAGAAGAAGACTACGCTCCTGTAATCGGCATAAAGGTTATTTTGAGGACCATGTTCGAGTTTGAAACTTATCGAGCCCACGTAGGGAATAGGATCGGTTATATGCCAGCGATACGCCGCCGCCTGCATCCGGTCTTCGACGTTCCGATACACCGTAAACCCATGGAGAGGAAGCGACCCGGGCTGGTTCAACCGTCCATTTAGTGCGTACCAGCCGCAGTTGAAATAGTCTTCTGTGCCGGTACCATGAATGAGGAGTTCGTCGCCGACAAACACCTTTTCATCGCCCTCGAGCCAGCGGGGTTCAGCGCCTTTTCCTTCAGTGGTGAGAAAAACACCAACAAAATGTCCACAGCCGTCGTTCTTCATTAAGGTATAGAGTAAGCCGCTCTCCGTAGGTAACTCTTCGTGAAAATTCGCATGGAGGTAAGCAAACTCCTTGATCGGCAAATCCAGGGGTTGTAAGACCACTGAAAGCGTTCCCTGGAATCCCTCATCGGCTGTCACGGTTATTTTTGCGGAAAAGATATACGGCATGGGCACGAAGTTATAAAACCCTTCATCAGTAACGCCGACCAATAGCGATTGAAAAGGGTCGGCATCCAGGGCGTGCCCGAAGAAGTAGGCAAAGGGGGCTTCAATCGCGGGCGTGTCTGCATCGTCCCATGTGAACGAAATTTTCCCGGAAAGCGCCTTCTTCGTCTCCGCTTCGTTGACTTTGAGAAAAACGCCCCGAATAAGACGGCTCGCTTGAGGAAGTTCGATGGTGACGCTTTTGTTCTCCTCTAAGTTCAAATTGTACGAGATTCTATCCTTTTCGGAAACACCCAATGCAGAGAGATCGCCCGGTGAAGACCACACCTTGACCGCATTCGCTAATGCCTTCTTCTCCTTCGAACTCATCTTCATGGAAAACGTTTTCACCTTTGTTCCTTCAGGAAACTCGCTGTACGAGACCTGGTAAAATCGAACACCCTCCCCCTCGACGACGATCTTGCAGCCATCCTGATACGGAATCGGTACATAGCAATAGAAGCCGCCAATGGCTGAACCGACAAGGGGTTTAGGAAATCGTTCGAGTTCGCCTGAGAATATTTTCTCAAGGGGTACGTCGATTTCTGCTTTATCAGATCCATCGAGAAAAACCATGAGGTGTTCGCCTTTGAGGTCAAGCAGTCCGTCTCTTGCGGGAACCGAATGGGTAAACCAGATACGATGCACGCATCCGGCTCCTTCCATCTCCGCAATCAGGCTGTTTCTGTTTACGAGAAGCAGCCTGGAATACGTGCCCAGAAACCCGTCGTCGTTGCCGCCGGTTCTATCGTAACTGCTGAACATCTTGCATTTCACACCCGGTCGCACAAGCGGCAGGGTCTCCAGCCTGTAAAGCTCCTCGAGGGAACCTGTGGGCTGGTAAGCGGCTACTAAACCCGGAATAAAAATCACCACGCACAATAAAAAATAGATGATTCGTTTACCCATAGAACAATTCCTTTTCAATGTTCAATCTTCTATAACGACCGCTGCCGTCGCCACCAGTCGAGAATGTGAGAGACTGACATAGATATTTTTTCCGCCAAGCCGGGCGACTATCTCTTCCGCATTGCCAAAAACACGGATGTTCGGTTTTCCAGAGCGCTCATTGTAAATCTCGATATCTTTCCACCGGACGTTCCTTGATTTCCCCGTACCTATGGCTTTTAGAAACGCCTCTTTGGCGGCAAACCGCGCAGCATAATGTTCCATCGGCGACGAAAACTGACGACAATATTCCTGTTCGACATGCGTATACATCCGGTTGAAGAATCGCTCGCCATACCGGTCGAGCGTGCCCTGGAACCGGTCAAGATCCACTACATCTATTCCTATACCCACAATCATTTATAGCATACCTCAGGAAATCCTAAGTTGCCAAACAACCGTAGAAGAATTCAATGATTTTTATCAACCTGCGGGATCAAAGGGAATAGTTGAAACGTGTTCTCAGAAAAGAGAATCCCGGGGCGAAGGGTACAAAATCAGCAAAAGCCACAGGATGGTGTTCTATGGTAGAGTGTAAAGATACTTGCAAAACGTGCGCTCATGAAGAGGTGAAACCTAATTGTGAATCTGGATTTGTGCGCCCAGTTGCTGCATATCGCTAAAAAAATCAGGGTAGGATTTACTTATATGTTCAACGTTCGAAATAGTTAAACCCCGTCGACACCGAAGCCCCACAATCGTCAGCAACATAATTACCCGGTGGTCGTCGTGAGATGAGACCTCGATACCTCCTTCATAGCCGGCGGGTTTGCCGTTAATGATAATCTCGCTGGTGCGTCCCAGGGCATCGACCCCGATTTTTTTCAATTCCTGTACAGGAGCCTCGATCCGATTGCATTCCTTGTAACGCAGGTTTTCGACATTGTAAAAGCGTGAAGCGCCTCGGGCGAAAGAAGCGGCGCCAACCATGGCAAGCACGGCATCGGTTGCCGTATCGCCGTTGAATTCCACGCCTTCAATACACTCTGCTCCTTTCACGCGGACATAATCATCGCCGCATTCAACGTCTGCTCCCATGGATGTTAGGACATCGACGATGGCGCGTTCGCCTTGCTCATCCCGGTACAGATTTTTTATCGTGACATCCGAGTCGGGACATACCGCAGCGGCAGAAAGAACCGCGGCGGAACCCGGATAGTCGCCATTGACCACGTACTCCCCGGCTTTATAGTCCTGAGCGCCCGGGACGAGAAAATGAAGAAGATCGTCTCGTGCAATAACCTCGATGCCCGCCTTTCGGAGCACCTCGAGAGTCTGCCGAACTGCCGGCTTTGATTTAAGCCCGCCTTCAACCTCTATTATGAGGTCCTCGCCAATGAGAGGAGCAAGGAAAAGTAGAGAACTTATGAATTGCGAACTGATAGAGCCTGAAACCGTTACCAGTCCGCCGGGGAGATTTCCCCCGTAAAGCGTAATCGGCAGGCGACCGTTGTTTGATTCGTTACGCACACCCAGTTGGGCAAGGGCGTCCAGGAGAGGTTGGTTAGGGCGTGTGCCCAAGGAATCGGGAAAGTCGGTGACAAACCCGATAGCAGGCAGAAGTGCCCCGATTCCCACCAGGAATCTCAACACCGCCCCTGCGTTATGCGGATTCAGCGGTTCTGGTGGAATCTCCGGATGTTTCCCGAATCCCTTGATGATGAGCGCATTATCCCGCTCGGTAATCTTTGCGCCCAACGCGCAGCAACATTCGATCAATGCCCGCGCATCGTCGTTGTTCGAGGGATTTCGAACAACGCTCTCACCATCCGACAGGCACGCTGTTAGAAGATACCTCGTCGTATAATTCTTGGATGGAGACGCGACTATAGTTCCTTTGAGATTCGGGGTAAATTCAATCCGTGCCTTCATAATGATATTATTGTGTACCATCTCTCATAAGTGTGTCCAAAATTTTTTGTGGGTCATCAAAAGTAGGAGGCAGGGGATGAGCGCCGGAAGAAAGTAATGATTTATTTCCAGACGCAGATTCAGGGACGGGCTCATCAGGTATGACCGTGTACAAAGGTCTGCGGTGCTTGAGGGCATGTCGTATTACATAAGCAGTACCGCTGCGAAGCGGGGTTTCCGGAACGATGACGCGCTCTGCCAATGCTCCGATGATGCTGTTTCTGAATATCGCATGGCGGTTGTCATATCCCGCCATCGGCGGAAAGACTGATAAAATAAGTGAACGCTCCGGGTCAAGATACTCGCAAAGCGATTTTTCGATTGTGCAGGTGAGAATCCCTGTGGGAATAACGATAACCGTAGCGCCGCCTGTTTCGAGTGCGGCGATATGAGCGGTACAGTCGATACCGCGGGCGCCGCCAGATACAATCGTAACGCCTTGCGAAACCATAAGTGCCGTATAACTTCTTGCTGCTGCTTTGCCTGCTTCAGACGGATTACGCGTTCCCACTATGGCACATTTGGGATGGTTCAGACATTCGGGATTGCCCATCATAAACAAAAATGGAGGAGAGGCCTCTTCCAACTCAATTTTTATTGTAGCGGGATAAAAAGCATCGTCACGGAACACCACCTCGACATCCACCCTTGCAAGATACTCTATGGTTTGTAAAATCTGATCGGGATGTTTCAGGTTATTTTCAAGACTGTCAAGAGAATGAGTGGGCAGAAAATTATACTTAAGCCAGCGTTTCTCAAACGAAAGATCGAGAAAATCATTCCAGTTACATCTGTCGACCTTTAAACAGTTAACCAGATGATTAAACACAGCGTTGGTGGTATTCAATGCAAGATAGCTGAAAAGGGCGGATTTCTTTGAAGACCATGCCATTTCTTCCCCCATTATCGATTACTACAAAAAAATTCCCAAACACTCTAATAATAAATATCTATAAGTACCTTGGCAAGAACTTTTTTAAATTTTTTTATGTTTACCTTACTGTTCCTAATCGGTTACGCTATATTCAGAAACCAACCGTAAGTCATCTCATGGAAAAATCAAACCTGAATAACAGGCCCTCTCTTGTCGTTGCGACAGAAGAAGGAGACATCGTCGATGTTCCCGAACTCGCTATGGCGGGGAGGAGCGGCTACGAATTTTTACTTCCCGAATCCGATGACCTGATTTCTCTTCCGGAAGGAAGCGAGATTTACCAGGTTCCTGAGCGTGTAGCAGTCGGCCTTGATCGTTCGACCGGAGAACTCAGGGTTCTGAACACCTATCGTGGAAGACATGTGATGCCGGTAGCTACGTTCATTGCACCTGCTTATACCTTATTGTATCTATCGAGTTTTTTTCGAACCCCCGAGGCTGCACCTTTGCCTCTGTTCAATTTCGGTGCTATCGGCTGGCATGAGCAAGGGTTCGTGGCGGCTGCACAGCGCGTTGATCCCGACATTCGACAGGATGCCGATCAACACGATCCGGTTGAAATCAACAAACATGCCGAATACATGCTCCAGCGTTACCCTCAGAATCGTCTTGTCTCACATCTGGTGGAAAACTGTGTCAGAAGATACTGGTGTCCGGCAGCCCGCAACTTTGTTATGGGTCGTTGGGAGATGCCCTTGCCGGTATCGCCGTCATGCAATGCCCGTTGTGCGGGATGTATATCCCTTCAACAAGAAGGAAAACCACGACCGCCCCAAGACCGGATCAAGTTCGTCCCCACCGCCGAAGAAATCGCCGAGATTGCGGTGCCTCATCTGGAACGCGCCGAACGGGCAATCGCAAGTTTCGGTCAGGGGTGCGAAGGCGAGCCCCTTATGAATGCAACCCTTCTCGAACACGCCATCAAACGCATTCGGCGCAAGACCGATCGAGGCACCATTAATCTCAATACCAATGGAAGCCGACCCGGAGAGATCGAGCGCCTTTTCAACGCAGGGCTTGACTCTATCAGGGTATCGCTTAACAGCGCAATTCCCGACCTTTATACCGCTTATTTCCAACCTTTGGACTATGAATTCGGCGACGTGATCGAGACACTCAAGCTGGCGCGAGAACTTGGCTTGTTCACCTCCATAAATTATTTTGTCTTCCCCGGAGTCACTGACCGCGAAGAAGAAAAAGATGCATTGGAGTCGCTTATTCAATCCACGGGATTATGCATGATTCAATGGCGAAATCTGTGTATAGACCCTGATGACTACCTGGACATATTCGGCGGGAGATTGACGGAAAAGAGCAACGTTCATATTGGAATGCGACGGCTTATAGAACACATATCTTCACGTTATCCCGAGGTGCGGCAAGGCTATTTCAACCCCCCACTTAAATAGACACCGCGCAACCACTTTTCCGGGGAGGCGCCATGGCTTCCACAACGTTCCGTGTACAATCGATAAGACACCTTCGGAGATATGAAGCGCTTATTGCGTCACCAGAATCGAACCGATAATGATACATAGTCCCCCGGGGATGCGATGTCGCAGCCGGCTTCGTTCTCCAAGAAACCTATAGCTCAAAATAAAGCCGAATAATATATTAATTCTTACGAGGGAGCTGACGCGCGTAATCGGTCCGTAGTCGATGGCAATGTTGTAGAAGATGGTCGCAAGGAAAGAGACAAAGGCAATAAGCGCCAGGATTTTAAGCATGCTACGGTCAAACCTGATCTGTTTTATACGTCGCATCCCGGGCGAGAAAGGAACAATTACGGCAAGCCCTATTAAGAACGCGAGGAAAGAAAAAAAGTAAGGATCGGTAATTTCAATAGCCACTTTTGACGATATATTCATAAGAGAGGAAAAAAGCGCGGCGGACAAGCCGAAGAGTGAGAATCGCCAGTTCATGCTGAAAAATACCATGACCCCGGCGCAAATAAAAACGACGCCCATCACCAGGACAAAAGTGATCTTCTCATGAAGAATATGGGGCGCCAATATAAGGGTGAATAGCGGTGAGATGTTTGCAAGACTGAATGTCGCGTAATAATCTTTTCTTACCCCAATGGATTGTACGATGATCGCGGCGCTTTCAAAAACGCCGGCAAGCGCAACCGCCAACCAAAAAACTTTATTGGCGGGAACCTGGAAACGATATATAAATAGAGGGAAAAGAAAGAGAGCCGTCATGGCTCGGAAGAGGATGGTAAAAAGGTCTGAGGGGATAGACCTGAGGAGCGATTTACTAAGTGCAACCCATAGGGCGTTAAACAGCGCCGCTAATAGTACAAGGGGTATCCATAGAGACAACATTTAGAGTATTGACAACAATACAGAAACTTGACATCTTTATTGCCATTTAAGAACGTTAGTGAATAAAATTTACATTACAAAGTCAATCAAATAACAGAGGTAAAAAGTTCTATGCCTAAAAAAATCGTGTTGGTTGAAGATGACAAAGAGATCTCCGATCTGATTAAGGCGACGCTCAAGACAAAAGGCTACGAGGTTGTGACTGCATTCAACGGGGATGATGGACTCAGGTTGATTGAGGATACCGAGCCGGACCTTGTCGTGCTCGATTTAATGCTGCCCATGAGGTCCGGGATGGAAATCCTTAAGCTCATACGGCGCGACGAAAAATTGAAAGATACCCCTGTGCTTGTTATGTCAGCTATTGCCAGGGATTCAGAAAAATCGGAAGAGTTCTGGCGACAGGGATTGCAAGCGGATGACTTCATCAAAAAACCGTTCGACCCCATTGGGTTTCTCGGCAGGGTGGAAGCTGTGTTGAGAAAGAAAGAGTATGTATCTGCAGGAGCGAACGGGACGAGGGTAGAAAAAAGCGCGTCCACGGCGACAGCCCTTGAAAACGCCACCCCCAAAATGGTGGTTAAGGCTTTTATCGAGTCGTGGAACAACCAGGATTTCGCCACAGAGTATGAATGTCTTGCAGATGAGATGACGGGCGGGTTAAGCAAAAAAGAGTATATGGGGCGACGTCGGCAATTCTATCAGGACGAAAAAGGCGATGAGAAAACACAACAGTGCGAACGCGTCACCGAATCCACTCAGAGCCGTAATGCTGCAAAGGTCGTGTGCATTCGCTCTGAAGTACGGGGACATATCACCCGTCGTACCGAGGAATCTTACGTCCTCCGCAAAACTATGAATGGGTGGAAAATCTCAGCCGTTCGTAGTCGTCCCCTTACCGAAGGCAAGGCTGAGGAATAGATTGCTCAATCCCCCCCACTCCACCTGAGTACTATAACTTCTCTTACGGCTTACAATTATGAGGCGTAAGAGATATGGTTCTATGCATCGTACACTTAAAATCTCGAATTTGTCCTTGCCGTGTCTCATTATTCAAAGCCAAAAAAAACCTAAAAAAAATTCATTTTATAGAAAGTTTCCCTTGACGGCGCTTATCTAAGTTGGGTAATAAGATGATTAAGTAAGTGGTACAAGAGGTATTTTAAGTCTTTTTTCGGCATTATTTAGGTCGCAGATTTGGGTGGTGGAGCGGACAAAAATTCCCTCCACAGTGTCACGTACAACATGGAATATAAGTACGTCTAAGGCAATTCTATTTACAGGCAGGTGATCGATGTTTTTAAAACGGATCGAAATCATCGGCTTCAAATCTTTTGCGCGAAGAACCGTCCTTGACTTCCAGGAAGGCGTAACCGTCATTGTAGGACCCAACGGTTGCGGTAAAAGTAATGTATTCGACGCCATGCGTTGGGTACTCGGGGAACAACGGGTGAAATCGCTGCGCGCATCGAAAATGTGCGATGTCATATTCAACGGCACCGCGCAAATCAAGCCCTCCAACGTTGCTCAAGTCTCGCTCGTTATCGATAACCGCTCTTCGCTTCTTCCGGTCGAGGTCAAGGAGATTGTCATTACCCGGCGTCTCTTCAGGGACGGTGAGAGTCATTACTTAATCAATCGTGTCCCGTGCCGCCTGCGTGATATCCACGAACTCTTCATGGATACCGGTATAGGAACCACCGCCTATTCAATGATGGAACAGGGTCAGGTCGACTTCATTATCAATGCAAAACCGCTCGAGCGGCGAGAGATTTTCGACGAAGCAGCAGGTATCGCCAAATACAAGGCGCGAAAAGCAGAGGCATTGAGAAAACTCGAACGCACCACTGAAGACCTGCTGCGTCTTAGCGACGTGATAGCTGAAGTCAAACGTACCTTGAACTCTCTCAAACGTCAGGCAGCCCAGGCGCGACGCTACAAGGAACTCAGGGAACAGAGAGACTCCATTGACAAAATACTTCTCTGCAGGCGCTCCGAGCAGGTTACCAATCAACTTACCGAAGTACGGAAACGTCTTGAAGAGCGCCAGGATTCACTCTACCAGGTCAACACCCAGATGGCAAAACTCGAGGCGTTATGGCAGGAGGCACAGGTCAGGACGGAAGAATTGCAGGAGCAGATCTCAGAAAGTCAGTCCGCGGTCTTCAGCGTGAGAAGCGAACTCGAACAAATGCGACACAAGTGTGAGGTGCTGCACGACAGAATAGATGAATACACCCGGCGTGAAAAAGATTCTCAAACTGAAAACGAGTCTCTTTCCACCAAAATTAAAGATCTCAACCAACGAGCCGAATCTTATAACGAGATTCTACAACGCCTCGAGAACGAGGTTCAGGAACTCGAGGAGCAGAAAACCGCAAAGGAGGAAATGCTCCGAAAACTTCTCGTTGATCGGAGAGAATTCGATGAAACGTTTCAGAGACTGAACCAGGAGGTTTCCGATCTCCTTGATAAAAAGAACCAGTGTCTGGAATCACGCCGGTCGAACGAGCTTCAAAAAAACAAGTACGATTATCAGCTCGAGGAGCTCGAGAAAGACCTGGCAAACGCCGAGGGCAGCAAAGAACGACTTGAGACAAATCTAAATAAACAAAAAGGCGAAGTCGCCGCGTTGGAAGATAGAATTAACGCACTTACCACCGAATTCGAAAGGTTGAAAAACGATCAAAAGAATAAACAGCAGGAACTCGAACGTCTGGTCGAGCGCCATGATACCTTGCGAGAGGAGATTCATGGACTCAAGGCGGAAGAACGGGTGCTGCAAGACGTAATCGGTAATTATGAAGGGTATAACCAGGCGGTCAAAGAGATTATGCGTGCAGCCCGTGAAGGCGAGCTCTCGGATGTTATCGATGTTCTTACCGGTGTTATCGAGGTTGATGCCGACATAGAACCTGCTATTGAATCAGCGCTGGCTGAAAAACTCCAGTATATCCTGGTTAAGGACCTTGAATCCTGCCTTAAGACCATAGAGTTCCTCGATAAGAAAAGCAAATCCTCGCGTGCTGTTATCATGCCGTGCAAAAATTGTCGCCTTAACGGTAAGAATGGTGGTGGCGCAGAGAATCAATCGCAGCTCGAGGGCGTCGTCGGCAAAGCCATTGATTTTATCCGTTGCGCTCCTGAATGGAACTCCTTGCTCTCCAACCTCTTGAACGATACTCTCCTTGTAAAGGATCGAGATGCCGCCCTTCGCCTGGCCTCGACCACTCCGCAGACATTGGTCACCCGCGACGGGTCGTTCATTATCGGTTCTGCAGGCGAGATTATTGTCGGCAACGGTAAAACCAACGGGAGGTTGCTGGGGCGACGACGTAAACTCGCAGTCCTCAAAGATACAATCGCCGAACGCTCCTCCTCCCTTGAAGACGGTAAAGCAAAAGTGAACGATTTACGAACGGAATTGTCCACTATTGAGGAAACAATTAAAAAAGTAACGGAACAAAGAAACGATCAGGAAATTACGCTTTCCGTGTGCAAAAACGAATTGCAGAAACTTCAGCAACAAGTTGTAGAAAACGAACTTGACCGCGAAAAAGCGCTCACCGCAATCGAAGAGGTTCAGGCGGAATTGGAAAAAATCCATAAAGTCATAGAAGAAACGACTAAAGAGGAAGCGGCAATCGGCAGGGGGTTGGATGAAGTGAACCGAAAGAAGCACGAGATGATCGAGTCCACCACCGCAGCCGATGAAAAGATAAGCGAGTTGAAAAACGACATCCATACACTTCATACGGACTTTTCCTTGGCGCTCGAGCGAAAAAAATCGATGGAACAGCAGTCGCAAGAGGTACAGCATGAAATCGAGGAGATGAAGCGAACCATTCATAAAAAAGGTCGCGAACTCAAACAACTTGGCGAAGACCGTGAACGAATGATAAAGGAACTTGCTGACACCACAAGCCTTATCGAGACCCGAGAAGTCGAGTCGAGTGAGTGCACGCGAAGACTGAATCAACAAGAAACCGAGCTCCAGGACCTGCAGACAAAGAGCAAAGAATGGCATCAACAGATTCAAACCATGCAGCGCGACCGTATTGAAATCGAGAATGATCTAAACGACCAGAAAGTGAAAGTCGCCGAGTTGAAAACACAGATGGATTATTTCGATCAGCAGTCGCAGGAAAAGTTCCACATCGGTATCTCGGACCTTCAAAAGACCGTGGAACATTCTGATATGTCAAACAATGAACTTCAGGAAGAATTGACGCAAATTCGTCAGCGTATCGACCGGATTGGCTCGATCAATCCACAAGCGCTCGAAGATTATGAACGGCAGAACGAACGGTACGAGTTCCTTACCAAACAACAGCAGGACCTTATTGACGCAAAAGAGTCGCTGGAAAAGACCATAAAGACAATCGACAGTACCTGTCTCCGTTTATTCAACGAAGCATTCAGCGAGATACGACAGAATTTTGTCGAGATATTCCGACGTCTATTCGGCGGCGGGCGGGCTGATCTGAACCTTACCGAAAGCGACGATATCATGGAAGCGGGCATAGAAATAGTCGCCCAACCTCCGGGAAAGAAACTGAGCCACATTTCTCTCCTGAGCGGTGGCGAAAGAGCCCTGACCGCAATTGCTCTTATGTTTGCCCTCTTCCTTCGTAAACCCTCACCGTTCTGTATCCTCGACGAGATCGACGCGCCTCTGGACGACAGCAACGTCGAACTTTTCAAGTCCTTACTCAAAGAATTTGTTCCCGATGTCCATTTTGTTATTGTTACCCACAACAAACGTTCCATGATGCTGGGAACCACTCTTTATGGGGTCACCATGGAAGAACCCGGGGTTTCAAAAATTATTTCCCTGTCAATGGAAGAGATCGACAGCAAAATTAAACTTGATTGATTTCGCCCCACCATCTTCACTATTTTTTTAATGTTCACAATAGTGTCCGATAAAAGTTTGTATCCTGTTTGTCCTTGACACAAAGGAGCAATGAGAAGAGCGTACCTCGAATGAAATCCCGAAAAGGAGAATCCTTGACACTCTTTCGTCTTGCCTTTGCATGTCTCTACGCATCGGTTGGCGTGTTTTATCCGTATTACGCACTATATTTCAAATCATTGGGAATAACTTACAGCCGTATCGGGATTCTCATCGCCATTTCAGGTGTTGTTACACTCCTCATAAGCCAGTTCTGGGGCTATCTGGCGGACGTTGTCATAAGCAAACGGGCGGTTCTTGCCATAAGCACGCTGGGCTGCTCGCTCATGTTTCTCGGGTTTTCCTTCGGCTCCCTTTTCTGGCATTTTGTTATCCTGATGTTGTTTCAGCGCTTCTTTGCTTCGCCACGCGCTCATGTCATTAACAGCCTCCTGCTCCACCATCCCGGTGGCAAAGAAAATTTCGCCCTGGTTCGTTCCTATGGCTCTATTGGCTTCATCATCATGAATTTTATGACGGGATACCTTGCGGCAAGTCTCGGTCTTACCATTATCTTTCCCCTTTACCTCCTCGTATCGCTGTTTTTGTTGTTGATTATCAGGTATCTTCCGGAACGCAAATTCGAGGACGACGGAGAAGCGCCGCATGGATTCTGGCATATCCAAAAAGAACTGCTCAAAAATCCGTGTATTGTCTTCCTGCTCCTGGTGGTCTTTTTCCATCAAAGCGCTCATGCATCCGCAACAATTTTTCTGACTTTTGTCATCCAGGAAAACGGCGGGAATGAAGCCGTCATAGGTATGTTATATTCTTATGCTGCGGCGCTCGAAGTGCCTATGTTTTTCATGCTTGACCGTGTGATCAGGGCGGTAGGTGAGATCAAGTTGATTCTGCTCGCTATTGTTGCTCAACTTGTCCGCTGGCTCCTGACGTACACCGCCGACAGTCTCGCTGACTTCATCATCATTCAAAGCCTGCACTGCATTTCGTTCGGTGTGTTTTACCTTTCGGCGGCAAGCTATATCAACCGCATGGCGCCCGAACGCCTGAAAGCATCCGCACAGACACTTATGGGATTGGTCTACTACGGATTCTCCGTTATTTTCAGCCAGCTCGTTGGAGGGAGAATAGCAGACCTTGTCGGGCTCAAAGGGCTTTATCTTTTCGTCTCCGGTGTTGCCGTTATCGCGCTCTTTTTCTGGACACGGCTCGCCGCGGTACACAACATGCATGAACGCCACGTAAAGGGGCAATAGATTCATAAAAGAGGGCAAGTAATCCCGAACTGGTGCGCATTGCCTGAAACTGTCCGAAGATGTTTAATTAAAAATTTTGCCTCCCTTATAAAATTTTTCTAAAGTCTACGTATCCACTATCCGATACTATATATGAGACCCTGCTACAGTGCTCTTTAAAAGGAAGAGGAAGGTACATGTGATGTCTTGACATGTATTTTCCTCTTTCCTTTTTCTCCAACCATGAAATGTAATAATGCCCTGGTGGCATTTTACATAGCCGGCTTGTATGATTCCATGAACAGCAAGCCGGCAATTTCTTTGCATACCATAATATAAATGTAGGATAAGCGTCCCCGCTTGTCACTCATATCGTGCTCGCACTCGCACTCGGGTTCATACACGTCCTTGGCGTTGTACGCGTAATCGTATTTTTTGGAAGTAGGGTCGTTTGACCCTAACGACCCCCGGCTGAAGAATAAAAACAAATATCATCTTATGGTTATAAATACAGTCGAAGATTCGCCGTGGCTAATTAACGACGCGCCGTGGCGGGTCGTAGATGCGCCTGTGGCGGAGCACAAAGCGCCCGTACCCTTTAGGCACGCCCTCTCTCCACAACGGTATGCCGATAGACTTTCCGCTATAACCAGAAGAAAGAAGCAATTACCGGTTTGGTGTGCGCGTGACATGCTTTCACGAACGCTCCGGGATTGCGCGCAATATAGTGGTTCCGTCGTTCCAGTTAAGATGAAGAAGGGCAAACTTTAAGGTTCGACCCCGAAAATTAGCACCTTATGTGGTGAGCCAAGTAGGATCGTTCGGACCCGAACGACCCCCGGCAACAGATCAAAAAAAATTATTCCTGAAATTTCATACGTTGCATGTATTAGTTTTTTTCTTGCCACTTATTTTGCTCATCACTACTAATCTTTTTTTATTCAAGGCGGAGTAGGGTCGTTCAGCACGAACAAGTATTCTTTAGAGCGACTTCGATACTGTAGGATAAGCGTCCTCGCTTGTCAGTCCTTATAATATAACCTTTTTTAGTAATACTAACGCTCTATGGATGACAACCGAGACAGTCGTCCTACGTAGTAATACTAAAATAAAGAATTTTTGCGAAAAATCTTTAATAATTGTCGGACAGCCTCTTTGACCCCTAAACTTTCCCCCTTTTGTATTTGACAAAAAAACATAACAAGTCCATCCTGTTGATTGAAATGACTGTATAATAACAGCGCTGGCTTTAGACATTACAGGTATTGGTTCATCGACGGCAATGAATAGTTATATAACAGCCGAAGGATTGAGTCTCCGGTTAGTGGAAAGCGTATACTTAAAACTTCAGAGTCTCGACCTTTCTCCAAAAGCAACCAAAATCCTTGTGTATTCATTTATGGAGTACACATGTCTGAGTGAAGGAATATTTAAAAGATAAATTTTCATACGTGTAATGTAATGTCTTTTGCTTGAAAAACAATTATAACATAAAGCATAAATTAAGTTAAGGAGAGCAGGAACAATGAACAAGGGGTTGGAAATCTATGCACGTGCGTTTTTTATTGTTTGTCTTCTCTTGATCACCTTTCCGCAATGTACCACTTTTGCGACCGAGCAGGAATCCCCCGTCTCGTTTACGTATCACAAAGAGCTTACGCCAGGATACACGATTGATGAATACTACCCACCGTTAAGTGAAGAACCGGAGCTCAGTATCCATGCGGTAATTAATGTGTCCAACGAACTGAGCCTTTCCGCTGAAGGCAACGCACATCTGTCATACCCTTCAAGCCTTGTAGTGAAATATTCGGGCAACGACAATGGTGGTTACGGTACAATGGATTATGTCATAGAATTCATCGTGTTCATCTATTACGACCTGATGGGGCAATATCAGGGAGAAGAACACATCTCTTTTATACCTTCAGTCGACATAGATTGTCATGATGCGGAATATTTTGATCCGTTTTTGCTTTCGAGCAATCCCGATCGTCCCCTTGTACTTAGTGACGGATTCCCATGGCAGACATTTTTTAGTATGGGCATAACAGAGGATCAACTGCCGATACCGGACGTGAGCGGGAGTTTTTCGTGTCTGGTCAGGGGAGAAGTAACCAAGAAGATATATGGCGATGAAATAAAGGTGAATGGGGAGACGATTTCTACTGAGGGGGGGACAAAGGTCTTCCCTGTTCCGGCAACGGATGAAGAAACATTCAATGCGCACTGGAAGGGGCACTTTACCTCGGAAGGTGCATACGTGTTCAAGCCGGAACTCCATATAGAGGTTCCTGAACTTGGTTCTTTCACCTTGCCGGACATAGAAATTGTTGTGCCTACTTCACCTACGGTACCCTCCGTTTTCGAACTCGGTCCCGAGAGTTCCTCATTTAATCTACCCAATATTTCTGTACCTGAGAGCATTGAATTTCCACATACACCGGTAACTATCGAAGTGAGCAAGGAAATTGCCATCAGGAATACAGGGAAGTATACGTTGCATGTAAGCGACATTTCTACCACCAGCAGTGCATTTAGTGTATCGTCTTCAGGCGGATTTTCACTCCAACCAGCTGAACAACGTACTATCACGGTATCCTTTCTCCCTGCAAGTGAAGGGAGCATCAATGGTTCATTGAAGGTTACGAGCGATGACCCGGATGAGCCATCTAAGAGCATTCCCTTATCCGGGACAGGATACGTACCCATGGTTCATTATACGTTTGATACCGATAATGAGGGATGGGTATTCGCCGGTGAAGTGCCGTCTTTCGATATCCCGGCTTGTACGTATACAGGTGCAGGGCTGGGATTATGTCCCTCATTTTCCACGAATTGTTTCTCATACTGGTACAGTCCTGATGTGCAGATAGAAAATGGGAACCTTTATCGAGCACGAGGACAATTAGAGAGTAGTGTAATCGATCCCGACCAGACAGTACAGTTTCGGCTCAGGGTAAACCAGAAAGGTTCGTGGCAGGCATGGGATAGGATCGTGAACAGCTTTAAGCAGCAGGCGCCCGCATACCTGGAACCTAAATGGTATGATGTGTACTTTGACCCGCATGTCACAGGTTCGGACGATGACGATGTCGTGTTGAATTTTGATATCATGAGTTTTTCAGTGGATGATGACTACAGCTCGTGGCTGTACCTCGACGCACTCATCGTAGATGAAGTTTCGATCACGAGTACCTCCATAATATTGGACTTCACCTTTGATGCGGGAGCGGAAGGGTGGCAATACGGCGGTGCGGTACCGCCGTTCGATCAGCCCATCATCTCAGCGCCTGCGGGAAAACTGTGTCTCAGCCCGAACGGCTCCACCTATTGCTTCGCATATCTTTACAGCCCGGATGTGGCGGTTGATGATGCTAAACTGTATCGCGCGCACTTTGAGATAGGCAGCAGCGTGACGAACGCCGATGATGCGGTACAGTTCCGTCTCCGCGTGAACCAGAAAGGCTCGTGGCAGGCATGGGATAGGTTAGTGAACAGCAACATGGGACAGGGACCGTCATCCACCGGTATTACCCCGTACAACGTTATCTTCCAGCCCAATGTGGCGGGGGGCGATGACGCGTATGCGGTCTTTTCCTTCGACATCATGAGCTTCGATGCCCGTGACGACACGAATTCCTGGCTCTACCTCGACTCCCTTGCATTACAGGAATTGACGCGCAGTCCATGAATATTGAATTGTTATCCGCAGATTATCACAGAGTACGTGCGTGTGATATCCTCTCGAGAGAGGTGGCTTCCCGATGCTTCATCGGGCAGACGGGGTGTGTATTTATTAGAAAGATTATAATCAGGAACAGAGAAAAAGACGGAGGGTAGTACCATGAAAAAAGCACTCATATTATTTGTACTCATAGCAGCCTTAGCCTGGTCGGGCGAGCCTATCGGGTCGGGCGACGGTAAAATCCATGTGATTCCAAGCCTGTCGTCACCGTCGGTGAAAAACGGCGGAGAGCTGACCATCCAAGCAGTGGTGAAAGCAACAGAGGGTGTTGCTTTTGTTGAGGCAAGGATTACACGTTCAGGGATTAAAGATTCAAAACCAATAGATACACTTTCGCTCACGCCGGCACCCATGAACCTGGGCGGGGTGAATGCTGACGGTACCATGGGACTCTGGCAGGCTGAATGGGAAGCGCGCGGGCTCAGCGAAGGTCATTATCAGGTTGCCCTCACGGTCACCGACCGTACAGGGCAGACATTTACGGACTGCAGCCTGCGCTTCAGCGACCCGATCGCAGGAAACAACACTCCGGGCAGCACCGATTATCCTAACGGTGGGCTCCGCCGGCTGGATTCAGCCGTATTGGCGGATGAATCCTTGCTTGCGAGCGGCATAATCGATGCCGATGCAGGCTATGCCTATCTTGGCACGAGAACCAGTCCGGGCAAGATCGTGAAGATCGCACTCGGGACTAACGACGCTCCGCCCACCCGTGTCGGTGCTATAACGCTTAATGCGGGAGAAGATAACCTTGTGACAGCAGTGATAGATCCTGCTGCGGGCTATGCCTGGTTCGGCACATTCACCACTCCGGGTCGTGTGGTGAAGGTGGCATTAGGTGAAGGAGCTAACCTACCCAGCCGCGTAGGTGCGGTTGAACTCAATCCAGGAGAGAACTTGCTCTTGAGCGGGGTGATTGACCCGGCTGCGGGCTGCGCATGGTTCGGCACGGGTACCACACCCGGCAGGGTGGTAAAGGTCGCGTTAGGCGAAGGCGCGAATCCACCCAGCCGTGTGGGTGCGGTCACGCTTAATGAAGGTGAGAATAACCTCGCGAGCGCGGTGATAGATCCTGTAGCTGGTTATGTATATTTCGGCACGGATAGCTATCCCTATTCAAACCCCGGGAAGGTAATAAAGGTCGCGCTGGGCGTGGGCGCCAATCTACCGAGCCGTGTGGGTGCGGTTGAGCTGAAAGCGAATGAATTGTATCTCAGGAGTGCGGTGATCGATCCCGTAAGGGGTTACGCATGGTTCGGCACGGGGACCAGCCCCGGTCGAGTGGTAAAGGTCGCCTTAGGAAAAGACGCGAATCCACCATATCGGGTCAGCGTTACCCCTCTAAACACGGAAGAGGATTATCTTTTAAGCGGCGTGATTGATACGAGGGAGGGGTATGCCTATTTCGGCACGGATAATAGTCCCGGCAGTGTTGTAAAAATAGCCCTTGGTCCCGGCGCGGAGCCCTCGACGAGGGTGGGTGCGGTTAAGCTGAAT
The DNA here is from genome assembly GCA_964608095.1 of uncultured Candidatus Sumerlaeota bacterium. GTDB lineage: Bacteria > Sumerlaeota > Sumerlaeia > MWCT01 > JAGHBZ01 > CAZSMK01. The sequence continues at coordinate 7,111 of CAZSMK010000028.1, read as the reverse complement.
ACGGGAGAGAACCATCTTGCCGTCGGGGTGATTGATACTGGGGCAGGGTATGCCTGGTTTGGTTCATATATCAGCCCTGGTCGAGTTACCAAGGTGGCTTTGGGAGAAACAGTGGACCCGCCCATTCGTATGGGAGCCGTAGCCCTGAATGCGAGTGAGAATAATCTGATGAGCGCGGTGGTCGATCATTCAAGAGGATATGCCTATTTTGGCAGCGGTACAAATCCGGGTAAGATACTCAAAGTCGCGCTGGGTGAAGGCGCCGATTTACCCACACGTGTAGGCGCGCTGACCCTGAACACCGGAGAAATGTCACTTCGATCTGCGGTAATTGACGCCCCGGCTGGCTACGCGTATTTTGGCACGGATACCAGCCCCGGTCGGGTGGTAAAGATATCGCTGGGTATTGGTGCAAATCTACCTGACCGTGTGGGTGCTGTGACGCTGGATACGGGAGAGGATAATCTCAATTGTGCAGTAATAGATACCTCAGCAGACTATGCCTATTTCGGCACAAATACCAGTCCAGGGCGCGTTGTAAAGATTGCACTGGGCGAGGGAGAGAATCCGCCCACCCGTGCAGGAGCTGTGACACTGAATACGGGAGAAAATAATCTCATGAGTGCAGTAATAGATGCAAATGCGGGTTTTGCCTGGTTTGGTACAGATACCACACCGGGTCATGTGGTAAAGGTCACACTCGGCACAGGAACCAATCCGCCCACCCGGGTGGGAGCCTTGACGCTGAATCCAGGTGAGGATAATCTCGCGAATGCAGTGATAGATTCTGCAGCGGGGTATGCCTATTTTGGTACATATACGAGTCCGGCGCGTGTGGTGAAGGTGGCGCTGGGTGAAGGAACCAACCTGCCGACCCGTATGGGAGCCGTGACCCTGAATCCGGGAGAAAATAATCTCGCCAATGCAGTGATAGATTCTGCAGCGGGGTATGCGTATTTTAGTACATATACCAGTCCCGGCCGAGTTGTAAAGGTGGCGCTCGGCGAAGGCGCTAACATGTCCCGCCGCGTTGGAGCCGTGACGCTGAATGCAGGTGAGGATAATCTCGCGAGTGCGGTGATCGATCCCGGTTGGGGCTATGCCTATTTTGGTACGGATACCAGTCCCGGACGCGTGGTAAAGGTCGCGCTTGGTTCGGCTTCTTCTCTTCCGGTTCGGGTGGGAAGGGTTGAACTAAACCCTGATGAAATTGCCATGTGGTGTGCGGTAATAGATCCAGGAGCAGGCTACGCCTGGTTCGGCACGTATAACGATCCCGCCCGGGTAGTGAAGGTTGCGCTTGGTGAAGGTTCAGATTTACCCACAAGGGTGGGGGCTGTGGCGCTGGATGAAAGTGAGGCCTGGATTAGATCAGCGGTGATTGACCCCGGAGCAGGGTATGCTTATTTTGGCACAAACTCGTGGCCAGGCCGGGTGGTAAAGATTGCGTTAGGCGAAGGCTCGAATCCGCCCACAAGGATAGGCGCCGTGACCCTGAATACAGGGGAAGATAGGCTTTTTAGCGCAGTGATTGATCCAGCGGCGGGTTACGCCTGGTTCGGCACAGATACTAATCCAGGTCGCGTGGTGAAGGTTGCGCTGGGCGAGGGGGCGGATTTACCCACCAGGGTGGGCGCCGTTACTCTGAAAGTTGAAGAGAAGGCTCTAAGAAGCGCCGTAATCGATCCCGCAGCCGGCTATGCCTATTTTGGTACGTATTCGAAACCCGGCAAAGTGGTAAAAATCGCCCTTGGCCAGGGTGCAAATCCACCTGCCTGGGTAGGTTCTGTGACATTAAATACAGGTGAAAACTATCTGAATTGTGCCGTGATAGACACCACAGAGGGGTTTGCCTATTTTGGTACGGAAACCAGCCCCGGACGGGTGGTAAAGGTTTCGTTGGGTGAGGGCGACACTCCACCAAGCCGGGTAGGGGCTGTCACACTTCATGCGTCAGAGGTGAATCTTGCCAGCGCCGTTATAGATACTGAAGCGGGATGTGCGTATTTTGGAAATAATAACGCGGGTACAGGGTTGCCTACCTATGTTATAAAGATAGCATTAGGAGACGGCTATACCTCACCGAGCTTGGTTGGCGCTGTTGAGCCGAATTGGGGTGAATATGAGTTGAATAGCGCGGTAATTGATCCGTTGTCCGGTTACGCGTATTTCGGCACGGCAGATCCTAATCCAGGTTTTAATTTTGTATTGAAGTTTAAAATTGGCCCGGCGGTCACGCCGCCCAGCCGGGTGGGCTCTGTTGAGTTTGAAGCGGGTGAGGATACGCTCGTAAGCGCCGTCATTGACGATACCGGGGACTATGCCTATTACGGCACGCGTACCAGTCCCGGTAAGGTGGTAAAAGTCGCATCGAGCATAGGCGGGAATCCGCTCAGCCGGGTGGGTGCCTTGACGCTGGATGCGGGCGAAGAACTTCTTCATAGTGCCGTGATTGATCCTGTAGCGGGCTATGCATTGTTCGGTACCTATACCAGCCCCGGTCGGGTGATAAAGGTCGCGCTGGGAACAGGAACAGACTTGCCTACACGTGTGGGTGCGGTGACACTGGAATCGGGGGAGAGCGGGCTTGTGAGCGCCGTAATTGACCGCGCGGCAGGCTATGCGTATTTCGGCACGGATACGGGGCCCGGCAGGGTAATAAAGGTCGGCATGGGCATGGGAAGCAATCCGCCGTTCAGGGTAGGTGCCGCGACATTTCAACCGGGAGAGGATTTTCTCCAATGCGCCGTGATCGATGCCGGGGCAGGATTTGCCTATTTCGGCACCGAGACCATTCCCGGGAAGGTGGTCAAGGTTGCGCTGGGTACGGAAGCGAATCCGCCTTACCGGGTAAGTGCCTTGAGCTTGAATACGGGAGAAAATAAGCTAAGGAGCGCAGTTATTGATACCACAGATGGCTATGCGTATTTTGGCACGGACACGTATCCCGGCCGCGTGGTAAAGGTAGAGACAGGTACCGGAGTTAATCCGCTCACCCGTGTGGGTGCCGTTGAGTTGAATACCGGCGAGAATACGCTTTTGAGTGCAGGAATGGATGCGGATGGGGGGTATGCGTATTTTGGAACTGATACCACCCCGGGTCGCGTGGTGAAAGTGGCGCTGGGAGAAGGTTCTGCTTTCCCCAGCCGCGTGGGTGCTATGACCCTTGACGCGGGTGAGGATAGTCTATGGAGTGGTGTGATTGATGCCGATGATGGCTATGCCTTGTTCGGGACCTGGACCAGTCCGGGTCGGGTCGTGCGCCTTGCTCTTTCGCAGAAAGGCTATGTCAAAGCCACCCGGTTCACCATGCCGGAGTGGGGTGAGGTGAGTAATGTCAACTTTTATTCACATACAGCCCACGGAACAGTGCGGCTTGCACTTTACAAAGAAGGGGCAACAAAGACTCTGCTCTGGGAATCAGGTGAGATTGTAAACACCGCCACCAATGCGTTCATTACTACATCAATAAGTTCCGGCACACCCTCGAGCCTAAAACTGGCGCCCGGCATATACTGGCTTGCCTGGCAGGTGAACACTGCGCGAAACGTGCCCAGCTACACACAGGGCACGACCGGCGACGGTTTCTTTGTGCCTCATGAGTATGGCGAATTTCCGGCGGGGCTGGCACCGGGCACCATAACACCTACTAACGAGGTCTGGACCGCGTATGTTACGTATACTACCGAAGAACCACCCCTTGCGTACTATACCTTTGATTCGGGTGATGAAGGCTGGGGATTTATGGGAGCTGTGCCGGGGTATGACACGCCGATTACGGCATGCCAGAACGGCGTGCTCGGAATATGCGCGCTGGGCTCAACCAATGCGTTCTCCTACTGGTACAGTCCTGATGTCGCCATAGAAGATGGGCATGTGTATCGAGCCCGGTGGACGGTCGGCAGCACGTGCAGCGTTGCAGATGAATCGGTAGATTTTCGCCTGCGCGTGAACCAGAAGGGAAGCTGGCAGGCATGGCACCGTATAGTGAGCAGCTTCCTTGATCAGGCGCCGTCTACCGCAGGCGAGAAAGTATACGATCTCGTCTTCGATCCGGTCGTAACAGGAGTCGATGATGCAGTCATAGTCCTCAACTTCGACATCATGAGCTTTGATGGCACAAATGACGCACAGTCCTGGTTATACCTTGATGAGTTGAGTGTGGTTGAGACAGGCATTGCCAGTTCGATGGATATCATTGAGTACACGTTTGATGCGGGAGGGGAAGGCTGGCAATACGGCGGGGCGGTAGCGCCGTTCGATCAACCCATCATCTCAGCGCCGGCGGGGAAACTCGGACTCAGCCCGAACGGCTCTACCTATTGCTTCGCATATCTTTACAGCCCGGATGTGGCGATTGAAGGTGCTAAACTGTATCGCGCGCACTTTGAGATGAGCAGCAGTGTGACGAACGCTGATGATGCGGTGCAGTTCCGTCTGCGCGTGAACCAGAAAGGCTCGTGGCAGGCATGGGATAGGTTAGTGAACAGCACCATGGGACAGGGACCGTCATCCACCGGTATTACCCCGTACAACGTTATCTTCCAGCCCAATGTAGCGGGAGTCGATGACGCGTATGTGGTCTTTTCCTTCGACATCATGAGCTTCGATGCCCGTGATGACGCGAATTCCTGGCTCTACCTCGATTCGCTTATTGTTGAAGAATATCAATAGGTTGAAAATCTAAAAGGCTAAAAAAAACAAAATCATTGCATCAAATGAATAAAACATGCAGTTTCCTTGAGGGTGTGCTTTGAATTTTCAAGGGCGCAATGCTCAATGAATTATCAGAAAGCTGCGCACGTCTCCACAAAGTCCGGTTTTATTTTTCCTTGGGAAAATTCCTGCCTCTCACTCATAATAATTATTTGATGTATAGTACGAAGAACGATGAAATTCGGGGTAACAGAAAAGAAACAGAAAGAGCTCGAGGAACGAATGCGTGCGCTGGGACTGCATGAGCACGAGCTCGAGGAGCGTTTTATTCGCTCCTCTGCACCCGGCGGGCAGCATGTAAACAAAACCGCGACGTGCGTGTATCTCAAACATATCCCGTCAGGGCATGAAGTGAAAATGCAGAGCGAGCGCTCACAGGCGCTCAACCGCTATTATGCGCGGAAACGCTTGTGCGAACTGCTCGAGCAGGAGCGGTGGGGAAATAAAAGCCCCGGGGCGTTGAAAGCGGAGAAAAAACGCAAACAAAAACAGCGCCGCCGGCGGCGAAGCCGGAAAAAATATGAGTAAATCAGAAGGTCGAAAATCTTGAAGACCGGAAAGAAGCACTATGTCACAGATCATTTTTGCAGAACAGCCGATGAAGCAGTTGTTCAATTATCTGCTTCCGTACAAGACACACTTTTTATCGGCAAGTTTGGCGAGTATAACGAATAAAGTACTGGATCTGATGCCGCCAATACTTGTGGGATGGGTCATCGATTCAGTGAGCCGAAATCCCCCGTCATGGATCGCTGCGGTGGTCGGCACGCAAGACGCCTGGACGCTTGCGGCGTTCCTTGCCATGTTGGGCGTGGTAATCTTCGGTCTGGAAAGCTTGTTCCAATGGCTTTACCAGCGAGGGTTTATGTCCCTTGCTCAACGAGTCCAGCACAAACTCCGCACCGATGCTTATAATCAGATTCAGCAGCGCGAAATCGAGTTTTTCGAGAACCACCGCATGGGCGAGACCATGGCGATGCTGAACGACGACGTGAACCAGCTTGAACGGTTCCTCAATACCGGCTTCAACGACCTTCTGCAGCTGGCGGTGCTGTTTGTGTTTGCGGGAACCGTGCTGTTTACTACCTCGTGGCAGCTGGCGGCGCTCGGTATTCTGCCTTTACCGCTTGTGCTGTGGGGAAGCCTGTATTATCGACGCATTATTTCGCCTCGATACCAGAAAGTGAGGGAGGCGGTAGGGCTGTTGAGCAGCCGTCTTGAAAATAATATTGCGGGAATTATGGTTATCAAGAGTTTCACTGCTGAGGGGTTCGAATCAGAACGAGTCAGGGCTGCGTCGGAAGATTATCGCAATGCAAATTTTGGAGCGATTCGGTACAGCGCGGTGTACGTTCCGCTGATTCGAATGGCGATTGCGCTCGGGTTCGGCGGTGTGCTCCTCGTCGGTAGCTATTGGGTACTGAACGACACGGGGATTTTAACTATCGGGCAGCTGGTGCTCTTTTCAATGATGATACAACGAATGCTGTGGCCCTTGACGAGGCTCGGTGTCACTCTGGATGAATACGAGCGCGCCAGGGCGAGTGCACGGCGAACCTTCGGGCTTCTGAACACACCGACGAGCATCAACGCTCCGCAGTCGCCGGCGCGCCTCTCCCATGCTCGAGGACAGGTGGAATTCGACCGTGTCGATTTTCATTATGCCAACGGCACGCCGGTTCTTAAACAACTCTCATTCCGCATCGAGCCCGGCGAGACTATTGGATTTGCCGGTGCAACCGGCGTCGGTAAATCCACCATGATCAAATTGCTCCTACGACTCTATGATACGTCCGGCGGTAGTGTTCGCATTGACGGAATCGATGTACGCGACTTTTCCCTGAACGACCTCAGGAGAAATATCGGTCTGGTCAGCCAGGACGTATACCTTTTTCACGGCACCATTGCCGAGAACATCGCATACGGCTTGAACGGAGTGGATAGAAGAGCGATTCAGCACGCCGCGGAGATGGCGCACTTGCACGATTTCATCATGACGCAACCAGACGGGTACGATTCAATAGTGGGCGAGCGAGGCATAAAACTCTCCGGTGGTCAGCGGCAGCGGTTGAGTATCGCACGCTGTATCCTGAAGGATGCGCCTATTATGGTGCTGGACGAGGCGACCAGCTCGGTCGATACGGAGACGGAACGAGAGATACAGGAGAACCTGATGGAGCTGACTAAGGGAAAGACTGCACTTATTATCGCGCATCGCTTATCCACGATTCGACATGCCGACCGGATTCTGGTCATGAAAGACGGCGCTATAACGGAAGAAGGTCACCACGACGACCTTATTGCCCAGGAGGGGACGTATGCGGAGCTCTGGCACATCCAGGCAGGCGATTTCGGTAGGTCACGAACCTGACTCGGGTTCAGGCGCTACAGATTT
>CAZSMK010000027.1:0-10096 GCA_964608095.1 uncultured Candidatus Sumerlaeota bacterium | reverse complement strand
GGGTATCCGAGAATCAATTTTGGAGTGCCCAGCCGCGTCTGCGTTTTGTATCGGCGTGAGACCTCACGCCCCATATCCTGGCTCATTCTCCTTAAAAATCCCAATTTCGCGAAAGACTCCGGAAGCGGTGATTGCTTCGACCTTTTGCTTTCGAAAACGTGCACATGAAATAGTATGACAAACACGGAAGAATAGAAGAGATACATTCTTTTAGGGTTGATTCCAGAAGCATAAAACAGATACTCTTGCATGATACGAGCATTTTATATTAGCAGAGAGCGAGATGTGATGCGAACAGGTATCGGCATAGATATTCACCCTTTTGCAGAGGGGCGGGATTTAATCCTTGGTGGAGTAAAAGTTCCTCATAAATTTGGGCTGAGCGGTCACTCTGATGCTGATGCGCTCACGCACGCAATATGCGATGCCATAATCGGCGCTATCGGTAGCGGCGATATCGGCACACATTTTCCCGATCACGATCCGCAATACAAGGATATATCGAGCCTTGTTCTCTTAGAACAGGTAGTTGAGATGATGCGTAAAAAGGGATTCAAGCTCGTCAATATCGATGCAACCATCATTTGCGAGGAGCCAATCCTCTCCCCATTCGTCCCTCGCATGAAATCAGCGCTGTCCGAAATCCTGGGGAAAGGGACGGTAATTAACATTAAGGCGACACGAAGTGAAGGTCTTGGGTTCATTGGAAAGAAAGAGGGTATCGCGTGCATAGCAACTGTTTTGCTTGAAGAGTGAGCACAAAATAGCGCTATGTGACACCACGACCCGGCATCTATTCCTCGTAGTGGTAACGTTAAAATTCTATTGCACGCACTCCTTTCCTCTGATACCTTTTGTCTTATATTTCGCACGCTGTATTCTTAGCGTTCTGGAGGAAAGCATGAAAATCTCGTTTAATAAAAACGACCTTACGTATGCGGTGAATGTCGTTCAATCAATCGTTAATCCTCAGAGTAGTCTTCCGATTTTAAGCAATATACTGATAGAAGCCAATATCGGGGGCGAGGTGGAATTTATCTCCAGCGACCTGGAGACGTGCGTGCGCTGCACTATCCCCGCCGATGTTAGCGGTGAGGGTAAGGTCACAATTCCTGCATCGAAACTCGTCGACATTGTGCGTGTTGTGCCCGAGGATTCTGTCCACATGGAAGAGGAAGAAAAACGCCTGAAGATACAATGCCTCAGCAATACGTATCGGCTTGCCGTAATGCCGCCTAAGGATTTCCCCAAATGGCCAGAGGTGGAACCCGTCACTTCCTTTACCCTTCCTCAAAAGGTGCTCAAAAACGTGATTAACAAAATTCTTTTTGCCATACCGCAACGCGAACCCCGTCGTGTCCTTCTGGGTGGTTTATTCCGTCTTAAGGACGAAAAACTCGTCTGCGTAGGTACGGACGGAAAAAAACTGGGCTACGCTGAAGCGGAAGCGGGTAATTTAGAAGGTAAAAAACCAAACGAAGCCATTGTTCCTCATAAAGTGCTCCAGGAGCTTATCCGGATACTTGCGGATGAAGGCGAGATAACGATTAAAATTGGTCAGCGCCAGATTGCGTTCGAGCTCGGAAGGGTAAAAATCGTTACCAGCCAGATCGATGGAACGTATCCTGAGTATGACCTGGTTATTCCTAAACAATTCAACCACATCATCAAGACTAATCAAGAAGCGCTACAGGACGCGGTAAGGCGCGCCGCTATTATCAGCGAGGAAAAAACTCATGCCATTATGTTCAAGTTTCAGCCGGAACGAGCCTTACTCTCCGCGGTCAGCTATGATGTGGGTTCGTATGAAGGAATGCTTCCTATCACCTACGATGGTGAAGAAATCGAAGTTGCCTTTAACCATAAATTTCTTCAAGAGATAATTCGTGCCGTGGATGAAGAAGAAGTTCTGATTAAGATCAAGAGCAACGAGGAACCCATCATTATCAACGGCGCAGACAAAACCGATTATTTTTTCCTCGTTATGCCCATCACCTTCTTTGAAGCCCATGACACCACTTCGTCCATGAACGAGGATGAAGATACGGACGCATCAGACCAGAGAGAGGAAGAAGAGTAACCGCCCGGCGAACTCCCTTAATGGTCGGAGCGATCCGTTATTAATGCCCTGAGGAAGGTTAAGACGAGCTCGACAAAAACGTTATCCTGCCTGTACAAGATAACAACGAAAAATTCCATATAACAGTTAATTATCTCATGGAACCCACTCATCAGGTGGCGTCGTAAAGAACTCTTCGAGCGCGATGCCACCGCTTCCAACGAGGAGTTTTCGATGGACCTTGAATTCTTTAGCAAAGGCATCCAAGCCGGGGAGACGAACAGATGTTTTGCCACTTTTAACCTCGATTGCCGTGACATACTTTCCACGTGTCAAAACGAAGTCAACCTCACGATTTTGGGCAGACCAGTAATACACACCAATTGTCGTTCCCCCGGTCCCATTAAGGAGATGCGCTCCCACTGCGGTTTCCACCAGACGTCCACGGAATTCTGTATCTTTTGGGAATTCCTTGAGGGTCAGCCCCGACATTGCCGACATCAGTCCTGTGTTCATCACGATAAGTTTAGGACTTGAAGCGCGTTGTTTTATTTTTTTACCTGAATATTTCTGAAGTCCCGCTATCATACCTGCTCCCTGAAGAAGCTGGAGATAATGAGCGAGTGTGGTGGTATTGCCAGCATCGTGGAGTTGTCCCAGCATCTTGTTATACGAGAGGATCATCCCGGAATATGCGCATCCAAATTCAAAAAGACGCCGAAGAAGAGCGGGTTTATCCACACGCGTCATCAGAAGGATATCGCGGGATATTGACGTTTCGATGAGAGAGTCTATTATATATTGCGACCAACGTGTATGATTGTTTATCAGGCTTGCAGCCCCCGGATATCCACCATAAAAAAGGTATTGATCGATATTCCATCCAAAGGCGTCGCGCATCTCAGTATACGACCAATGTGGAATACGAATTATCTCGAATCTGCCGGCAAGGCTTTCGGTTAATCCTTGCTGTACAAGGAGTGGTGATGAGCCGAGCAAGACAACCTGTAATGGATACTTAGCTGCGGTATCCTCATCCCAGAGTTTTTTGACTGTTTCAGACCACCCGGTGATTTTCTGGATTTCGTCAAGGATTAGAAGTCCTTTACGAGTTCTTGAATGCCGGTGAATTTTTACGCGCGCAGTTTCCCATTGCTGTTCGATCCATGATTGTGATTTAAGGGTAGGTTCATCGGCTGATGCATAATGAGCCTCGTAATCGATAGCATCGATCACCTGATGTGCGAGGGTTGACTTTCCGGTCTGTCGGGGACCGGCAAGTACCTGTATAAACCTGCGCGGTTCTTTGATATGTTTAAAAATGGTAGTGAATACGGGTCGTTTATACATGAAACGCACCCCATAATTTACTCAATATTATGAGTAAATTTACTCAATAGCCTGAGTAAAAATCAAGGCTTTTCTTCTTTAATTCCTCCTTTATACCCTTTAGTGTTCATTCATGCAGATGAATACACAGTCTTCAGATACATATCCGAAAGCAGAGCAGGCGCAGATTCGTTTGATTCGCCAGGTAAGTGGCGATTTAAAATGCTTGATAAATATGCAAATGTTTAAAAAAATGAACCATATTCGATTGATGGACGGAGCAAAATGGGAGAACACATTCTTGTTACAGGCGGCGCCGGATTTATAGGTTCACATGTGTGTGATCTGCTTCTGGAAGAAGGATATCAGGTTAGGGTCTATGACAATCTCGCGGAGCAGGTGCACGGGCCCGGGCAAAAAAAACCCGATTACTTGTCAGATGAGGTAGAGTTGATTGTTGCAGATATTCGCGACGGCACTTCCCTAACCAGAGCCCTGAAAGACGTGGATGTCATTATTCACCTTGCCGCCGCTGTCGGTGTAGGTCAATCTATGTACCGGATTCGTGAATATGTCGATGTCAATGTTTCAGGAACCGCCGCGCTTCTCGAAGCCATGGTTAATCAGAAACCTCAGAGAGTGCGTAAGATAATTGTAGCCTCGTCCATGTCGGCTTACGGAGAAGGAAAATACGAATGTAAAAACTGCGGTGTTGTATATCCCAGACTTCGTCCCTATGAACAGCTCGAGAAGCGAGACTGGGAGGTGTATTGTCCCCATTGCGGCGCTGATGCTCCTTCGCTTATGCCGCTGCCCACAGATGAAGAGAAACCTCTCTTTCCCACCTCGGTGTATGCCGTGACAAAACGCGACCAGGAGGAGCTTGTGCTTTCAACTGGTTGGAGTTATAAAATACCGTCGGTAGCGTTGCGATTTTTCAACGTGTTCGGACACCGCCAGGCATTGAGCAATCCCTACACCGGCGTTGCCGCCATCTTTTCCTCGCGAATGCTCAATAACCATCCTCCTATCATTTTCGAAGATGGGAAACAAAGTCGCGACTTCATCCATGTATCGGATATTGCAAGGGCGGTTCTTCTTGCCATAGAAAAGGATGCGGCTGACTACCACACATTCAATGTCGGAAGCGGACGGCAAGTCAGCATCCTCGAGATTGCAGAGAGGCTCAGACAGTATTTAGGCAAGGAAAAGCTGGTTCCAGAATATCCGGGCAAATTCCGCGCAGGCGATATTCGACACTGTTTTGCCGACATCTCAAAGATTCGCAGCCGGCTTGGGTTCGAACCACGCATTAATCTGGATAAAGGAATCGAGATTCTGGCTGACTGGGCTTCAACGCAACATGCTGAAGACCGTGTCGAGCAGGCAGCTGATGAACTGGAAAAACATGGATTGACATTTTAGAACGTTATACAATCCTATCCAATTATTAATGTTTGATCTCAGGTGCTGCATAGCGTCACGTTTCCGGGATTAAAATCATGATGCATAACCACAAGGATGATGAATAATGACAGATGACAAATATCCGTTTCATAAAATAGAAACCGCCTGGCAGGAGTCATGGAGAAAACAGAATCTCTTTCATACACCTGAGGACAGGAGTAAAGAGAATTACTACGTACTGGAGATGTTTCCTTACCCGAGCGGAAAACTTCACATGGGACACGTAAGGGTCTACACGATAGGCGACGCCCTCGCTCGTTTCAAACGAATGAAGGGATACAACGTTCTTCACCCCATGGGATTTGATGCGTTTGGATTACCTGCGGAAAACGCCGCGCTCAAACAAGGCGTTCACCCCGGCGAATGGACTGAACGTTGTATCGAGCTTATGAAAGAACAACAGAACCGGCTCGGGTTGAGTTATGATTGGGATAAAGAAGCCATAACCTGCCGGCCCGATTATTACCGCTGGAACCAATGGCTGTTCATCAAGTTTTTCGAACAAGGTCTTGTTTATCGAAAGAGAGCCCCCATCAATTGGTGCCCATCCTGTCAGACCGTGCTGGCAAATGAGCAGGTTATCAATGGCCGTTGCTGGCGTTGCGAAACTCCAGTCGAGGTAAAGAACCTCGAACAATGGTTTTTAAAAATTACGGAATATGCTGAAGAACTTCTCAATGACCTTGATATCCTCGAGGAATGGCCCGAGTATGTAAGGCTTATGCAACGTAACTGGATAGGGCGAAGCGAAGGAAGCCTTGTCAATTTCAAATTGAAGGGATTCGATGAAGTTCTCCCGATTTTCACCACCCGTCCCGACACTCTTTACGGAGTCACCTTCATGGTGTTTGCACCCGAGCATCCAATGATACTCGATCTTGTTCAGGGAACGCCTTATGAAAAGAAGGTAAAAGAATTCGCGGCAAAGGTCGTCATACAGGACAGGTTCTATCGGACAGCGGAAGATAAAGAGAAAGAAGGAGTGTTTACCGGTGTATATGCTATCAATCCTCTCAACGGGGATGAGATACCCATATACGTAGCCAATTTTGTCCTGATGGAATACGGAACAGGCTGTATTATGGCAGTGCCTGCGCATGATCAGCGCGATTTTGAATTTGCGAAAAAATATAACATTCCCATAAAAGTGGTTATTAATCCACCGGGAGAAAAACTCTCGCCTGATACCATGACCCAAGCTTATATAGAACCTGGAGTGATGGTAAACTCTGCTCATTTCTCCGGTATGAATTCCAACGATGCCATAAAGGCTATTACTGATTACGTGGAAGAACAGAAGTGGGGGAAATCGACGGTTCAGTTCAAGCTGCGAGATTGGTTGATCAGCAGGCAACGTTATTGGGGAACACCTATCCCGATGATTTATTGCGAGAAATGTGGAATCGTTCCGGTAGCTGAAGAGGACCTGCCTGTGGAACTTCCACAAAAGGTTACATTCGGGGGTACGGGAAACCCGATTGCTACATCTGAAGAATTTGTAAAAACGATATGTCCGAAATGTAAGGGACCAGCACGGCGCGAAACCGACACCATGGATACCTTCTTTGACTCCTCATGGTATTTTTTAAGGTATTGCGATCCCGGAAACGATAAAGCCATGTTCGATAAAAAAGAGGCAAATTATTGGATGCCGGTGGATCAATATATCGGCGGCGTTGAACACGCTATTCTTCACTTGCTCTATTCGCGCTTTTTTATCAAGGCGATGCGCGATATAGGGCTGGTGGATTTTAATGAACCCTTTGCTCGTCTCCTCGCACAGGGCATGGTCACCAAAGACGGAAAAAAAATGTCGAAATCTTTTGGTAACGTTGTGGAACCCAACGATATTATTTCGCAGTACGGTGCGGACACCGCGCGCATGTTTATTCTGTTTGCCGCGCCCGCCGAGAAAGAACTCGAATGGAGCGACCGCGGAGTGGAAGGATGTTACCGTTTTCTTAATCGCGTCTGGCGGTTTGTAAAAGGGAACATCGACAGCATTAAACAAGGATTTGACCTTCAAGGGATGGGTGAATATAAACCCGATGACCACCCGAAGGATAAAGAGATTTACCGCCTTATCCATCAGACGATTAAACGTGTCACCCAGGATGTGGAGGAACGTTTTCACTTCAATACCGCGATCGCCGCGTGCATGGAAATGCTGAACAGGCTCAATCTTTATGAAGTTCGGAAAGAACAACAATCGTACAGGTTGATTTTCGAGGCAACGCGAACGTTACTTTTGTTGATCTCTCCCTTTGCTCCCCACATTGCAGAAGAACTCTGGCATCAGATAGGATTCGATCATCCAATCTTGAACGAGCCCTGGCCCTCTTATGATGAAGGCGCTTTGCAAGTTGAAGAGATGACTGTAGTGGTGCAGGTCAATGGTAAACTGCGTTCACGCCTTGTTGTGCCGGTCGATATATCTGACGATGATATCAAGCAGGCTGCACTTGATGATGAAAAGATAAAATCTTACACCGAGGACAAAACCATACGGCAAGTAATCTATGTTCCAAAGAAACTTGTCAACGTGGTGGTCTCGAATTAAATCCATGAAGATTATTTTTTGTACGATATGCCCTCATACTACTTTCATTATCGTAAATTTTTATAGCTTCATAAAAAATTCTCGATCACATTAAGGGAAGAGAGATGCGCGCCTTCAGGCCTGAGGTATGTGCCTTCGAAATATCTAAAAGCCCCGAATCGTTGCCCAGTAAAGATTAGCGCTGAAAAGGATTATATACCTCGAGAATAAAACAAGGAGTAAAAAAATAAAGCAAAGCGTGTGAAGGGTAGACGAAAAAAAAGTACTCATTTTTTACGAAAAAAAATTTTTTGACACGTATATCTCCGTTCACGCAAAAAATAAGAACGAACAAAAAATCTATTAAAGAATGAAATGCTTACCCAGTCTATGTTTCCACGGGATGGTCTCTTTGCATTGAAACCCCTCAGCACAACAAAAGGCTAAAAATTTTTTTTAAAATACTTGACACCTGACCCGATTTTCATCAATTAAAATATATATTAAATATTTTTTTGTTGTATAAAAAAATCGCAGTTGGTGGCTGCGAAAAATATACTTAATAGAAAGGGGTGACGGCTATGGCACCAGCAAAGAAGAAAGCAGCAAGGAAAAAAGCTGCTCCCAAAAAGAAAGCCGCTCCGAAGAAGAAAAAGGCGGCAAAGAAAAAGGCAGTAAAGAAAAAAGCTGCTCCCAAAAAGAAAGCTGCAAAGAAGAAAACAGCGAAGAAGAAAACCGTAAAGAAAAAAGCTGCTCCGAAAAAAGCGTCAAAAAAGAAAGCAGCTCCCAAGAAAAAGGCAGCAAAGAAAAAAGCTGCCCCCAAGAAAAAAGCAGCAAAGAAGAAAACCGCTAAAAAGAAAACCGCTAAGAAGAAATAACGGGATTTCTTGAAGCGGAAAGTCAAGTGCTTTAAAGGGACGTTTTCAGCTAAGAAAACGCCCCTTTTTTATATTGTTAACTCACCGTTAACCGACAGGAATTGTTCAAACAAAAATTTATGGACTATATTTTTGATAGAGGTCTATTGTTTTACGCGCACATCGTTCCCAGCTGAAGTTTTGGGATTGCCGCAACGATCTTTCCCTCATTTGTTTCCGCATTTTGTGGCTTGTGATAACTTCTTTGAGTTTCTCTGCCAATAAATAGTAGTTCGTGGGATCGACCATCACTGCGACCTCACCCGCCAACTCCTTGAGTGACGGCGTATCAGAAGTCACTATCGGCAACCCGCAAGCCATCGCCTCGAGTACAGGAAGACCGAATCCTTCATACAGTGATGGATATACAAAGACGAGTGCATTATTGTATATAAGGGGTAGATGCTCATCACTTACATAACCTGTAAAAATAACATCTCGATAGAGACCAAGTTGATGAACCGCTTCGGTGACCTTTTCACTTTTCCACCCCTTTTTCCCGACAATCACAAGCTTGGGAGGATTGTTGAGAATTTGCTTCAAACGCCTGTAGGCAAAAAGGAGCCCTTCTATATTTTTTCGTGGCTCGATGGTTGCCACGGTAAGAATGTATTTTATAGGAAGACAGTATTCCTGGCGAATTAAGTCAAGAACTGCGGGATCATGGATTTGCCGAAACTGCAAGAAGTCTACTCCTTCATAGATTACGTGAATCTTCTCCGATGGGATATTGAAGTATTTGATGATATCGTTTTTTGTGGAATGAGAAACTGCAATAATAACGTCTGCTTTATGTATTCTATGTGGCAAGGTATGTAAAAGGTATTTACCCCCGAGAATATCCGTATCTTCCGGATGTTCCATGAAATACAAATCATGTACGGTTACAATTCTTTTCCCCTTTATTTGTGGAATCATAATCCCGGTGGGTGAGTGAAAAACATCTACTTTATTCACAAATAAATCAATGGGAGGTGTTCTCAACCATCTCCACGATTGCAGCAGAAGAGGTCCGAAGATACGGAAACGTTTTATCGTAACATTTTGTAATTCGCGAAAAGGTAAATCCGGTTGTGCCTGCGAATATGAGTTCATAAAAAGAACATACTCATTGGCTTGATCAAGGCGAAGTACATATTTGAGTAGATTCAAGGTATAATTTCCCACGCCGGTTCGGGCGGGAAGTATACAGGATGCGTCTATTCCTATTCTCATTGTGTATTTAGAGTATACTCTCTACTGAAGACTATGTTCGATTTTCACTTCGTTGGAATGAATCTGTTGTAGTACAGCAAAAACTCTGCGATGATTCAAGACAGAACATAACCCGGGCTTAAAAAATCCTATTTATTTGCAAAGACAGCGAGATACCAGCGAGTTCGAGCTTTTAGGATTGAAAGCATAATCCCAAAAATGAAGTGTGAATCCTTCCAATTTCAATTAAGTTTAACATATCTGTACGGCTTTTATTTCTATATAAAAATTATCATTTTTACTCCTTGAATTTATAGCGCAGAACACTATCTGCATTCCGTTTTACCCGTTCATTAAGTCGTTTGGTTTCCACCCCTTCGGCAAATCTGCATTATTTTTGTTTCTCTTCATCTCATAAATATTTGCACTTTTGATTTTACGTAGCGTCTTTGCGTTACTATTATCTATGTTAAAGATTATTCACCACTCTGAGAATACCGTCTTTAAGCACCCGGTCCCCAAAATTTATTACAAGCCCAAGTTTCATTCCTGAAAGACGCAGATATGTCAGTACCTGCGATTCGAAAATCG
>CAZSMK010000026.1:0-149855 GCA_964608095.1 uncultured Candidatus Sumerlaeota bacterium | reverse complement strand
GACGCCGGGGTTCCGGTTGAGGCTCAACACCTCCGACTACGCGTACTGCGCGGAACAGACCATAATGAGCCACGGCGACGGCGAGATGTCGCCCTTTGTAGATACCGAGTACCCGGAGCGGAGATTCACGTATAATCTGTACTTTTACAAACCGCCGACTGCGGAACAGTTGCCGTTTCACGTATCCATCGACCTGGTGGGCTTCACGCCGGAAGATGCGGCGCATGGCATCATCTACCTCGACCGCTGCACGATCCACACCATGCACCTCTCCCACTTCCCCGAAGACGATTATTTTTAAGAGAAGGACACAAAGGACTGCAGGGACATAAAGGACTGGAGGGACAAAAACGACTATCTCCTCTCCTTTGCTGTCATCCCGTGACGCCCTGAGATCGCGCCGTCGAGTCGAAGGCATTTCCAGGGGACAGCGCGTATCCGTTGGATGCGGCATACCTTTTGGGTAAGATCACCTCACCCCCCCCGATTGCAATCTTGAATTTATCAAACCTGCTAACCTCTCGAGCGGGGGATCGTTTTTTTCTCGTTGCATTTTATTGAAACAAAAGTGATAAAAAAGCATACTGTCTATCGATGATATTGTTGAAGTCTCACTCGATATTAATTTCAAAAAAGGAGGGTATGAGGTTGAGAACAAGAAGATACGCAATTCTTCAGTCAGTGATGTGTATATGTATCGTGCTCGTGTTTGTGTCCTGCGGATGGCGGGCAGAGGATAGATGCTGGATAGACAAGGCAAAGTATGAACAGGCACGTGAGCTATACCTCTCCACAGCTTCCCTCGAAATTGTAAAGGAGAGTCTCGAGGATGCGCATTGGACAACACCCCAGATCAATGAAGCCGTCTATCGTTTGAAAAAGGAATTTCACCTGGAAGCGACAGATATGCCGATTCCGGAGTAATCTACCGTGGTTGTGGAAAAAGAAAGAAGTGTCATGCGGGTCAGTGCATTTGCGAAAATCAATTTATTTCTCCGGGTCGATGAAAAACGCCCCGATGGTTTTCATGAACTCGAGACTATTTTTCAGAACATAAATCTCTCAGATCAATTGGTTTTTGAACAAACCTCGCAAAGCGAAGATGTCCTTCTCACCATCACACCGGAATCGACGTATTCTGTTGACCTTAAAGAAAATTTAATTTTGAAAGCGGTAAAGTTTCTCGAGGATAGTGCCGATAAAAAAATAAGAAATATTCGGATTCACTTAACCAAGCATATACCGGTAGGAGCGGGATTAGGTGGAGGGTCATCGGATTCCGCCGCTACATTGATAGCGCTGAACAGGTTGTGCTCGTTAGAGGTGAGTTCGGAAGTGATCTTTGACATTGCCTTGTCACTTGGCGCTGATGTGCCCTTTTTTCTGAGAGGAGGTACTGCTCTTGGCAAGGGGAGAGGGGAGAGGTTGTACTCTCTTGTAAATAAGATACCGTGCTGGTACGTGGTTGTGTACCCGGGTTTTTCCGTAAGCACGGCGGCTGCATATCACGCACTTGATGACGAGGTCAAAACGACCGGTCGTACAAAACAGCGCATCGTTGCTCCCATTGAATCACTCGAGGAAGGACAGGAAAGGGAATTCTTTGACAGGTTGCATAACGATTTTACGAGAGTGGTAGAAAGGATGTATCCGCAAATTGCGTTGATACGAGAAAAGTTGGTAAAGGCGGGATGCAAGAGAGCGTTGCTTTCAGGCTCAGGATCGGCGGTCTTTGGAATCTGTTCCGGCAAGGAACAGGCGGAAGAAGTCGGTAGCGAACTCGGGAAAGAGTTTTCGGATGTTTATGTATGCGAACCAGTTCATCAAGGCTTTTTAATACATGAGTGAGTTCATAGGGAGACAAAAGTTTACAATAGTATTATTCTAACATCCGGGGGAGGCGAAAGAGAGAGATGCATAACCTGGCAATAACCCAGGTGAGGGTCAGACCGGTTCCACCGACTAATAGTCCTCGATTGAAGGCGTTTGCCACGATTGTCTTCAATGACTCGATTGTGATTGATGACATCAAGATTATCGAGGGGAAGGAACGTCTTTTTATTGCCATGCCAAGTCGAAGAACTAAGGAGGGAGTCTATGTGGACATAGTACACCCGATTAATACTGAGACAAGGCATTTGATCGAAGAGGCGATTCTTTCACAGTATCGTGATGCTCTTGCCGAATGAACCAGGACATAGACGGCATGGAGTGAAAAGAGAAGAATTCTCTGTGAGTGCACGGCGATGGATGGCTTATGAGTAGGTATATGGCTTTATTTGATGATACACTCAGGCAGAGGGCCTTTCGAGTTTTCTAATCCACTCATGCCGGGATTTCCCGTTAAGGGGCAACCGTTTCAGGCAAGGGTTTTAACGATTCAGCGAAGGCGCGCAGTCGAGGTTCCTATTCAACCACTGCGTGTCCAAGGTCTTCACTTTGCCCGTTTTCGTTCCCATACACGATTCCTTCATTCTCACGAGCACGCGACATGTCGTTTTCGTGCACATGTGCGAGTAATGCTTCTCTGTGAATGTGCAGGAGTACGTAATTCGCTTTGCCGGAAACATGTACCGTCCAGGCGGTAAACTAAGGTTACAATAGTTATGGATTCTACAGGGGTGGTTAATTCTCTCCATTCGAATATTGACCTTTTCTTATGCTTACTTTTACAATGCTTCTTTAATATGCATTTGAGGAGAGTCGTAAATGGTCGTCCCAATCAAGGTAAAAATATGCGGGATTACAAATATTCCAGATAGGGATGTAGTAGTGGCATCCGGGGCGGATTATATGGGAGCGATCGTGGGGGTGCCTTCATCGCCTCGCTCGCTCGAACCGGCTCAAGCGGCGATATTGTTCAATACTCATTTTCTGCAGCGTGTCGCGGTATTCGTGAATCCTGAACGCGACTATTTACTCCGGGCTTGTCACATTATAAGACCCGATGCCATTCAACTCCACGGCAAGGAATCGCCCGATTTCATCAAGAGCGTTAAGACGGAATGGCACGGCGATATCTGGAAAGTATTCTCAATACCGGCTTCCATTCATGATAAGGCCCAAGTAGCTGCCCAGCTCGGAGACGATGTGGCAGCCTATATCGAGGCGGGAGTCAACACCATCTTGCTCGATACCAAAGTCGTCAGCCGTGGGAGCGAGAAAACCGGTGGAACAGGACAATCTTTTGATTGGAGTATATTAAAAGATCTTTTCCTGGAACTTTCCGTGCCTCTCTTTATTGCGGGCGGGATTACGCCGGAAAATGTGGATGTCCTCATGTCAATCAAGCAGGTGAGTGGCATTGATTTAAGCAGTGGAGTGGAATCGTTCCCCGGTAAAAAGGATCCCGCAAAAATACGTCGCCTGATGCTGGCGATCAGGAATGGGCTAAGCGCCGGAACGTAACAAGGAGAGCAATTCCTTTACTTTTTCAAATACGCTCCGGGGTGAGATGAGGCGCATGGGGTGATTTACGCTCAAGCCGAGGAGTTCGTCCGCTGTAAGGTCAAATGGTGCCGCGCGCATTATCGCATGGCGTTCCTTGTTCCAGTATGCTCCCCATCGCCTCTCATCGCTTGCTCCGTAGAGCGTGACTGTCGGGATATCGAGTGCAAAGGCTATATGCTTTGGTCCTGAATCCGTGGTCACAAGGAGGTCAAGGCGTTGCAGTACCGCGCCTAATTCCTGAAGATTCTCGGTTGCGCCCGCGAGGTTTATAACTTTAATCTCTGGATTTACCGAGCTTAAAATTTCCGCGTTTATAGAGTGTTCTTTCTTATCTCCGACTAACACAATTTCTACATTATCGAGGGATGTTCCCATAAGGTTGATAAGGTCTGCCCATTGTGATGGTTGCCAGCGTTTTTCAGGGAGTGCGCTTCCAGTATTGATGCCTATTTTTCGGTGTCTTTCCCCGTCTTTGACGAGAGCCGCCGCCTTTTTCCGGGCGGTTTCGGAAATTTGAAGGGTATAGTGTTCCGGAATAATCACGGTTTCTTCACCGATGAGTTTGCCCACCAATGTTAGGTGATTGATGATTTCATTTTGTTCATAGTTTTTTTCGACGGGGTAATCTATAAGTTCGTACCAGAGGCGTTTTGAAAAACCGACATCATCGCGGAAACTCACTACTGCTGGAGATGCTGAATTAAAGAAGAACCCGGCGGCATAATCCCTGTGGTAATAGAATAGTACCGTGGCAGCAGGTCGTTCTTTTTCGAGCAAAGCACGAATCATTTGCTTTTGCTCGGTTCTTTTGTTAGGTAAGGTAACAATCCGGTCGACCGGAAAAGCGTCCGTTGCATGCGCATAGAGGTCCTGCCCCGGTTGATTGCATAGCAGGGTAAATGGTGCGTCAGGAAACCTTTGTCGGAGTGCGCGTACCGCCGGCTGGATCAAAATGAAATCTCCTACATAACCCGAGCATACGAGTAATAAGCCGTTTTTCCCCACATCGCCGACACTGCGGGCTGGTCTGATTAGGCGGTATCCCTTGACAAAGCACGCTCTTCCGATGGATTTTGCGGTTGCTGCAACGTAATCTTTCAACCTTCTGCCCGCGCTTTTGAGAACCTCGCCCACGGCTCGTTCCTGCCTTATATATTCTTTTATGTATCCCATCTGCCTGACCGTCCAGAAGGTCTCGCCTGTCAGGGAGGGCAGCAGTTTCTCTCTTTTGAACCAGCGGTTTAAAATACGGGTGGGCAGATCGAAAATCTGGTAAAGGGCGGTGGGAAGGTACTCTTTTTGGCGTTGTCTGAAATAAAAAACCGCACCGTCCATGAACGCACGTCTGAATAAATAGGATACACGAAACCTCGAGGGCGGAATATGATGGAAAACAAAGATGTCGGGGTCGAAAAGGATGTTATATCCCTTGACCCGCAATCTCCACCATAGTTCGGCGTCTTCCCGTCCTGCGCGATATATTTTTGTGTCTTCGGAACGAGAACCGAACGCGGTCTTCAATTCCTGGAACGGTTCTTTTTGTGCAAGAGAGCGACGTAAACCCAGATTTGCCGCTTGAGGATAAATGGCGCCGGACGGAGATGCGTCCTTTCGTTCCGGCATCAATCCCACAAGCCAATTCAGCTCGCCCGACCACCAGCCGGGAATTTTGAGTTCGGGTGGAGCGTAGGTGGCTCCCCCGACCGCTTCATAATGTTCGAGTCGCAACGAGACCTTTTCCAACCAGTCATCGGGCGGAATACAATCGTCGTCAATGTAGGCGATAAAGTCGCCGCGCGCGTGCGTTATTCCTTCGTTTCGAGCCTCGGCGAAGCCGCCTTTCCCGGGAGGAAAATCTACCGTTTTCAGCTGAGTCAATCGGCATGATTCAAGCCATGCGTGCGTCCCATCAACGGAGCCGGTATCTACTACCACAATCTCGTAATCCTGGAGCGTCTGATGCTGAAGTGCGGCAATAAGTTTTTGCAAACGTGCAAGCCTGTTTCTTGTCAAAACAATAACGCTTATCATGGCTCTCGTTCTTTTTGACCAAAGTTCTTTTGTTAAAGTTTTTTTATGTATGGGTGCTTTTTAATCCAAGAAGCCTGTAAACCGCAAGTGTCTGGAGCGCGGTCTTTTGCCAGCTAAATCGTTTCTTATGTTCAAATCCTTTCTGGACAAGGTCTTCACGTAATGCTCCGTCGCCAAGGAGTGTCATAATTGCCGCGGCAATAGAGTCAACGTCGAGGGGGTCGACAAACAAGGCGGCATTGCCTGCGGTTTCCGGCAGGGAAGACACATGAGAGGTAATTACGGGTAACCCACATGCCATCGCCTCGAGTACCGGCATTCCGAATCCTTCGTTTAGCGAGGGAAACACCAGCATTTCCGCACAGTTGTAAAAATAAAGAAGATCTTCAGCCGGCACATGACCTGTAACCACCACCCGCTCGCGTAACTCTTTTTGTTCGATTATTTCAAGAACGTCTTTATACAGCCAGCCTTTATCGCCGACAATGACGAGTTTCAAGTCTTCGCCGCTCTTTTTGATAACCCGGTCAAACGCCTCGACCAACCGTTTCTGATTTTTTCCGGGTTCAAGGGTTCCCACGTTCAATATAAATCCACGATCTCTCAGGTTATATCTTTTGAGAAATTGTTCTTTGAGGTCGCTATCGAAAACCCGGCGAAACATCTTATGGGGTGCAAGGTATACAACTTTTATTTTCTCCGGTGGAAACGCGAAAAAGCGAAGAATATCGTTTTTTGAATACTCTGAGTCAGTGATGATATAATCCGCCAGATGAATTGTGCGTCGCGTGATGTGACGCCAATAGAAAAGCTTCGTAGGTGTATAACGCGCCGGATCGACAAAATATGACATATCATGAATCGTCACCAAAAAAGGACAAGGTTTCCTGAGCGGGAGCAGGTTCGACGGCGCATGAAGAAATGTCACGTTATCTTTACGTAAGGTAAAGGGAAAAAAAGCATACTCGTACAGAAGTCTAAGTGATTTTATTCTGCTTCCGCTTCCCCACACCTTTGCATGGTAGTTCGGGGATTTGAAATCATAGGAATGTCGATTGAATTTGTTAACGTAGTTTATAAATTCGATGTCCCGGGTAAGGGGAATCAATTCTTCAAGTAAACAATAGATATATTGACCGACACCGCTTCGGGCGGCTCTTACTTGTAATGAATTTATGCCTACTTTCATTGGATGAAAAATCCACCTGAATAAACTTTGACTTGCCTTGCAATATAAAGAACGTTATCTTAATAGAGTTGAATCAATAAAAATCTACACGATTTTGGTCAAACAATGATAGAAATTTCTGTAAAGACATCGAGGAAAGTCGAGCTGGTAGATATAGGTGGAGAGATCCGCAAAGCAGTTGACCAAGCGGGTATTCAGCGTGGTGTCTGTAGTGTGTTTGTGCCTCATACCACTGCAGGAATTACGATAAATGAGAATGCCGATCCCAATGTCGCACGGGACATTCTTTTTGCACTCAATAAGATTGTTCCCGATGATTGGGACTATCATCACCTGGAAGGAAACGCAGACGCGCATATAAAATCGTCGTTGATAGGCAGTTCAGTCACTATCATCATAGAAAACGGGTCGCTTCAACTGGGTACGTGGCAAGGGATTTATTTTTGCGAGTTTGACGGGCCGCGAACGCGCTACGTATGGATTCAATGCCTCCCTGCTTGATAGCTTCCTCAGAGCCATTGGATTGTCTACCGTTAATGATCAGCGGAATTTTTTGGGCGTCTCTATATTTTCCAATAAATATTTCGCTTGTTGAACCAGTACACCACCACCCAGAGCAAAGCGGTCCACATCAAGCCATAGTACATACCCATCCACCCTTCGTGTCCGACCATGAATTGGCGGAAGCCGAGTGCGGTGATAAAAATACGTACTACCGGCTGCATGAAATATCCCAACAAGGCATTTGCACCGAAAACAATAAATATCCACGCCCATTTCTGGAATCCACCAACGTCCATTATGAGATAAAATATCAAAAACGTAAGTGCGGATATACCCGAGGTAAAGAGGGAGTATGAGGAGGAAACAGTTTCTTTGTTCATGGCGAAATGCGGCCAATTTATTCTGTGCAATATATACCCGGCGAGACTGAACACGATACCGACAAGGATCGATTGCGCAATGATTTTCTTGTGAGAGCGTGTGGCAACCGCTTCACCCAGTATCGTACCCACAATCGTAATCAATCCCCAGGATATAGACGCCCATGGGGTGCAGTGGACAATAAGGGGCTTTAAAGGATCGCCTGTAAGGTTGGTTATAGACAGCATTCCGGCTCCTTCCTCTCCCAGGGTTGTCCACCAGGGGAATATGTGTGACATAACCAGGTGAAAGGCGGCAATAGCAGCAACGAGCGCCCATCGTCCCCAGATGGGCAACAGCATAGCAGCCGCGCCCATGAAATAGGCGATTCCGATTGCCTGGAGTATTCCCCACCAATAAGAAAGGCTGAGAATTAAGGAGATATAGAGCACACCGAGGAATATGAGCATGAATGTTCGGCTCAGCACATGATTCCACCATTCACCACCGCGCCGCCGGCGGCTCAGGGGTATACACATTCCCACTATGAATACAAAGTAAGGCGCTACTAGATCGGTAAACGTACACCCGATTCCTATCCCGCCGGGCGCTTCTGCCGCGTGGTGGAAATGCGATACCGGCACGCTTCCGAACCATTCGCCCGTCAACGGTAGATTCTTGTATCCTGCTACCTGGATCACGAATATCATTGCCAGGACGGTAAATCCGCGAAATGCATCGATTGACATTACACGCTTCTTTTTCTTGATCATCTCACCGGTCGACATCGCTGAATCGGTTGTCGTTAAATTGTTCATCTCTGCCTCCGATTATGGGGATGGTGCTTCTTTTGTCGCTCACAAATACTGAAAAAGGTAAATAAAATATGATTACGGAGTTTCTTTATGTCAATGAGTTTTATCGTGCCTTACAAGGACAATGATTTCTTAATCGTTTTTCTTCATACATTCCTGCATGAATAAAACGACGTTGAAGTTCACATCAAAAAGATATATCCTTTTTTAAGTAGACGGAGAAATTCTTATTGAATTATCGAGAGAGAAAGGGGCAAACTACATTACTTTGGAATCCCTGAGCAGGCATAATAATTAGAGGAGAATGAAAAACGAGATGATGAGCGATATAAAAGAATTAGAGGAAATCGGAAAATTTCTTCTGCATGTCAAAGCCCTTATCTGGTGTCTTTGCAAGGCAGGTGACAGATATAATCTCAAGAAGATTACGAAGACGGTAAAGAACAGGAAGATACCGCCGGAACTTTTTTCATCGACCGTGGGACAGAATCTCAGTTTCATTTTGAGTTTTTTATCGGACGACGCGGATATAGATACCCTTATCGAGGCTCTAACTGCGGCGGTTCACGACGCCCATGACCGCCACGGTAAAAAAGCGGAAGTAAAACATCCCTCTGGAGTAATTATTTGTGAGGTTGGGCATTACATCGAGGCTCTCGAAGAAATTGACGGTAAAGTTAACGCCGGCAATTACGGCGTCCTTTGTGCACTTGAAAAGGACAAAATCAAAGGGCTCTTCTTTGTCCCTGATAAGGGGCTTGAATTTGTCACATGCGATCCCTCACGTGTGAGATTTATCTTCGGCACCACTATTTTCAGTCCCTCAATGAGATGAGACGTACATAATGAAACGTACCTTGTCTACCCAGCAGAGAGCGATACTTGAAAAGATCCATAATGGCTTAATTGTATCCTGCCAGGCGCGGGAAGGGGAGCCGCTGTTCGGCGCGGAGAACATGGCGCGATTGGCGCAGGCTGCCCATCTTGGCGGTGCGGTGGGTATCCGGGCTAATTCACCACCCGATATTCATGCAATCAAACAGCATGTCGCTCTCACCCTTATAGGAATATTTAAAAAGGAATATCCGGATTCGACGGTTTATATCACGCCCACGCTCGAAGAAGCACAAGCCGTATGCGAGGCGGGTGCAGATATTGTTGCTATCGATGCAACGGGACGGCAACGACCTCGGGGTGAACGTCTCGAAGACATTGTCCACTTTCTACAGCATCACTCTTCCTGCCTCCTTATGGCTGATATCTCGACGTTCGAGGAAGGTGTCGAGGCAGAGCGAATGGGATTCGATATCGTGGGCACAACTCTTGCCGGGTATACGGAGTATTCAAAAGTAAGCGGCAAGGGTCCTGCTCTCGAACTTGTTGGGGAACTGGTTCAGCGTATTGAAAGACCCGTTATTGCAGAGGGGCGTATTACGACACCTAAAGAAGCAGCTGAAGCCCTTAAACGAGGTGCATGGGCGGTCGTCGTTGGAACCGCTATAACACGACCGCACGAACTTACACGTCGTTTTGTTGAGGCGCTCGGTAAAAAAGAATGATTCCCTTCAACTAATCGGTTTTCTGGGGCGAGGTATAGAGTACGTCCGTTTCCTCTTTTATATAATTCACATCGATTCCATAGCGTTTTAGTTTTCGCCATAATGTGCTCGTGTTAATCCCCAGTATTTCCGCGGCTCGTTTCTGATTTCCCCCGGTGCGTTTTAAAATATACAAGATGTAGCGGCGTTCCATCTCTTCAAGAGGAGGTTCATCGTCCTCGTCGAGAAGAAGCGGGTCGTTTGGCGATTCCTGAAGAGTTCGGCTTTTTTCCTTTTCAATATCCCGAAGGCGTTTCAGCTTCGAGATTTCATCCAGATAGAGATTGTTCTGGGTTCCCATGACTACGGCGCGTTCGATGGTGTTTTCAAGCTCGCGGATGTTTCCGGTCCAGTGGTAGTTCATAAGGTTCTCAAGGTCTTCCTGGGTAAGAAACTGATCAAGGGTAACATCGTGTTTCGTGAATTTTCGGAGAAAGAACTCCACAAGCAGCGGTATGTCTTCTTTTCGTTCTCTCAAGGGAGGGATGTGGATGGGGAGGACGTTCAAGCGATAAAAGAGGTCTTCGCGAAACTTACCCTCCTCGATGAGTTTCTGGAGATTTCTATTGGTGGCGGCGATAATGCGTACATCGACGCGAATAGTCTGGGTGCCGCCGAGTCGTGAGAACTCACGCTCTTGAAGCACACGGAGCAATTTCACCTGGAGATGAGGTGAGAGTTCACCCACTTCATCGAGAAAGATGGTCCCCTCGTTTGCGATTTCAAATCGTCCCAGTTTTTTTGTGTTGGCGTCGGTGAAGGCGCCTCGCTCATGCCCAAAAAGGTCGCTTTCCAACAGGTCTGACGGGATGGTTGCACAATCCACTACCACGAACGGCTTATCACGACGCGGTGAATTGTAATAGATCATGCGTGCCAGGAGCTCTTTTCCTGTCCCGTTCTCCCCGCTGATAAGCACGGTGGAATTGCTGGCGGCGGCGAGGCGCGCGTGGCGCATCACGCGCTGCATCGCCTTGCTCTTTCCCACGATCATTATTTTATGCGGCATCTCTTCACGTTCTGAACGATACCCGGGTGAAAGTGAGAAGATAGGCGAGGCTACCTCGGTGGTACTCAGGAGTTTTAAATCAATCTGTTTCCCCTTTCTTTGGGGGACAAGCCCCTCCTTTTCATAAATCATGTTCAGGTTATGAATAGCCGTGGGGCTGCCCGGATCGCGCTGGAGCACGAGATTGAGTTCCCTCACCGCTTCGTCAATCTGTCCGTTTTCATAATAGGCCATGGCAAGGTTGTTGTGGGCTTCGATCAACTCTTCGTTTAAGGGCGAAAGCATAATTAACTGATTGTATTTCTCTATCGCCTGATTATATCGCTTGAGCAAGAGATAGAGATCGGCAATGGTGTGAAGAGAAGAAATATGGCGCGGATTCTGCTTGAGGGATTTCAATAAATGTCGTTCACTCTCTTCATAGTTACCCTCTTCCTTGTAGATTAATCCCAGGCTTAGATGGCAATCCGCCAGGAAGAGATACACATTGCTGAAGAGCAATCCGAGATAATAATGACCGGGCTTGAAGTTTACTTTTCCCCTCGTAATTTTGAGCAGATTTTCTTTCGCCTCATCGAGCCGATGTTCGTTTAGATAAATCAACGCCTGATTATAGAGTGAATCGGTGAATTCGCCTCCCAGCATTTGCGCGCGTGAATACATTTCCAACGCATCACTCAGGTTCCCATTATGGAGGTATGCGTTGCCGCAATCTTTGAGAATTTCTGCGTTGGTCGGATGAGTCAGGCAGGCTACTTTCAATTTACGGAGCGCCTCTTCGTACTCTCCCTCACAGAAAAGGCGAATCCCGTCTATATAGGATTGCGGGACATTGACAATACTTGCCCCGCATTCAGGACAAAAATTCCCTCCTATTGCCATTTCATGATTACAACGTGGACATTTCATCGTCGGTTCCTGTCCATTCTCCCGGTGACTCTAGATTGTGCGAAGGGTTCAAACTTTTATTTTTCAGATATTCGATTCGTTCCCTGGCTATATAAGCAAAGTTTGGATATTGTTCCTTCAATCGTTCGTATATTGCAATTGCATCGTCGATTTCGCCTCGTTGTTCCAGATGATAGCCTTTTCGAAAGGCACGTTCGAAGATAACGAGCTCGTCTCGTTCTCGTTCATTGAGTGACTTGAGAAGATAACCGAGCCCCCCGATTGCCGAGGCTGCCAGAAACGAAATAAAATAGGGGGGGAAGTGTAACGACAAAAGTAGGAAGCCGATAGCTGCTAATCCATATTCTTCTTTGCGCATGGCATTCTCACCATGGATGGGAGTTTATAACCTCATTAATGTTATAATATTATATGACGGTCTCCGCTGCCATGCAACCAAAATCTCATCATGTTGCCATCTTGAATTGCCCTTTTTGTAGATTAATGCCCTTTATGCATAAACTGGTTGAATAACGAACGTGAATCGAGGTATCAATAATATCTATTTTTCTTTTGCGAAAAAGTGGAGAGACATGCAAAAAAAAGCTTGTAAACTTCTCGAGGATTCAGGTATGCGAAAGTAGATATTGATTATTATTATTAACGTAATAAACCGGAAGAGTGATGAAATTTATCGTAGCAATTATAAAACCTTTTAAACTCAGCGACGTCAAGGACGCCCTGACAGAGATAGGGGTCGTTCGAATGACGGTAAGCGAGGTTAAAGGATTCGGGCGTCAAAAAGGTCATACGGAAATATATCGTGGAAGTGAATATCGTATTGACTTTATTCCAAAGGTAAAAATCGAGATTGCAGTCGAGGATGAACGTGTAGATGAGGTAGTAGAGACCATAGAACGTGCGGCAAATACAGGAACCATAGGTGACGGAAAAATCTTCATCCTCCCCCTGGATGACGCCGTACGGATAAGGACCGGCGAACGCGGTGAAGCGGCTCTTTAATCCCTCTGTTTGAATTCTCTTCTTCCTGGGAGGCGAAAGTATGTTGAAAGATAAAGTTGCTATAGTAACAGGCGGCGCGCAGGGAATTGGAAAAGCCATTGCCACGCGGTTTGCAGAACAATCGTGTCGGGTCGTGGTCAGCGATATTGATGGTGAACAAGCCCGGGCGACCGCTGAACGCATTACGACTTCTCACAAGGTAAAATGTGTGGGAGTTACCACAAACGTGGTCGAGCCTGAGCAGTGCAAGAACCTCATCAACCGTACTTTACAGGAATTCGACAGGATCGATATACTTGTCAATAACGCGGGAATCACCCGCGACCAGCTTCTCATGAAAATGTCAGATGGAGACTGGAACGAGGTGCTCGCAGTCAATCTAACCGGTGCGTTTAATTGTTGTCGGGCAGTGGTTCGACAGATGATGAAACAGCGTTGCGGCAGCATCATAAACATAAGTTCCGTCGTGGGGTTGTTCGGGAATCCGGGGCAGGTAAATTATGCGGCAAGTAAAGCCGGTCTTATTGGACTTACCAAGACCCTTGCAAAGGAGCTTGCCGCGCGGTCAATCCGTGTTAACGCCGTTGCACCCGGCTTTATCTCCACGAGAATGACCGATGCACTTCCCGAGACCGCTAAAGAGACCATAATCCGTCAGGTGCCGCTTCACAACTTTGGTCAACCTGAGGATGTCGCAAACGCCGTCTTCTTCCTTGCGTCCGACATGGCTAAGTATATTACGGGTGAGGTAATTAAAGTTGATGGGGGATTGATGATGTAATTCTTATGGGAAAGAGTGATTTTTTTCTTGCAATCACATCTAAGTAAACGTTATACAGCACTTTATTTGTCGTTTATTGCCCTGAACTTACCATACAGAAAATAAAAGGCAAAGTAATTCTTTTCAGGAGGTGGCATATATATGTCTTCCATCGCAGAAAAAGTAAAGGAAGTTATCATCAACAAACTTGGGGTCAGTGAAGAGGATGTCAAAGAAGAAGCGTCTTTTGTCGAAGATCTTGGCGCCGATTCACTTGATATTGTTGAGCTTATTATGGACATGGAAGAAGAGTTCGGTATCGAGATTCCCGATGAGGCGGCTGAAAAAATCCGTACCGTTGGCGAAGCCATTCAGTACATTGAACAAGAGCAGCAATCAGAAGGGAATGCCTGACAGGTAACCGTGAAATTTACAAGCGCCGCAATGCGTGTTGCGGCGCTTGGTTACGTTAGTCATCTTTTGCATAACGTGGCATTTTTCGCATGGATATTTTTCCTCAGCGTTGTTCATTCTTTTTTTAACCCAGGAGGAGCATGATAGAATGACTTTAGAAAACCGACGTGTGGTTATTACAGGACTTGGGGCGATTACGCCCATCGGCAACACTGTTAAAGAATATTGGGAAGGTCTTCTTGCCGGCAAGAATGGTATTGATCATATCACCAAATTTGACACAAAAGACTTTACCGTGCGTATTGCCGGGGAAGTGAAAAATTTTAAACCGGAGGATCATTTAGATCGTAAGGAATTGAAGAAGTTCGAAGAATTTGTTGTTTTCGCAGTTGTAGCGGCACGTGAAGCATTCAATGACGCCGGCTTGAAACCCGACGGGTTCGATCATACACGTGCCGGCGCAATGATCGGCTCCGGTATCGGTGGACTCCGTTCCATGGAGGAACAACACAAGGTATTTCTCGAGAAAGGGCCA
The DNA here is from genome assembly GCA_964608095.1 of uncultured Candidatus Sumerlaeota bacterium. Taxonomy (GTDB): domain Bacteria; phylum Sumerlaeota; class Sumerlaeia; order MWCT01; family JAGHBZ01; genus CAZSMK01. Next base: position 135,279 of record CAZSMK010000026.1, on the reverse strand, counting down.
CGGCGTATCAGTCCTTTTCTCATTATCCGCATGATTGTCAATATGGCTGCCGGCTACGTTGCCATTGATCTCGGTCTCAAAGGACCCAATACCGTGGTCTCGACTGCCTGCGCTACGGGAACCCATTCAATCGGTGATGCATTCAAAACAATCCAGCGCGGTGCGGCTGATATCATGTTTGCCGGCGGTGCGGAGGGAGCCATTACTCCGTTGGGCATCGGCGGATTTGCCGCGATGAAAGCCTTGAGCGAACGTAACGATGAGCCTGCTCGGTCAAGCAGACCGTTCGATGTGCAACGCGATGGCTTCATCATGAGTGAGGGCGCTGCGGTTGTCGTCCTTGAGGAACTGGAACATGCGCGTCACCGAGGCGCTCGTATCTATGCCGAAATTGTCGGCTACGGGCTTTCGGACGATGCCTATCATATCACCGCGCCGGACCCCAACGGTGACGGCGGCGCTCGCGGGATGAAAGCCGCACTTGATGACGCCGGAATTAAACCTGAAGAAATCGATTACATCAATGCACATGGCACCTCTACTCCCCTTAACGATAAACTCGAGACCCAGGCGATTAAAACCGTGTTCGGCGATCATGCATATAAACTCCTCATCAGCTCAAATAAATCAATGATCGGGCATTTACTTGGCGCTGCCGGCGCTGCTGAAACCGTCTCCACTGTTCTCACCTTGTACCATGATATCATTCCGCCGACTATGAATTACGAGTACCCTGACCCTGCATGCGACCTTAATTATGTTCCTAATAAGGCACAAAAAGCGACGGTAAGAAAAGCCATTAATAATTCGCTGGGTTTCGGCGGGCATAATTGCACCATTGCATTGCAGAAGTTTAGCGAGTAAACTATATATTATGTATTTTGAGACGGCGTCATAACACAAAACAGCGGACGGCGTTTTTAATAAATGAAATGAGGCAGAGAACTATATGTTAAAGCAACTTCGATCACGAAAGGTCATGCGTCGGGTGTTGCAAATCACCCTTTTACTCATAATACCGTCCTTTGTTTTTTATTATGGATGGTCTTCATCGCGTCAATCACAATTTGAAAAAGAACGTTATCTCGCGAAGGTTAAGCTGGGAAAGCTGAGCCGGTGGCATCGGATTAATCCCGAGGAGGTCGAGGAAGCCGAAATTCGACTTATACAACGCTACAGTAGTTTTGCTGATTTCCTGGGACTGCCCGAACGTATTTTTGCGAATCAGCGGTTAACCGAGGCGATCCCGCAACTTCCCAAAATCATCGAAGCGGTTAATTTCTTCCTCTTGATGAATTATGCCCATAATCATGGAATCGTCACTTCACAAGATGAGGTTATTCTGCAGTTCCGCAGCCAATGGCCCCAAAACACCGCTGCTTATCTTCAAGCATACATGCGTGCGCGCAATATCCAGAGTGAACAGGAATTAGTATACCGTGAGAAACGCGAGTCTACCGTCAGCAAGGCAAAATACGCATTCTATACCGAGGCACGCGCCTCTCTTTTTGAACTCTGGCAACAATACCTTATCACTGACGAAGAAATCCAGATAGATTATGTAAAGATTCCCATTGATGAAATCATGGCTGACATGGTGATTGAAGACGAGGAGGAGCTGGTCTCGTTTTATGAGGAGCACAAAGAGGACTATAAGGTGCCCGAACAATATCGTTTCGATTATTTTGAAGTATCACTTAGCGATCTCGGAACCACAGTTACGATTTCAGAGTCTGACGTGGCAACGTACTATGAAAAGAATAAAGAGCGGTTTTTAGTTCCAAAGCGTGTGAAGGCGCGTCATATTCTCCTTGATGTTTTCCAGGACGCTACTCCGCAACAAGTCGATGAGATAAAGACAAAAGCGGAAAATCTGTACCAGCAAATAATGAACGGCGCCCCCTTTGAGGAGCTTGCGAATGAGTTCAGCGACGAATACAAATCCGATGAGATTACGACTGTCGTTAAGACCGGCGGACTTATTGGATGGGTGTCCCGTTTCTCCGCTCGTCAATATGGCGAAACGTTTGTTAATAATGTCCTTGCGCTTGAGAATCCGGGTGATGTGACGCCCCCTTTCCGGACAGAGAAAGGATTTGAAATCGTTCGCGCCGATGAAATCGATCCGCAGACATATCGTTCACTTGAAGAAGTCGCCGAGTCCCTTGAATCGTTCCTTTTCTCCCAGCGGTGCAAGGAAATCATCGATCGGCGCGCCAGTGAATTCTCTCTCGACCTGTACAAATATACGAGTATCAACGCACTTGCAAAAGAATTCGGCGAGGAGGTTACTCAAACTGAATATGTAGAGGCGGATGAGTATTTCTTTGAAGACCTGGGAAATCTGACACCGTTCAAAAGTGATATCGAAGAGATGATTGAGGTGAAGGAGATTAGAATTCTCCCACGGACACAGGAAATCCTTTTTATGCAACTTCATGAGACCGTTCCCGCACGAATACCTGATTTGGAAAATGTTATAGACAAAGTTACAGAAGACTACAACTACCAGAGGGCGCTTGAAATCGCTGAGGAACGCGCTGAGAAACTTGAAGAAGCCGCTTCCCGTACTGAAAGCCTCAAAGAAAGAGCAGAAGGCGAAAATCTCGAGGTTACAACCACGGAATATTTTACTCGAGACAACCTCCCCGAAGAGATGGGGACTATTGAAAATTTTCATCGTGTTACCCTGGAAACCAGTGTGGGCGATGTGCTCGTCTCTAAATCGGTCGACAAAGAACAGAAAACCGATGCTTTCTTCGTCTGGGTTCTTAAGGATAAAAAACCTCCCACCCTCGAGGAATTCAAAGAAGAAATACCGCGGCTCGAACGGGAATTAATCCAGATAAAACGAGAGACTATTCTGAACGAGTACCTTGCGGATGCTCGTAGACAGGCACAACTTGATATTAATCCTCTTTTTCTAAATCCATAATAGACACACAGTCTTGTTCAGAACGCTCTTTAAGTTTAAGCAATTTCGTCTGCTCTGAGGGAGCTTAGAATACGAATTTATTATCATAATCCGGTGTGTCCTATTCAGCCATATTCTCCGAATTTTTTCATCAAAGAATCTACGCTTTTTTCAATCGAGAAAATTACCCTTGAATTTGCCTATAAGGGTGATAGAATAGATTTTGATATTTGTGTATAATGTGGCAATTATAGTGGATTCATTTGCCGAAAATCCTGGCAGAAAAAAATTATCCTTAGATATTACGTGAGGTAAAGGAGATATAAAGATGGGTAAGAATATGGTTACGATCGATGGCAATAGCGCGGTTGCTCATGTTGCGCACCCGACCAATGAAGTGATAGCAATTTATCCCATTACCCCGTCATCACCTATGGGCGAGATTGCTGACGCAAAAAGCGCCGCGGGTGAGAAAAACCTCTGGGGTACGATACCGGATGTAACAGAGATGCAATCGGAAGGGGGGGCCTCGGGCGCGGTGCATGGTGCACTCACCAGCGGTGCGCTCACCACCACATTTACCGCCTCTCAAGGATTGCTTCTCATGATGCCGAACATGTTCAAGATTGCGGGGGAGTTGCTGCCGACGGTGTTTCATGTTTCAGCGCGTTCAGTTGCCTGTCAGGCGTTGAGTATTTTCGGCGATCACAGCGACGTGATGGCAACGCGTTCGACCGGGTTTGCCCTCATGCCGTCCGGCTCGATCCAGGAAGTGATGGATTTCGCCCTGATTGCGCAGGCAGCCAGTTTGGAAAGCCGCATCCCATTTGTTCATTTCTTTGATGGGTTTCGTTCCTCGCACGAGATTCAGAAAATCGAGCCGTTGACGCTTGACCAGATGCGTGCAGTCATCGACGATGCCTCAGTCAAAGCACATCGCGCACGAGGGATGAATCCTGAACAACCGGTGCTGCGCGGGACTTCTCAGAATCCCGATGTCTTTTTTCAGGCTCGCGAAACCGTGAACAAATACTACCTGGCTACTCCTGAAATTGTGCAGAAGGTGATGGACCGATTCGCTAAGGTTGTTGGACGTCAGTACAAACTTTTCGATTATGTCGGCGCTCCCGATGCGGAACGCATTATTATAGCAATGGGTTCATCATGGGAGACTATTCATGAAACGGTCGAACATCTCGTGTCAAAAGGCGAGAAGGTCGGCTGTATTAAGGTGCGCCTCTATCGACCGTTCTCGGTCGAGGCTTTTGCCCGCGCTCTTCCCAAAACTGTCAAAAAGATCACCGTTCTTGACAGGACCAAAGAACCGGGCGCAATAGGGGAACCTCTCTATATAGATGTGAGGACCGCCATTGGCGAAGCGATGGAACAAAAAATCGCCCCCTTCGCAGAATGGCCCCAGGTTGTGGGTGGACGCTATGGGCTCAGCTCGAAAGAATTTACACCCGCGATGATCAAGGGGATTTTTGATAATCTCGCCCTGGACAAACCAAAGAATCATTTCACCGTCGGCATAATCGACGATGTAACAAATACAAGCCTGGAGTATGATCCCGACTATTCACTCGAAGCGGAGGATGTGTCCCGCTGCATGTTTTACGGACTTGGTTCAGACGGTACCGTGGGCGCCAACAAAAATTCCATCAAAATCATAGGTGAAGAGACCGACAACTATGCGCAGGGCTATTTCGTCTATGACTCAAGAAAGGCGGGTGCAATCACCATTTCTCACCTTCGCTTCGGTCCCCGACCTATCAGGAGCACATATCTCATCAGCGACGCCAATTTCCTCGCCTGCCACAACTTCTCTTTTCTCGAACGTTATGACATGTTGAAAAATGCCCATGAAGGCGGAATCTTTCTCCTCAATAGTCCCTTTAACAAAGATGAGATATGGGAGCATTTGCCCATGGAGGTGCAAAAACAAATCATAGACAAAAAGCTGAAGTTCTATGTGATCAATGCCTATAAACTTGCGGAAGAATTAGGGCTTGGCGCGAGGATCAATACTATTATGCAGACAGTGTTCTTCAAGATATCAAACGTCATTCCTGAAGATGTTGCCATCCCTGCCATTAAAGATGCGATTGAAAAGACCTATGGTTCTAAAGGAAAGAAAGTTGTAGATATGAACATGGCGGCTGTGGACGTTGCATTAGAGAATATTGAAGAAGTCGATGTCCCGGGAAAGGTTACGAGTACCAAAAAGATGCCTCCGGTAGTTCCTGAAGATGCGCCCAAATTCGTCCAGGAAGTGACCGCCAAGATCATTGCAGGCAAGGGCGACGAAATTCCCGTGTCAAAACTACCGGAAGACGGTACGTATCCTACAGGCACGACTCAATACGAGAAACGCAATATCGCGGTAAAAATTCCCGTATGGGAACCCGACATTTGTACCCAGTGCGGGATGTGTGCTTTTGTATGTCCCCACGCAACTATTCGGTCGAAGGTCTTCGATCCGAAAGAGATCGAGGGCGCTCCGAAGACATTCAAGTCAACCGAGGCGCGCGGGAAAGAATTTAAAGGAATGAAATACTCCTTGCAGGTCGCACCTGAAGATTGCACCGGCTGTGCTATGTGTGTAGAGATTTGTCCGGTTAAAAGTAAAGAAGACCCCTCCAAGAAAGCCATCAACATGGAAGATCAGTTGCCTCTCCGCGAGGCAGAAGCGGAAAATTTCGCGTTCTTTCTCAAGATACCCGAAACTGATCCTTCTCTTTTCAAGAGCAATACGGTCAAAGGTTCACAGCTGAAACGCCCGCTCTTCGAATTTTCCGGGGCATGTGCCGGCTGTGGTGAAACGCCTTACCTTAAAATCCTTACCCAACTCTTAGGCGATCATCTCATGATTGGCAATGCTACAGGCTGTTCTTCTATTTACGGCGGGAATCTTCCCACAACACCTTATTGTAAGCGAGATGACGGTCGTGGACCGACATGGTCGAATTCATTGTTTGAAGATGCTGCCGAGTTTGCGTTCGGCATGAGATTAACCACCGATAAACTCGCAACGTTTGCGCGGGAAATGGTTGATAAATTCCTCGCGTCCAACGACCCGGAGCTCTCCAATGTAAAAGAGCTGCTCGGTCTCATCAAGGATGCGGATCAAACCGACCAGGTCGGCGTGGAAAAACAACGTGAGCGCGTAGCAGCCCTTCGCGAACGACTTGCCAATTCTCAAAATCCTGACGTCAAAGAGCTTCTCTCCTTGGCAGATTTCCTGATAAGGCGTTCTATCTGGGCGATAGGCGGCGACGGGTGGGCATACGACATCGGCTACGGCGGGTTGGATCATGTCCTTGCTTCCGGCAGGGATATCAACGCCCTCGTTCTCGACACCGGCGTCTACTCGAATACGGGTGGACAGATGTCCAAAGCGACACCCCTTGGCGCTGTTGCCCGCTTTGCCGCGAGCGGCAAACCACTCCCTCGTAAAGACCTCGGGATGCTTGCCATGACCTACGGCAATATCTATGTCGCACAGATCGCCTTCGGCGCTAATCCCGTTCAAACAGCTAAAGCCTTGAGCGAAGCCGATGCATACCGCGGTCCTTCTCTCATAATCGCCTATTCACATTGTATTGCTCATGGAATAAATATGACCCTTGGGCATGAGAACCAGATGAAAGCGGTGCAATCGGGATTTTGGCCCCTTTACAGGTTCAATCCGGACTTGATGAAGGAAGGGAAAAACCCGCTTCATCTCGACTCGAAAACCAAGGTCAGCTTCAGTGAATTCGCCTATATGGAGAACCGGTTTAGAAGTCTTAAGCTTCAGGATCCTGAACGCGCGGCAATGCTTATGGAACGGGCAGAGAAAGAGGTCTCTCAACGTTTCAAACTCTACGAGAACCTTTCGAAACTCGAATGCAACGGTTCTGATAAAGAATAGATTCGCGATAGTATGACACTAAAAAATTACCCCGGGTAAGTTCTCTCCCGGGGTTCTCTTTTTACCATCATAAAAAAATGAAGGCGCGTTTCGTTATTTTTTAGTACCCCTTTCGAGCCGACCGGCTATGTTTCCGCTTCGAGTGGCATATAACTCATCCGCCTCGATGCGTTCTATAACCGAGAGGTCTTTGAACGTTTGCCAGCTTGTCCTGATTATGGGAAGAGGATTTTTACGATGTTGCCATACAAAGAGACGCGTGAGTGGATCACCCGGACTACCGCTTCCGAAATCTCCGTATTTCTCCCTGTAGTCCGCATACTGTTTATCCGATGACGTCTTGGCAAGAATGGATGCCGCGCCCACGATAGTATAGGTTTCATCCGCATAGTGTTCGGGTTTGAATAGAATCTCCGGAATCCTCTCGCGGTTTATATCCACGTTCTTTTCTTTCAGGAGTTTGGCGAGCGACTTTCTTGTCATCGATGCCAATCTCTCGGCAAATTTTTCTTCCTTGACCTCCCAGTTGTCGACTATGACCTCTTCGATCTGCTCAAGCGCATCGAATCGCGAGACGATTTGTAATACGGTCAGCATCTCCCACTCGTTGAGGTTGAAGCACTTGTCGTCGATCTGTGAAGGCGTCAGTTCGCAGATAATATATTGATGAGCTGTTTCCTTGATAATGCCGGCGAGATGTTCTCTTCGTTTCGGCGTCAATAACTTGCTGTCCTTGACGCCGAGGGACTTCCATTTCCTCACAGATTTATCGTCCGCCACAACACCCACTATAAAAATACTCCCGATGCAGGGGCATTTTGTCGCATCGTCTATTCCTGCGATAAGTCTGTTTCTTTGTTTACTTTTTTGATGGGTCATTTTATTTGTTTTACGTATGCCGAAGAACGTTCTTATCTTGAATTAGATCCGTAATTCGGGGGGATTAATCACCCTATACGACTTATTTTTATCAAAAAGGATTGTCCGGCTACAAGATCTCTTTCCCGGGCGATGCTCTGAAGGTGGAATAAAGTCACTAAAAAGCGGTAAGGGGAAATTGATATAAACGACGAGTATGATAAAATTCAAGGTGAAGGTTTTGTTACCGTATTGAGTTTAAGACAAAAAGGAGGAATTTTATGAAATTGAAAAGCGCTGCATTTGGCTATGAAGAGGCACTGCCGGTAAAATACACAGGAGAAAGAGAAAATATATCGCCGCCCTTCGAGTGGGACGATGTGCCGGGCGACACAAAAGAATTTGTCCTGATATGCGACGATCCCGATGCGCCGCAGGAAGAACCATGGGTTCACTGGGTTCTTTACAAAATCCCATCGCATGTGAGTTCTTTGGAAGAGGATGAGTCTACCATTGGGTTGATGGGCGAGAACAGTTTCGGGAACATGAAATACGGGGGACCTATGCCGCCGGAAGGCGACCCGCCGCATCATTATCATTTCCGACTTTATGCCCTGGATACTACGCTCGAACTCGACCCAGGCGCCACTAAAAGCGATGTCATGGACGCGATGAAGGAACATGTGCTTGATTCGGCAGAATATATCGGCACTTTTAGACGGTAATTTTGTAGCCCTCCGCGGCTATCGGGTGAGTTGACCTTTATGCAAAGCCTCGAGTGTTCCGCGCGTTATGAGATTTCTTACTATGAGAACCGCGGTTGATGTATCCTTAATAAGGTGTGAACTTCATGGTAACCGGGAACATAGATAACGACAGGATCGCCGATACCTTCGATCACATCGCAGATTTGCTCGAGATCCTGGACAAAAATACTTTCCGCATACAAAGTTATAGAAAAGCAGCTCGATCCGTGAGAAACACAGATGAGTCGATAGCGGCATTGGTAAAGGAGAAGGGAGCGGAAGGATTGACCGATATAGCGGGTATTGGTTTGAAACTTGCCGGCTTGATCCAGGAATTCGTGCAAACGGGCCGGCTCGGGCTCGTTGACAAGCTCGAGAGCGAAATATCTCCTGAACGAGTTTTTACGCGGGTGCCCGGTATAGGAGAGGAACTCGCTCGTCGTATTCATGAAGAGCTTGGTATCGAGTCGTTGGAAGAGCTCGAGCAAGCGGCACATGACGGGCGGCTGGAGTCGCTCGAAGGGGTCGGTGAAAAACGTGTCGAGGGGGTGATCAATGCTCTTGCAGGGATGTTGAGCCGCTCGTCATCGCGCAGGGCACGTCGACGCCAAAAGCGAAAAGAAACTGATGTTCCCTCGATCAATCTTCTTCTCGATATTGACGAAGAGTACCGTACAAAAGCGGAGAAGGATACACTGAAGAAAATCGCGCCGCGACGATTCAATCCTGAAGGCGAAAAATGGCTTCCCCTCATGAAGACCAAGCGGAATGGTTGGAGCTTCACGGTTCTATATTCCAATACGGCAAAGGCGCATGAACTCGGAAAAACTCACGATTGGGTCGTCGTTTATTTTAAAAAGGACAACGAGGAAGACCAATGTACAGTAGTAACCGCTGAACACGGAGAACTAAAAGGAAAACGAGTAGTACGCGGCCGCGAAGCCGAGTGCAAAAAACATTATGCCACCCACTCCTGAGGAATCTTCAGGAGTATTTTTGTGGCTAAAATAAAGACAACACGATATGATGTAAATGAACATCTGCGTACCCATGAATGATGAGATGGCTGCGTATCTTGAAGCCTGTCTCGATGAAGCAGGAGGCGATGCTGCATTTATTGCTAAAGCGTTAGGCAATATCGCACGGGCACGGGGTATGTTACAGATAGCGCGTGATGCCAGCCTGATGCGAGAAAGCCTTTACAAAGCCCTCTCCGGGGAGCGAATCCCGCGCTTCGACACAATCCTCAATGTTATCCATGCCCTCGGCATGAAGTTACGTACAGAGCCGATTCGTCCAGATTCCTGACTAGCGTAGCACGCTCAGGATTAACCTATCTTCAAAAACGAGGACGTTCAAATACTTGTTGCACCCTATCTACGGAGTTCATATCATCTCTTTATGTGGTTTTCGGAAAAGATTCAAAAGACGAGCAGAAAACATTAAGTAATGCGCTGAAAACAATATGACTTTATGGCAACGTCTATGGATGTCGGAAACAAGAGATTATTAAGTACGGTAGTCATCAAGCGAGATAAAGACTCCAGAGATGTTGCATGAAAATCAAAGAATGAGGCGGGATGTGAGAGAAGAAAGTTGAGGATATTCGTATGGCATGAGCTTTCAGGGCAGAGAAGATGGACAGCATCGTGAGATTATCAAGGTAAGGATTGGTTCTATGACAAAGGAACAGAAATTTTATAAAGCATTGCAAGATGTTTTTAGAGGCGTTTGAAACTCGTGAGGGGGGGTAAAAAGAGAAAAAGAACTTAAAACCGGTTTTGGTGGAAAATGTATAAAACGAGAATTAGAAGCAGGTAGATTAAGAAAGTGGAGTGAAGATGCGGCGCGGCAGGCAGGTACCAGAGATTTGGATTATACACTCATTAAGCCGTTGATATGGTGTTAATATGCGTCCTATGAAGCAAGCCGATTTCAAAAAAGGCGAAATAATAATTTACAAATCTCCAACCGGGCCGGAAATACAAGTTAAACTTGAACAGGATACTGTCTGGCTTGATGCGCATTTAATTGCAAAACTTTTTGATGTGAATCGCCCTGCAATTGTTAAACACATCAATAATATTTACAAAACGGGTGAGTTAGAAAAAGAGTCAACCTGTTCCATTTTGGAACAGGTTGCCGCAGGATGCTTCTGTATCATCGTAATATAGGGCTTCCACATATCACAGCACACTCCCACAACTTTGTCCTGTAAGGCCTCGCCATGTTCTTAAAAAATGCTTCCAATGTTTCGATACTGCGCCCTTCTCCTGACCAGAGTAAACGGCGTTGAGACAAATCATAGATATTCGTTACATAGGTATGACCTTTCCGACGAGAGAGTTCATCGACCCCTATATACAGAACCGTTCCCAGTTCTCGATGGTTCAGACCATAGCTCACCGCTTGTCTTACCGCCGTTGCTACGGTGTTCCAATGCACGCCAAACAATCGAGCCACGACATCCCCGGCTAATAACGTGGTCCATCTTGTTAGTAACCAGATCAACCCCCTCGAAAGACGGCATTTTCCCAGAGCCCAAGGAATGTCCTCTACCACGATCTTGCCACCCTTCTTACATCGTACTTGAGCCGGGGCGTAGTGTATGGTCACCGGTATTCCCGACAACGGGGCATGCCGCCACTTGCGAGGCTTTAATCGATCGCGAACCATTCCCCGCTTACCACAACGACTGCAGGGAAGATATCTTCTCCGATGTCTATCCAGCTTCTATCAGTAGTTCATCGGCTTGCCAGGTCATCTTTTTTATCATGTGGCGCTTGACTCCACGAGTCTTTCGAATCGTACTTTTTTGTAGCAGGCGCTATTCTCCTCCTTCGTTTTGTGTTCTACACTACGAAGATTACTGGAGTTAGCGCATGCTTATCTACTCTTTTATTGCACAGATTTATGTGAGGCACCTTAAAAAGTATGAAACACGAAAATTGGACGACAGTATCAAAAACTCCGGCAGAGCAATGAGCCTGTACCCACACCTCTCTGCTTGCCTTCGCCCTAAGAAATTGACGCTGCGGAACGTCAGTTGGGCGTGACCTGCCAGCCGTGTAGTGGGATATCACTGATTATATCTTGACTTGAAAACCTCGCATACCAGATTATGTTCTTTCAGCCTTCAGGGATTTATACACATGTCTCTTACCAAGACAGAGGAACTCCAGCATATACATCATGGGATAGAGCGGTGCCGGAAATGTCGCCTTTATAAAAACAGGAGACATGCCGTTCCGGGTGAAGGCGATGTTTCGTCGCGCATTATGCTCATAGGGGAAGCGCCGGGCGAACAGGAAGACATAAACGGAAGACCATTTTGCGGTCGTGCGGGTAAATTTCTCGACGAGGTTCTTCAAATCGCCGGGTTAAGCCGAAGACGTCTCTTTATCACCAGTTGCGTGAAATGCAGACCACCGGACAATAGAGAACCACGCGACGACGAACCCGCAACATGTATAGCCAACTGGCTGAAGCCACAGATCGAGTTGATTCAGCCCGCAATTGTTGTCCTGCTTGGCAAAGTAGCGGTGAAAAATCTCTCAGGCATGAAAGGCTCCATGAAGGAATTGCACGGAAAGACGATAGACAAAGACGGGCGGTGTTATTTTCTGACGTATCATCCTGCCGCGGGTATGAGATTTCCCGAAATCCGTGAGACTATGAAGAACGATTTCGACGCGCTCGTCGGACTAAAACAAAAGATTATAAAAAGTTAAGGCTTTGTCATGAAACAGTCACCCTATAGAAAGTTTGAAAATGAAAACCTGATTCTGAGAGATGAGCTCGCAATCGATCGTACGGTTCTGGCAAACGAACGAACGCTGCTGGCATATCTGCGTGCGGGAGTCGCCCTGTTTATTGCCGGTGTGACCATTTTGCAATTCGTCCGCGAACGATGGTTTTTAGCCCTCGGCGTTGCAAGTATCTCTGTCGGACTCATCACCAATATCATCGGTATTGTTAGATACCTGAAAATGAACAAAACCATATCTCTTATCCGAAAGAAGTCCGCACTGAAGACGAAGGAGTCAGATCGACCCCAACCCTGAGGATATAAGTTTCTACAGGACTGAACCGACTGATCCGACTGATCGGTCGGATACAAGGCTTTTACAAAAGCAGAAGCCTGTTTTGCTATGATATCCCTATTTCGTAAATCAACCGCATCCGGAATATCCACCTCAAAACTTTTTCTTGACTTTCTCGAATTCATTGTTTTCCAATAGCAGGTTTTTTGAAGTTTCGAATAGAAAGGAAAATAAACCATGCGGTACAAATTTAATATAATTGAATCTTCTGTAATCCTTGCCCTTGTCCTCATCACTCATATTCTTCTTGCCTCCGATTCCATCATCATTCAGGGAATGCTCAAAGACGGCAACGGGGTTCCCCTTGCAACGGGAACATACAATATGCGCTTCTGGTTGTTTGATGCTGAGATGGATGGAGGTTCACTCTGGAATGAATATCACACCTCCGCTTCTGCTGTCGACGTTGTGCAAGGACACTTCTCGGTTGAGCTGGGTGCCATTTCACCCTTCAGTGAGAAGTTCTTTGTTCTTCACCCCGAACTCTGGCTCGAGGTCACGGTTGACTTGAATACAAACGGTTCCTTTGAAGCTGAAGAAAATTTTTCTCCAAGGATAGAGTTTCATTCCGTTGCCTATGCGTTCATGGCGAAGAATACCGACTCCTTTCCCGTTCCCCTTCACATAAGCGGTGCGCTCTCCCACCCAGCCGCAGTATTGTCAGTTACTACTCTTTGGACCGGCTATGCCGGCTTATTTTTGAATAATACGGTCATCGAGGGGGACCTTATCGTGGTAGACACCGAACCCAGACTTGAATTAAACACCAATGATGTGTTGACAGGAATAGATGTTCAGCAAAATGGCGTTAGTAAGTGGAGCAATGCATGGAATGCCGGGAGTCAATATATCTACTGGTATGATTTCAACGGAACGCCGGGGACGAGGATGGTAATCCAGGACGGTACGGGGTACGTTGGAATCGGAACAGCCTCACCCGCCGCAACACTGGACGTAGACGGTGCTGCTCGTATCAAGGGAGTACCGAGCTGGCCCGCTGTCGGCACCGGTGGAAGTCTTGAGCTTGCCTATAACGCCAGCTTGAGCAGGGGATATATCCAGGTGTGGAACAGAACAACAAGCGCCTGGGGAACGTTGTATCTCGGTGATGGTAACGTCGGTATAGGTACGGACATTCCCACAGCACCGCTCGAGGTGCACGGTTTAAATTTTACCATTGCAAAGCTTGGCGTGGGAGATTACGCCGTGTATGGCGAGGGCAGCAAGGGCGGATACTTCAAGACAAAGACCTTTTCCGGGGAAGCCAGCGCAGCAACGGGGCATTATGGTCTGAGCGCACAAGGCGACTCGGCAGGCGGCTATTTCAAAGACTCGAATGGCACCGGCGAAGCCTGGGTCGCTTATACAGACGGCGAAGGACGCGAAGAAGGTATAATGGCAAAGGGCGCCAAAGTCGGCGGTCATTTCCTTCACAGCGACGAGAACGCCGAGGTTCGCTGCGGGTATAAAGACTTAGAGAACAAGGAATGGGGATTATGGGCGGAAGGAATCGAGGCAGGGGGGTATTTCCAGTCCACTGACGGTACCGGTAAAGTCGAGGTTGCATCTCACTATGACGGTATCGCTGCATTTGGTTCTTATGCGGGCGGCATATTCGACGATACCGATCAGTCCAGCTTCGTCAGAATCGCCCACGATACATCTAAATGTTACGGCGTCGGTGATTGCACCTTTGTACAGAACCATCCTTATGAGAATGATAGAATTATTGTGTATGCAGCCCCGGAAGGCGATGAAGTAGCTACCTATACCCGCGGCTCGGGGCGTCTTGTTAACGGAAAAGCGCGCGTATCACTCGGCGACACCTTTAAATGGGTTACGAATCCAGACATAGGCTTATCTGCGCAACTTACTCCCCGCGAAGACTGTAAAGGGCTCTATGTGGCGTCACTCTCGACAGAGGAAATGGTTGTTCGAGAATTGCATGACGGGAAATCGAGCGTCGCTTTTGATTATATCGTTAACGGTCTCAGGATAGGATTTGAAGAGGCAAGTATTGTGCAGGAAAAAGACTTCGAGGCACGTATTCCTTCCATGTCGGAACATCAGGAAATCTATGCTAAAGCTGCGGGATTACGTGACTTCAATGCCCTTGAACGGTTCAAACACATGCTTAAAACAACAGGCACGAGTGGCTCGCTTGATTTGGCAAAATCACAAGCCTTGATAGAGAGGATTGAAGTATTCGACCCGGCGGTTCACAAAGCGCCGGAACTATAAAAAGAAAAACATAACTATAGAGAGAACAAAAGGAGATAGAAGTCATGAAGTACAGAATTACACTCAGAAGTATAGTAATCATGGGTATGATGATGATGTGTGCAAGCCTGGTTCTTGCATCTGACACACTTTTTTTTCAGGGAGTCTTGCGCGATGGAGACGGCATACCCCTACCGAGCGGAAGTTATAACATGCGTTTTCGGGTTTATAACATCGCGAGCGGTGGCTCCTCACTCTGGGAAGAAACACATATCGCGGCATACGCGGTGACAGTTACTCAAGGGTATTACTCTGTTGTCCTCGGAGACACGAATCCGTTTTCAGTCGACTTTTTCAGTTCGTATCCCGACCTCTGGATAGAAACTGAAGTGGATACAAACAATAACAGTACATTCGAGGCGAGTGAAATCTTCGAACCCCGGCAAAAAATTTCTTCTGCGGCATTCGCGTTCCAGGCGAAAAGAGCCGGGGGAATTACCGCACCCGTAGAATTATCAGCGGCCGCAGCACATCCAAACGCCGTATTGTCCGTCACCAATACAGGCAACGGCTATGCCGGTTATTTTACCGGCAAGACCGCGGTCGAGGGGAATTTAACCGTTAAAGGGAATAATACGAAAGTCAAACTCAACACCACAGGCTCTATTACGGGCATAGACATTCAGCAAAACAGTGTCAATAAATGGAGCAACGCCTGGAATTCCGGCAGTCAATACTTGTATTGGTATGACTACAATGGAACACCCGGCACACGGATGGTAATCCAGGACGGCACAGGAAACGTCGGTATCGGTACCGCTACACCCGGCTCAAGGCTTGACGTGGACGGCGTTGTTCGTATACGCAAAGATACCTTCCCTGCCGCAGGAACCGGCGAAGGTCTCGAATTGGCCTATAACAGCGCAAGCCACCGGGGTACCGTCCAGTCGTACGATAGAAACGGTGGAGTATTCGGTACATTATACCTTGGCGATGGCAATGTGGGTATCGGTACTCCAGCCCCCACATCGAAGCTCGAGGTTCACGGTCCTAATTTTTCCATTGCAAAGCTGGGTGTGGGAGATTACGCCGTGTACGGCGAGGGAAGCAAGGGCGGCTATTTCAAGTCAAAAATTTTTTCCGGGGAAGCATCTCTGGCAACGGGTCATTATGGTCTGAGCGCACAAGGAGATACTGCGGGCGGCTATTTCAAAGACTCGAATGGCACCGGCGAAGCCTGGGTCGCTTATACAGACGGCGAAGGACGCGAAAAAGGCATTATGGCAAAGGGCGCCAAAGTAGGCGGTCATTTCCTTCACAGCGACGAGAAGGCCGAGGCGCGCTGCGGTTATAAAGATGCCGATGGAAAGGAATGGGGTATCTGGGCGCAAGGAACCGAAGCGGGTGGGTACTTCAAAGACCGTGACGGTAACTGCGAAGCAAAACTTGGGCTTGACGGCATCGGGGTGCGGGGAGATGGGCTTATGGCGGGGGGCTTCTTTGACGATACCGATTCCAGCGGCTATGCACGCGTCGGATACAGCACCCACAAAATATACGGTACCGGTGATTGCTCATTTGTTCAGAATCATCCCTATGAAGAGGACAAGGTGATTGTATATGCCGCACCTGAAGGCGACGAGGTTGCGACTTACACACGTGGTGTGGGAAGATTAGTCAACGGCGAAGCCACACTCCAACTCGGCGAGACATTTAAATGGGTGACGAATCCAGACATCGGCTTGACCGCTCACGTGACCCCTCGGGGGAATTGTAATGGGCTCTATGTGGCGTCGGTTAGCACACAAGAAATCGTCGTTAAAGAACTACAAAATGGAAAATCAGACATCATGTTCGACTATACCGTGTATGGGCTGCGGATCGGGTTTGAAGAAGTCAGCGTCGTGAAGGAAAAAGATATGGAAGCCTATATACCCTCAATGAAAGACCATAGAGACCTTTATACGAAACGCCCCGAGTTGAGGAAATATAATGCCCTGGAACGGTTCAAGGAAATGCGCACAGGTGCAGGAATGACCAAGGAGGTTCATCTTGCGGCATCGCGCGCGTTACGCGATGCAATCCAGGAGTTCGATCCAGCGGTACACGAACTGCCCTTACCATAGCCCGATAAAAAACGAGCGCATACGAAAAGGCGAATTCACGACCTTTTTCGGGTGACCCATCTTCTTTTTTATACCTCTCGGACTGCTCAGACTGCTCGGAACGCTCGGTCCGATAAAACATATTCCCCAATGCAAAAGTCCGGTCTTCTACATCGCAGGAAAGCAGGTTGACGTCATCGGAGCCTGAGATTTCGGTGCCGTAAGGGTCTTCAAGGGTTTCGAGGGGAATTGTACCAGATTGGGTTTTATGGTGAAATAAGCGTGTCCTTTTTTTTAATGAGGGACATTTTCGATCCTACCGGGCTTAATGAATGAGACAGAACAAACTTCAAAAGCTTGCAAGACAGATGGAGCGCGAATGGCGTGAGGCTGAGCGTATCCTTGTCTCCTACCTTAAAAAACATCGTCACCAGGTAGTCGACGAAGCAAGCGGTAAAACCATTACAACGTACAAGATCGAAAATATACGCGATTTTTATTATGCCATTAACTGCCTGAAACGAATTCATGAAGGGCGTCAGAATGCAGTTTCCCTCGAGGTTAACTACAGCGATGAACAAAACGGTAACAGAACGGATCTCGACTTGCTCCAGAAAGAAATTTCTCGAGTTCTTGAGAAGATGCAAGAGAACGGCAACGGTGAGAGAAGCGCTGAGGATTCGATGCCTGAATGACGTATTTCTGTTCGCGCGTTATTTTTTTCCTCACTACTGCCGGTTGCCTTTCTCGTCCCTGCACCGCTATATTATTCACCGCTATGAGAAGGGGATAACCGACGATGTCCTTAACCGTCGTGGTGGCAATGAGGTCGTCGCCGCGCCGCGTGGCTATGCCAAATCAACGCTTAAAACCCTTATCCTGCCCGTTCATTCTATCCTGTATGCGCAAGAGCGATACATCGTTATTATTTCCGCGACATTGAAACAGGCGAAGCAGCGGCTCCAAAATATCAAGTCGGAGCTCATCAACAACGCCCTTTTAAAATCCGTGTATAGTTCGGAGCTCAAGGCGCGCACGGTCTGGACTACTAAGAGTATAAACGTAAACGATATTCAGGTGGATGTGTTCTCTGCCGGGACGGAACTTCGCGGTATCACCTACCGCGAGGTCAGGCCCACGCTGATTATTATTGACGACGGCGAGGACTCGGAAGCCGTGGAGAGCCCCGACCAGCGTGAGAAACTCATGAACTGGTTCAATGAGGTGATTGAAAACCTCGGCGATACCTATACGAGGGTATCCGTTATCGGGACGGTACTTCACCGGGAGAGCCTGCTCGAGAATATGCTTCATCGTCCCGATTTTTCCGCAAGGCGATTTGTCGCCGTCAAAAGCTTTGCGACGCATCACACGCTCTGGGAGCAGTGGCGGCGCTTGTATACCGATCTCAAGGATTCAAACCGGATGAATACCGCACGCGCATTTTATGACCAGCATAAAACAGCAATGAACGAAGGTGTAAAGGTGCTCTGGCGACAGAAGGAGGACTATTACGAGTTGATGTGTCAGCTTACGACCCGTGGACGTCGTGCGTTTTTCAAGGAGAAACAAAACGAACCTCGCTCGGTAGAACATCGTATTTTCGATCCGGACTCCTTCGTGTACTTCTCACTCGATAAAGGCGTTATCATGGTTAAGAACGATAGAGAGGGTGCTTCAGAAACCACGAGAGCGCGCAAGGTTGATGTTTCCGAGCTTAAAATGGTGGGGTTTCTGGATTCCGCGCTGGGCGCCTCGGGGCGCTCACGAACATCCGATTTTGCCGCTATCGCTACCGTAGGAGTCGACAGATTCGGGTATTATTATCTCGTTGATATGTGGCTCGAGCGCGCCGTGCCCACCAAGCAAGTGCGCCGTATTTTCGAACTTCACGAGCGATGGAACTATTCCCTCTTCGGCATTGAGGCAAACTGTTTCCAATCCTTGCTAATGCTGCCCATAGAAGAGGAACGGAAACGTCTCAAGGGAGAGGGGCGTATTCACTGGCGGCTCCACGTCGAGCCGGTAACCCATCGCGAGAATAAAATTGCGCGAATAACTCGCCTCGAACCTTTCATTGCAAATAAATGGTTGCTCTTCAACGAGCGACTATGTGCCGGCTTTATCGACCAGTGCCGCGACTTTCCACAGTCTTCACATGACGATGGTCTGGACGCCCTGGAAGGTGCGCTCGGTCTTGCATCAAAACTTTGCCCCAAGCCGCATACGACCATACATTCCCCCCGCAGTTCTTTTCCCGCCATGAAGAATTATTGATGAGAGAAGCGTTCGTAGGCTGCGATCAAATCTCCGTTTTACCCTTGCGCTTTTTTACGAGCAGGATGAAAAGGAGAAGAAGGCAGCTCATAGTCGAAAGAGCGAATCCCTGGTAAAAAACCACGGGACGATAGATTTTTTGCACAGTATGCGTTCCTCGAGGAAGGAATACGCCACAGAAGGTATGGTCTACCTGAACGAGCTCGGAGGATTTACCGTCTACGAAAACTTTCCAGCCCGGATAGAAGTTTTCACAAAATACAAGGATATTGCCGTTTCTGACGTTTACCTCGTATGTTTGCGAGTTGGGATTTGTATAAATCATTCTTACCGAACCGGGAGAAGCGTTATCAGGCGTCTTTTCGCGCGATGGTGAAGGAGGCGCCTGTTTGGTATAAACCGTATCCGAGACCTCGGTTTTTACAAGATGCGAGAGGAGTTGGTATTTATCCCCATCGAACTGTTCAGCCTGTGCAATGAAGGCGTGTCCAACGCATGATTCATTTTGATAGACATTCAAGCCGAAAGGCATTTTTCGAATACGTGTAAGACCGGGATGATCGAGATTTTGATAGGTGAGGACGACCTTTACGTTAAGAAGTTTCAGGAGTGAAGGATTGGTGAAATGGTCGATAAAGAGAAGAGCGCCGGGGGATTTATCGATGGATCGACCCGCCAGGGCATTCATGAACTCTCCGTATGACCGAATATAGAGCGGGTCGTAGCCACGCGCATCCCTTAGTCCATACATCATTGCCCTGTTCGGGTAAATTTCCATCTGGTTTTGGTCGTTGACCCATGAGTACACATCATCGAGGGCAATAAATCGATGGCGCTCCTTGTGCAGTTCATCCTCGAGCAACGAAATAAGTGGAGTATGTGGATAAAAGTTTTTTTCATATTTATTCGCCGGTGTGGCTTCCCAGAATTTTATTCCAAATATGAAGACGTCGAAGATGATTATTCCTGTTAGGAGTAATGTAAATGTACGCGTATTGATTCTGCGGACAAGAAAGAGGAGAGCGAGGAGCGTGCTCAAGGTTGCGAGTGTGCAGCTGGTAAGCACCGAGGTGCGCGCTTTCTGAATGCATCGTTCAATCGCTTCGGCTGCCACCCGAGGCGGGGCAGTGTCAAAATGATTGTACAATCCAAGGCTCTTCAATAACACGGGCAGGAACACCATCATACCTATACTGCAAAGCACAAGGAGAATAAGGAGCATCCATGAAAAACGTAGCGCAGTAGTAGCAAGAGCATTCCTTAGTCTTAAAATAACATCTATTGCCATGCCTGCAAGAATCGAAATAGCGAACACGTAAAGAAAGGTCCACCGTGCAGGGACCCGAAACTTGCTGATAAAAGGTACTATGTGGTAAAAGAGGGCGTATAAAGGCGAGTAACGTCCAAACGCAAGACTCAATCCCACTATAATCATTACACAGAGCGTTATCACCATGACCGTTTTCGATCTCTCGTTATGCTGTTTTTGAATGATGAATCTACGTGTGGAAACAGGTATCAAAAGAAGCAAGAATAATATCACAAAAGGAAGGGCGGCTATACTGGTGTAGGCGTTTATTTCCCAGTATCCTTCAAGCCCGCCCCAGTAGATTTCGGGGTTAGTGGGCGAGTGGAAAATATCAGGAAAGAGCCAGGTCAGGACAAACCGCGGTTTAAGGGAATCGATTGTTGCGTACTCCCACGCGGTTTTCCCGCCTCGTTCAAAACTATATCCCATAAATTCATACGTCGGTAATAACTGTATTGCACAAAGACCGGCAGCAAGGAGCGCTATTAACAAGCTCCCTGCAAGAAAACGTAAGGTTATGCCCGGTTTCGCTCCAGAAACCTTATATGTCGTTATCACGTAAATAATAAACAGAAGCAAAAGGCCGGTATTGGAGATGACGGCTATTTGCGGTGCGCCTGCGAGAAATTGCAGTGCTATTAGAAACGCCGTGTAACCGATGCATTTAATCTTATGGGTTGTCAACCAGCGACAGAATGAATAGTAGACGAGAGGCGTCCATGCAGCGGTAAAAATGAAAAGAACGATTCCGCTATAAAGGCGTGTAAGGAAGAAACCGCTGAACACAAACACAATTGTACCGACAAGGGCTCCTTCCCATGAAACCCTGAGAATTCGCTGCATGAAAAGATAAAAACCCGCGAGTGCAATCGCAAGATGAATGAGTACCTCGAGAGAAAAAGCGACCTGAGGAGTGAACACAAGGTGGACGAGGTTCAAGGGATAGAAGAGGCCGAGTTGAATGTCGCCGAGAAAAGGTCTTCCGCTGAATATCAGGGGGTTCCATAAGGGAAACACGCCGCGCGACAACCATACCTTCCAGAAATGTTTATACGGGATATACTGGTTGACGATATCCCCACCGGAAAGAAGTTTCCATCCGGGCACAAGGGGAAGTGAGAATATCAGGAGAAGCAGAAACAAAAACAGAAGCGGTTTCCAATGGACGTTTTTTAATGTGTTGTCGTCATGTGCCATAGTGGAATGTATGCATACGTGCAAAAACAAATACGCTTAAAGCAATTTCAGGATAAAGTGAAGATAGAGGTAAGAGAGTGGGAAGATGAGAAGGAGGCTGTCGATAACGTCGAGAATGCCGCCGTGCCCCATGATGGTGTTGCCGGAATCCTTGACTCCGGCGTCACGTTTGAACGCGGATTCCGCAAGGTCTCCCACCTGGCTGAAGAAGCCTATAAGAGCGCCGAGAAAAAAAGCGTGTTGCCAGGGAATCATTGTCCGGAGCGTCTTCCAGCACGCCACCATGAGTAAGGCGACAACAATGCCGGAAAGGAAACCACCGATACAGCCTTCGACCGTTTTGTTCGGACTGAGCACCGGCGCGATCTTTCTTTTACCAAAAGCGCCGCCGAATCCATAGGCGCCGGTATCAGTCGACCATGCGACAACAACTATAAAAACCAACAACGGCAGTCCCTGACTTTCTGGAGTAGATAGGCGAAAGAGGGCAAGGGTGATACCAAGTGGAAGAGCCACATATACGCTTGCCATAAGAACGACGGAGGCACTGCGGATAGAGTCTTTCAAATCCCCGACCAATGCGAAATAAATCAGCAGTATGCAGAGTGACAGAGAGAAGATCGCCGGCAGGTTATCGAGGGAACCGGAAAAAGCGCCTGCAAAAATCAAGAGCGCTATGATCATGCTTAGCAAAAGAGGCGCTCTTACACCCTTCTTTCCGGCAAGCGCCACAAATTCTGCAACTCCCAACAATCCGGCAATCACTATTATACACGGCATCAGCCACCAGAGCCATTTTATGTGAACGCCGGCGAGAAAAACCAGAAAAAATAGTATACCCGTTCCTATTCTCTTCCACATGTGTTCAGAATCCTGATACGGCATTTCTATTTTGCGAATTGAGAAACCTTATACTTGAAATCGTATTGTGTTCAAGAAGAAAAGAGAGCCATGGACTTATTATTTCTCGGATACTTTTCCAAATCGCCGTTCACGTGATTGATAATCCAGGATGGCTTTAACGAGATCTTCACGTCTAAAATCGGGCCAGAATACGGGTGTGACATAAATTTCCGTATAGGCAATTTGCCAGAGAAGGAAGTTCGAGATTCTGAATTCGCCGCTTGTCCTTATAAGAAGATCGGGATCGCCAAGCTCCGGATGATATAACATCTTGGAAAAGAGTTCTTTGCTGATGTCATTGATGGTGAGCCGGTCGTTCATTATCCGGCGGCATATATGACGGCACGCATGAACAATCTCATCCCTGCCGCCATAACTGAGGCAAAGATTCAACACCATGCGTGTGTTTTTACGGGTGGTCTCCAGAACATGGTTAAGCTTGGTCAGCACAAATTCAGGCAGGTCATTTACATCGCCGGATACGACAAGGCGAATATTGTTCTTTTCGAGCCGTGGGAGTTCTTTATCGAGGTATTGGCTGAGAAGCCTCATAAGACGGTTGATCTCACGTTGCGGCCGAAGCCAGTTCTCTTTGGAAAAGGTATAAAGCGTAAGGACTTTCAAACCGAGTTCAACGGCGGATTCCACCGTCTCCTGTACCGCTTTTACCCCTGCACGATGTCCTTGAATCCTGCTTCGGTATCCGTGTTGACGCGCCCACCTACCGTTTCCATCCATAATGATGGCGACGTGGTGGGGTAGCCGTTCCGGGTTTATGCGAGATTCAAGGTCGGGAATACCGTGTGTGCGTGTTGGCCGCTGTTTTTTCACGTTTGCCATTTATCTGCACTCAGAGACATTATCTCCCCTTAAACTTTCTTAATTTCCGTTTCCTTCTTGCTTAAAAGGTCATCGATCTCTTTGGTATATTCGTCTGTAAGTTCCTGCACCTTTTCAATGGCGTTAAATTTTTCATCCTCGCCGATTTTGTGGTCTTTTTCCAATTGTTTTATCTCGTCGTTGACATGCCGGCGGACATTTCTAATGGCGATTCTGCCCTCTTCGGCTATCTGATGAGCGATTCGTACCAGATCTTTTCTACGCTCCTCGGTCAGCGCCGGTATGTTTATACGGATAACCTTCCCATCATTAATGGGAGTAAGTCCAAGATTAGCGGCAAGAATCGCCTTCTCAATGGCTCCAATCAGGTTCTTGTCCCATGGTTGAATGACGATCGTTTTCGCATCGGGTACACTCACGGACGCCACCTGTTTCAGGGGTGATTCCGTTCCGTAGGCAGGCACTTTTACCGGATCGAGTACAGCTGCCGACGCTTTGCCGGTGCGCAATTTGCCGAATTCGCTTTCCATGAATTCGACCGCCTTTTTCATCTTTAGTTTCGCATCGCGATACAGTTGTTCAATCATTGGTCATGCTCCCTTTTGGATTAATGTGCCGATGTTTTCTCCCAGGATAATGCGCCTTATATTACCTTTCGTAAGGAGATTGAATACGATTATGGGTAGATCGTTTTCTTCACAAAGGGATATAGCCGTAGCGTCAATGACTTTCAGATGTTTTCGCAGCATCTCTGAGTATGATATGGTAGAGAAGAAATGCGCATCGGAGGAATGTTGCGGGTCTTCTGAAAAAACGCCGTCGACTTTTGTCCCTTTAAGAAGCACTTCCGCTTCGATTTCATTTGCGCGAAGTGCAGCGGCGGTATCGGTGGTAAAAAACGGATTGCCGGTTCCGCAGGCGAAAATGACCACTCTGCCTTTTTCGAGATGTCGCAGCGCACGGCGACGAATGTAGGGTTCTGCAAACGCCTGCATATCGATAGCGGACAATACCCGTGTCTCGGCACCCTGTCGTTCGAGCGTGTCCTGAAGAAAAAGCGAGTTAACCATGGTCGCGACCATGCCGATATGATCAGCAACTACTCGGTTCATCCCCCGTGCCGCTTCACTGTTGCCTCGAAATATATTCCCACCGCCAATGACAAGTCCTATCTCGACTTTCTGGCTGAGAAGGTCAATAATCTCTTTGGAAATACGTTCAACAAAGGGACGATCAAGACCGAATTCCCCGGTTCCTTTAAACATTTCCCCGCTGAGTTTGAGAAGTACGCGTTGATATTTAATCTTTTGACCGCTCATACTTTAATCTCCTGCGGGGAGACATCTGAGTTCGATTTCTCCCGACGATGTATATTATATATATCGGTAGATTTCCATTTGTACCGAAAAAAATGGTATTGAGAAACTTCATGCATGTTCGTCATCTTCACCGACGCTGAAACGAACAAAGCGCCGCAAAACGATATTTTCGCCCAGCAAGGCTATATGCTCCTGGATCAGGTCGTTGATGCTTTTATCCGGGTCTTTAATAAAAGGCTGCTCGGTAAGGCATCGCTCAGAAAGAAAACGGTCGAGTTTACCGTCGACGATTTTCTGGATTGCTTTTTGGGGTTTCTTCTCATTACGCGCCTGTTCTTCATACCCTTCTTTCATTTGCTCGATGATGTTTTGTGGCACGTCGTCACGGGTAAGATACTCGGGCGCCATTGCCGTAATGTGCATGGCAAGGTCTTTGGCGAGGTTCTGGAACGATTCATTTTTCGCCACAAAATCCGATTCACAATTCAACTCGATCAAGGTTCCCACTTTTCCGGGTGGATGGACATAGGCAAAGATAAGACCCTCAGAGGCTTTTCTCATGGATTTCTTCGCGGCGATCTCTTTGCCTCGTTTACGCAAAATGTCGAGTGCTTTCTCGAGATCACCATCTGTCTCTTGTAAGGCTTTTTTACAATCCATAATGCCCGCGCCGCTGCGTTGACGTAGTTCCTTGACTGCTTCTGCACGTATACTCACTTTTTTTACTCTCCTCTGATTTAAGATATACCCCGGGACGCATAGTAAAGGGGGGATTTACGATTTGTCACGTTCCTTGTCTTCCTCTACTTGAGCATCTCCCTTTTCCGATGGTTCTTCCGGACTGGAGGATGGGGGTTGTGTTGATTCTATCTCCTCATTGCTGCCTTCTTCTTTGATCTTTTCTTCTTCCCGAGAGGAAGGAGACAGAGACTCGCGAGCTTCACGTCCATAGTCAGCGATATCTTCGGTCTCGGAAATATATTCCTCGTATTTATTTTCAAGCCCTTCAGCGCCGGCTTCGGACTCTGCCTTTGCCATAGCCGCTACGTCTACTTCTTCCCCGCGCTGGACTAATCCTTCCTGGGCAGCCATCATGATGTGGTCGGTTATGAGTTTGATGGATCTGATGGCGTCATCGTTGCCCGGGATTATGAAGTCAACCATATCCGGATCGCAATTAGTGTCAACAATTGCCACGACGGGAATTTGCAGCTTTCTTGCTTCACGAACTGCGATGCGTTCTTTATGGGTGTCCACGACATAAAGAATGCCCGGGAGTTGCTCCATGGTCTTTACGCCTATCAGGTTCTTCTCCAGTTTATTCTTTTCATGGAGAAGTCGACTCCGTTCTTTCTTGGAATACTGCTCAATGGTACCGTCTTCAAACAACTTTTCCAGTTCAATATAGCGTTTGACGCTTTTGCGGACGGTACGGAAGTTGGTCAACAATCCACCCAGCCACCGATTATTGACCCAGTGCATGGTGCAATTTTTTGCAGCCTCTTCAATGATGTCACGGCTTTGCTTCTTGGTCCCGACGAAAAGCACGCGTTGACCCCGGGCAACGACCTCACGAACAGAATCGCATGCTTCTTTTAAAAGGTTAACGGTCTTTTTAAGGTCGATGATGAAGATTCCGTTGCGCTCGGTGTAGATGTAATCCGCCATTTTGGGATTCCACCGGCGACGTTGATGACCAAAATGAACCCCCGCTTCGAGTAGTTGTTTCATGTTGATTTCTGGCATTGGTTTTATCTCCTTTTCTTTTGGTTATTCCTCCACCATCATCATCTGCCGCTGCAACAGTGACTACCAGTATCACTGCACCACAACGGCATACGACGGTGTGTGAGCTGGCTCATGTTACCTTTGGTGGTTTACGTGAGCAAAATCCGCAATTTTATATCAAATAAAGCCGGTCTAACTCAAGAAAAAAATCCCGGGTATTCGGTATTGTATAAATAAGGAGTTCAGTAGAGACATTTCTGAGAGCGCAGAACCCTGAACGATACAGTGGTGTGTATGAAACTGAAATGCTGTGGGTACGGTACGAGCTGTTTAATGAACAACGACTAAGAGGACAAGAGATATGACGGATAATAGATTGCTCCTTTTTCACACTTATACCAGCCTCCGTCTGTCCCCTGAGATTGTCCAGGGGGATGCGACAGAATGCATTCTTCTGTCCTTTATCGAGCGAGTTATCCCGATAGGTTCATCTCAACTATCTTCGGAACTCTCAATAAGAAATTGTAACACTATCTCCTGCATTCCTTCTTGTTTTGAATATTCTCCAAAGTAAAGATATGTGTATCCTTAGCGTAAGCGTAGCATTGGATATCTCTCCTGTTTTACTATTGAAAGAGGGAAAAGACCATACTATGATAGCCGCATTATCTTTATAGCAGAGGAAGAGATAAAACCGGAAAATGTCATCTGATGTTTTCGAAGCCCTTATAGCCAGATGGTTTATTACCGTCGCCGGTATTTATATTATCCGGCTATTTTTCCGGCAGAGTGTCCGCATAATCGGGCTCGCTCCTATAATCATGGTGGCGTTGGTGATTGCGCCCGTAAATGTGTTTATCGCTGAAATAGCCGGATTACTTGGATTTCCTCAGACACCTGAGGTCTTGTTCGCACTCTGTATCGTGTTCAACGGCCTCATGTTTCATATCTCGTCCTATTTCATTCCTGATTTTTTTATTGAGAACCTTCCAATCGCACTTACCTTCTCTGTCATCCTTTCTGTTTTTACCATGTTTATTCTTTATGTGTTCAGGACGCAAGGAATGACCGTACTTTTTTGAATGTAAGATGGCCTCTCCTGCAGGAACCTTCATTCACTGTTTCCGCACAATGATTTTTCCGGGAAAATTATGGATTGAGGGGTGTGAGGGGTTAGTTGATGGGTTGCGCTTTAGCCGGTGTGCCGATCGCAATGTTACGAAAAAAGTTACGCCATAATAGAAAAGCCCTCAGATGGATGGCAATTAAGTAAGGGCACGATAGAAGTAAAAATAGGTCTCTTCTTCTCTTTAAAAAAAGAGACGATTAATTCACGGAAGTTACTGCAAAAAATCCACTCACCACTGAGGAGAAACGGACAAAATACTTGCGCCCGTTTTCATCAAATTACCTTTTTTCACGCCACCCAGCAATTTGGCTTTTGCCATGGCTTCAGTAATAGAACGAGCCTGTACATACACAGCCCTTTCTAAATACTTACCGCTGCCAATATGGCCATACTTTACTATGCATTTGTATTTATGCATACGTCACATCCCTTTCACAGATAAAAAGAGCAATATCCATGCCCGAATTTGCCATAATCACCTTTTGGTACATATCTCTTTTATTATCAATTGTTTATGTGTGTTTTTCCGTTCACCTTACCGAGTGGAAGTCGAAGGAAAAAGGGCAATAAATTGCAAAATGCAAACAATGATGATTGCAAAATGCAAATTACCAGCCTTGTCTTATGCTTCTTTATAGACCAATAATACAAGATGGAAAATAGAGGACGAGATGCAAATAATAGGATATCTCACATATTCATACTCGCCTGTCAGGTCATGGTTCCGAAATAATTCAGAACGAAGTATGATATTTGTTCCTGCACCGCATGACGAAGCATGTGCGTACGTTTTAAAAGTGGAGGCACATCTTGTTGTGCATGCACATGTTATAGTGCACGCATAACTGGTTGTGCGCCTTATCAACATGGCTTGACAAGTGAGATGAAAGACTATCTCAGGTGTTGGTGTTATCGCCATGCATTAACATAAGCGACTGCAAAGAGAGCGGTGACTTGTCCTGAACGGTCCGGTATCAATACTACTTCTGATGGGTAATTGGAGGTGCCAGTTCTGGACGAGTTCCAAATGGTATCATAGCCGGGGAGCTTATCGAGGTGTGATCTCGAGGTTCTTATGAATGAAGGTCGGCTCTAACATGTAAAGGACTCGGGTGTTATAAGTTTTTTTAAAAACATGCTTGAAACCAGGTGATGTGAAAGTAGACAATGTTGATTCTTTAATAAACTCAAGCGAGGAGAAAAGTATAATGAAATATGATGTGAAGAATCTGGATCTTGCAGAAGATGGGAAAAGACGTATAGAGTGGGCTGAAAAGGACATGCCAGTACTTAAAAAGATCAGGGCACGGTTTGCACGGAGCAAACCTCTCAAAGGCATGAAAATGAGTTGTTGTCTACATGTGACTACGGAGACGGCGAATCTAATGCTTACGCTCAAATCGGCAGGGGCGGAGCCGGTTCTTTGTGCTTCAAATCCCTTGAGTACCCAGGATGATGTAGCGGCAGCCCTGGTTAAATATTATCACATTCCCGTATTCGCTATTAAAGGCGAGAACACCACGACTTATTACGATCATATTGTGGCGGCATTGGCACATTTTCCACGGATTACGATGGACGACGGAGCGGATTTAGTCTCTGCATTGCAATTTATCGCCACCAAGAATTTCAAGGCAATACCGAAACCGGTTCTCAAATGGTTCAAATCGCTGAGTGCGGAGCAAGCGGAGAAACTGCTCAAAGGCGTAATTGGCAGCAGCGAAGAGACCACGACGGGTGTTATTCGGCTCCGTGCTATGGAACGTGATGGAGTGTTGCGTTTTCCGGTGATTGCCGTTAATGAGGCTCAAACCAAGCACCTATTCGATAATAGATATGGCACGGGGCAATCGACGGTGGATGGTATATTACG
Organism: uncultured Candidatus Sumerlaeota bacterium; assembly: GCA_964608095.1. GTDB lineage: Bacteria > Sumerlaeota > Sumerlaeia > MWCT01 > JAGHBZ01 > CAZSMK01. The sequence continues at coordinate 105,845 of CAZSMK010000026.1, read as the reverse complement.
TGCGACCAACCGCCTTTTTGCGGGGAGTAACGTGGTGGTCTGCGGCTATGGGTGGTGTGGACGCGGCGTGGCGACACGGGCTCGTGGAATGGGCGCCAATGTCATCATTACAGAAGTCGATCCACTTCGCGCGCTTGAGGCGGTGATGGACGGATATCGTGTTATGCCCCTCGAGGAAGCGGCGCCGCAAGCCGATATTTTCGTGACGGTGAGCGGCGACATCAACGTCATTGACATCACACATTTTCAAAAAATGAAAGACGGCGCCATCGTATGCAACGCCGGTCATTTCGATGTCGAGATCAATCTCAAAAAACTGGCAAACATCAGTAAGAACACCAGATCTATGCGTCCCTATGTCACGGAATACACCCTTGAGAACGGCAAAAACATCTATGTTCTTGCAGAAGGACGGTTGATCAATCTCTCCAGTGCAGAGGGACATCCTGCATGTGTGATGGATATGTCCTTTGCCAATCAGGCGATGTGCGCCTGTTACCTTAAAGATAACGCTAAAAAACTCGAGAATAAGGTCTATGGCGTCCCTACTGATATCGATGAGGAGATTGCCCGCTTGAAACTGTATTCGATGGGAGTCAAGATTGATAAATTGACTAAACAGCAACAAAAATATCTTGTCTCCTGGGAGATAGGTACCTGACACCGATTAGGAACATTATATCTTGTGTGTGGATGAAGAATTCGGGATCTGCTCGAATTGAGCCATTCGGGAAAGAGGGTGAGGTAGCTCTACGAAACTCTTGTGGCTGATGTCTCGTAAAAGCCCAATATATATTATATACGTGCACTCGAATTCGCACTCGCAACCGAGGGGTGGTCGCCGACGGCTTGTAAGGGAATAGTCACTACGGACATACAGCGTGCTCTACAACACCTCCGCTTTATATTCAGGGGTCAGAGCATCCAGATTCATCATCGAGCAGGTGAGGTTTTTCATTTGACAAAGTCGCCTCTTATAGTGCATAAAGAATTTATACCCAATCATAAGTTATATGGTTTTTTTGAGGCTTGTATATTCTCTAAAGAAGAGGAAGAAAAATGGCGTTTACTCCTGGAAATAGAGAAAAGATTGTCATTATAAGTATAGTAGCTATCTTTGTCATTGCAGGCCTGCACTTCTTCGTGTTTTCCAATAAGGCACAGGAATATTCCCGTGCAAAGAAAGAAATGGAGAATGCAAAGAGCAATTATAATCAGATGAGGAATATTTCTCCCATAAAGTTGAAGAGTTACAGCGAGGAGACCGAAGAGCTGAACAAGGAGTTTTTGGACATTCTCGAGACGCTCAATCTCGATGCGCCCAAGATTTACTTTAATCCAGGCGACCCGGAAAATTTTGCCCAAATACGCGAAATCCGAAGAGGATATGTCCAGGAATTAATGCGGCGGCAGAAGGAGTCGAGCGTTGCACTGACCTTTCTTGGCGAAGATGGATGGGACTTTCCTCTCGAGCTCCCGGAAGATATCGCAAAACAGCGTGTTAACCTATGGGATGTTATATCCAAGATCGATAATGTTCAAAGCATTATTAACATCAGTAGAGACAGTCCCACTGTCCTTGCCCAGGCGGAAAGTGAATATCGTGACTTTATGGGCAGAATCGGCATAGATATGGCAAAATTGGAACAGATAAAGGAGTTCGGTTCTGTGGTGTCACAATTAAAACTCATGGCACATGCGGAACTGATACTCCGCGAGAAACCGAGAGAATATAAAATTACGATTGATGAACTCTATGAACTTTTACGAATAGACATAAACGTGGGCACAGCGTATATGGTAAATCGGCAGTTGGAATTCTTGATGGATATTCTCGATCGTGCAGAAGAAAACAATGTTGATGAGATTGTGTCTGTGACCTTAATTGAAGACCCGGGCCCGGATTATGCATATACGGTGGCTGAAGTTGAAGAAGTAGAGGGAGCGGAACAGCCGGCTGGGGCACGAGTGGGACCCGAGGGCATGCCTCCCGAATTTAGTCCTGAAATTCCGCCTGAAATGATGTTTGAATTCGGAGGACTGCCTCCCGGAGCCATGGAAGGCATTTTGGCTCCTGAACCACAGGAGATCACCAAACCCTTATATAATATTGTTCCTGTTAAACTACGCTACAAAGCAACGAACCTTGCGTCATCTCGCTTCCTTTATGAACTGACCCATTGTAAATCGACCTATGAGATCGATGATATTGCTATCCGTTCAGTTGCTGAAGCCAACGTTGAAGTCATCACCACCATTAACGTCACTGCGCAGGTTGTGGGTATACTCGTTTCTTTATAGGAGGGAAAGCGTATATGATATCACCGAAACTGCTCGAACTTCTCGTCTGTCCGAAGTGCAAAGGACCTCTTGAGCACCGTGTCACGGACGAGAAAGAATGGTTGGACTGCCGCGCATGCAGTCTTCGATATCACGTTATAGATGATATCCCGCAACTTCGTGTCGATAAGGCTGAAAAGATTACACATACACAAGAAACAGAGTAGCGTTTTATTGATGTATAACACCAAAGGAGAAGCGCAGGACACAAATGGAACTAAAAATTTACAAGTCAGACCATAATGTGTATGTAGAAATTGCGGGCAGGATACTTCTCGATCAATGCGAAAAGTTGAAAAACTCGATAACTACATTGATCGATAAAGGCATTAACATTGTTTACATGGACTTTTCTAATGTCGATTTTGTAGACAGTGCGGGTTTGGGAGTTCTCGTCGGACTCAAGATGACTGCAAACAAGAATAAGACCCGCGTTGTTATCGTCTCCCCATCCAACAAGTTTGCCGACATCCTTGAAGTATCCAAGCTCGACAGTATTTTCGATATTATAGACGGTGCTGAAGCAGAGCTTCTCAAGGCATCGTTGACGCTGCCGGAATATGTGTTTAAGTTACCTGAAGAGGAGGAAGAGGGTGTTCCGGTGGATATTTCAAGTGTAGGAAGCTCAGCGCCGGCGGAATCGGATGAAGAATCTGTTCCTAATCAAGTTCCTTCAGAACAACCATCCTCAGAGCCGATGCCTGCTACCCTGAAGACCGATGACGATATCATAAAGGATTATTGCCAGTCCGCGGTTGAATATATTCGCCGAGGTGAGTATGAGAAAGCAGTTGAGCAATACCTCCGGGCATTGCAGATCGATCCCGAGTACCTCCCTGCGCATAATAACCTTGCTATCGTATACGAGAAGAAACCATCATGGCAGACCAAGGCAGTGGAACAATGGGCAAAAGTGCTCGAGTTAAGCCAGAAAAAACAAGATCGAAAGCATATAGATCGAGCCCGTAAGCATCTCGCAAATCTCGAGAAGTTGACGTAATCACCTCTCCCTCTATTTGAAATATCATCAGGCAAGGATAAAAACACCCATCCCTGAGAAAACTACCGAATATCTACATGAAGAGGGATTTTCGACCTTTTATACCCTTCCGTACCGGGTAAATTTGGTAAGTTAATCCACATTAATCAGGCAGTTTGTCACTCCGTCGTTGATGATATCGGGAGAGCCCAGGACATCCTGGTCGGCAAAGCTGATCCTGCTTCCTGTATCATCTCGTTCGTTCGAGGGTAACATGAAAGTAACGGCTCTGGTCACATGAGGCTTACGTGCGCGGAATTTGATAGTGGCGAGTGTCCCCGGTTCGGTTAAAATATCGACATCGGTGCTTGCCATTCTATAATAAATCGTCCCTTCGGAAGGTATTACCATATTCTTGATCTGATAATCGAATGGATATATATCGTGATAGAGTCCGTCGAAAATATTGATCCCTCGTGTAATCCAGTTCCCTTCATCATAATCAAGCACTTCGAATACTGAAGGGTCATAATGAATGACAAGATCGAGGTCATCTGAGGGGAGTTCGCGGGGATTTGATATGTAAATGTGAACAAGGAATTCTTCACCCTGCGTGACAGAGTTTTTTTCGGGAATGAGAGAGAGGTGTAAGCCATAATCAAATTCGGGAAGTTCGGGGGCGCCACCCCCGAGATAAGTTCCATAGATGGAAAAACCGGGAAGCGGCTCTTCCTCAGATGCAAATTGCATACCTGAGATTGTCACACTTGTGGGAAGAAGTCCATCGTCCGGAAGCGATGGGTCGCCGAGGATGTCGTTGCCCGTCTCGTTGGTTATACGAGTCGTGTGTGAGTTTATGCTTCCGAAACCGATTTGGGTAAACACGGTTGGTTTGAGGGCTTGCCACTTAATAAAGCAAAATTTGAGTTTGGTGGCTTTCATCGGTTTTCTCAGCGTTGCTTCGTATATTATGACACCTGCTGATTCCTGAACCGATACAGCGGGAGCGGCGGTCATTATAGATTTAAGGGCTTCATCGTTGAATCCAAGCGGCATAAGAAAGTCAGGATCATACGTAAGCACAACATAAAACCGATCAAATGTCTGTGCATTGCGGTTACTCAAAGAAAGGGAAGTCACAAATTCCTTACCCACGGAGGTTCTGATATCTAAAGGTGATAGATAGAGCACTGCGCTGTCGAGATTTGGTTTCATGTTGAGTGTCGATATAAATCCCGATGTTTTGGTTGCAACCTTTCTGGAGGTCGTGCCGCGTCTGCTTCGCGATGTGGGTTGTATTGTCTTGGTTCCTCTTCTTTGAATCTTGGAGGGGACGGCAGCAGGAGGTTGTTTTTTTTCCTCGTCTTTTGGCTGGGTATCTTTAGAAGACGTCTCTCTTCTGCTCTCTTGCGCCCAGACTCCATCTATCAAACAAAATATAGTGATCAGAACAAGTATGTATTTAACTATCTTCATTTTTTACTCCGGAGGGATGAATCCCTTTACTTACCTCTCGAAAACACTTCAACTCGGAATACGACTATCTCTCTTTCAAACATGACCTGTGCAGCATTCACAAAGTTTGAAATGACATAGTATATTCGCTGCTTAAATTCTCTTAACTTCTGTTCATTCCGGGAAGAAGAGATGATTCGGCTTTACTCAGCACCATAAGACTCCTGAGAAGATCAACGGCGAACTGAAGTTGTATATCTACGAACTCTTCTTCTTTTTCTTTCTCGTCTTGTTTGAGTTTTTCAATGTAGAATTTCTCCTCTTGGTTCTCGGATTGAGTGGTTGTCTCATCGTCCTCGGGTATCAAGCGTGGTTCACCGAGAAGACCATGTTTTAGGAGTTCTATCTCATGCTTTTCAGGTAAATCAACCACGACGTCTGGTTTAATGCCTTTTCCCTCGATATTTACTCCTGCAGGGGTATAATAATGTGCCGTAGTAAGACGAATAGCACAGGGTAAAGGATTGCCGTTTTCATCCACGCCGAGGGGGTGGTCGAGTTCTTCAATTGTTTGTACCGAACCTTTTCCGAAGGTTCGCTGCCCTTTCGGTGCAAGGATAACAGCGAGGTGATGATCTTTGAGCGCGCCGGCAACAATCTCCGATGCGCTGGCGCTTCCCTTGTTGACGAGGACCACCGTCGGAACCGAGAGCACGGCTTCTTCGCGGGCAAAATATTTTCTGTTCTGGCTGGGCATTCGCCCCTCTGTATAGACGATGAGTTCGCCTTTCGGCACCAACAGGTCTGCTACCTTTTCCGCTTCGGTCAATAACCCGCCTGTATTGAATCGTAAATCCAGGATGAGAGATTCGATCTCATGGGCTTTAAGGTCTTCCAGGGCTTTGCGCATACTCTCTGCGGTATTTTCGCTGAAACGGGATAAGCGGATATAACCGATTGTGGAGTCTACGACTTTATGATACACACTCTGAACTTTGATCACCGCGCGTGTGATAGTGAAATACAGGGGGTCTTCTTCACCTTCCCTGTAGATGGTGACGCTCACGTGTGTTCCCGCGGGTCCTGTCAGTTTCTTGACCGCCTCGAGGAGTGTAATATCCTTGGTTGATTTCCCGTCGATCTCGATGATTCGATCCCACGGCTGGAGCCCTTCTTCGGCGGCGGGGGTGCCCGGTATGGGGGCTACAACCGTCAGTAATCCATCCTGCAGTGATATGTGTATCCCGATTCCCGAGAATTCTCCACCGGTATCCTTTTCGAGTTGCGAGATCAGATCAGTGTCGAGAAACTGGCTATTACCGTCGAGCGCCCCCATCATTCCCTCTACCGCTCCCTTGATCAGGGTCTCGTTATCCAACTCCGTTACATACTTTTCTTTGATCTTTACATAGACTTCGGCAACAACCTCTGCGAATTCTCTAAACTCCTGATCCTGCGTGTCTGTGGCTTTCTCCGTGTTCTTCGATGCAACCTGCCCCAGCACCACTATGAATGTCAGGATTATGAAAAGACTCAAAAAGAAGGTACGCAGCGAGTCTCGCATTGCGCCCTTAGTATGTTTTAGTACACCTTTATCCGCATAATCCCTGGATTGTAAATTCATGGAAAGAACCTCTCCTTATCAAAAAAGAATAATCAAAACTCACTACAAATTTTATTATAGGAAAAAATCTTTTTGAATGCAAATCCATTATGGGGTAAAAGTAACTTTCAAATTTTTTAAAGGGGATAGACAAAGATGATGAAGTATAATGCCACAAATTCAGCAGGGATTAAACCTATATTCTGGATCGTTATCGCCTTTCTCTCAATCGCCGCCTCCGGTGCATGGTGCAATGAGATTACTACGGGTACCATTTCAGAGGAATTGGCGTCAATTATTAATTCTGTTGATCTCGAGGAAGGCAAGATCGGGATGTACGTCATAGACGCGGCAACCGGTCGAGAAATCTTCTCGCATAATGCCTATGAACCTTTGATTCCGGCGTCGTGTAATAAATTACTCACCACCAGCGCTGCTCTTTATTATCTTGGTTCCGAGTATTGTTACAAGACGAAACTCAGCCATACGGGAAGGATTGAGGACAAGGTACTTCACGGGAATTTGATAGTGACGGGTAGCGGTGACCCGACTATCTCCGGAAGGTTCAATCCTGATGGCGACACCCGCGATCATCTCTGGATTTTCGAAAACTGGGTTGATGAGCTCAAGCAACTGGGGATACGGAAAATCTACGGATACATCATCGGCGAGGATGACTATTTTGATGATGAATACTTTGGAAACGGGTGGCCGAAGGGCGAGCGTGGGGAATGGTATTGTGCGGAAGTGTCCGCCCTCTCATTTAATGACAACTGCATTGATTTAGAATGGGAAGGGGCAAGAAAAGCCGGGCTGCCTGGAATCTTTCAACTTAATCCGCCGACCTCTTATGTGACCATAATCAATGGGGTAAAAACTGTCGAAAAGGACGGCAGGTTACGGATAGGATACCAACGTGAAGACAAGACCAATATCATCCGCGCTCATGGGACTATACCGGCTAAACGCAAAGATGTATATGATTATGCAACGATTTACAATCCGACCCATTATTTTGCCACGGTCTTCAAGGAGACGATCGAGAAGGGCGGGATAGAGGTAAAGGGAGTAGCGGTTGATGGCGACGAACGCGAGGATCAAACATGGCGAGATGATGAGAGATATACGGTGGACACCTTTGTATCGCCCCCCATGGCGTCGATTGTCAAAGTCATCAACAAGCGGAGTCAGAATTTTTATGCAGAGCAGGTCTTGAAAACGTTGGGAAAAGAGATCAGGGGCGAAGGCTCGTTCGTTTCGGGGTGTCGTGCGGTCATTGCATTTCTTGAAAAAGAAAATATCTACGTTCCCTGTACTGTCATGATCGACGGTTCGGGATTGTCATGGCTTAACAGGGTTCCACCCGCACAACTCGTCAAGGTGCTTCGCTACATGAGGAATTATGAACAGTGTAACATATTTTTCGACTCGCTGTCGAAGGCAGGTGAGAGCGGCACTCTTGCCAATCGGTTTCAGGACACTGAAGAAGCGCGTAACGCAGCGCCCAGAATTCATGGCAAAACCGGCTACCTCGGTGTCGCCACAAGTCTAACAGGTGTGGTCAACACGCCGCTGGGACAGGAGGTGTTTTTCTCTATTATTGTCAATTCCGACGTCATCGGGCATAGTATACGTGTCGGATTGATCGACCGCCTTGTTCTCGCCCTTGCCCGCAGGACCTACCTTTAATCATCAAGCGGTCGTCAATATTTCAAGGAGTATTATCGGGGGTTGGGACGGTCATGAAAAGATCACCTTCAGAGACTGTGCCATTGGTGGGATCGTAAGGGACTTCCGGGACGTAGCACTTGCCCTGCTCTCTTGCCTCCCATTTGTTGGCATCGGGACCGAAACTGTATATCATCACCGGCTTGGTGTTGGAGATCCCAAACGGCTTACCGCGTGTACTTGCAAAAGGGTACCGAGGAAGCCCCCGCGCGAATATTTCCCTGACCTCCCGAGCCGAAGAGGCATGAATACCATCTCGTGGGAATGGGTACGTTCTTTGTAAAGGAACGTTCGTGAAGATATCGCCCGGACTGATAGTCCCATTGGTCGGGTCGTACGCGAAGGCAGCGCGGTTGTCCTTTTCATCCGGTCCATAACTATAGCAGACAAACAGATCGTCGTCGGTTCTAAATTTTAGAGGTTCGGAATCGAAAGGGTCTGCGGGAGGTCCTTCAGGGAGTAAGGACGCAAAATCCTCGGACGTCTCCGGAAACTTCCCCTGCTTGATTGCTCGGTACCATGCCGCGGTGGCAGTTCGTAAAATCTCGAACTTTGCGGTGGTCACATTGTGGCGCACCATGGCTTCAAGGTAATTAGGGTGGTACCTTTCGGGTAGCAAGGAGCCGAGGGGAGTTTCATAAGCGAACAAGGTGTCGCGGTCAATAGTGTAGATATTTTGTTCGAGCCGCTCGAGTTGTTCCCACAATTGCTCAACCTCTTCAACCTTCTCGCAGCAATTAAGGGCATAGATTGCCAGTCCTTCAGTAGCAATAGCACGGACAGCTATACCGATAAGGTGTGCAAGTATCGTATCATCTTTGTTCATCATCTGACCTAAATGATAGGATGCAAGAAGAATATCGAGCGCCGCTTCACGGTCGCCTTGCAACATCATGAATACCGCGCCCACGCTCATTACCTTTATGCTCACCTGAATCTCAAGAAAGTTGGCGATAGGGGTTGAAATGATAGAAGGAGGTGGCGTGCGGTACTCCTCGTAGTCAAGTATATACCGGCAATGTCATTTTTATTACTTGTCTTTGCGGATGGTTTGTGTTGTGCGGATGTGTTTTCTCGCTGACAGCCGATCAAAACAACTCCGATGAGGACTATACTCGCTACCCATAAAGCACCTGACCCACTTCTTACGATATTCATTTCGTTATCCCCCTTTTTGAATATAAAGATAAAAAGAGTTCTTGCGCGCGTAAGAAAGAATCACTCATGAATAGGTGTGTTTTATCCTAAAATTCCACAACCCGTTTTAGTCGAAGAGTTTACGTTTAAAAGTTACAAGTGCGTTGAACAGCGCCTTGGGAGAGCGTATTTTTGCGAGGTTTTGAGCGAGAAATGAGGGCGAGAGGAAGAAGCGGATATTGGCTTGACGAGCGAGATGTTCTATCTGGCGATTGCTCAGGTGCGGGTACGAGATGATACACTCTTTCTGGACGTCCACGGGTTTGTACTCATCAAAAAGCATCCAGCCTTCCCGTCGCGCGATTTTGTTGAATACCGTGCCGGGGAAGGGATTCGTAATGCCATACATCACCGAATCGGGTTTGAGTCGTCTGATAATACGGATATTTTCCTTGATGGTCTCCTCGGTTTCAAGCGGTGAGGCGGCGATCAGCACGTTGATCTTCGCCGTAATATTGTACTTCTTGAGCAGGTCGATTGCGTAAAATATGGTGTTAACGTCAAGGTCCTTCTTGATATCGTCGAGGACTTGCTGGTTGAAGGATTCAACGCCGATATCCACATATTGGCATTTCGCGCGGGCGAATGCGCGCACAAGGCGTTCGTTGAGCCGGTCGGCTCGAGCAAGACACCCCCACTCGATGTCAATCTCCTCGAGTCCCTTGCTGATATCGAGCACGCGTTGCTCATCCCAGATAAATTGATCGTCGATGAAGCCGATAGAGCGATATCCTTCTTTTTTGAGTTGCCTGATTTCTGTGAGAACATTTTCTGCGGAGCGTTGACGCACCGGTGGTTTTCTACCAAGCGTGCAGCGATACTCGAGCTCGCGCGCATAGGAGAGCGAACAAGGAACACAGTAAGTGCACTTATAACTGCATCCACGGGAGGTCAACACTACCGTAAACGGTTGTACCCCTATTTTAGGATTGTAGTATTTCCCCTTTTTGATGAGATGCCGTGCAGGAAGAGGTAAAGAATCGAGATCGTTGACTACGGATCGAAGCTCGTTATGTTTGATCGAGCCGTTGGTTCTGAAGGAAAGGCTCTTGATGCCTTCAGGTGAATGTCCGCCCTGCAAGGCGAGGGTGAATTCCTTGAGTGTCATTTCCGGTTCGCCACGCACCACGAATACGTTATCATCCCGCATAAACATTTCGGGGATTTCCGTGGGAACCGGTCCCATGAATATGACCGGCATGTTCCCTTTATATTCGCGGATCAACTTCAGGGTTTTTAGATCGGTTTCTTTCGCCAGGTAGACGGTATAAATGATATAGAGATCGCTGTCGTCTCGTTTGAGGAAATCAATTAGATCGTTTTCCGTCCATTTTTCAATCGCGCCGTCGACGTATTTGACGGTGAATCCTTCCTGCTCGAGAACCGCCGCACAGGTTAAAATGAAAATATTAGGTACGGGATAATAGCCGTAGTTGCACCCGAATACGCGGTCAGCCGCAAGTTTACTGACCAGTGCCGGCGGGGTAAGGAATGTGATTTTTTTCAATTGCATAGCTCAATCATGTAAAGCCGGAATATATATTTATTTTTATCATAGTCAGGTTGGATGAGTCAATGAGTTTACATAGCTTCTTTTGTTATTCTGAGTCATTCGCGAAATTGGGAGAAGCACATCATACAAGACTCAGCAGGACATTGCGAATCTTCTTTACTACAAAAGATTAGCCTTTGAGCTGGATGTTGAGACACTTTCAGGACGCTTTCAAAACTTGTTACCTCAGCGAAAAAAATGTAGAATAAGCGTCCTCGCTTGTCACCCCTTTTCGGTACTGTAGGATAAGCCTCCCCTTTATCACTCGCACGCGTGAGCGTGCGCCTAATCGTACACGTACACATACACATACACGCACACGTACACATACACGTACACGTACACGTACTCGCAGTCGCTTGTCGCTTTACTGTAGAATAACCCTCCCCGCTTGTCATTCAAATCATACTCGTACTCGCATTCGTACACGCCCTTGGCGTTGTACGCGCTATCGAAATCGAAAGCGGAATCGCTATCGAGTTTTTTAGTCTCTGTATGTAGTTCTCTGCGAATTCTGCGTGCGGTTCTCTCTGCGGACTCGGCGTTAAAGTATGTATAAAGAAAATTTCGCTTGTATCGACGGATTTTCACTTATCTACACTTATTTCTTTACAAACTAAAATCCCTCTTTTCTTCAACAACGAATTACACAAATTACACGAATAAATTTCTTCTCATATCCTTTTTCAACAGTATTGGTGCGCATAATCGAAATCGCTATCGAAATCGAAATCGGTGTCGTGCTTTTTTTAAAGAATTTCATTCTGACCCGAACGACCCCGGCAAGAGTTCAAAACGAAATTCATATTAAGGTATTAAATACTGGTCGAAGATTTCGCTTTAGCGAATCGTAGACGCGCCGTGGCGGGCATTCGCCCTGGGTCACGTTCCCCCCACAAGCCTCAGCCTGAAAGGCTGATATATATAAATGATCCGACACCCAAAGATTTTTCCCTTTGTGCGAAAAAACCGGATAAAAAATCTTTAAAACAATGATCGAACCACGGATTTTCACTTATCTACACTAATCTATTTTTATTCAATGCCGAGTAGGGTCGTTCGGCCCGAACGACCCCCGGCGGAAGAGCAAAACGAAATTCATTCTATGGTATCAAATACGAGATCAAAGATAGGCTATCCGAAATTCAATCTTGGACTGCGCAGACGCGTCTACGCCTTGTATCGGCGTGAGACCTCGCGCCACATATACTGGCTCATTCTCCTCAAAAAACCCCTATTTCGCGAAGTGCTCTGTTATTCTCCTTAATCCCATCATTCTTGACTTTTCCTCCAAACAAGAGAGAAAATAAATATTTAGAGGTTATCAGAAGAGGCTCTTAGAATTTCTTCAGGGAAGCGCTGTTCTTCTTTAAGGTTATAGGTGTTTTTCTCTGAAAATCAGTGAATAAAGACCACTTCTTACTCATGTTACAGACAGCCGTTCCCTTGTGTACGGTTTACAGGTAAGTACGAAATAGAATTGGGAATAACTATCAGATGACAAACAAGGAGTTATTATCGAAGCCGGGGTTATACGTAATAACCGACATCAACCTTGCCGGTGGACGTAGCTACGAGGAAACGATTCAAGCGGTGCTTGTCGGTGGTGCACGCATTATCCAGATAAGGGATAGAGTGACGCCTTTTGATGATCTTCTCCTTATAGGGAAACGGCTCAAGGGAATAATAGGGGAGTTCAACGGACTTCTCATTATAGAGAGGAATCCCTATTTAGCGCGGGAGATCGATGCTGATGGAGTGCACCTTGGTCAGAACGATATGCCCATTGATATAGCCCGCGAAATCATGGGCAAGGATAAAATTATCGGCTTAAGCACGCATGATTTTTTCCAGATGCTTAAAGGCGTGGGCACACGGGATGTAGACTATGTGACCATAGGCCCGATTTTTCGCACCGATAAGGAGACCGAGTACCCCACGCTCGGGGTTCCCATTCTCGAGTGGGCGATGGAGAATCTCAACTTCCCGATGGTTGCCACCGGTGGTATTACTCCCGACAATATTTACAAGGTGCTCGAAAAAGGCGTGAAATTGATAGGAGTGCTTTCAGCGGTGATGACCTCGACTGATATCGTTGCTGCTACACGTAATCTCAACGACATAATCCTTAATGCACATAAATCTTGAACTATCTTAAAAGTAAACGAGAAGGTGAGGGATAGATGACACAACTGGAGTCAGCCATACAGGGTACAATTACGCCTGAGATGCAAAAAGTCGCTGAAAAGGAACAGATTTCGCCGGAGGAACTCAGGGACCTTATCGCACGGGGAAGAGTGGTTATTCCTAAAAATATTCGGCACGATATTGAACCGATCGGTATAGGCGAGCGTCTTGCCACCAAAGTGAATGCAAATATCGGGACATCGCCCGATTACTGCAATCTGGTTGAAGAACTGAAGAAACTCGACACCGCTATTGAAGCCGGTACGGATACGGTTATGGACCTCAGCATCGGTGGGAATCTGGATATTATCAGGAAAAAGGTGATAAAAGAGTCGGCGGTGCCGGTAGGAACGGTGCCTATCTACCAGGTGGCAATCGAGCTGCTCCGCGCGGGCAAAGCGATAGAGGATATGACGCATGACCATATTCTGGACGTGATAAGGCGTCAAGCCGAGTCCGGTGTGGATTTTATCACCATACATAGCGGAGTCACGCTTCGTGCGCTGGAAAAGATCGAGCGCAAGTCGCGCATCATGGACGTGGTCAGTCGTGGCGGCTCGTTTATCATTCGCTGGATGCGGACTCATGGCGAGGAAAATCCTTTCTATACCGCGTACGACGAAATCATCGACATCGTCCGGGAATATGATGTGACGTTCAGTCTCGGTGACGGACTGCGACCCGGCTGCATTCACGACGCAACCGACTCGATCCAGATCGATGAACTCGTCGTAATCAGCGAGTTGCGGGACCGCGCCGTGGATGCAGGCGTGCAGGTTATGATCGAGGGACCCGGTCACGTTCCTCTCGGCGAGGTTGCCGCGAATGTCCTTATCGAGAAAAAAGTGTGTAAAGGCGCCCCATTCTATGTCCTCGGTCCTCTTTGCACGGATGTCGCTCCCGGCTACGATTATATCGTAGGTGCGGTCGGCGGTGCGGTTGCGGCACAGGCAGGCGCGGATTTTCTCTGTTACGTCACACCTGCCGAACACCTCCGCCTTCCGACCGTTGAAGACGTACGGCTGGGCGTGATTGCGTCAAAGATAGCGGCTCACATAGGAGACATCGAGAAAGGCTACCGGGGTGCACGCGAGTGGGACGATGCAATATCTCGCGCACGTGCTGAGCGCGATTGGGAAAAGATCTTCTCTCTCGCCATGGACCCTGAGCGTGCTCGCGAGTATCGTAACGCGCGTGTTCCTCATTCTACCGATGTGTGTACGATGTGTGGCGACCTCTGTTCCATGAAGGCGGCGAAACCGCAGGAAAAAATAAAAATCTCTAACGAATTAGATTAAGAGCCTATGAGCGAAAAGAATCTCTCCGATATTGGCGAATGGGGATTGCTTGACCGATTGAAGAAATTTTACCCCCTCGATGATAAGCGAGTTGCGCTTGGATTCGGTGATGATACCGCCGTTATCGATCCCGCACCCGACGCCTCCGATTACGTCCTCCTCACACTCGATACCCTCGTCGAGGGGACGCATTTTCTTGTCAACGATTTTGATCCCTATAAGCTGGGGAGGAAATCTCTTGCAGTCAATCTGAGCGATATCGCCGCTATGGGCGGGATACCCGAGTTTTATCTGGTTTCTCTGGCTGCACCGAAACATATGGCGATCGCGATCGTTGAAGACATCTATCGTGGATTGGTAGACGAGGGAGAAACGTACAAAGTGGCGCTCGTAAACGGCGACACGGTCAGGAGCGAGCGACTGGTGATTACGGTCATGCTTGTAGGAAAAAAACCGAAATCCGAGCCTCTTCCGTTACGAAGCGCCGCAAAACCCGGGCACCATGTCTATGTCACCGGTACTGTCGGGGACTCCGCGGCAGGCCTTAAAATCTTACAGAGTAAAATAAATTATGGCGCTGGAGCTGTCGAAACATATCTTGTACATCGTCACCTTATGCCTGTGGCGCGGATTTCAGAAGGCAGAGCCATAGTCACACACCTCACTGATCCTGCGATGATTGATATAAGCGACGGCGTGCATAACGAGCTGGGATTGATCAAGCGGTTCAGCACGGTGGGGATCAAGGTCTTTGTTCAGAACCTTCCCATATCGAACGAGCTCGAGCAGTATTGCCGGGAACAAGGAAAACAAGCGATGGACTATGCACTTTTCGGCGGCGAGGACTATGAACTGCTCTTCACCACATCAGCTGATCCGGTTGAGGTAAGCAACCTTTTTCGGCGCCACTGCCCTGAAACCCGTGTCAGTCAAATCGGGCTTGTAACGACATCCAATGAACTGCTCTTCGTCGATGCGAAAGAGAACAGAATCGACGTTACCGACACCACCTTCCGCCATTTCTGATTTACTTCCCTCAAAGTACTCTATGCAAGTATACACACGAGATTAAAAGATTTATGCACCCGCGAATAACGCGAATAGACACGAATAAAAAAAATTAGCGTAATTAGCGTAATTAGCGGGCAAAAAAAATTATGCACCCGCGAATAACGCGAATAGGCGCGAAAAAGAAATTAGCGTGAATTAGCGTAATTAGCGGGCAAGAGAAAAGATTTATTCACCCGCGAATAACGCGAATCGACACGAATAAAAAAAATTGGCGTGAATTAGCGGGCATATATAAAAAATCTTCATGCACCCGCGAATAACGCGAATCGACACGAATAAAAAAATTAGCGTAATTAGCGTAATTAGCGGGAAAAAAAATTATGTACCCACGAATAACGCGAATAGGCGCTGATTAAAAATTTAAATTATTAGTTTGATTAGCGGGCAAGAGAAAAGATTTATTCGCCCGCGAATAACGCGAATAGACACGAATAAAAAAAATTAGGGTGAATTAGCGTGAATTAGCGGGCAAAAAAAATATTAGTGTAATTAGCGTAATTAGCGGGCATATATAAAAAATCTTTATTCACCCGCGAATAACGCGAATAGACACGAATAAAAAAAATTGGCGTGAATTAGCGTAATTAGCGGGCAAGAGAAAAGATTTATTCACCCGCGAATAACGCGATTAAAAATACTAATTAACATTAAATAATATCGTACATGGTGAACAGCATATGGATTTGCTCTATAAGGATGAATGTTACAAAATCATAGGTGCTTGTTTCGAGGTCTATAACAATAAAGGATGTGGCTTTCTTGAACCTGTATATCAGGAATGTCTTCAAATTGAATTTGATTATCAAGGCATTCCCTATGAAGCACAAAAAGAACTTTTCATATCGTATCGTGATCATAGATTGAGACAGATGTATAAAGCAGATTTTGTTTGTTACGGTAACATCATTGTGGAAATTAAAGCCGTTTCAAAACTTGTTGATGAACATCGCGGACAAGTAATAAATTACCTGAATGCTGCAGGTGTTAAACTCGGTTTGTTGGTAAACTTTGGGCATTACCCGCAGCTGGAATGGGAACGTGTAATTTTTGAAAAGAAGCTATTAGATTGATTAGCGGGCAAAAAAAATTATGCACCCGCGAATAACGCGAATAGGCACGAATAAAAAAAATTGGCGTAATTAGCGTAATTAGCGGGCAAGAGAAAAGATTTATTCACCCGCGAATAACGCGAATCGACACGAATACAACAAGTAGAATAATTAGCGGGCATATATAAAAAATCTTCATGCACCCGGCTTTTCTCAGATCGTTGACCTCGGATTCTAATAAGATTAAGAGATATTTTCAGAAATAGATGTGTGATGTCCCTGCGTGGTCACTTCATTTTAACTACCAAGATGAATCCTGCTTCTGAGAAAAGATATTCAAAAGGGTGTTTCAGAGAATCTGGTAATTAACCGGTGGTGCCTTTTTTGGGTCTTGCGCTGCTCTCCTCGAAGTCCAGAAAATCGCATTCGATCTTCATCTTTTTCAGGTTGATGTCCGGGGCGTTTACAGGTTCGAATACGAACTCATCGTTTTCTTTTCTTGCTTCGAGGCGGATGTTCTTGAGATGAATCGGACATTGCGCCACGGCATAGCAGTTGAAGAATTCGTAGCAGGCATCGCCGGGACGGAAATCAGTTTCACCCAGCTGCTCTTTCAACGATTTTCGGGTATATTTTTCCTCATAAATAGTTGCACGAGAGGTCTGTGGATAATAGTGAGCGAGAATCTCCTCGTATTTTTTTCCGCGTTGCGCCATCATGGCGGCGCCGATCTGGCATAACCCGACGCCGTGTCCCCAGCCGGCGCCATGGAGCGTAACTGATTCCACTTTGCCGTTGTTGCGCTGGATGTCCCATATAAAACACGCGCTGTACAGAAACGTAGGAGAAAGAACGCGCCGAATCTCGAACTCTTTTCCGATAATTACTTCGCCGCCTGTTCCCTTGATGAGGATATATTCCAACCTGCCGGAAGGCGAGCGGCTCAACGGCTCGAAATCCAGAAACTCGCCGACCCGATATTCTGGAAATCGGTTGATGAGTTTTTCAAGTTCCTGTCGGCTATAGGTTATATTCCAGCGAAAATAGGGTGCGGAATATTTCAATGACTGGGATATCCGCCCTCTGGTAGTGTTACAGTACACATCCGGCGAGGACTCGATAAATTTTAGTGCTGCAGGTTCGGTATCCGCGGGGTAGAAGTGGATATCTTCGGAGTCAGGATCGCCGTCGAACTTACCTACGAGGTACTCGATCGGTTCGCCGTACCAGACGCGATCGAAGTCCGCGGTCAATCCGCCGCACATCTTGCTGTAGCGCGTATCGCACAGCTCGTGCCCGGACACCAGTACCTCACTCAGGGTAGACAGTACGGCTTTTCTGGATTTCTCGGTCTCGCGGGACGAACCCCTGTAGCATTGACAATGATCGTCGGCACAGAGGTCGAAATCATCGGCATAATGGTGCTTGTGCATATTGGCAAGAACGATATTACGAGCCGCAATGGTTTGTGCCTTGAGAAATTCGTCGTGGCATGCCGACATCATCTCCGATGAGTTCACGCTGACGAGATAAACCTCGAGGGGGAGAATATTTATGGCGGTCAGTTTGCCCTCGTTATCTATAATAATCCTGAGATTGCCGCGTAGCTTCTGGCGCTCTTTATGACGCCAGTGATACGAAATGCCAACTATCACGTCGTGGAGAACCACCCGGGAGTCAGTCGCATCTTTCGGTATCAGCTCGATGCTGTCGTTAACTTCGAGACTTTCCCCGTTGCTTTCGCTGGTCAGCTTGAGCGTTCCCGAAGAGGGATTCATGCGCACAGGCAAGATATCGTATCGGCTCGAGTCGGGTAGTTTAGAGCGCGCCTCGCGTGCTTCTTCTATGCTCGAGAAAGGTTCTGTACATAACCAGAACCCACGGGCATCAAATCTCCTTCCCGTTGTTGTAACCACCTCGCTACCCACTTCCAGTATCTCGGTATGATTGATGGCAAGGGTTCGTTCAGTCACTTCAGCGCGGACAAGGGCGGTTTCGTGGTCACGTAAGCGGGCTATGACTATTCGCCATTTGAGCTGCGCGGGTTGACTCTGAACAACAGTACATTGCAATATGCCGCTTTTATCGTCAAATGTCTTGAGTGTCTTGCCCTCTTTTGTAACGATTTTATATGTGCCGATCAGGCTGAATTGTATCTCGTCCTGCTTCTGGAGCATTCCTATACGGATATTCGGTCCAAACGGACCTTCGTATGTAATCTGGTTCGTCATACCTATACCTCTTAAGTAAATTATCAGAACTAACCGTTGATTTTTTTGAAATGTTTGTGAGGGTTAATCAGTAAATTGGAATAATAGTATCGTTTTAGAGTAAAATTGGCAAGCGTAATCGGGAGAAAAGAATAATTTAATTGATGTTACGCTATGTTCTCACCTATCAAAGAACCTGAAAACACCTTTTTATTTCCCCCAATTAATGATGCGAAAAAAATTTAACCCTGTTTTTTTAAGAAACCATTATACTAAAAAATAGTATACCTTAACACCATGTTCTTTTGCAAAGAAATTCGGGATTCAGGATTCAGATTAATTTTTGAGACTCCTGAGCGGTGCGGGGATTCTGCCGCCAAAGCAGACGAAGCCGCTCGATTTTCCTGCTCGATGTACCGGCATCACGTAACATTCACCAAAGAGGCCGCCGAACACGGCTTTATCGCCTGGGTTCTTCCCGGGAACAGGAATCAATCTGCAAGAGGTCGTCTTATTGTTCACCACGCCTATCGCCATCTCGTCGAGAATGAGGGCGGCAAGGGTATCCACGTCCGTATCGCCCGGAATTCCTATCATATCCAAACCGACAGAGCAGACGCTTGTCATTGCCTCGAGTTTTTCAAGTCTCAGGTCGCCGTTACCTGAGGCTTGGGAGAGTGCGGCATCCTCGGCAACGGGAATAAATGCGCCGGAAAGACCACCAACAGATGAAGAGGCGAACAACCCGCCCTTTTTTACCGCATCGTTGAGCAGGGCAATTGCTGCGGTAGAACCCGGTGCGCCTATG
The DNA here is from genome assembly GCA_964608095.1 of uncultured Candidatus Sumerlaeota bacterium. Lineage (GTDB taxonomy): Bacteria > Sumerlaeota > Sumerlaeia > MWCT01 > JAGHBZ01 > CAZSMK01. The sequence goes on along the minus strand of CAZSMK010000026.1, from coordinate 86,368 downwards.
GACTCGAGTCCCATCACCTGGAGAATCTCACCGACGCTGTCGCGAACACGCGGAGTCGGTGCAAGAGAAAGATCGACAATGCCGAACTCGACCCCCAGTTCGCGGGCAACTTCTTTGCCGATAAGTTCGCCCACCCGCGTGACCCTGAATGCAGTTGTTTTTATTTCCTCGGCAATCTCGGTAAAGGTCATTTTTTGATGTTTCAATTTTACCTCGAGGGCTCGTTTTATCACGCCCGGGCCAGATACGCCGATGTTGACTACGAATTCCGGCTCACCGCTTCCGAGATACGCCCCTGCCATAAACGGATTATCCGGTGGAATATTTGCAAAGAGCATGAGCTTGGCTGCCCCGAATCCATCGTGGTCTGCGGTGCGTGACGCCGTGTCGAGAATAATCTCCGCCATTCGGCGCACTGCATCCACATGTATACCCGCTGATGTCGACGCCACATTCACCGACGCACACACCCGCTCAGTCGTGGAGAGTACGAGCGGTAGGGAGGAGATCAAGGTTTGTTCGCCGCGCGTCCACCCTTTCTCGACCAGGGCGCTATAGCCGCCGACAAAGTCGATGTTCACCTCACGCGCGGCGCGGTCAATGGTTTTCGCCAGAGCCAGCGCCGCGGTCTCGTCATGCTGTTCGAGCAGCTGGCTTACGGGAGAGAGGGCGATGCGTTTATTCACGATGGGGATACCGTATCGTCGCGAAATCTCGTCACATACCGGAATAAGTCGGCGGGCACAGTCAACGATTTTTTTGAACAACCGTTCCTGCATCTTCGCTATATCCGCCTGGATGCAGTCCAGCACGTTTATACCGAGGGTCACGGTGCGGACGTCCAGGTTTTCTTTCTGGATCATCTCAACGGTGCGTAAGATTTCTTCTGTCGTGAACACGCCCATTCGCTCTATCCTCCCCGTTTTAGATTCGATTGGTTTCCTTGAAGATGTCAAGGTGTTGCAAGGTAACGGCGATATTGTGACTCGCCCCGATGGCGGCTATCTCGTCCTGTAGAAACCGAACATCAACTCCTGCAGGCATGATGATCTGAGCGACGAGCACGAACTGGTCGCCTTGCAGATACGTGGCGATGTCGAGAATATTGATCCCTTTATTGCCCAGTGTCTTGCTTATTTGGTAGATTATGCCTTTTCTATCGAGACCGGTCGCACATAGCATGTATTGGGCAGCGCCCGCAGACTCGAGTTCCGACGATGCACCTGCTGATTCATAGCAACGCGCCATAACGCTGAACTCGCCCGGAGCGCCACTTTTCTCCACGTTGTCCTTCAGGGTTTCCAAGGCTGTTTTCTCGGGAAAATCAGCGATCAGTATGATAGTGAAATAGTCGTTTATCACGGTCTGGCTGAGTGAGACGATGTTTCCCGACAAGGCGCATACCGCGCCGGAAACCGCAGCGACTATTCCGGGTCTGTCCGCCGCCATGATGGATATTACGTATCGCATGGTATTCTCTGCCATATAAGATCTCCTCGTGAAAAATGATTGTGACGCGAAGTTCTGTATAAATGCAAAACAAATTTCAGCAGGCACTCCTTGATGCCTCCCCGCCTCTATCAGATTACTTTCTTGTGTTGCTTGCTTGACTTTGGAAGAATTGGAGAATATATTCTGGTATTTATATTTGGGTGTGACGAGTAGAAAATGGGGGCTGCTGATTCCGGGAGTTCGCTTTATTGTTCCGGTTCAGGGTTCCTGATTCAACAATCTGCAAAAAAGGAGTGTTATAGTGGCGAATTTTCTCGTGACCGGCGCGGGGGGCTTTATCGGCTCGAACCTTGTTAGATACCTCCTGGACAAGGGTCATAGCGTCCGCGGTATAGACAATTTTATTACAGGAAAACGCGAAAATATAGATGAGGTCATTGACCGGTTTGACTTTATCGAGAGCGACGTAACGGACTTCGATACTATTATGCAGGCGAGTGAAGACATGGATTATGTGCTTCACCAGGCGGCGCTGCCTTCCGTACCACGCTCAGTCAAAGACCCGATTCGGAGCAACGACATTAATGTCGGCGGGACCGTCCGAGTGCTTGACGCGGCGCGTGCACACAAGGTCAAACGAGTCGTGTATGCCGCGTCGTCCTCGGCATACGGCGATCAGCCGTCCAGGACAAAAGTCGAAACACAGGTTCCTATGCCGTTGAGTCCTTACGCAGTCTCAAAGCTTGCCGGCGAATATTACTGCGCCGCGTATTATAGTTGTTTTAACCTGGAGACCGTGTGCCTGAGATATTTCAACATTTTCGGCCCGCGCCAGGATCCGAAGAGCCAGTATTCTGCGGTTATTCCGAAATTTGTGAATGCAGTTCTCGACGATGAACAGCCGGTTATATACGGCGATGGTCTTCAGAGCCGCGACTTTACCTTTGTGGAGAACGCATGTTCCGCCAACCTTCTTGCGGCGCAATCGCCCGAGGTCGGCGCGGGTGAAGTGATCAACATCGCGTGCGGCTCGAATTTCGATTTGCTCACGCTCTTGAACCTTATCAAGGAATATACCGGGAAGGCGGAAATCGAGCCACGGTTCGACCCACCGCGACCCGGCGACGTTCGGCACTCTCTCGCTGATATCTCCAAAGCACGCAGGCTCCTGGGTTATGAAGTGCTCGTACCCTTCGAAGAGGGGCTTCGACGCACCGTTGAATGGTATCGGCAGATGAGGGAACAACACTAATCCCCTATTCAAGTTTCAGGTGTCGTAAAGTACGTTTATCATAATTCGGCAGTGTAAGGAGAACGAGTATTGTTAAGGTAGCGATAGTGGGTAGCGCGCCGTTACCTATAGAAGAGGCGCAGATAACGACGGGACCGGGAATCCGGACGTGGCAATTTGCGCGTAGCGCCGCGCGTGCAGGGCATCGGGTGATACTTATCGGGCTACGGAATGAGGGTGCGTACCTCAATCCGCCGACCGAGAATATAGTTCATTCCACTCCTCACGATGATATTGATTTTTACAACCTCCATTACGATGCCTTTGTCGACGAAAAGAGCGTAAGGGAAATAGTGGCAGGCTTCAAGCCCGATGCAATAGCCGGGGTAAGTTCACTTCTTCCGGTCGCGACGGCAGCGGGACTCCGGGATATGGCGCCGGTGTGGGCGGATTTTTTCGGCGATGCTCTCTCTGAAATTCAGGCAAAAGCAGCGGTCTATCCCTTGCCCGAGAGCGATACTGAACTCTTTCACGTATGGAAACTCTATCGGAGTGTTCTGGCAAGAGTGGATAAGGTCTCGGTGGTCTCGAATCCGCAGCGATTCAGTGTGATAGGGCAACTCGCCTTCTGCGGTAGACTCAATCGCCACACCGTCGGCTACGAGTTCGTTCATACCATTCCCTGCGGAATAGACGCAGAGGTCGGGGAAAATATTCCTGAGAATGCCGAGCGTATTATCCGCGGGAAAGAGGTTGCTGATGACGATTTCGTGGTGTTCTGGGCGGGGTCGTATAATACATGGAGCGACGTTTCGACACTCGTTAAAGGTCTTGAGGGAGCGATGGCGAAAAATCCGAGGCTGAAATATGTCTCGATAGGCGGCGGAACACCACATTACAACGAGAAGGTATTTGAGGATTTTAGCCGCCTGATCGAACAATCTGAGTACAAGGAGCGGTTTATCTTGAAAGGGTGGGTTCCCAACGAGCAAGTGGAAGGATTTTTTGCCGCGGCGGATGTGGGCATAAACGTAGATCGCCGTATTTATGAAGCAGAGATTGGCAGCCGCAACCGTGTGCTGCATTTCCTCGCTCACCGCTTGCCCGTGGTAAGCACGGGCTTGTGCGAGTTTGTTAAAGACCTTATCGAAAAGGGGCATGTCTGCGAGTTTGAGCAGGGCAAGCCGGCATCGCTGACAAAGGTGTTGCTCGCAATTGCATCGCTGGACAGGGATTCGCTCAAGCAACGGGGTGAATCTGCACGGGAATACGTGCTCGAGCACTACTCGTTCGAGAGAACCATGCAGCCGTTTATCCAATGGCTGGTGGCTCCTCCGCGCTATGCGCCGGATAACCGTGCACGCGCCGAAGGCGAGCAGGTTTTGAACGAAATCGAGCGATTCTTTTTACATCCAGCACAACCTACGTCATCCTCTTTTTTTAAAAGACTTTTCGGCAGGATTACTAAACCAGAGGAAGGCTGACGGATACCTTCGCCCGGGATAAAAAACCCTTGCCTCGGGAGGGCATTATAGAGGATACTAAAGGTACACATCTGGTGCCGGAGTGGCGGAACTGGCAGACGCGCTAGGTTCAGGGTCTAGTAGGCGCAAGCCTGTGCGGGTTCAAATCCCGCCTCCGGCACCATCTTTTTTTATCAAGGATCAAAAGGACCCAAAGGAGCAAAAGGACAACAGGGATCCGAAGGACTGCAGCGACCTCAAGGATCAAAAAGGCTTATTTCCTTGACACAAAGAGGATCTCTCCAACGGCAATTGTTTTTATGTCCTTTGTGTCGCTGGTGTTATTTATGTCAGAGTACTCCAATTAAACAGCATGGCTTTACTAACAGAATCGGATAGTTATATCAACAGGATTTGAAAGCCCGTCAGTCATAAGCGTAGTCATTGTAGTATGTTAAAGTAATACCCACCTTTTTTTAGATCCACTGTCAGGAACGCATCAAGGAGCACCCTCTCATATTCCGAACTTAAGCCGAAATATGTTATTTCAAAATTCATGCGAGGGATAACTTTATTTTGCGGCAATATTAAACCGGGGATGTAGGAAAGTGTTTTGCAAAAAGAGTAAAGGTGGGGGATCAGTTCAAGGGCTGTTTTGGTGCGAGGAGTTTTTTGCGTGCCTTGAGGAGCATGCGAAGCGTCTCCTTTATCGTGAGCAGCAGTTTGAGTTTGCTCTGTCCTCTCTTACGGTCGTAACGTAGAGTAAAGGGAATCTCGGCGATGGAAATATCGAAGGTAGCGAGGTTGACGAGGAGGTCGTCGGTGCAGGCGAACCCGGTTCGTTCGATGATGGCGTCGCCAAAACGTTCGAGCGCGTTCTTGATCAAACCCGAGCGGTATGCCCTGAATCCGCAGGTGAAATCCGTGACGCCGGGTAGGGGCAGTAACAAGTGGAAGAGGAATCGTGCGCCGCGACTGTAGAGGCGCCTCATGAGCGGTACCCCGACTTCTTTGCTTCCGGGTAAGAACCGCGACGCAATCACCATGTCCGCTCCATCCTTGACCTGTGCCACCAATTCCGGCACATACGAGGGCGGATGGGTACAGTCTGCGTCCATATATACGATCGGGTCGCTGCCGGTGACTGAATGGCCGATTGCGTGGTATAAACCGGTCTTGATAGCGGGACCGAGCCCTTTGTTTTTCTCGTGGTGTACGATGACGAGATTCAGTTTTTCGCGCCATGCTTCAGCCTGTTGAACGGTTCTGTCGGTGCTGCCGTCATTAACCAGGATGATTTCGTAGTCGCCGAGGTGTGGTACGATTCGGCTAAACCCTTCAAAGAGCCGGTTTATGCTCTCTTCTTCGTTGTAGGCAGGTAAAATGACAATGACTTTTGGTTCCATAGGCAAACGTGCTTTCGTCGTATAGCGGGCTACTCCATCTCGAGGAGTTCACGAGCCGAGATCATTTCAATATCCAGGGCCATCATCTCGAAGATGGCTTTCTCTCCCTCGTCTTCTCTTACGGCTTTTATCGCATCTTTAAAGGCAGTGACGTGATATCCTCGTTCTGCGGCGCCGATGGCGGCTGCTCTTATATCTTCTTCCGTAGCAATGCCGTAAATACATAACTCTTCGACGTGCAGTTTTGAAAGAATTCCCTCGAGGTTCGGATTACTGAAAGGATCAAAGTCGGTCTTGTAGATAATAATCTGCTGGTAGGGGGCTGGGTTAAAGTCGGATTCCGCTACGAGGCCGACTATGGTTCGGTTCTCTGCGAGAGTTTCCGGTATTTTTTCCTGACCCGGGGTACCCTTCACGCAATGAGAAGGGTGGTCGCAGAATTCGGAGTCGGCGAGGTTGTGGACATCAACGGGAGAAATAATAAGCGCATCGTTTTTTACAGCGAACTCTTTTAACTTTTGGAGCAGTGGCACGATGGTTTCCGCACCTGGTACGTAGTAGGCGCCGCCGGGGATCATGCGATCCTGCTGTGTCGCGACATCTAAAAACACACGTTCAAGTTTCATGGATATCTCTCTTTTGTTGAGTTAGGATACTTAATGCACGTGGTAACAATGATCCTCGGATGGGAATGTGTTGTCACGGACGTCTTTGAGATACTCTTGAACCGCGTGTGCGATCTCTTCCTTGAGATTACGATATTGTTTAGCGAATTTGGGTATCTTGCCGAACGTAAGACCGAGGATATCGTTGATAACGAGAACCTGCCCATCGCAGAATCGTCCCGCCCCGATACCGATGGTGGGGATGGAGACATGCTCGGTTATGAACTTACCGACTTCTTCGGGTACCGCTTCGACCACGAGGCAGAATGCGCCGGCGTCTTCGAGCGCTTTGGCGTCTTCGAGAAGTCCTTTGACCTGCTCGTGATCCTTACCCTGGATTTTGTAGCCACTGAGTAGATGTATGGACTGGGGAGTCAGTCCGATATGACCCATGACGGCGATACCGGCGTCAACGAGGCGATGTGTGATGTGCGCCATCTCCGCGCCGCCTTCGATTTTTATGGCTTCCACACCGCCTTCCTGAATAAGTCGTGCGGCATTCTCGAGCGCCTGTTCCGGTGTGATTTTGTAACTCATGAACGGCATGTCGCCTACCACCAATGCGTTAGTAACGCCACGGCTGACCGCTGCACAATGATGCGTCATCATATCCATGGTAACATATAATGTACTGTCGAAGCCCAGCATGACCATGCCGAGTGAATCGCCGACCAGGATTATATCGATGCCGGCTTCGTCCACTATTTTCGCCATGGGGAAATCATAGGCGGTCATCATGGCGATCCGCGTTGTGCCCTTCATCTGTTTGATTTTCTCGATTCTCATCTTTGGTCGCATGAGGAACCCCCTTGCGCCTCGTATTTATCACGAAGGCGGCGCTCCACCGCCGGTGGCACGAATTCAGTGATATCGCCACCGAGACTCGCTGCAATCTTTACCAGACTCGAACTCAGGAATGAGAAGTTAGCCGACGGCACCATAAAGATGGTTTCGATAGTATCAACAAGTTGCCGGTTCATCAGGGCGAGCTGAAGCTCGTATTCGAAGTCCGAGACGGCGCGCAGACCACGAATAATAAAATCAGCGCCGATTTTTTTTGCAAATTCAACGGTGAGTCCTTCAAAACTCGTTACCTCCACCCCGGGGATGTCCGCCGTCATCTCTCTCAACATCTCCAATCGCTCTTCGATAGTGAACAAAGGACCTTTCTCGCGATTTATGGCGACAGCGACCACGACCTTGTCAAAATGAGCCGCCGCTCGCTGAATTATATCGAGATGTCCATTTGTCGCGCCGTCAAAACTTCCCGGATATAATGCTATATGCTCCTTCATTTCTGTCGCATTCTCCTGAAATTATTAAGCGAGCTTACCCAAAAAGAATGGCTTTTTGGCTTGACGTTAAGCATCGGTTTAATTTTAATCAAATATAACATCATATATCAATTATAATAATATACGAACCCGTGAGGAGAAATGCGATTATGAAGAAAATCAAGGGTAGCACCTTAATGTATTACGTTATCGTTTTTATGGCGTGCCTTATTCTGCCCATCGAATCCGTGAGGTCAGAAGAGGTCACACCTGCAAAAGATGCGCAATCGATTATGTATGGTCTTCTCGTCACGACACAAGGACGGGATTTTAGCAATCATCGTTCCTCGACGCAATTAATTCAAGACGCCCGCGAGGCTGGGTTTCACTTCATTGTTCCAAAGGTCAGGGAGAATGGAACGGTCTATTACATCTCCCGGACTGAGATTCGGTCACCTAAAATTTCTTCCGACTATATCGATCCCTTGAGTGATCTTCTCACGCTCGCTCATTTCCCCTCTCCACCTACAGAACCGATTATTGAAGTCTATCCATGGCTTGATGTGCTCAAGGTGCATGACGGCAAAGTAGATCCTTTTCCCGCTGAAAATAGTATAGCCGTGAAAAGAGGGGAGTGGCTGTCGCTTACTTACGCCGGCGAAAAGACCGACGAATCACGCCAATCATACCTCGATCCCGCACTTCCCGGTGTTAAGGTCTATCTCGAAGGAATGGTAAAGGAACTCACATCGCGCTATACCATCAAAGGGATATACTTTGACTGTTTATGTTATCCGGGGAGTTCGTGGGGGTATAATCCGGAAAGCGTAAAGTTATTCCAGGCGGAAACGGGTTTTGAAGGCAACCCATCCCCGAACAACGAATCATGGCTCGAGTGGCGTCGTTCGAGATTAACCGAACTCGTTCGTGGAATAACAGAAGCAGCCCATGCGACTGACCCTGAGATAAAAATTATTATAGCGGTAAATGTTGAAGGCGATCCGCCGGTCAGTGTGGATGAATTCAAGACAACGCCGGTGTGCACCGAAAGTCTCCAGGACTGGCCCCGATGGGTTGAAGAAGGAATCGTCGATATAGTGTGCGTCAAGAACCACTGGCGCGACTACGCGGATGCGGACAAGTTCAACGGGTGGTTGAAGTTCGTCACATCGCTGGATTGGAAACCTCAGAGGTGGTTTTCAATTGCAGGAAAGATGAATTTTACGGATGACATAATCGGTCAAATCAGAAGCGCCCAGGCTATGTCTCCCGATGCAATAATTCTCGATAATTATAGGAACCCCACTCGTGACGATCGCGACTTGATCATGTCGATGCTGAAACAGACCGTGTTCGAGCCTCGCGAGCCCCTTTATCCTACCTTTGTTCCACCTGAACCCGAGGAAACGCCCGTTGTCACGCCTGTGGAAACGCTGGTTGTTACGCCTGTCGTCGAAGAAGAACCGACCACTCCCACACTCGAAGCCTTGCCCGTTGAGACAGAAGTGTTCGAGGAGCCGACGTCACCGACAGTTGAGCCGGTGCCTTTTGAGACAGAAGTGTTCGAGGAGCCGACCACACCGACCCTTGAACCCGATGTACCCGAGGTTGTTCCAGAACCCACGCCCATAGAAGAGGTTGAAGTTGCACCGCCTACACCTATAGCAGAACCTTCTCCTGTGCTCACGCCTGTTATCCCTACATCCACGCCGGTGAAATGGGATACCATCTATCTGACCAACGGAAACGTGATTCAGGGAAAGGTTACGACCCGTGTCAGGCAGCAAGTCATAATCGAGACAAGTGAGGGTATGAAACTCAACCTTACTGAATCGGATATCGAGCGGATAGTGCCTACAGATTAAGTTTTGTTTGTTTTTTCTACAGAATTTGGTGATGCCAAATCCGTACCCTGAGGGGGAACTCAATACTCCTCGGCTACGCCTTCACTCCACGCCGATATGCCGATAGGCTTTCCGTGCATCTCGGGAAGAATGCAAAATCGTTGTACGCGCACGCGCACGGACATGCCTGAGAGTGCGCGCTCAGGCGCGTGTGCTATTGAAGTCGTTGTGGAAGAATCGGGACTGCCTGTGCTGAGATCGCTGTGGTAAATCGAAGTAAGCGGGTGAAACAAGTCGAGTGACCAGTCCTGTAAATCTATTCCTGTTAATGATAAATCGCTTGCGATTATGTATGCCAAATCCCGGTTAATGTAATCGTTCGAGATCAGGTAAGGGATGTGTCCGGTATGTCTGCTTTCAAAAAAAGGGTTGTCTTCTCGAGATAAGGTACTAAGGGGATCTGGTTCATGCGTACAGCATACTCGATATCGCCTTCAAAGCCAAGTTCCATAAGCCTCCGTCCGTGAGAAGAAACGTGCTTCATCATCTCCGCAAGGTCATCTCGATACTGAGAATAGACAATACGCGCAATCCGGGCGGCGTCGGTTAATTCAATTTCTCTCTGGAGATTCTGTAGATGGCTGATTATTGCACCCGCGCACGCAGTGTCTTCAAGAGAGACCTCGCCCAGTGTGCCCGAACAGACAAGAAGGACGTTATCGTAATCGGTAAGGCGTTCGACCAGGGATTTCATGTTGATGAACGCGCCGATGAATATCTTTCGGGCGTCTGTACAGCGTGTGATTGCAGTTGTGCCGTTACTCGTTGTCATAATGAGGGGGCGTTGGCCGATTACGTCTGTTGTCATTGCACGGGGAGAGTTGTCAAGATCGAATCCGTCAATTTTCAAACCGTTTCGCTCACCGTTGAGGAGAGGTTTTTGCCGGGCGAACTTCTCGCTCATGTGCTTCGCCTCATCTATACTCGATACCGGACGAATCCACGGGCAACCACGCTGAAGAGCAGTGATGATAACGGTCGTTGCCCTGAGCACATCAATAACTACAGCAACTTGGTCTTTGATCTTATTTTCGTCAATAAAGTTATAGGTAAGCGAACAATCTATCTTCATCGATATTTCAATCCAATCGTCTGGTAGAATTTTGAAAGTGTATTGTCAAGCAGCGGCGCGACCCATACAAGTAAAAAGCATCAACCTTGAGAAAAGTATTTGATTGTTCTCACGTGAAGGAGAATAATTTTTTATAGTTTGCAAGTCATGTGTGGAGGATCAAGCGGGAGACCGCGTATGAAAATCAGCAAAGAGGAAACAAGCCTCTTGCGTAAAGCCCTCGAGGAGGATATCGGTTCCGGGGACGTGACCAGCATGTCCACCATTCCAGCTGCTCAGAGAGGGACGTGTGTTCTCCACGCCGGACAACGGGGTATATTGTGCGGGTTGGATGTGTTCGCCCGAGTCTTTACCCTTGTGAACAATTCCACAAAAGTCGAGTTTCATAAACAAGACGGCGATAGGGTACACAATGGCGATCGAGTGGCAACACTACGTGGTCGTATCAGGTCGCTTCTCTCGGCAGAACGAGTCGCGCTGAATTTTCTTCAGCGCCTTTCTGGCATCGCCACTTTTACACGTCGGTTTGTCGAGGAAGTTGCGCCGCATCGACTCAAAATCTTCGATACACGAAAAACAACTCCTCTCTGGCGAAGGTTTGAAAAATATGCCGTCCGCACAGGAGGCGGATACAATCATCGTTTTGGACTTTACGATATGATATTGATCAAGGATAATCACATCGACGCATGTGGCGGAATCAAGGAAGCGGTGGAGCGGGCAAAAGAATTTTGTTCATCGCAAAGGCAAAAAATACCTATCGGCGTTGAAGCTCGTTCAATAAAAGAGCTTCGTCAGTTGATGGCGTTGAATGTCGATCTGGTTCTTCTCGACAATATGCGCCTTGACCAGATCAGGCGTGCGTTAGCTATCGTTGGAAGCGCACCCAAACCGGAGCTGGAAATCTCCGGGGGTGTAACGCTCCGAAAAATGCGCCATCTTGCCCGTGTGGGTGTCCGCAGGGTTTCTATTGGAGCATTGACACATTCCGCGCCGGCAGTGGATTTTTCACTTACGTATGTGAGACATTAACTATACCTGTTCCGGAGGATTTTTTAGCGTTGTCGGAAAAGAGTCTTAATAACAGAAAATGGGAAGTAAGGGACTACTGTCCCCGTCATGCGGCACATCTTGCCAGTGAATTGGGAATCAATCCGATAGTTGCGCGAATTCTTGTGGCGCGTGGGCTACGTGATATACACATGGCACGGGATTTTCTCGAGGTCTCTGATGCCGGCGGCTTCTTTGATCCATGGCGCATGAAGGATATGGAACGCGCGGTGCATCATCTGATCAAGGCAATCGATGATGGCAAAAAAATCTGTGTGTACGGCGACTATGATGCCGACGGCATTTCTGCGACGGCGATTCTGTTGCGCTTTTTCCGAATGAGCGGGATCGATGCGGGCTTTTACATTCCGCATCGCGTGGACGAAGGGTATGGATTAAATCGCGACGCACTGAAAAAGATTGCACAGACAGGCTTTGACCTCATCCTGACCGTGGATACGGGCGCCACCGCCATAGAGGAGGTAGACTATGCACGCTCGCTCGGATTAGAGGTCATCATCACGGATCACCACCAGGTAAAAGAGCAGTTACCGAACGCCCTGGCAATAGTCAATCCGGCGCGGCACGATTGCGAGTATCCTTTTTCCGCCTTATCGGGTGTGGGTGTGGCGTACAAATTAATTACCGCACTCTGCGAAGCGATGAAGATACCATCCTCGAGAGCAGAAGAATTTTTGACCGAAAATCTCGATCTTGTCGCGCTTGGTACAATAGCGGACGTTGTACCTTTAACGGGTGAGAATCGACGTCTTGCCCGTGCGGGACTCGACATCTTGAACCACACGTCGAATCTTGGATTGTCGTATCTGATCGAAGCGAGCCGAATCACCCAAAGACGTATAAGTAGCGTCGACGTAGCATTTGTTCTTGCGCCCCGCATAAACGCGGCAGGCAGAACCGCTCACGCTTCCCTCGCATTGGACCTGCTTCTCACAGACGACCGTTCGGAAGCGGAAGGGCTCGCGCGCCAGCTCAACCGCCTCAATGATCGTAGGCATCGCCTGGGGAACGGCATTCGAGTACAATCGGAGTCTCTTATCGAATCCACCCTCCTGCTTGATAAACAGCCGATAATTGTCGCGGCGAACGAGGGATGGCATGAAGGCTTGCTCGGTCTCGTTGCGGGTAACCTGGCGGAACGATATTGTCGACCGGTTTTTCTTTTCAACATACATGACGGAGTTGCACGTGGGAGCGGAAGATCCTACGGCATTTTTTCAATTTTAGAGGCGCTTGATTCGTGCCGGGACCTTCTCCTGGGCTTCGGCGGTCATCACAGGGCGTGCGGGGTCAGGCTCTATGAGGAGCAGATTGATGCATTTCGCACGGCCATCAATCAATACGCCCTGGAACGAATCGATCAAATATGTTCCGACAAGGCGCTTGATATAGATGCGGTAATCTCACCGGGAGAACTGGATATGCAACTTACGGAATCCCTGGGGGATCTTGAACCTTTTGGAGAAGGGAATCCTTCGCCGGTTTTTATGATGAAGGATGTCTTTATGCTTGAACCGCCACGGATCGTCGGAAAAAAACATCTTAAACTTCTTCTCTCTGAAGGTGAAGCGACCTTATCTGCAATTGGATTTGACATGGGTGTCCTCGCTCACGACCTCGCAAAATGTTTCAAACGGAGGCGTATTAATGTTGCGTTTGTACCGATCGTCAACGAATGGAACAACCGGACAAGCGTCGAGATGAAGCTCATAGATATCAAGGTATAGAATCGCATGACGTCCGATAACAACGAATTTGAAGAAGAGGATTTGATCCTTGAGATACCCCTGAAGAGTGAGGAACCCATCCCCTCTGAAACGATGTGGGACCCCTTTGTCTCACCACCGAAAGAACATACCGCGCCGGTAAAAACCACCCCTCAAACGCAATCGAGCTGGCTCGATCTTCTCTTGATTCTCTGTATCATTGTTCTTTCACTCTCGTCTGTGTTTGTGACACTGCGTGGTATAGGATTTTCCTGGGACGAAGCATATTATTATCAACCTGCACACGATGCCATGGTATGGGTCGGAGAATTATTACAAGCGCCTGTAGAAGCGTTCAGGCAGGATACTATTGATCTCTATTGGACCGGGCTTAGTGAATTGCCCGCGGTGAGTAAGTTTCTTCTCGGTTGGAGCGCCACCCTCTTTTCCAGTCTCTTTGGTCATTATCATGGAATGCGCATGATCACCATAATGGCATTTTCTCTTTCGCTTGTCCTGGTGTACCTCATCGGATTTCAGGCAGGCGGCAGGTTTGTTGCGCTGAGTTCAACGCTACTGTATTGGTTAATGCCCCGTGTGTTCGGGCATGCGCATATCGCCGCCACGGAGACCTTCGCTGTCTTCTTCACCCTGCTCACGGTTTGGCTTTTCTTGAAAAGCATGACGACCGAGAAAAGATGGTGGGCGGTCTTGACCGCTGTCGCTGCAGGGCTTGCCCTCGCAACCAGAATTAATTGTATCCTCATGTTCCCTGTTCTTATCGTGGTGGGGTATCTTTTCTGGTCTCGAAAATGTGTCCACACACTGTTTTTCCTCATCGTCGTGTCTCCGGTGGTTATGATACTTGTTTCACCTTACTTCTGGCACAATACCGTATTGAGAATACTTGAATATCTTGCGTTCTTCGCGACACACAAACAAAATTCGCTCCTTTATATGGGTGTCAGATATCTTCCGGGCGGGATTCATGTTCCCTGGCACTATCCGTGGGTGATGACGGCAATTACACTACCTATTCTCACGCTTTTTCTGCTGCTGGTGGGAATTGTTTCGAGTGTCCAACATGTAAAAGACGGCAAAGTCGCGCTGATACTCGCCATGGCATTTTTCCCCCTCTTGATTTCGTCGTTACCGGGCGTTCCCGTTTACGACGGGGTTCGCCTTTTCTTAACTGCATTTCCTTTTTTGGCGCTTATTGCCGGGCTGGGATTACGATGGTTCGTAAACGGCATCACGACATGGGTGCGCACGCAAAAAGAAAGTCGAAAAAAGGTGTCACGCACCATGGCGCTCGTAATACTCATATTGGTTACGTTGAATGGAACAATTTCACTCGTTAAGTATCACCCTTATTACTTGAGTTTCTTCAATTCACTTGTGGGTGGAGTCAAGGGAGCGTATGGCGCGGGATTTGAAACCACTTACTGGGGTGAAGTCGTAAATAAGGAAATGCTTGATTATATGAACGTAACCCTGCCCGAAGGAGCTAAGCTTAAACTCCTAGCGTTACATGAAAAAGTATTTCAATATTTCCAGGAGTGGGGAATGTTGCGAAACGATATCGTTATCGATGCCCCTCCACCTTATGATTATCATTTATTGTTGATCAGGCGTGGCTTTTTTGCGCGACCCGAGTCCTACCTTTTTGAACACTACACCCCGACTAAAGTCGTCTCGCTTCATTCCGTTCCTTTACTTGCCCTCTATAAAACAGGGCCCGAGTTTGAAAAGGAATGGCCTGCCCGTGCGCCGGTTACTCATTGAACCTGAGAGCGCGGTCCTTTTTAGTCGGGTTGCTGATAATCAAAATGGGGTGGTTGGTGTTTCCCCATTTTTCGTTCAGGTTCTCCCGGCATGTCACCTGCCGGGTATTTTTCCAAATTTTGCCTTATGAACTTGATCTGTTGCTCCAGCCGGTCGAGCTGCTGCTCGAGAAAATGTATTTCTTCTTCCATACGCGCAAGCCGACGATCAAGGCGGCTGTAAATGAAGGGATGTTTCATCCGGGATGACCACTTCTCCGAGGTGGGTTCGGAAATATCCTCAGGAGGATATGGCGGAATAGGTGTTTCCGGACGAATGAGAATGGAGACAACTTCCTCTATACCTTTGTCTTCATAAGCATCGAGAGCGTTTGCCATGAGTTCCCATTCACGTAATTCCGCTTCCGCGTTCTCGATATTCTTCCGGTTCTTCTCCGGTTCTGCGCGTAAATCTTCCAATGTTTCGGAAAGAGCCATGATATGTTGTTCGAGGTATGACCTTATTTCCGCTTCACCAGCGAGCCCCTTCAAAATCTCTGTTAGACGTTTTTCGAGGCGTTTGCTTTCTTCGATCTTCTCGTGAATTAAGGCAATTTGTTTCTCGATTTGATTTTTAATCAATCGGTTATGGAACAACGTCCTATGGCTGAGGCTTTCCTTCAATTTGCCAAGCGCCTCGAGATGCTCCATTTTTTCATGTTCAACCTGTCTGAGTTTTTCCGAGGTTTCTCGGAATTCAGCCAGATAGTTCTGTATTTTTTGGTGGTTTATGATGGGGCGGTCTTTTGAATCGTCGGGAGAAACCTGATTTACCGGGCTATTGTCGCTATGAACCCCGGAAAGCAGGAAGAAGAAGCCGGCGACTAATATTATCAATAGGGCAAAATAGATGGTATTACGATTCGTCATTTGAATTTCCTCCTTTGGTCTTTCCATGCTGAACCCTGAGCCGTTCTATTTCATCTTCAAGGGAGTATTTTTTAATCCGGTATCCGAGGGTGCGGCGTGTGATGCCGAGTAGGCGGGCAGCACGGGTAAAATTTACTGCGGTCTTTTCCAGTGCATTGAGGATGGCGGTTTTTTCCATATCCTCGAGAGTGGCTTGACCACCGGAAACCTGCCGTTCCCCTTTTCCGCCCTGCTCCTGGTAATTCTTTATCGCAATGGGAAGATCCTTTACTTTAATTGCTGAACTTTCTGCCATAACAATGGCGTGTTCGATAGCGTTTTCAAGTTCCCGGATATTGCCGGGCCAGGGATACATGAGCATCAATTCATACACCTCTTTGGATAAATCGAACTTCTTGTTCGACGAGGCGAATTTCGACAGAAAATGGTCGATCAGGTAAGGGATATCTTCCTGTCGTTCTTTCAGGGGCGGGATAATAATAGGAACGACATTCAGCCTGTAGTAAAGGTCCTGGCGGAACTTACCTTGAGCGACTTCCTCTTCGAGATTCTTGTTGGTTGCGGCAATAATGCGCACATTGACCTTAATGGTTTCAGCAAAGTTACCCAGTCTCTGAAACTCGCCGTCCTGGAGCACACGAAGGAGTTTGACCTGAAGTGCGGGTGATATTTCACCTATTTCGTCGAGAAAGATGGTGCCGCCGTCGGCAACCTGGAACAGCCCTTTCCGGTCTTCATTAGCGCCCGTAAAGGCGCCACGGACGTAGCCGAACAATTCGCTTTCCAGAAGGGTGTCAGGAATCGCCGCGCAATTGACCTTTATCAAGGGCTTGTTTTTGCGAGGGCTCATTGAATGAATGGTCTTTGCAATAATCTCTTTTCCCGTGCCGCTCTCGCCACGAAGAAGAACCGACACGTCGCTGTGTGCCACCTTGGCTACTTTACGCAGCATACTTTGCATAACATCGCTTACCCCCACTATATTATCGAAATTGTATTTCTCCTGTATTATCTCCCGAAGCATCTGGTTTTCTTCCTTGAGAGAGCGAGTGTCGAGCAGACGTTTTACCATCAGTTTCAGCTCCTCAAGTGGAACGGGTTTAATCAGGTAGTCGAACGCTCCCTTCTTCATGGAATCCACGGCTGTTTGAACCGTTGCATACGCGGTAATTATGATAAAGTCGGCGGTTTTCTGGTATCGACGCGCTTCATCGAGAATGTCGATACCGTTTATATCTCCGGGCAGTTTCAAATCGCAGAAGATAATCTCCAGTTGATTCTGGCTTTTAATAATAGTGAGCGCAGTCTCAGCATCGTTGGCGACCAGCACATGATGACCTTCGCGTTCAAGTGCGCGATGAATTATGGTAGTCAACTTTTCCTCGTCATCGATGACGAGGATGGTTGCGTTTTTTTGTTCCGGCATTCTTGCTCCTTCCACTTATGAGAACACAGGTAAGCTTATGGTCACCTGTGTTCCTTTGTTGGGTTGCGATTGAATAGTTAGAGTGCCCCCGGCTTGTTCCACCGCCCGTCTGGCAATGGTCAACCCGAGACCGGTTCCCTGGGATTTTGTCGTAAAGAAAGGATCAAATACGCGGCGTACTTGCCGGGGCGTCATCCCTTTTCCGGTATCCACAATCTTGATATTCAAGTGGTCTGGTTTTCGTTTGCTTCGAGACGCACGAATATCTACAGTCCCGCCTTGCTGACATGCGTCTATTGCATTGAGGATAAGGTTTAAAAGGGTCTGGCGAAACGCGATGGGGTCGATTCGAATACGCATCTTCTCAGCGGGAATGTTGAAATGTATGGATATGTTCCGCCGTTCACCCATTTTCTGTACACTCTTTTTCAGGTCCTGTAGCACTTCATTGACCGTCAAAACCGCTGCCTGCTCACGGTTTGTTTTTGCTGGTTTTGCTGAGGGTGTCAACTGGAGAAAGTTCGAGATTTCGTGATTTATCCTGTCGCACTCAGCAATAATGTCATCCAGCGCTGAGCAGTAGGTTGTATTTGATTCCTCTATTGCATCTTTCATATCTTCAGCTGAGGCACGAATTATGCCTAAAGGATTACGAATTTCATGCGCCACACTTGCCGCCATGGTGCCAAGCGCCTGGAGCCGTTCTGTCTGTGCCACGGTCTCCTCCGCACGTATGAGCCGCTTGATGATAACGTAGACAATAAAAGCGATAAAGGCAAGGAGAAGTGAACCGATACCGTCAACCCATATCATGTGGCGCTTCAATATATCGAGGTCCTGGAAGTAATCCCTGCTTGCTTCAAGGCGCAAAACGTACAAAAGTGTACCATCTGGTGCAGTTACCGGCACATACGCGCGCTTCCTCGGCACTTTTTCCAACAAATAATAAGGTGTTGTAGCGGGCTCTCCCCTGACCGCTTGTTCAAGCTCGACCCGGTCGATTTCAATATACGGATGGGGCGTTCCCGGACTCATTTTTTGACGTGAATCCACAAGCACATTCCCATTGCTGTCGAGTACCTGAACGTTCAACAGATTGTTCTTTACACGAACCCAGCGCAACAGGCTCAGTAGATACTCATAGTCCGGATGTTCGACATAATTCGCTATAAGACTCGCCTCTGGAAGGCGAAGATTCTCGTTACCGATCACGATACTTGCGGTGGAGGCGATAGCGATAAGGCGTTTACCGAGGTCTTGTTCCTTCGATTCACGCGTCACTTGAAGAAAAACCCAGCTTCCTCCGTTGAACACCAACAATGTCCCCACGAATAGGGCTATCGTCAAATAACCGGCTGTTCGGTATATCATTCGTGTATACATAACGATTTATACATAAGTATTCTAATAGTTCTGCGATGCGTTCCGCCCTCTTCCGCCGATAGTGGTTCTCGCAGGGTTGGCAGCAGTCCAGAACAAGAGCCCGATCAATGAAAACAGGAGAAAGGCAATGACAATACCCACGCGTAGATTCTTTTTAGGAATCAAGCAGCACAACATGTTTTTCACGACTTTCCAATGTAAAAAGATATGCACAACTACCAGAACGACGAAAGAAATCCCCAGGATAAGGTGGATGGTTCCCCACTGATGACGGTCTAATCCCAGCCAGTGGAACTGATAATTGACGCCGAACCGCTCGATAGATTCAGCGCCGGGCAGAAGCACGTATTTAACCAAAAATCCCTGTCCCACCATAAAGGCGAGAATGAGAAATAAGAGCGCGTCAATAACGAAATTTATTTGCCATTTTTTCATGATCGTAGATCTCCGGAGAAATGGTTTGGTTTTCAGGAAAGTGCGCCTGACCGGCTTTTCCTGATGTACGAATCGGATAAATTGTGTATTGTCCCGAGAAAGAACCAGAACAGCACCCCGCTGACCGGCAGCTGGAAAGTGAAGTTGAACATGCTGTCGACTATCATGAAGACGACCGACGAGAGCAGGCAAAGAACCGCGATCTTATCGCTTGAAGACAAGCCCGGGATATAGACAGTTTTAATTCCTCCTCGAAACGTTTCTATAATAATGAGCAAGAAAGATACCAATCCGAGCAATCCAGTCTCTGCGGCGATTTCAAGAAAATCGTTATGAACCTGTCCCGGAGGTACTCCCTCCAGCAGGACGATTATGTCTTTAAAGACTTGGCGGTCGGCTGGTTTCATGAACTCGACTTCATAGTCCCAGTACTTTGCCGTGAATCCGCCGTAGCCGATTCCGAGAACCGGGTTCTTGAGAAACATATCACGCGCGACACACCAGCCGAAAAAACGAGACGAGATTTCCGACTTTGCAGTCAGACGATCTACAATGTTGTATTTACTCGTAACAAGGGGATTAGGAATAACGAGCAATGCTACCACGATGGCGACAATGAGCACCCCTGCAATAAAAATAGTGGTGAAGTATCGCCGGTACCCTGCCATGAACGGCATAAAGTGAATGTTGAGATAGAGAAACGATGCGGAGATAATGAGACCGAGCCATGCGCCGCGCGCACCTGCTAATATCAAGCATATAAGAATCGCACAGGTAACGCTCAGGGAGAAGATGCGGTTTATCAATGTCTTTTTTTTAATCAGGAGGATAAATGCTATATAGATCATGGGGACGATGGCTACAGCCAGAAAATTGGGATGGCCCATGAACGATAACACGTTGAGTTTGCCACGTTTTTGTTCTTCAAAATAGCCCAAAAACTCGAAACCGAAATATTGGACAATGCCATAGACCGCGCTTACCAGGCTGACGAAAAGAAGAAGGACAAAGATACGATTCAGGTCGCTGGTATCGAGTTTCACGCTTCGGAGCAGAAAGAAGTAGGCGATCAACGACAGGGGAAAAATCGATTCTCTCAGGTTGAACAGAGGGGCGCTCCCCTTGATGACTGACGAAAGAATCAATGCCGCTGCATAGGAAAGGACAAAGGCGTCGATTCTCTTTATCTTTACCTCTTTGAATCCTCCGGTTAGAAGATTCAACAACACTGCCAGTTGCAGCGAAACGATGATGGCGATCTGTATGAAGAAGCCCTGGCTGACGGTAGGACGTTCGTAAATATAGTAAATCGCAAACGGCGTCGCTGCTGGAATCGTCATTACGACAAGGGTTGCTAACTTATTTGAGAGACGCACTTTATCTGTCGAAGAAATCATGATTTTTCGGCATTTCGTTCGTATGAGTTTTGTCATTAAAAAACGAAAAATACCTAATCAATCTAAAGAAGAATCGATATGTTCACAAGCTGAAAGTAAAAGGTGCGAGGAACAGAAAGGCACGGTTATTCGCTCTTAAAGCATATTATTATAGGTCATATATGACTTATAGGTCCTACAAGCCCTATTGAACAAACTCTTCCCTTCGACAAGGGTTCTGGAGGAATCCGTTCCTGTAGACTCCCACCTTCATCATCCGAGGATCTGTTTGATGTCTTCCTCAGGAGTACTAATTAAGCGGAGGTCGTATTTTTCCTTCAACACCGCAAGAATGTCATCGTTTACCCAGGCGGGAAGAATAGGTCCAAGATAGATACCTTTTAGTCCAAGATATAAAAGACTCCACAGTATAGCAGTCGCCTTTTGCTCCATCCAGGAGACCACAAGGGTGAGGGGGAGATCGTTAACTTCAACCCCGAAAAGTTCAGCCAGGGCGACAGCGATGTCAATAGCCACAATTGCGTCGTTACATTGTCCCACATCGATGAGGCGTGGCACACCTTCGATATCACCGAGATCGAGGTCGTTGAACCTGAACTTTCCACATGCCAGGGTCAACACGACTGTGTCAGACGGGAGTTGCTTGACTAGATCCCGATAATACGCTTCGCTTTTCTTTAAAGGAGCGTCACACCCGCCTACAAGAAAGAAATGGCGAATCTTTCCTTTCTCGACAAGCTCCTTGATTTTCGGCGCAAGCGACAGGACTGCATTCTTGGAAAAGCCGGTGGTCAACGTGTAGTCACCCGGGACGTCTTCCAGTTCCGGAAGCGATTTGACACGCTGAATCAGTGGCGAGAAGTCATAGCCTTTAATATGCTGAACGCCGGGCAATCCGGTCACACCCATTGTATAAAACCTGTCGCGATACTCTTCTTTAGGCAGCAAAACACAGTTTGATGTTCCGAGGATTCCGACCGGATACTTTGTGAACAGTTTTTTCTGATCCCACCATGCGCAACCGAGGTTTCCGGCAAGGTGATTGTACTTCTTCAGTTCCGGGTATCCATGCGCGGGAAGCATTTCTGAATGGGTATACACATTAATCCCGGTTCCTTCAGTCTGTGTGAGGAGTTCATCCAGCGCTCTCATGTCATGACCTGTAACGATAATGCCTCGCCCTTTTACTGTCCCGGTCGCTACTTTTGTTGGAACAGGATCGCCGAAAGTACTGATGTGCGTTTCCTTCAGGAGTTTCATGATGTCGATATTCTTTTGACCTAACTCGAGGGCAAAGCCGAAGAATCGATCCGGGTCGAAATTGACATTGGTGAGCGTGGAATACAATGCGTCAGCCACAAAATGCTCGATATCCTGAGCAGTCGCACCCAATTCACGTGCATGATAGAGATAGGCGGTTACTCCCTTGAGCGAAAAAATCAGATTGTCTTGTAAGCGTGCAACCGTCGGATTCTTTTCGCACATGCCCCGTACCGTACAGCCCTTGCCCTGCACTGTTTGTGAACATTGATAGCAAAACATTTTTATTTCTTGCATGGCATACACCTCCTTGTGATTTATACAGGAAAAACATCTACATCCGTTTAACTGGAGAGCGCCTTGAATCCGGAACCGTACCGGAATCAAGCCGGGATTCGCATATCTTTCCCTTTATACTGATTTTTGTATATACTATATGAATCGCGCAACCTGAATCTTCGATGGCTCGCTTCACAATGTGAACCAAACCCCGGCAACAGGGTACTTCCATGTAGACGAGTTCGATGCTCCTGACATGATTTTGAAGAAAGATTTGGGAGAGTTTCTGGATGTAAAAATCTGCATCGTCGAATTTTGGACATCCCATGAGAAGCGCACGACTGCTGAGGAAACGCCGGTGAAAATCCGCAAAGGCAAACGGTACACAATCTGCAGAAATAGTAATATCTGCGTTATTGAAATAGGGCGCTCGGAGCGGGACGAGTGCCAGCTGCACAGGCCAGTTTCGAAGTCGTGACATAATCGCTTCACCCTGGTCTTTGTTCTGTTCATCGGTCTGCTCATCGTCAGGTTCTATGAAGAGTGATTTCATTCCCGGACCGCCATTAAACGGTGCGGAAGCTTCAACCGCTTGTTCGTGAAGATTGTTTCGACGGTGGGCGAGAGATTCCGGATCGAATGGTAGTGCTTCACGCTCTTCTATGGTGATAGCGCCGCGGGGACACTCACCGATACACGCACCGAGCCCGTCGCAATAATATTCGCGAACAAGGCGCGCCTTACCGTTAATAATCTGGATGGCGCCTTCAGTGCATGCCTCGGCACATTGTCCGCACCCATCGCATTTCTCTTCGTCTATATTAATGATTCTGCGACGCAAGGTGCTTCTCCTTTCGCTCGAACACCTTTACCAACTCTGATATCATGGTAGAGGCAAAGTAAGTCCTTATCATGCTGCTCGTTGATTCGAGGAGCGTCCCGAAAAGACAGACCGACCCATCGCAGACAGGTTTTTTGAGGATGCACGAGGTCGGTCTCATTGGTCCCTCAATAGCCTCATAGACCTGCAACACGGAAATGTCTTCGGGAGAATGAGCGAGCATATATCCGCCTTGAGGACCTCGAACCGACTTGATCAACTGCTGGTGTACGAGCCGCTGCAAGACTTTTGAAAGATGATTTTCCGATGCGCTGAGAACCTCGGCGATCTTTTTTGTGCTGACGACGTCATCGGGATGTGCAGCCATGAAAACCATGGCATGGAATGCCAGTGCGGCGGCATCTGATATTGTAAGTAAATTAGAAATGATACTGTTCCTTTCATAAATAAGTAAACAGGTACTACCTTACCACTTAACCCGCCTATGTCAATACCTTTTTTCATTTTTTTCGAATCTTTCGCGAAATTGGGAGAAGCACATTACACAAGACTCAGCAGGACTTCATGAAATTTTTTTACCCCCACAAAATCAGCCGCTGCGCTGGATGTTGAGACACTTTCAGAACCCTTCCAAAACTTGTTACCCAAGCGAAAGAAATGTAGAATAAGCGTCCCCGCTTGTCACTAAAATCGCACACGTACTCGCACTCGTATTCCTATATTTATGATAATTAAATACGGGCGCGGAACGCCCTCACTCCACACAGGAATGCGGATAGACTTTCCGCTATATTCGCACACGTACTCGCTATCATGTGTTTTTTAAGAATTTCTTTCGCCGTGGCGAATGAGAGATAATCTACCCGTGAAACCATTTTTGACTGCGCAGACGCGTCTGCGCTTTGTATCGGCGTGAGACCTCACACCATATATCCTGGCTCATTCTCCTCAAAAACACCTAATTCGCGAATCGCTTCATTCTTTTCCTACAGGTACCCTCCGCCGCTGATAACCCTCTCTCCAATACCTTAGTATAGTATCTGCACAATGTCACAATTCTATTTTTTACCTATAATATCTTTAATATCCCTTAACGGCATTTGCGGAAAAAGGTAAATGAGTCTTAATAACTAAAAACCCTTATGAGAGATTGCAATCACTCCTTGAAAAGGCTGTTACAGGTTAGCCGAAGGCGACGTCGAGTATCATCATGGCGGTAAAACCAATGAGAAAACATATAGTCGCCAGGTCGGTATTGCCTTTTAGTTGGGATTCGGGGATAACTTCCTCGACGACTACGAAGATCATGGCGCCGGCGGCGAAGCTCAGCGCATAGGGCAAAAGCGGTCGTGCGCTCAACACCAGCGCTGCACCGAGTACACCGGCAATCGGCTCGACCACTGCCGAGAGTTGCCCGTACCAGAAACATTTGAACGGATGGACTCCTTCGCGCCGGAGAGGCATAGCGACTGCGACGCCTTCGGGAAAATTTTGTATCCCGATGCCGACGGCAAGAGCGACCGCGGCGGGAAATGTGGCGGCGGGTATACTTGCTGCAATAGCGCCGAACGCTACTCCTACCGCAAGTCCTTCGGGTATGTTGTGGAGTGTGATGGCAAGAATTAAGAGGGTGCTGCGTTTCCAGGAGGTCGTTACACCTTCTCCTTCAAACTCAGGAAAGCCTATATGTAGATGCGGCAGTATTTTATCGAGAATGAGCAAGAAAATCGACCCCATAAGGAATCCACCTGCCGGCGGCAGCCAGAGCGGGACGTTTTGCGCTCTGGACATCTCGATCGCTGGAGCGAGAAGCGACCAAAAGCTCGCTGCTATCATCACACCACCGGCAAAACCCAGCATTGAGTCCAGAATCTTCTGGCTCATTTTCCGCGTAAGAAAGACCGTGCTTGCTCCTATGGCAGTCAGACCCCAGGTAAACGTTGTTGCAATAAACGCCTGGAGAATCGGATGAAGGCTTTGAATGTACTCGAACATTTTTTGCTCTTTTAAATTCTACTCTTTCTCTTTCCGGGGCGACGCGGTTTTACTTCCCTTTATATAGGTCGGCGCTTTTTCCGGTGTCAGGCCACTTTTCGATTCATGGTAATAAGTGTACGTCATAGGTTCCTCGTCGCTTGTTGTTTCTGCTTCAACTACTTTTCCTATGAACAACGTATGGGTATCGACATCCATGCGCCCGATTACGTCGGCTTCGATAAAGCCGATTGTGTGGTCAGCCACGATCGGCGCCCCGGTTTTTCCTATCGTGTAGTTGACATCCTTGAACTTGTCAACGTCTCTCCCCGACCTGAATCCGAAGAGTCCTATAAACTTGAGCGGCGCATTTTTTGACAGAATCGACACGGAGAATGTGTTGCTTGCGTCGATATACTCGTGCGTAAGGTTTTTCTTGTTGATACTGATAGCAATAGTGGGTGGTTCCGGCGTAACCTGAAAAACCGTGTTGGCAATCTGTCCGTTAATGCTCTCCCCCTTTTTAGAGCTGACGATGAACATGCCATATTGAATTTTACATAACGTATCGAGATTCATCTTCGCTCCTTTCAGATACGATCCCTATTTTTCTCTTATGGTTCAAGATTGTATAGTTGTTGAGTCACACAATGCAAACCTTTCTATTGAGATTTATGTAAATCGAGCGCCTGCTATGATAAAAATGCGATTGGTTTTTAAAACCCGAAAGGGAGATGCTATGGAAAAATAATTGATCTGACGACGGATTTCTGAGAAGCTACAGGGGAAACACATTGTTTTGAAGAGCCGTAATTTTTGTGGTCAACGTCCCGGTCGCGCCACATAATTAAGGATTGCGGAGAGGTGGCCGAGTGGTTGAAGGCGGGCGCCTCGAAAGCGTCTTCACCCCGAAAGGGGTGACGGGGGTTCGAATCCCTCCCTCTCCGCCAGCTTATCACTTCACATTACCTCCTTTTGTTTTTTAAAAAACCACAACACATTCCCACAAAGTAAAGTATGAGCGAACACTGAATTACCATTCGTGTAGTTCGGGTTATTCGTTGTTGAAAAGAATTGTGAAACCACGAATCACCCGAATTAAAGATGGGGTTTTTTGATATAATATCATTGCGTTGTATGTGTTTATTTTCGGAAACGTTCGAGAAGAGTATTTTGGCGGGTTTTCCATCGTGGGGATAAAAAAGACTTAGCGCTTGATTTATCGAATCCGTGGGATAATCATAGTAATCAAGAACACCAGTTCACAGGAGGAGCGATGGAGCGGCATATTCTGGTCGTAGATGACGAGGTTCGAATGGCTGATAGTCTGCGGACGTTGTTGGAAGACACCGGCTATCAGGTAGAGGTAGCCTATAGCGGGGAGCAGGCGCTTGAGAAATTGCGGCAGTCACCACCCGAACTTGTCGTCACCGATATCAAAATGAGCGAGGTCGATGGGTACGACGTGATGCGTTTTATTCGGGACTCTCTTCCCCAGACGTACGTCATCGTTATTACGGGTCATGCAGACCTTGATTCAGCGATAGAAGCCATCCATCAGAAAGCCTTCGACTATATTACCAAGCCGTTCGACTTTAAGACCTTGCTTTTCTCGATTGAAAAAGCCTTCAACCAGCTCGAGACGGAGCGATTCAGAGAAGATATGATTTCAATGTTGACACACGATATACGTGTACCGTTGCAATCCATAATCGGATACGCTTCAGCAATCTATGCTCGAAAGACGGGAAAGTTTCATCAGCGTTCAGTGGAATTTGTGCGAAACGTGTGCATCTATAGTCAGCGAGTTCTCGCTCTCCTTGATAACTTTCTGACCAGTTGTAAAATCGAGGCGGGAAAACTGGTTATCTGCGAAACCCAGTTCGATGTTAATTATTTTGTAAGTGACTTGATATCGATACTCGAATTAACAGCCGAGAAGCGAGGTATAAGGATAGAGTTTCATCCTCTTGACGAATCCCGAATCTTATCCGGCGATGAAAGTCTTCTGTTCCGCGCAGTCAGCAATATCGTGAATAATGCCATCAAGTATAGTTATGAAGAAGGCACGGTTCATATAGGGTGTGATTATATACCGGAGGGCGAATCGCCGTTGAATAAAGAGGCGGTCTCGATTTCTGTGAAAAACCATGGACCGGGGATTCCCCCGGAGGAGTTACCTCATGTTTTTGAGAGATACAAACGAGCCCACAACCTGAGGACTATCGAAGGGTCGGGTCTGGGGCTTTTTGTGGTAAAATCAGTGGTCGAAGCACACCAGGGTTCCGTTGAGGTTGAAAGTATACCCGACAACACCACTACCGTAAGATTGATTCTTCCACTTAGACAACATACCCATCATTGACCGGCACCTTTTTTAATCATTTTCGTCTTGGTGATGCGTTGATTTCCTGACCAAAAAGTCTATGTATTCTTCAAGACTTTGGCGTAGAATACGAGTCTGGCGCGGTCCCAATTTTACGGCTTTGAGTTTACGCTGGGCAATCAGTGCATAAACTCGTTTTTTCGTAACTGAGAGCAACTTCGCAACCGTGCTTACCTTAAGGAAGATAGTTGAATCTGGTATAGTTTTTGGAATTCTCGTTCCCGGACCCATTCTTTCCCTCCGTGTTCGCCTGGGATGTTCCTATCGACAGAACCTTAATCTTACGCCGAATTAAGAAGGGGGGTATCTTGATTTTTTCTGGTAAGAATCTGTAAAATTCCTTGCGCCTTTTCTTCATCAGGGTTATGATTATTAAAGAAACATTCATTGAAGTGAGAGGAAAAATGAGACCGCGAAGTCAGCATAATAAAGGATTCTTTTTCATTTCGATATTGATGGCGCTTGTTATCATTATGATCCTTTCCGGCTATATGCTTGGCGGCGATAAAAAGGAAAATATACCTCCGGCAAAAACGTATATAGACCGAGGCTCTGATACGGCGTGCACGGCAAACCGGCAGGTTCTTGAAACGCAGATTCAGATGTGGATGATCAGCCACCCCGGCGAGACACCCACTATCGAAAAGCTCAAGCAATCCGGCGTTAATGTGCCCACCTGTCCTGCAGGCGGCACGTATACCATCGACTCGAACTACAAAGTACATTGTTCCAAGCATGGCGCCGATCAAATTCCACGTTAGTGTGAAGAAGGGCGTATTCACTCTTTTGCATCCTTCTGTACACATAGAGGGTAGCACTTTTCAAAGGACGCGCACAAGGTTGTCAATGCACAAGAATGTGATACAAGTTAGGACACGAGAGGAAGGATGCATAGCCCTTTAAACGATTCCCGACAATGGCGACTTTGCTCAAACGGTAGGAAAAGACATGTTTCCGTATTCTTTTCTACCCGGGGGTTTGTGCTGTTTCTCCTTATTTTTGCTCTTGCGATTGGTGTCAGGTTAGCGGGACTCGGTCAAGAATATCTCTGGTACGATGAAGGCTGCTCTTATGGTCTCGCTGAATGTTCCTTGCACACAATGATGAGCTATATAAAAGAGGATGTCCATCCTCCTCTTTTCTATCTTCTGCTTCATTATTATGTGAAAATTTTGGGCGAACCGACCTTCTTTACTCTTCGGCTTTTTACCGTATTCATCGATTTAATCGCACTCTTCTTAGTTTTTCAGTTCACGCGAACATTTGTGAACGACGGAGCTGCTCTTATCGCCTCTCTTTTGTATGCACTTTCCGCCTTTGTGGTGTATTATGCCCAGGAACTCAGGATGTACTCGCTTGTGCTGGCGTTGAGCATTGCCTCATCCTATATGCTGATGTTGATGATCAAGCGGAAATCGTGGGCAATGTGGTTCATTCCATACACGCTCTTTAACATCGCCGGCATATATACCCATTATCACTTCTTCTTCTTCGTTTTTTCGCACGGCTTATTCGTCTTCTTCTTCGCCTTGACACGGAAGCGCTGGGTTTTCCTGAGGATATGGTTGCTTGCCTTTGTTCTCTTGTTTATCTCTTATGCTTTCTGGATAAAGTATCTAATGGAGCAGATGACTTCAGAACGAATCGAATGGCTTACCAAACCCCATATCATGAAACTATTTATCCTTTTATTTGAAGAGATTCCGTTCTATAGACCTATCGGGAATTTTCCTCTATTTATTGCGTCCGTACTTTTTTTTCTGACTCTTTTTGTTCTTTTAATTGTGCGACTTTATAAAGTGCGCTTTTTCTCGCAGAGCACCCGAATAGCCGCGCTTCTTCAACTCTTCATCCTTTGCTTCCCGACCCTGTTAGTGTATCTTCTTTCTCATATATACAGGCCCATTTTTTTTCATCGCTATTTGATCTTTATAGTTCCCGCGTATATTTTTCTCCTGGCGACGTTTATACAGTCGTTGAAAAACAAGATTTTAAGAATCGCCATCATTAGTATTATTCTTTTACCCAATATTTACTTTATATATTGGGAAACCACAACCCTGACAAAATCCGATTGGATAAAGCAGTTTGAAATCGCACAAGAACAGATTGACAAGAAGGATCTTTTAGCTTTTCAGAATCCGCTTATCCACCGATATTTTAACGAATATACCGATAGGAATGTTCCCTATTACAATTACAAGGAACTCGAGAGGATGTACGAAGCCATGCTTTCCGGTGAAAATGAAGCACGTTCAGACGTTCTCATCATTGCCCATGCGTTTATATGTTTCGACTCTTTAGAAGACCTCAAGATTCTCTCGACATTTTCGGGGGAAGAGCAGACCTATTCCTCTCATGGCATAATGCTAAAACGCTTTACAAGGGTCGATCTCGCGCCCTACTTCCGTTATCAGGCGCAGGTTAATGAGCGATTCAAAGAGTTTGATTATTATGTCCTTCCGATTTCGGATATATTCAAAGGCTCTTTTTACTACTATGAGATTAATAGAGAAGGAGTTGATTTTCGGCGATCAAAAGGGACAAGTGGTTCATTCACCATAGCGCCGCACCTTGCTGCCGGCGAGTATAAAATCGTCTTCGATATCGACACCGATAGACCCGATGAAGCGCCTCCTGACGATCTCATATTATTTGTCAATGATAAGGTTATCCAGAGTTCCCCCGACATTAAAGGGAGAAAAAAGTTGGAAACGATAATTTCGCTCAAGAAAAACCAGAAGGTGAAAGTTCGATTCAGTGTAAATCCATGGACACCGATGAACTATTATGAAGGATCGACTGATTCAAGATCGATAGGGTTCAATCTATTTTCCATCGGACTCAAACGTTGTGAGTCGTAAAAACATGAACATACAAGGAACTCCCGCCTTTCAGAATACCAACTCATCTGATTTGAAATTATTCATGAAGTCATTGAGCTATGCGCACAATATCACCTGAACTTTTCATGCCGTTTGTCGGATCGTATGTTAACTTTAGAATGCGCGGGCTCTTTAGGTCTTCCTGAGACATAATGGAAGAAACGCTGTCGGGACCCATGCTCCATAACGTCCATGGCGGAGCCTCTTTGATAAGTTCGGGGTCTCTCTCGAGAGTAGGCGCGTAGTAACCGAAGATGCTCCCCTCGACCGGATTAAAAGGGTCGAGCGGAATGGACGTGATATATGCGATAGGTGTAGTTAACGCGCTGAGCGCTTTTTGAGTGGCAATGCTCCCCGGCTTCTCCTGTGCGATAACCTCAAAAGAGGGCGATGGTGGATATGTGTTGTAATCAATATGGTATGCTTCGAGCGCAGTAGCCAGAGTGCGCATATCAGCCCTAACACGGGCAACCTGGCTTCTCGTTTGTGCCTCCAGGAAATTCGGTATCGCGATGCCGGCGAAGGTGGTGAACGCCGGCACAGTCGCCGCCATCATCGCCGCCTGGGCGCCCGTCATTGGCGTATGCGCCACGACCCATACACCCGTATCTTCATTCACACGTACCATTACCATACCGCCTTCTTTTCCTATGGTGGAAAGCATAAGTAAAGGAGCTGTAGGCAGCCCTACACCCACCCAGCTTTTCCGCCGCCCTCCCTTCATCTGGGTGGTGAGCGTATCAAATATCCGCTGTATCTCGTTCGATAATGATGTACTGACATAGATAAGACCGTTACCCTCGGAGGGGAGTCCCTGTGAAAGCCTCTTAAACTCTTCGTTTGAAGATAGATTTTTTCCTGTTTTTCGAGTTTCCACTATTTCATCAAGATACTCATTATGCGTGGCAAAGAACACATAGTCTCCCATTGATGCAAACAGGGGTGTCATTTTGTACTGTTTGCTTTCCGGAGGGGGGAGGAGGAGTTTTTTTACGTCGCCGGTCGCGGTCTCTTCAAAGTCAACCTCCTTTTTCTGCAACATTGTTCTGAGCGAGTTGAAAAGGGTGTCGTCTTTTACGCGAACCATAAAAGCTACCGCAGGTGTGGGAACCGACATGGTTTGGTCGTTACCCAGTGGTATCGCTATGATCCGGGATGTATCGAGCGAAAGGAAAAACGCCAATTGTCCGTCAAGTGATTGCAATGCAGTCTCCAGGTCGAATCCAAGTTCAGAGCTGAGCTCGGAGAGCTTCATATTGAATTTCGCAAGGTCGGCTGCGCCCCCGTGTCCTTGCACTACTGTTCTTGCAAGCGTGAGCGTTTCCATCAGGTCAAAATCCGCACACCTGAACATTACCGCGTCGGAGGGTACAAAACTCACGATCTTGAATTCATGCGGTTTTCCTCCTAAGAGTTTAAAAAGTCCTTGTCGGTCTTCAGGAATGCGGAGGAACATCTTCATTCGTCGCCTCTCGCCTAAATCGACGACGCTCATCCCGACATCCTCAACGCCATAAAGTCCAAGGGAATTGATCAACTGATCTGCGAGCGTATAAAACGTCTGCGCTTGATCTACGTTTCCACTCTTGTCAATCAAGTCTCTTATGCTTTTGAGGAGGGTACGTATGGCGTCTTTGGAATCGACGTAGAGATAAAAACTCCCGCCCATATCGAGTTTTTCAGCGACTTCATAAAAGCGTGGATTGGCTGCTTCTGAAGAAGGTGCTGGTTGACTGACCCCCTGTGAAAACGTTCCTGAAGATAGAGTTAGGATAAGAAGTCCTATGAGAGTGCACACATACATTTTTGTCGGCTTCATTAAAGTCCTCCTTGTTACGTTCAAAAGAATGGATATCCTGGGTGAAAAGTACACGTTTTTTTCTATCTTATCTTCTTGAGAATTAAATTACAATATATTCCTTGTTTGCACGGAGGGGACTTTCTAAAGAAAGGAACCTGGATATCTATAATTCTGAGCTCAAAAGAGTGTCTTTAAGTTCCGGATCAAGGTCGATGGCACGTTTAAGATAAATGGATGAAAGGCGTTTTTTGCCGAGTTTCTCGCATACCCGCGATAAGTCCAGATACAAGGCGGCGCTGTTTTTTTCCAGCTTTTCCGCCTTTTGATAGTAGTCATACGCAACTTCATACTGTTCTTTAAGAAAGAATATCCTTCCGATGGCATGTTTGAGGCGGGCATTATTCGGATAAAACTGTTCGAGAGGGGTAAGCACATCGATTGCTCTATCGTAGGCTTTGCGATCGACCAGGAGTTTTGCAAACACGCGTGCCGCCTCGAGGTGCTGAGGATCGAGTTCCAGCGTCTTTTCAAAAAAAGCCCATGATTTGTCGACATTATTGCGCAGGTAAGCGATCTTTGCCGCATGGAAATAGGCATTGGCATTGTTTGGGTTTACTTCCATCAAACGCTCAATGGTTTTTGACGCCTGCTCGATGTCGTCCAGCACAATCAGAAAATCGATCTTCTTTTCAAGTACCTTTTCATTGTCCGGAGCATGGGCAAGAGCCTTGTCGAGAAACGCAATCGCCTCCTCTCGCCTTTTATGGTAAAAAAGATCGTGCGCCTGGTAGTAGTACGTCATGGCAACGTCGTTTTCCATCTCCGCCAGAGTGGCAAGTCGCTTGTATATCTGAGGATTCGGATGAAAGAGTTCAAGACTCTTGAGCAGCAGAGATTTGCTCTTCTCCAGGTCGGGGTCGCCCGAAATATATTTCCGCTCTTCGGTCGAACTGATTTTTTGAAATTTATCCAACGCCTTTATGTAATATTTTATTCCTTCTTCTTCGAGGGCTTTCGCCAATAAATAAGGATTGTCAGGTGGATACTGGATATAATTAATTATACGATTATTGAAAAGCTTAAGGAAAAGCAACGCGAGAATTGCAACGGCAACTATTATTCCCCACACGGGAAGGATTTTCTTGAAGTCTCTTTTCAAGGCGGATTTGTTTATCTGTTCCGACACCGGTTACTTATACTTCCTTCTTACAAGAAAGTGTTAAAATTGAAGTCTGTAGAAAGATCGGTTGCATGTCAATTTAAAATCAGAATGTAACGCCTTACCTGAGAAAAAGATTCAGTTTACTTTTTCTTGCCAGAAGATGAAAGATGATTACCAGTACTCCGCCTGCAAGGTCCATTGAAAGGTCGACAAGGTCGAATACTCTCCCATCGATAAAGCGCTGATGATATTCGTCCGCCAGCCCGAATACGAAGACAAAAGCCAGAACCGACAAGGACAGGAGCCCGACTGACCATTGCTTTGACGATGCTGGGCTCTTTATCCATATACCGAATACTCTCAGTGTACAGACGGCGAGGATAAAGTATTCAATCACGTGTGCGAGTTTATCGATCAGGGGATTCTCGACGTGCGGTAAGGTATCAGCGGGCTGATGAGACAAGGCGATAATGACTACCGCCGTGGAAAGCCAGGGCACGTAATAAAAGATGAGGCGGAAAAGGGGATGTTCTCTATGCACATTTGTCATATCGAGTTTGTATGAAACCGAATATCCCTTGTCAGTGGGCGCTCGCTGCATAAATGAAAGTGAAGTTCGGTCGTTCAATCTACTCCTTTTCGTGCGATTGGCATGCGCCAGCCGTATCCGAACGCCCTGCTGGTCACCTTCAGTCCGGGAGGCGCTTGTTTTCGCTTGTATTCGTTTATGTCGATCAACCTGATGATGCGCTCGACCGTGGTTCTTTCGAATCCGGATTCCACAAGTTCATCAATTCCACGGTGCTCTTCAACATAGGCACGCACAATCGGGTCGAGTATCTCATAGGGTGGTAAGGAATCGCTGTCTTTCTGGTTCGGGCGAAGTTCAGCAGATGGCGGTTTACGCAAGATATTCTCAGGGATGATTTCACCGTTGCGGTTAATAAATCGCGCAAGCTCATAGACCATGGTTTTCGGAACGTCTGAAATAACGGCAAGACCGCCCGCCATGTCACCATAGAGGGTACAATATCCAACGGACAACTCAGACTTGTTTCCAGTGCTCAACACGAGGTGTCCGAATTTATTACTGAGCGCCATAAGAATATTGCCCCGAATACGCGCCTGGATGTTCTCCTCTGTCACGTCGAATTCTCTCCCTGTGAAATGTGGTTCGAGCTCCTCGAGGTAGTGTTCGTATATCGAATCAATAGAAATTTCTTTATACTCGATGCCGAGATTGTGCGCGAGCATCCCGGCATCCACCTTGCTGCTTTCAGACGTGAACCGAGACGGCATGAACACGGCAAGGAGGTTCTCCGGACCGAGCGCATCGGCGGCAAGGACGCACACGACGGCTGAATCAAGTCCGCCGCTCAGCCCGAGTACGACCTTCTTGAACCCGGTTTTTTTCATATAGTCGCGGATTCCCACTATCAGGGCACGGTGGAGACGCTCCATTCCTTCCGCTGATTCCGGCTCGCTCTCTCCCCTGTTTCTTTCGGTATCGAAGATAACCATCGACTCCGCGAAATCCGAACATTGTGCACAGATATGACCCTCAGGGTCAACCACGGTAGACCAGCCGTCGAAGATCAACTCATCGTTGCCGCCGATGAGATTGACCTGTATGAGGTGCCGCTGATAGCGGCGCGCAATCGCAGAGAACATCTTGCCCTTGATCGTGCGTTTGCCAAGACTGAAAGGCGACGCCGAGATATTTATCAAATAATCGTAACCTTGTGTGGCGAGTTCTTGAATCGGATCGACCTCGTAAAAAGATCGTCCCCAATAAAGCTCATCGTTCCAGATATCCTCGCATATAGTAATTGCAAGCCTTTTGCCTCGGAATTCAGCTACCTTTACCTCAGGAGCAGACTCGAAATATCTCCCCTCGTCGAAGACGTCGTACGTGGGCAAGAGACTCTTGTAATGACGACTTACGATCTTACCGTCATCGATCAGGGCAGCCGCGTTGAATAGGTCTTTGCCCACCATGTCGGTATCTTTTTCAATATAGCCGACAATCGCGCCTATGCCTTTACATGAAGCGGCAACTTCCTGGAGCTTTTTGCGGTTTTCTTCGATGAACCATCCATGATTCAAAAGATCCTTGGGAGGGTAGCCAACAATGGTCATTTCCGGGAAAATAACGAGGTCAGCCTTCTTCTGTCGCGCTTTCTCGATATAACGCTTGATTTTTTCGACATTATGATCGAGCGCGCTTACCGTGGTATTGATCTGAGCCAGGGCGATTTTCATGCTGTCCTTCTTCTGCGTTTCAAAATGTGTCTAACAGTATATTCTCCAGCTAAAGATGAGTAAATGAAAAACTCCGGCAGGGTTTCTTCCTGAATCGGCGTTCAGAGGTTCCATTCGCTGCAAGTTATCAAGTCGCCGTTTGAGATGGACCCGTTGGTGGGATCATAGTGCATGGCTTTAAGAAGTGAACGAGTTGCTGTCGTGGCGATATCATACATATTCGGCGCATCAACGTCGTAATCCATGTCAGGACCGGCGCTGATAAGAATCCAGCCTGCACCGTCGCCTTCTTTATCAGGCTTGATACTGTAATAACTATACCAGTGGATTTCATCGAATGAGAATATATCGATGGGCATACGTGGCAGATAGGAAATCGGGGTAGTCAACGCAACATTTTTGAAGGTCGCCACCTTCTGGCTACGAGGATAATCCCTGTACTCCCACAAAGGATAGACATCATAATCAATGAAATACGCCTCGAGTGCGGTTTTCACCTTCCGGTGCGGATATTCCGCACCCCCTGTCTGGGCGATAACCAGGTGATACAGGGTACCTGTTAAAAACAATACGATACATATCACAATATAAAGCGAAACGGTTCTTGTATGCATCTTGCTCTCCTTTACCTTCGGGAGTTAGATTTGATTTGAATATATTATAGACAAAGTCTTTATTCAATTACAAGCCGGATGATTTTGTCTTTATCTTTTGCCGAGAAAGCCAGCCCCCGAGTCGTTATTCATTGTCATAGTCGTTGGCGAAGTCTACGGTCGAATTTCCAGGCTACTACGCACCGCGTCTGTTCACCTCGGCGAACAGCCATCCCCTTCACAAGTAGATTTCAGAAAGTGACTATGTGCAAGAATGGGCTTGCGAAGGGCAGGCGAGTACGAGTGCGAGGGGATGGGGATTTTAGACACCAGCGACTCGAGTTGAATGTTTTTCCAGAATTGTTATTCCGGGAAGGATTCACCAGTCGAGTCATTCGCAAACTTGGAAGAGAGGCGTCTGAAGAAGCTAAATAGGCATTGACAAAATAGTCAGGGATATTAAAGGATTACTCTTACCCGATTTCGAGTTCGAATCTACCAGGTCCCTCTTTTCAAAAAGGGGAAGAGGATAGATGAAGAGGAGGTGATAATTGACATCTGAAGTGATGTTTCAAAAAATTAACGTAAAAAAATAAAAAAAGGAGAAGAGACGATGAAAGCATACCATGCATTAACAGTTATTTTGATGATGTTTTGTGCTTCTGTCTTTGCGCAGGAGACCGTAGTCGAAAGTTTTGATGCAATACCGGGTCCTGCAGGCTGGTGGACTGCGCTTAATAGCACCACCTCGGGGCAAAATATTAACGTTGCAGACGGTGGAACACTTGTCGCCAGCACGCAGCACGTTACTGAGGGAACCGGCTCCGGTCAACTTACGGTGAACTTTCAGAAACCTGCGAGTGATACCACAAGTACTGGAGTGTGGCCCGGCACCGCGCCGGTCTGGGGTGCACGGTGGCATGCTCCTTCAGGCTCAGCTCTTGGTCTTATCCCGATTAGTGATACCGTCAAGATCGACGTCTATAATGAGACCGGAGGATCCATTCAGTTTTCGCTCCTGCTAAGGGACCAATCCGGAGCAGGCGATTTAGTGAACGGTCCTTACGTAACGATGAGTCCCGGTGCGAATACGTATGAGTATGTCCCGGAAACCCAGAGCGAGATCTGGGTCGCAACGGGTGACGGTGTTGTAAACGGTAGTATGGTCGTGAATTCCATGTTGTTCTATTCCGATGACGAACCGGCGAATGCGTCGAACGTGTTTTTTGTTGACAATTTACGCCGCGTAGGCGCCCAGACCGATACGACTCCACCCGACCCGCCGCTTCTTAAAGCGGTTAAACTCAAGGAAGGAACGTCGAACCAGGTCGAAGTTTCATGGTTTGCAAATACCGAGACCGATCTCGACGGCTATCGACTCTATAAAGCCAACAGTATTCAAATAAACGGCAATACTATTCCCTGGTCATCGACTCCACTTATGGACGAGAGCACCCTTGACAAGAACACCACCATGGTAACGGTACCGATCGACTCCGGTTCAACCGTTTCCTTGTTTAGACTCACGGCAGTGGACAACGCGACGCCAACCAAGAACGAAAGCCTTGTCGGTACGCCTCTTGCATGTAAATTGACAGGCACGACAGATGCGCCTGAGGTTCTCTGTGTGGTAGATCTCCAGCGGTATCAACCAGGTGAATCGGGCTTTGGTAGCTATGAGTACCGTCAGTTTGTCATGTATCTTGCTCATGCACTAAACGAGCTGGATGAACCATTCATATCAGCAACGGCTGAGGGCGTTGCGGCCGGAGCAGTCGATATGGAGGCGTGGCGATATAAACTCGTCACTTGGTCCACAGGTCTTGACGGCGCAACAGTGGAAGTTCCTGCGGTCACGATTGCAGCTATTCCGAAAATTGTCACCTTATTGCAGCAAAAGGGACATTTGTATCTTTCCGGAACGCGTGTTGCAGATAGCCTGGACGACTCGACCGAGGGTCAGCAACTCCTGAACTATATCAAAGTAGCCAGCGGCGGTCTTACCGGCGGCAATACCATTTCCATACCTACCGGCTCTCTATTTACCGGCATCACGGCTGCACTGGTGACTGACGATATGTGGAATTGGGCGGCGTACAGCTCCAGTACCAATAATGTTCTTACCGTTCTTAGCGGGGCTACGGAAGAGCTGGAGTACGGTACAACCGGCGATGTGGCGGCGGTTGCGTATGACGGCGACTATAAGACGATTACTTCCGGGTTTGGATTCGAATCGGTCCGCCAGGATTTTGCCGCAAGCGCCGACGCACGTACAGAACTGCTTGCCAAGATTCTCGGATTCATGGGTCCAGCGCCTGAACAAGTCACCTCAGCCCAACCACATTGGCTCATCTATGAATAATATCTATAAGGCGTGATATATAAGGGCGGAGAACTTCGGTTCTCCGCTCTTTTTTTATGATTTCTTGCAAATGTCGCTTAACGTTCTTGATAATCTTTTTTTTCGGCTCTACTATACCACCGTTAAACTTTTTAGTGTTCGAGGTGCACTAATGAAGTCGCAAGAAAAAAGTCCCCTTGGGTGTCTTATTCTCTTCGGCTTACCGTTTGCCGTTTTCGGCTTGTTAGGGCTTCTTCGGGCATTAAAAGAAGCAACCGGTCCTTCTCCGCGCCTTGAAGCTGTGTATATCCCGGGTTTGGCGGGAATCGTATTTCTGGGTGTGGGCGCGGTCTTGATGGTTGCGGGAACTGTCGGCTACAGGACGCTCAAAAAACAACGTCAGCTCAAAGAGCAATACCCTGACGAACCATGGATGTGGCGCGAACATTGGATTTCCGGCAAGATTAAATCCTCGAGTAGTACCAAACTTGTTTTCCTCTGGATATTCGCGATATTATGGAACGCCGTCTCTATACCTATGTTATTCTTTTTTATTTTTGGATCTCCCGAAAAGGAAAATATGGCATGGCTATTGATTTTGATTTTTCCTTTTATCGGGGTGCTATTGTTGATGGGAGCGATGGTAGAAACACTCCGCTGGAAAAAATACGGTATATCTCTTTTTGAAATGACCGCCTTTCCTGGCGTTATCGGTGGCAAAATGGAAGGCGCTATATACACTGACTTGAAAGATTCTCCAACCGAAGGTGTACACCTTACCTTGTCGTGCGTAAACCGGGTGACCAGCGGCTCTGGTGAAAGCCGATCAACACATGAACACATTTTATTTCAAGAGAAATATAAGGTCGGCAGAGAGAGCCTTTCCCGTGGATTTAAAGGTGTTATTATTCCCGTTTCTTTTGATATACCTATAGATGCGAGGGCGTCGGATTCATCGCGCTCGGATAATACGATAATGTGGAAGCTCAAGGTTCATGCGCCAATGCCGGGTGTGGATTATAACACGGAGTTTGAAGTGCCGGTTTTCAGAACAGCAGAGAGCGAAAGATTGCTCAAGGAGGAGGCCAAAAAGAAAACGTATAAACCCGTCGCTGTTACCGAGTATGCCCCGTCACCCTATATGAAAATAAAAATTCAGGCAAGTCCCCGAGGGGGAACCCTCTTTTACTTTCCCCCTGCACGAAATGTCAACGCTGCCATTGGTTTGACGATCTTCTTTTTGATCTGGAGCGCCGGCGTAGTGGCTATGTTCGTATTTGGCTTACCTGCATTTTTTGCAGTTGCCTTTGCGCTCTTTGATTTCCTGATTTTTATCGGGGTGCTGCAGTTGTGGTTCTCCGCAAGCACGCTCATTATCGAAGGCGGTGTGGTAAAAATCAGAAAGAGTATGTTCGGAATTGGAGGAACGCGTGAAATTCCATGTCAAGAGGTGAAGGATGTTACCGTTACGCGTGGTATGCAATCCGGCACCACCCTTTATAACGACATTATTGTAAGACTTACAAATGGCAGTAAGGTAAAGATCATCCGGACTATCAAGAATCGACGAGATGCTGAAGGTCTTAAAGAAAAAATCAAATACGAGATCGAAAAAGTTCGGTAAGTCGACGACTTTCCTGAATAACTCTTGTCGTTATGGCGTGAACGGCGTCTTTCCAATCTGCGAATCCTCAGAGGGATTGTCGTGTTGTGTAAGGTTCAGACTCGCCTTCCGTCAAAGCAACGACCAGAACAGCACGGCGTTCTTTAACCTTGAAATACATCACATGGTCTGTAAGGGTAAACTTAAATGATCATTATATGACGGAGGAACGAAGATGAAAAAGTATGGTGATATTCCCCTGGATTCCGCACACCGTTTGATCAATCACGGTCCCGTGGTGTTGGTCTCGACCCGTGACAATGAAGGGAAGTACGATATAGCGCCGATGGCGTGGACGAGTCCGGTGCGAAAAGAGCCGCCGAAGATTCTTGTCGTAGTCGGTAAGCGTCATAAGACCCACGAAAATGTTATCGCACAGGGGGAGTTTATTGTGTGCGTTCCCCATCAAAGCCAGATTGATCTTGTCGCAAAGACCGGCTCTGTTTCCGGAAGCGACGTGGATAAATTCAAGGAATTCGATATCCGGGCGTTCAAAGGGCGTAAAATCGATGCCATGATTCCCGAGGGGTGTATCGGCTTTATTGAGTGCAAACTCTATGATACCGTAAGCGTTGAAGCAGTCGACATCCTGATAGGCGAGGTTGTTGCGGTTTCAGCCGATACGAGCGTATTCAAGGAGCGGTTGCTTACGGAAAAGCCCGAGGGGAAAACGCTCCACCATCTCGGTGGCGACTCGTTTGCTGTTCCCTCTGACCGCATTCATAAGCCCGAAGCCTGAGGTGTTTAATTAAAAAAAAAGGGAAGTCGATGATAAAGAACGTCATGTGTAAGTATGGCAGATTTTTTCCGGCTCTTTTTTTCATGGCTCTTGTCTGTGTATCATATGCAGAGGGGCTTGTGGTTGTCTTACCGGAGGGCGCCGATGATGCAGTGCTCCCATGGTGCGGCATGCTTAACGATCTGTCTGTCGCTTTTGCGGTAGAACCGGACATAAGAACCGAGAACAACTCCCTTGAAGACATAACAACAGGGACAGTGGTCTGTTTCTCTGAGGAGGCTGCCAGAAAAAGTGTGCCGGCGGAAAAGATTCCCTTGCCTATCGCTAATGAGATATTCATCAAGACGTATCATAAGGGAGGTATCCGTCTTTTTGCCGTCATTGCGCCTACAATTTCAGACAAAGTATATGGGGGAACGTTTCTTGGCGAAGAGATACGCTTGAACGGCAACGATTCTGACATCGATGTGCATCTCAGGACTCCGTTTACCTGGCGATTGGCTTCTGATAACGAAGAAAACGCACTCCGCTACGGCTATAATACTGT
This sequence comes from uncultured Candidatus Sumerlaeota bacterium, assembly GCA_964608095.1. GTDB lineage: Bacteria > Sumerlaeota > Sumerlaeia > MWCT01 > JAGHBZ01 > CAZSMK01. The sequence continues at coordinate 45,057 of CAZSMK010000026.1, read as the reverse complement.
CGTCGTCCAGAAAGCGAACCCATCGCGGTTCGTGTTTTTCAAGCAAGCCGAGCCGAAGTTTATCTTGCCCGGAACACCGGCATATCAACGGATACTTGCCAACCGCCGCTGGCTCGCGGAACGGCTGAGTGCCATTAAAAAAGCAGGGCTCTCTTCCTGCGTTGTCTGCGATGAGTTTATCTTTCCAATCGAATTGGTGCGCTCGAAATGGAAGGATCGGGTCGTTCGGGCCGAACGACCCACCGGCAACAGTAGAACACAAATTTCATCTTATGGTAACGAAATACAGTCGAAGATGCGCCGTGGTGGTCGCAAAAAACGACCTCACTCCACACCGGAATGCCAGCAGACTTTCCGGCTATACCCAGAAGAACAAAGGGCAGCCGTTGTGGAGTGCAAGCGCTCAGCGATTGCGTTGTTAGTAGGGTCGTTCGGGCCGAACGACCCACCGGCAACAGTACAACACAAATTTCATCTTATGGTAACGAAATACAGTCGCAGATGCGCCGTGGCGAATGGGGTGTGTTATTCTTGCATTGAAGTATTTATAAAGAAAATTTCCTGAAAGATTTAATCCTGGCATTTTCTGCTATCCTTCACCGCAAAAGAAAAAAATCATCTTAACGCGGAGAGCGCAAAGGGAGACTAAGAACGCAGAGTATTTTTAATCTCTGCACGTGGTTAACTCTGCGACCTCGTCACGTAGTTCTCTGCGAATTCTGCGTTGGAATCGATATGAAACAAATTTTTCCTGGCACCACGGATTTTCACTTATCTCCACTAATTTTTTTACAATACAAAATTCTTTCTCTGTCTTTCGTAACGGAAAGACAGAGAAAACGTGCAACCCACTCTTTTTATATGACTTGATTTTGCTCATGTCTTAATTGTTATAATATTGTTTCCAATCTCCGGCTGTGATAAAGTCGCAAACTCAATTCAGGAGAGTAACCATCATGACCGACCGACAAGTTCGGGTACGTTTTGCGCCAAGTCCGACAGGTGCGCTTCATGTGGGGAGCGTAAGGACGGCGCTTTTCAACTGGTTGTATGCACGTCATCACAAGGGCACCTTTATACTCAGGATCGAGGATACGGACGTCGCGAGGTCGACCGAGGAGTCGACGCGCCAGATTCTCGAGTCGATGCAATGGCTGGGGTTGGACGTTGATGAAGGCCCTTTTTACCAGAGTCAGCGCAACGACCTTTATCGCAACGCGGTTGAAAGCCTTCTTGAACAAGGCAAGGCGTACCGCTGTTTCTGTACTCCTGAAGAGATCGAGCGTGAACGACAGGAAGCGCGAGCAGCCGGTGAAGACTATGTATATAGCGGTAAATGCCGATCGCTCACACCGGAGCAGGTGAACGAGCTTATGCGGCAAGGAAAAAAGGCAGCGGTTCGTTTGAAGGTTGACAATAACGAAGAAGTCTCCTTTAGCGACCGTGTGTTCGGAGAAATCAAGATGTCGGCGAAAAAGTTCGGCGACATTATAATCCAGCGTTCCGACGACACACCAACGTATAACCTCGCGGTGGTTGTGGATGATCACAAGATGGGCATCACGTGTGTCATTCGCGGCGATGACCATGTGCCGAACACGCCCAAGCAAATTGTGCTTTATCGAGCGCTCGGTTATGATGTGCCGGAATTTGCGCATCTTCCCCTGATTCTCGGTCCGGACAGAACGCGGCTGAGCAAACGCCATGGCGCCACATCGGTGCTCGAACTTCGCGACCAGGGATTTCTTCCCGAGGCGGTCATGAACTACCTTGCGCTGCTCGGGTGGTCGTATAACGAGACAACCCAGATCATGAGCGCAGAGGAGCTTATCGAGCGGTTTTCGCTCGACCATGTATCACGTTCTGCAGCCATATTCGATATGACCAAATTCAAGTGGATGAATGGTCATTATATGCGTTCGCTTCCAGAGGAGAGGGTCGTTGATGCCGCGCTCAACTATCTACATGCTCATGGTTACACTTCAGAAAAGTATGAAAAATCTTGGCTCGAGGGTATTATCAATCTCGAGATACCGCGTAGCAGCAACTTTGAGGAGCTGCTCGACCATCTCCTTTACTTTCTCGAAGACGAGATAGCGTATGATTCCAAGGCGGTCAAGAAACACCTCGAGAAGGAGAAGTCGGGATTTTATCTTAAAAAAGTATTGGAAATACTTGAGGCGGCGCCGGATTTTACCGAGCAGTCGCTTGAGCCGGCGTTTCGTGACCTTGCAGCACACCTCGAAGTCGGGCTCGGGAAGGTTATCCAGCCACTTCGTGTTTCGCTGACGGGAAAATCCGCTACGCCCGGTATATTCGATGTCTTGCACTTTCTCGGACGCGAACGTGTCTTTAAACGTATCCACTATGCGCTCGAGAATCTCTGTTCAGTAAAAGAAGCGTAGCCACGGCATGAGATCAATCAGGGTTTTCCGAATACGTTGCTTTTCGTATTCAACCATCAAGAAAAAACGGTTTTCATAAACCACTTGACTTTTGCTATTCACGGGAATTCAATGGATTTTCTACGAGACCTTTGCCGACATAAAGGGAGTTAAGGGAACAATGCCTGAAGTAAACAAAAAAGTCGATACAGACCGGTTGCCGCCGCACAGTCTCGATGCGGAACGAGTGGTTCTGGGGACTATGATCATAGATCACACAACAATCCCACGGGTCGAAGCCGTCCTGGCATTCGACGATTTTTATCGCACCGAACACCAGATCATTTTCAACCATATTCTTTCTGTGTTTCACCGAGACGGTACGGTTGATTTGACAACAATTTGCGACGAGCTCGACCGCAACAAAGTACTGGATAAAGTAGGTGGACCGGGCTATGTTGCAGGTCTTGAGGATTATGTCATCACCTCTGCAAATATCGACCACCATAATCGTATCGTACTCAACAAGTCCAAACTACGGCGATTGATTGAGACCGCTTTTGACATTGCAGAAGAGGCGTATAGCGAGATCGATGAGGTGGAAAATATTCTCCAGAACTCCGAGAAGAAGATTTACGATGTTTCGCGTGAACGTGCCACCAAGGACTTTCTTCCGATCGGCGAGATAGCTGCCGAGGCGATTGACGAAATAAGCCAGAAGTACCAGCATAAGCAAGCGGTCACGGGATTAGCCACCGGGTATCCGACGCTGGATAATTTAACCGCTGGACTTCAGGCATCCGAAGTCATTATAGTTGCCGGGCGACCATCGATGGGAAAGACGGCGTTTGCAATGAATATCGCCCTTAACGTGGCGAAACAGTCGAATCTCCCCGTGGGAATTTTTAGTCTCGAGATGAGCGCGCGACAACTCAACCATAGACTTCTATGTACGCTCTCAATGGTTTCGGGTAACAAGGTGCGCACCGGTTACCTCTCGGGCACGGACCTCAAAAAGATCACAGAAAAAGGGAAGATAGTCAGCGGTCTACCGATTTATATAGACGATACACCGGGCATAAACGCCGTGCAACTTCGTGCGCGTGCACATCGGCTTAAGGCAATGGAGCCTGATCTCGCACTCCTCATCATCGATTACATCCAGTTGATGCACAGCGGCAGTCGGGTAGAGAGCCGCCAACAAGAGGTTGCAGAAATCTCGCATGTGATTAAATCCATTGCGCGTGAACTCGACATACCCGTTGTCGCTTTGTCCCAGCTAAGCCGGATGATTGAACGCCGCCGTGAAGGCGATAAACGTCCGGTTCTCTCAGATTTGAGGGAATCAGGCGCTATAGAACAGGACGCTGACGTGGTACTCTTCGTTCACAGACCGGAATTCGAGAAACGCCGTCTCGCCGAATTAGACCAGGGCGAGACTCCTCATTCACGACCCGCGCCCGGCGAGGATTGTGAAATTATTATCGGCAAACAACGAAATGGGCCGGTTGGTGTGGTGAAACTCATCTTCTTCCCTGATTTTACCCTCTTTGCTACACCAAAATAGGCTGTGTAGATTCTATATCATTCTTTCCGATAACCGCGAACAAAAGAACGAGAACTTTTCTTGTGTTGTCGTTATAAGTTCGCCCGGGAAAAAGCAGGCGAAATGGTGGGAGGGTTAAGCAAAGAGAGTGTCATGTTTTCATGAAAAAGAGTCGAGTATAAGAAAAATATCGGGCTGGACGTGCGCACACATAAAAAAACCGTGGCTTCAAGCCACGGTTATAGTCATTCGAAGAACGTTGTTATCTCTGTTATTCAGGTTTTTCCGGGGTCTTTTCCGATGGTTTCTCAGTTTCGGTTTCTCCCTTCTGTTCTTCGGGTGCAGCGGGTTCCAGGTCCTCGCCCATCAAGGCGGACATAAGAGGACCGATCATCATGGAATGAGGGCGTTCTCTGCCCGATTCCTGTTGCATTCTTCCTATCATGGCACGGCACATATCGACTACAGATTGAGGTTTCTGTGACATATCTCCGATTTTTTGTTTCTGTTCGGCGGTGAGTATTGCCAGTGCTTTGTCTCTCGATTCTTGAGCAATTTTCATGAGTTGCGTCTTCTGCTCCTCGGAAAGGTTGAGTTCGTCAGCGCGTGCGTAAAGTGTCGCGGGGCTTTCACGGTAGAGGGGCGCTCGCAACAAGGTTTTACTCTGTTCCATCATTTCCGGTGGTACACCCATGCGTTCCATCATCGATTTCATGCGCTCGTTGTACATAGTCATTCTCTCAGCGGAGCTCATGCGTTGCCGCTCGCGGCGTTCGGGCATAAGTGCCTCGGGCATGGCTGTTCTTTCCGGCGGTGTGGGTTCTTTTTCCGTTGCAGGTTCGACTACCGGACTCTCTTCGCCCGGCGGACGCTGCTGGGCTATCCCCACGCTTCCATACACGAGGAGCGCACACCCGATCAGAAGTAGGATTACATGTGTAGATTTCATCTTTTTCCTCCCTCCCTGGAATTTGGTATGCTTTCTCCAGGAATGGTATTATGGTAATTTATTCCCACAATTAATGCAAAATTTTGCCTCCGGAGGATTTTGGGCTTTACAGTTGGGGCATTCAATACTTTCCGGCGCTACTTTGGTGCCACATTGGGGACAGAATTTGGCGTCAGGTGGAAGAACGGCATTGCATTTCGTGCAGCGTGGAGAGGTATCCAGAGGCTGCTGCGCGGATTTTTCGGTCTTCCCTTGTTCCATGGCTTGTTTGATCATGCCGGGCATCATAATGCCGAATCCGGCACCGAGTCCGAGTCCCATACCGGCGCCTGCCCCGCCGCCTGCACCGACTTCTCCTTCACCCGCTCCCTCCGATGCTTTCTCAATTGCGCGTGCGGATTTGAATCGGAGATAGTCATCCAGGTTGCCGATCGCGCCCATCCCCGACTTCTCGTCGATTACTTTCTGCACCTCGTCAGGCGGCGTAATCGAACGAATCAGCAAATCGATTTCTTCAATGCCGTTTTTGCTGAAATCATCGGCAACGCGCGCCTTTAATCCTGCGGCGAGCTCGTCATAGTATTGAGGGAGATCAAGTAAGGTGTTCGTGGTCTCGCCGAGTAAATCGGTAAATCGTGCGACAATGATGTCGCGCAGATAATTCTCGATCATGGACGTGGTGTAGTATCCTTGCGTACCCACTATCTTGTTCACGAAGAGGAGGGGATCAGCGATCCTGATAGAATAAATCCCATGTGCCCGAAGGCGGATAAGGTTAAAGACCGAGTCGCGAAACACGACAGGCTGCGTGGTTCCCCATTTGAGCGCGATAAATGCTTTCATATTAACGAAGATAACTTCCGCCTTGAATGGGCTCTCGAAACCGAACGGCATACTGAGGAGGCGCGTCAGAATCGGCAGGTTCAAGGTACTGAGGGTATGCCGACCGGGCCCGAAACTGTCCAATGCTCTCCCGTCCCTGAAAAATATGGCTGTCTGGCTTTCACGGACGACCAACTGAGCGCCGAGTTTAAACATCCCGGAACCATCTTCCGGTACTCGATGCACCATCTCACTACCGGTTTCATCAAACCATTCGATAATTTCCAGAGTTTCCGCCATTTACATCTCTCCTGAAAAGCAAAAGTAAGTACCAATTTTTTTACATTATTTCTTTCTTTCAATCAAGATAAATACGTTATGTTTTTATGTCATACGCTTTTTTCGCCAAGGGGATACTCAAAAACATTTTATGATCTTTTTATTGATAACGAGAGCGCGAAGTCAGAAAATTGGTTGATTTGATGAGGCAGCGGTTATGGCGGAGAATAAAAAAGACGAGATACTTTTTTCCCTGTTGAAGAAGCGGGGGATACACCGGGCATCCGACCTTCTCCATAAAAAGACCGTGGCAGAGAATAAGACTTATTCGGACCTTACAAGTGTGGTGTCGGGCGCAAAACGTATAGAGAACGAAGCAGGGGAGATCGTATATCGCAAAATAGAAATCCCGATTACGGACCTCTCACATGAGATAGAGGATGCAGAATACCAGTTACCGGGTGAGAAATATTTCGGCTATCTCGAGCCGAATGTGATTGCCCGATTCTGCGGTGTTCGGAATCCGGTTCCTCTTGAACAAATCCTTTTTGTCGACCTCGAGACCACAGGATTAGCCGGGGGTACCGGCACCTATCCCATCCTTGCAGGATTGGGTTATCTCCGTCAGGATGTGCTGGTACTCGAGCAGTTCTTTATGGAAGATTTCGACCGGGAACTTGCCAGCATGCTCGAGCTCAACAAGCGATTCGACCGCTTCAGTGTTTTTTCAACGTATAACGGAAAGAGCTTCGACATTCCCGTGCTCCGGACTCGCTTTACACTTCACCGTCTTCGAACCGATTGGGATAGACCCCATATTGATTTGCTCCATCTTGTGAGAAAGTTATGGCGTGGTGTCCTTCCAGAATGTACGTTACACTCGGTCGAGCGTCATCTACTTGGTATTACGCGTTCCCAGGATGTCGACGGCAGCATGGTACCGCAGATTTACTTCGATTACGTCCGCCGACGCGATCCTTCCGCTATAGCCGTGGTCTTCGATCATAACGCTCAGGATGTGATTTCTCTTGCGTCGATACTTGCGCGGCTCAGTTATTATTATCTTAATCCTGACGATGACGAGCTGACCGAGATGCAACCCCACCTCGGGCTCAGTCAGATTTTCGCGCGTCACGGCGACGATGAACGCTCCATCGAGTCGTTGGAACGCGCCCTTGCCTTTTGTCGAGAGCCGCGTATGGCTTATTTTATCTCCTGTCATATTGCCCGACGTTATAAAAAAATGGGCAGATGGAAGTCGGCTCTTGAAATCTGGGAGTCACACATCAAAGGAGGGAATGTCCACAATCTCGAACCCTTTGTGGAATTGGCAAAATATTATGAACACCGCGTAAGGGATCACGTGCATGCTATTGACGTAGTGCAACGCGCTCTTCATTATATCGATGAAACTCAAGACTTATCCATACTGCTGGGGAATAGCATACAATTCGATCCGCAAAAGGCTTTTGACGAATTGATGCATCGGTTACAGCGTCTGGAAAAAAGACTCAATTCTTTTACTCACCGTGAAGAGGAGGAGAAAAATGAAGATTAAGGTAGAGGCAAAACTGCTCAGGCAAGTAGCGGTGGATATGGCGGTATTTCCGGTCCAGAAAGACAACGAATTTTTTGTCTCCGGGCTCAAAGAGATTGAACGACACAAAGAGGACTATCTTCAAGGTCTCCAGAAGAAGCAAATAAAACAAGAGATGGTGGTGACCCCATCGAGTCGGTTGCCTTTCAAATCTCTTTATTTTTGTAGCCCCTCTCATGAGAAATACTATTCACCTGATGAGGCCTTGAAAATAGTCATCAATAATGCCCGCATCTATGCCGCAAAAATGGGATACAAATCCATCCTTGTTGCATTGAATGGAAGGGACGGTACTTATGCGCTTCCGCTTGCAGCAGAGGCGCTCCTCCTCGGCGCTTATTCTTTTGATAAGTACAAGGACCCGAAATCCTCAAAGAACACCGTCAAGTCGGCTACACTCATAGTTGACGAATCCACGCTCAAGGAAGCGCGGGAATCCGTGAAGATGCAATCGGCGCAAAGTGAGATTATCAACCAGTGCCGGGATGTGATAAACGATACGCCGGATAAGGTGTACCCTGAATCCATCGCACAAATAGCGACACGTCTTTCAGAACAGCATGGATTGTCGTGCGACATTTTGAATGAGGAAAACCTCCGGGACCTCAACTATACGGGACTTCTCACGGTGGGGCGGGGAAGCCAGTATCCGCCACGACTGGCTGTTTTGCGCTATACTCCCGACAAGGATCGAGATGCAGCCGCAGGAGATGTTCATCTCTGTCTCATCGGTAAAGGTGTAACCTACGACACCGGGGGGCATTGTTTAAAACCCGCGCCGAATATGTGGGAGATGAAATCAGACATGGCAGGTGCCGCAGTCGTTATACATGCTATGGCGATGCTCGCTCGATTGAAACCTTCTTACGCGGTTACGGCTATTGCCCCGCTTGCGCAAAATGCTATTGGAGAAAGAGCGGTCTTACCCGGAGAAATAATCAAAAGTCCCCAGGGCAAAACAATTCACATCCTCAACACTGACGCAGAAGGCAGATTAATCCTGGTCGATGCGCTTTTTCATGCCGGCAAAATGAAGGCGACGCATATACTGGATCTTGCAACCCTTACCGGCTCGATAGTGCGTGCTATTGGACAATCACTCGCCGGTGTTTTCGTAAACGACGATGAGTTTGCGGATAAGATCATTTCGTCCGGAAAAGCAGGTGGCGAGGATATCTGGCGTATGCCCCTTTACGGCGAGTACGGAAAATTACTTAAATCCGAGGTTGCGGATATCAATAATATAACGTCCACACCGAATGCGGGCGCAATAACGGCCGCGCTTTTTCTCCAGGAATTTGTACCTGAAAAGACAAAATGGGCTCATCTCGACATTGCAGGAACCGCCTTCTTTGACAAAGCCTGGAAATATTACTCAGCTGGCGCAACCGCTTTCGGATTGAAAACTTTATGGCAACTTATTCAAACTCTTTGACCCTTGTTGTCTTTATCACTCGTCCGGCTTGAATTCTTCCAAAAAGTACACGCGTAGTACGAAACCGTACATTTCAGGATTTTTCAATAAGGTTATAGAGTGCGATTCTTTGGAGGGATAAATTATCGAGCTCTGAGAAATAGAGAGTTACGCACTTTATTTCCTGCTTATGCGTAACGAAGTCTCTATGGTATCGATTTTGCTCTTTAATACGGAGAGATAAACACAAAGGAGGAAGCGAACCATGAAAACAACAAGCAGAACCGGCAAGATTGTCCTGACTCTGCTATCTGTCGGTCTAATTGCAAGTACAGTACTTGTATTTGCAGGATTCCGAACGTTCGAGAAGGGCGTGCCGCAAAGATGGACAGAGGAACTTTCTTTGACTGATGAACAGGTAAACACGATCAACGACGCAATTCTTGAGAGACAAAAGAAGAAAATCGAGTTGCAATCGAAAATCAGAATCGCTCAACTCGAGTTGAAAGAAGCCATGGACAGCGACGACGTCAATACAGATCAGATTATGCAAAAGGCTGAGGAAATTGGAACGTATCGTACAGAGATGCAAAAATTGACGTATTCCAATTTAATCACGGTCAAAAAGACGCTGACACCTGAACAGCAGAAGAAATTAGAAGAAAAGAGGACTGAATTCCGAGCGAAACAGCGAGAAAATGCTAAGCAGCGAGGAATCCGGAATCGCATGCCCGAATATTCAAATAGACGGAGCGGGCGAAGAGATATGGGTTCGAGAGCAATGCCGGGACAATGGCAGGGATATCGAGGAGCCGGTTTGAGAGAACCAGGCCCGCTCAAGGATATTCCCGAGAAGCGGATGGAAGGGTTCAATTCAGAATGGCGTACCCATCGGAAGATGCAAAAAAGAATTTGTGCACCTGATGAGGCGGACCTTTGAGAAAATAGGATCATTGACATTACAGCCTAAACGCTAAGGAATGATCATAGATGCGTTTACCGAATCCATCCGGGTTCGGCTGATGAGTAGCAATTGAGGATTGCCGTGTTGAGTTTTGGGAAGAGAAGGCTCAACACGGCTTTTTTAATCTCCTGTACCGAACGTCTTTTTTCATTACTTTACCGTAAGTAACAATCCGCCGATTTGCCCTTCTGAAATGACGAGGTTAGCTTGACACTTTCGAGCCATGCTTGATAAAATATCAGTTCATATTATACGAAATGCCTACGTACAGGACAGAAAGATTCGTTAGGCATAAATTACTGGAAACAAAGGACTTGGAGGAGGCATCTGAGCCGTTAAATTGGTAGAAAGAATAGAAGAGATAATTGAGCTGCACCCGGACGAGGTGGTCGGCTTTTGCGGACAGAACGACGAAAAAATCCGTGAGATAGAATCCAGAGTCAGCGCTCGGATAATTTTACGCGGCACGGACATTAAAGTTATGGGTCAACCCGAAAGTGTCAGCGATGCGACGCGGTTGATAAGGGATTTACTCGAGGTGTATCGCGCCCGGGGCAAGAACTCCTTGTCAGATCGTGAATTACGTAATTCGCTGAACGCATTTCAAGGCTCAGAAAAGGGGAGCATGCGAGAATCCCTTATGGGTGGAATAGAGGTTCCCTTAAAGCGACGGGTCATTTCACCTCTTACGCCCGGACAGCATACCTATATCAAAGGGATCGAGGAGAATGATGTAGTCTTCGGGATAGGACCTGCAGGAACAGGGAAGACGTATCTGGCAATGGCGATGGCGATATCCTATCTCGCACGCGAGAAGGTCGGCAGGATTATTCTCGTGCGCCCCGCGGTTGAGGCAGGTGAGCGACTGGGATTTCTTCCCGGCGATATCGCCCAGAAATTTGACCCCTATGTGCGACCTCTATGGGATGCTCTGTACGAAATGCTCGAACCTGAAAAGACAAAGAAATATATCGATACAGGGATTATCGAAATCGCTCCCCTCGCCTTCATGAGAGGAAGGACGCTCAACAATGCGTTCGTTATCCTTGATGAGGCGCAAAATACCACTATCGAGCAGATGAAGATGTTCTTAACCCGCCTGGGATTCAATTCCAAAGCCGTGGTTACGGGTGATATTACGCAGATCGATCTTCCTGCAAATGCCCTGTCAGGACTTGTTCATGTTCAGCGCATTCTGCACGATATCAAGGGAATCGATTTCATATATTTCACGCACAAGGACGTGGTTCGCCACGAAATTGTGCAGAAAATTATCCGCGCTTATGAGAAAAACGGGAAAGCCCGTGAACAAGAAGAGTTGCAGAATAACGAGGTTCATGAGGTATAATTTTGCAATCTGGATGATAACGTCCGATAAGTAATGAGCCGAATAGGCAACATATTTCGCAAACTCAGGTACACCCTCATTACACATCCGCACAAAAAACGTCGCGGTGATAATGTGCATCCAATCCAACGGTGGGTCGCCCTCGTGGTTATCTTTGGAGCGCTGGTGTTTGTTACTGCGCCCTCTTTTTACTTCGATTATTACGAATCTACGTCGGGTAAACCGATTAGTGAAACTATCAAGGCGCCCTTTTCGCTTGAAGTCGAAGACCCGGAAGCGACCGAGCAACTCCGAAAACGCGCCGAAGATACCTATTTACATTATTATGAGTATGATAGCCGCATCAGGGATCACGTCATAAAAACTGTTACCTCTATCCTTGAACAGTTTCAGCGCCTTTCTACAGATTCAGACAAGAAGATGGAAGAGCTCGTGCAGGAGGCGCAAAGCTTACTGGCAAAAGATTATGGAATTAACATCGATGCACAACATGTAAAGACTCTCCTGCTTCTCTCCCGAAACGATCAGACGAGGGCGAATCTTATCAGCATATTTGATACCCTGTTTCAAGACCGAGGAGTCGTCTCGGACAAATACGCATTTCAGAGCTACGAGCGACGTGACATATTGGAGATTCAGATTCCTGCTTTTCCCCCACAAAAACCGCTCGATTCAGAGACCATGTTGGCGCATCCCGAAGAAGTGAACGACTTTTTGAGAGCAAGCCTTATACCCCGTTATTATTCACATCATTTGGAACAGGAAGCCGTATTCGCCCTGAGTGCTTCCCTTGTTCAACCGAATATTTATCCACTGGAGAGTATGACGCGGCTGGCGCGACGCAATGCTCTCATGAAGATAGAACCTGTAAAGCACAAGATCGATAAGGGTGAAATCATCATTGAACGGGGTGAGATTGTTACTCCTTACATTCAACATGTTATTGACGATATCAATCGGCTTGCTTACAAATTTAATTTCCTGCGCCTTTTCGGCTATGCCGCGTTTGTGTTTGCGGCCTTCATCTTTATGTATCTTTATATCCGTAAAGTAAGTCCTGATTTTACGTTCAGCTCTATGTCAATCATCCTGTTGAGCCTGCCGGTTCTTATCGCTCTTATTATTGGAAGGTTACTTCTAATCTATGCGCCGATGGAGCAAATAAGCGGCTATCTCTTTCCTGCGGGCGCAATCGGTATGCTCGGGGTCATCCTGTTGAATCCAAGAATTGCCTTTGCTCAGGTAATCTGGGGTGCGCTTCTTTTTGGACTGGCAATTGATTTTAATTTTCGTTACCTTATGGTCGCACTTTTCGGGGGGCTTACCGCACTTATGAGCCTTTATACACTTCGAGAACGGCGTGACGTGCTCATGGCAGGTATTAAGACCGCCGCGGTAAACCTTGTCGTCATCGTGGTGATGACGATTGTGGACGATCCAACCCGGCTGCCCCTCTCCTTTGTCGGCTTCAGGCGTTTTTTTCTCGATGAAGCCGTCTGGGGCATTCTCAATGGCTTTGCTTGCGTGGCAATTACGTTCTCCGCCATTCAGCCACTTGAATCTCTTTTTGGTATTGTTACCGACGTGCGACTTCTTGAACTGACCGGCATCAAACATAAAGTGCTCAAAGAACTCGAGGAAAAAGCTCCGGGTACCTATCAACATTCTTTGAATGTCGCCAAACTTGCCGAATCCGCCGCTCAGGCTATCGGCGCCAACTATCTTCTTGTCCGAGCCGGCGCCTATTATCACGATATCGGCAAGATTCTCAAGGCTAAGTACTATAGCGAAAACCAGGTCACCCCTGAGGAAACACATATTCACAACAACATCTCTCCCAATATGAGCCTGTTACTCGTTCGGAATCATGTAAAAGAAGGGATGGAACTGGCTAAGAAATACCATCTGCCGCAAAAGATCATTGAATTTATTCCACAACACCACGGGACAAGCCTGATTAAATATTTCTACCAGCAGGCGCTTAAACAATACAATGAATCAGAATCGAACGTTCCAGTCCGCGAAGAAGACTATCGTTATCTGGGGCCGAAACCGCAGAGCGTGGAGGCGGCAATTGTCATGCTTGCCGATGGAGTAGAAGCGACCGCCACTTCGAAATTATCTCAACCGCATATTTCCGAGGACGATATCCGGCGCATAGTACATGAAACAATCGTTGAGAAATTTAACGATGGACAGCTGGATGAATGTCCCCTCACCCTTCGAGATCTCCACAATATCAGTGAATCATTCGTCACTACCCTGATGAGCAGGTTCCATTTCCGCGTGGATTATCCTTCGTCAGTTGCACAAAAAGACCTGGGTAAAGCAATGACGCAAAAACCTGAACTCTCGGTCACAAAGATATAAACGGCGTGCCTTATCTCTTGTCTTTCGATTATTCAATTTTTATAGTAGCGCGGTGAGGATTCAATGAGACGATTTTACCTTCCTGAACTTCACATAGCAGCCGGTGGCGCCTATATCCTGCCGGAAAGAGAATGCCATCATCTTATTCATGTACTCAGACTTGGTACGGGAAATAAGGTGAACGTTTTTGACGGAAAGGGAACGGAGTTTCTGGCGGAAATTGAAGAGATCGAGAATCAAAGCGCTCGTCTTCGGATCATAAAACAGATTACGCCCCCCGCTTTCCCGCTTCCTTTTTTTCTTGCTATTGCGCTTCCACTTACCAATCGTGAGAAGGTGGAATTTGTTTTGGAAAAGGCAACCGAGCTCGGGGTGAACGAAATTCGTCTCTTCGAGTCTACGCGAACACGTCATCATTCGCCCATCGCTGAGTTTGACGATGCAAAACTGATACGGTGGCAGAATAAAACCATCGACGCCGCCAAACAATCGGGTCGCGCCACTCTTCCTCTAATTCGCCCGCCTGAGAGATTTGCCCAAATTATTGATGTATATTCCCGCGAAAAAGATTGGCTTAAAATTCTTCCGTGGGAGAAATGCGACAATCCCTTAATGAGTACATTACTGAATACAATCGAGGTAGATAAGGTCACAAAAGTAAGCATCGTTATAGGAGCGGAGGGCGGATTTGAAGATGATGAGGCAAGAGCAGCAGAGGCAGCCGGATTTCAACTGTGTTCGCTGGGAACACGCATTCTCAAACTTGAAACCGCTGCAGTGGCTGCGCTCGCCCTTGTTCTTGCGCGGTTCTCGCAAATTTGATTCCTCCGATGCCATCAGTATAACTTACGATCCTCTCTTTGATTCATAATAGGACGGATTGGTCGGATTGGACCGATAGGACGACATGGATAATACTTGGCTTGTCCTGAGACATCATGAGTCAAAGGTCGCTCGGGTTCGCAATAAAAGACGAAGCCCGATGGTCTCCCTGATTCTCGAATCGTTTTCCACCGCCGATATCTTCTTTTTTATAGTAGCACTAATCGGGCAGAGAAGGTTAAATAAAGTCAATTTAATCGGAAACAATATTTATGTTGAGAAGAACACAAATACCCACACGACAACTGGTGCTCTGTCTGTTGCTCGGTTTCTTCTCTGCAGTTATTTTTATTCTGCCGACTCGTATCAAGTTCGTCGGGCAATTACTCGAGAACCTGGAATGGGCATCCTATGACACCCGGATGCGTATTCGACCCCAAACCGCGCTTGATACACGCATACGACTCGTGGGTGTCACTGACATCGACTATTATCTTCAGGGCGATGCTATAGCCTCACGTCATGCGTATGCTTTTGCGCTTCAAGTCCTCCGGAATTTAAACGTTCATTACGTCATGGTCGATATCCTGTTCGAACAGAGTAAACCTGCCGATACACTTATTGCTTTGAGAATGGACGAAATTCCCACCTTTTTAGCCTATAAGTTTCTCACTCGATTTCCTCCTATCGATGAGATTGAAAAAGAATATGGAGTGGACCGAACCAGTCTTAAACAAGAATTTGAGACACTCGCCGACGAGGAAAGAATTCGCGAACGTATCGAGACCCTTATCAATACGGTAGAAGATCTCATGGTGGAAAGCCAGGAGCTCCACCGTGAAGCAAAATTGGAGGAAAAAGCACAGGTTGACCGCCTTATCAAGAAAAACGAACTTGTATTGTCTCATGCCTGTGAGGCATTATTACGACTCAACTACAGTATTGATTTTCCCGCTGAATACATGTCCAGCAGAAAAAATGCAGAACCTTTTGAAGGGCTAACCGTTATTCTGCCCACCGGTCAACTGATGATTCATGCACATGGTCTGGGTTTTATCAATATCGAGAAGGGCGTGGAAGATGTTGTTCGTCGTACACCCCTTGTCTTTAGTTATGGCGGTAAACTTTATCCTAACATCGACCTGATACTTTTGTGCGACTATTATGGTGTAGACCCGCAGAGAATTTCGGTTACTTTCGGGAAATATATCGAATTCAAGCCCACGAGAAATCATACCGGAGTAAAACGAATTCCCATTGATAGACATGGGAATTTCCGCATAAATTTCCGCGAAGGGGAGACATTTCTCGAACGAGGGACCACCCTTCAACAACTTTTTCATTGGGAACGATACCATAACCGGGAAAGTTCAGGGCTCGATCCCGATAAATTCGAGAACGCCATAATACTGTTAGGAGAGAACAACGTCGGCGGCACCGATACTCAGCCTATTCCACTCCAGCCAGGATTCCCTATGGTGGGGATACACGCTAACGTCATTGACAACATACTGAAAGACGATTATCTCAGGCTGACTCCACCAATCCTTGCCACCCTTATTATACTCGTGCTCGGGTTGGGAATGGGGCTATTGTTCGGGTGGGTCGATTATCATAGCGCAACAGGGATCAGTCTGGGAATCTTAATCCTGTATATCCTGCTTTCCATAGTTTTCTTTAATTATTCGAATCTTGTTCTGCCGGTGGTGAAACCGCTCGGAACCATCATCTTCGCTTACCTTCTCCTGATCTTTTACACCATAGTAATTGCGGAGAGGGAGCGCCGCCAGGTGAGACGTGTATTCCTTAAAACCGTCTCACCAGAAATCGGTGAAGAGATTCTCAAGCAATATAACGATGAGACGTTCAAGGGAAGCAAGCAGACGGTCACGGTGATGTTTGCGGATATCCGTGGATTTACCACGTGGACGGAAACCCTTGCCCCGGAGCGCACCGTTGAGCTCTTAAACACTTTTTACGATTTCTTATCACAGCTGATTTTTTCCCATGGCGGTCAGATAAACAAGTTCATGGGAGATGAGGTAATGGCGTTATTCAATGCCCCGATACAACGTCTTGATGCGGAAATTCAGGCAATCCTTACTGCGGTTGAAATTCAACAACAATCTCGCCGGCTTAATGAGACACGCATTCTTCAGGAATTCGGACAACCTATGGAAATTGGTATCGGTATAAACACGGGCGAGGTAGTTGTAGGAACGGTTGGGGGCAGGCAAACCCGCATAGAATATACCGCCTTGGGCGATCATGTGAATATTGCATCGCGGCTACAGGGTGTTGCACAGCCGCAACAGATTCTAATTGGTTCTCAAACATATCAGCGCTCAATTGAAACCGGTTCACAACTGTTTGAAGAGAAGAGGATCAGGTTTTTCAAACATGCGGGGATCAGCCTGAAGGGTAAAAAGACAGTGGTTGATGTGTACGAAGTTCTTTACGACGACAGAGAACCTCTCCCTATCCGCTCTAAATAATTATCTTCTTGATTTAGGGCTTATAATATAAAAAAATTTATAGTTCTTTGCGCTCAAGAGCTCAAATACACATAATGCCCGTAGTTTTTTCAGTGTTCCTGTTAGGCGGTAGATGTGAGATACCGTTCCAACAAAGGTGCAGTAAAGAAGGGACCACGCAAAGCGAGACTTTCTCTTAGAAGTGAGAATGCCGGATGTCCTCCTATATAAGACAGGCAGGAAGGGAATTCAAGCGTCGTGCGCTGTGGCTCGCTTTAAAGGCTTCAACTACTCCTCGAAAAGCCCGCTATAATTCGCTTCTTAACTGGCGTGAGTTCTGGCAGGGACGAACGCGGTTGTTGAGCTTTCCACGGCATATCCAGGTGGGAACCAATCTTACCTGTAACCTCAAATGCGTTTTCTGCCGAAGGCAACATCCTGAAGAAAAAAAACGCCTTGCCGCTATCCCGGTGAATGAACGCGAGATGTCCGACACGGTACTCGATAAACTTCTCCGCATTATGCCTTTTGCGGAAGATGTCAATCTTACACCATACGGCGAACCTTTGCTCTTTTCGCGCCTGACTGAATTCCTGAAACGTTACCGAAAAACCGGGTGTCATAATCTTGGTCTTACTACTAATGGGTATCTTATTGATGATAAGACAGCGGAACTCCTGGTGAAAAGCGGACTCAAAACCATCTTTTTTTCAATTGATAGTTGCGAACCGGATACGTATGCCGGGCTCCGTGTAGGTTCAGAACTCGGTAAGGTCGAAGAAGGTATAGAGGCGATTAACCGCTGGAAAGAAAATCTAAATATGCGCTTGCCGCGTCTTGTTCTCGCCGCCACCTTCATGAGGCGAAATATCGAGGAACTTCCCGCAATGATCGAGTTCTGCCATCGTCACAAATTCGACGAAATCTCTGTACAGATGATGGAGGTGGAAGTCCCGGAGATGGAACCGGAGTCGCTTCGCCACTTTACGGCGTTGACACGAAGCATGCTCACGATGGCAAAGATGAAGGCAACGGTGCGCGGTGTTGGATTCAGGGTACATCTCGCTATCGAGAATATGCTGTCATCGGAAAAGGAGCAAAGCGTGCCCCGGGAAAGCATCGATAAGGAAAATGACAAAACTCCGCGGCTTATTGACCTCTGCCATTATCCATGGTTTTTTATCTACGTTGACACAAACGGCGATGTTCGTCCTTGCTGTTACGCCTCTATCTGCCTTGGTAATCTCGAAGAGGAACCGTTCAACAATATCTGGAACGGCGCCGCAGCCATCCGGATGCGCCAACAATTTCTTGATAACGTGGTTCCTCTGGCATGTCAGGATAAACATTGCATGGTCGATCATGTGATTGCAAATAAAGAAGAACCTGAAAGAACCAGATTGGAGTGCGTTACCGGCGACAAATTACAGGAAAGGAAGGGAGAACAATGAACGAAATAACGCGTCGAAAATTCATAAAAACACTTTTTGTCGGCTCAGCTGGATTGTGGGTTTCATCAAAACTCGCTCCTGTCTCAGCGTTCGGCAATATCCCGTGGGAAGAGCGCTTGGACAGTTCACTGCTCGGTGAAGATGCAAAGAAATTTACCCTCTCGAAAATATTCTCTCCTTCGAAAGGGATAAAAAACGAATATCCTTCTGTTGCGGTTGATGAGAAAGACAAGGTTTGGATGTGTTGGACTGAAGAGACGCCCCAGGGTGAGGAGATTCGTGCCGCTTCATTCGCAGATGGAACTTTCAACACACCCGTTTCACTGAGTTCTTCACCCGGCTATGCATTTCAAGCCGAGATGCTCCTTTTCAATGGATCCGGTCTGGTGGTCTGGACTGAGTATCAAAAGGCGGGGGTCTGGAACATTTTCGCAGCGCGTATCAAAAACGGTACAGTACAAAACGTTTTCCCTGTTTCCGAGAGTGAGGGAATTGCATGGAAACCGGCTCTGGCGCGTGATAGCGCGGGTACTATATGGATTGTCTGGGAAGAGAAGAAAGGTACGTCGTTCCACATTATGACGCGTACTCTTCAAGGCGATAGATTGATGAATACCGTAAGGATAAGCGAAGAGGACGACAGGGATAATTGTCGTCCGGCAATTGCCTCGACCCCCAAGGGAAGGGTATGGATTGCATGGGATAAGTTAACAGGAAAGGGCAATGCAAATATCATGATTCGCGAGTTCGACGCAAGCGGCTCACCGTCAAGTAAAACCATCGCACTTACAGAATCAGCCGGCCTGGATGTTGCGCCCTCACTTAATGTTGACGCTCATAACCGTCTATGGGTCGCATGGCACTCAAACCGCTGGGGGAATGATAATAGATGGGATGTACCGCGTTGGTTCCGGCTTAAATGTTATTACGCAAACGAGATTTATGAACCAGTCCAGGAGCCGGCAGGCAAGACCAATGAACTAAAAGATACTATTCAGAGTTTTGAATTTGTGAAGGTATATAGCACGAGCGACGGAAGAATACTCATAACCGGACGCGCCTCGCACAATTTTTATCTTCAGATTTATCAGGGAAGCGAGTGGTCGCGCATTTATAGATTCCCTGAAGACGGCTGGGGTGGAAGGGGTAAATACCTCAAGATCGCCGAAGACAGCCAGGGAGATTTGTGGGTCACACGGCGCGATCTCAATCATAATGCCTTGCAGAAACTGACCTTGCCAAAGCAGGAGAATCCACCTATGGCGGTTCTTAAAATGTCAGGGAAAGAAACCGTCCATCTATCCATCCCCAATGCATTGAAAAAGCCGACATTCGAACCATGGAATGATTATCGTTACTTTTTCGGCGATATTCATGGTCATACATGGATAAGTGACGGCGTGGGCGACATCGATGAGTATTATATTACCCGGCGCGATTTTTATAAGCACGATTTCGCCTCACTTACCGACCACGATACCTTCGTCGGGAATGGGCTCATCCCGTCCGAATGGGAGTATATCAAAGAGATTACGACTCACTTCAACGAGCCTGGAAGTTTCGTAACCTTTTACGGTCAGGAATGGACTACCGCCCGATGGCCCAAAGCCTTTGGGCATAAAAACATTTATCACATCGATCCCACGATTCCCCTGTTCGATCATACGGATGAAGGAACCGATACAAGCCGCGCTTTGTTTGAAAAAGTAAAGAAGGCGGGCGCTATTGCAGTTCCGCATCATATTGGCTGGACAGGCGTGGACTGGGAAAATCACGATCCGGTCGCCCAGCCATTGGTTGAAATTGTATCGGTTCATGGCGCCTTCGAGTATATGGGCAACAAGCCGATACCTCATCGAGGCGGTTTGCGCGGATGTTTTGTACAGGACGGTCTTGCCCGCGGCTTTCGGTTCGGCATTGTCGGTGGCTCCGACAGCCATGGTCTTATCTGGCATCATCGGGTCTGCTACAAGCGCGATCCCAACAGGGCGGGATGGAGCTGTATACTGGCAAAAGAACTTACGCGAGAGAGTCTCTGGGATGCGCTGAAAAAGCGGCGATGCTATGCGACCTCCGGGATATGGCTCCGAATGGTCTTCGAGATAAACGGTCACATGATGGGTGAGGAATTCGAGACCTCCGAGCCGCCCGTGATTCGGATTGACGTCAATGCTGAATCAGAATTGAAATGGCTCGAAATCGTTCGGAACAACGAGACTATTTACCGCTATGGCGGCGAGGGTTTCCGATCACGTTTCTCGTACGAAGATACCAATGCACCGAAAGGGGTTTCCTATTATTACCTTCGAGTGGTCTGTGAAGACGACAATATGGCATGGTCGAGTCCTATATGGGTAAAACTCACCTGATTCGGTGACGTATTCTGAAACGATACAAATTCGAAGCGAAAGTGGAGTTTTGCTTAGAAGCTTTGTTGAATCTCTTTCAAGCGCTCGCAGGCAAACCTGTAATAATCGGGCACTATTTCAAAACCCAGGAACCGCCTTCTAAGGGTCGCGGCTACTTCTGCGACGGTTCCTGAACCCAGAAACGGGTCAAAGATCAGGCACCCTTCGTTTGAAGAGTAACGAATAATTTTTTGCACCAGTTCGCGCGGTAATTTTGTCGGGGTCTTAACCTTTCCACTCCAGTATTCACGCTTTATTACCCACACGTCTTCCGGGTAATGATCGATTTTGTTGAACACATATTGTTTCGCGTCTTTGACCGCAAAAAGAACATGATAGTGACTGGTGACGAACTTGCGCCTGGTAAATACCCCGAATTGATATTTCCAGATTATGTGATTGATGGTTATGAATCCGACGTCATCCAGGGCGTTGAGAATATCTTTCAGGTTGTTCCATCCTGAGAAGACATAAATACTACCGGTGGGATTCAGAATCCTGTAGACCTGGCTTAACCATGAATGAGTGAAAACCGGGTAATTTTCTTTCGCAATCTCCTGATATCCTTCGATCACACGTCCGCCTTTCCTGTTATAGTTCAACTTCTTCGCTTTGAACTCTATGCCGAAAGGAGGGTCCGTAATAACGAGGTCGATGGCTTCGTCAGGGATGCTCTTCATAAGCTCGAGACAATCCCCGCAATAGAGTTGGTTTGTGTTGTATTCACCGAGTTTCACGATTTTTTCCGTCACATACAATAATATATCTTTTTGAGTAAATCTTATTGTCGTTATAGGCGTCAACCAAATTACGGTTTTTGGATTTTTATCACAACTAAACAAGCCTAATCATAATATCTCATTGACATTCCTGAAATCAGAGATTAGGAATCGTACTATTATTTCAGTTGATTGAACGCGTTTAGAAAGTGTTTCATGTGAAAATATGCAGAGGGATAGGGTCGATTTCTCGCTGTTTTTTGTGAAGCAGCGGTGTGTTCGCGTTTCCTATATCAGGCAACAATCACATAGTTCATACATCCAACTAAGGGGAAGGTATTCGTACTACCCCGGGGAAAAGGAGGCATGAATGGAAGAGGTAAGGCTTTTTATCAAGGACTGGCAGGGTCCGGCACCCATGGATTGGGCTATTATCGCCCTGTATATCATGTTTTCCATAGGTGTAGGTATTTATTTTACCAAGCGAGCGCGAAAATCTACACGTGAATATTTTATTTCCGGCGGAGGCATGCCCTGGTGGCTTCTGGGGACTTCCATGGTAGCGACTACGTTTGCCGCTGATACGCCCCTTGCCCTCTCCGGCTGGGTTGTCACCGAAGGTATTTCAAAAAACTGGTTCTGGTGGTGCCAGGTTCCCGTGACTCTTGCCGGTGTCTTCTTCTTTGCACGGCTATGGCGACGAACCAATATCATCACGGACATGGAATATGTCTACGTTCGGTACTCCGGTGGGTCGGCTAATGTCCTGCGCGGCTTCAAAGCCGTCTATCTTGCGCTCCCTTACGGCTGCCTTGTTATGGGCTGGGTCAACAAAGCGATGAGTAAAATTATCACTTTGACCTTTCCCAAACTTCCCGCTATACCCATAGTAGACCACATCCTTAAATTGATTTACATGAAGACCCCGGTTTCGGCGAGTCTACCCGTGAAGATTCGCGAGCTCATAACCTCAGGGAAACTTGATCCGTTCGACATCTATGAAAAATTCGATCTGGTAGGGAGAACACGATTTCTAAGTATGGCTCATGCCCAGAAACTCGACCCGGAAAAAGTGTTTTCATTCCTCGATATCTCAGATAAAGTCAGTGGACTCAAGGAACAGTTTGCCGGGGTGGACCCGTTCACTATCGTCACCGGTTCATCTCAGTATGTGACCGGCATCAACGAGTTGAAGGTGCTCTTTTTCCTTTTTGCCGTCACGATTCTGTACACTACGATTTCGGGTCTCTGGGGTGTGCTGGCAACAGACTTTTTCCAATTCTTCGTCGCCATGGCGGGCTGCATTTATCTGGCGGTATACGCCGTACATTATGTTGGTGGCATGGATGCCCTACTGGAAAAAATGAGTGAATATTATACGGCGGAACGAGCTCTTGCGATGATAAATATAACGCCGTTAAAAGAATCGGCGGGATTGGGGCTGATGCCATTCCGCCATCTTGTCATCTACCTTCTTGTGGCGTGGTGGGCGGTCGGGTTTACCGACGGCGGCAGCTATTTCGCGCAACGTATGTTGTCGGCGAAAAACGAACGACATGCCGCACTCGGCTATCTCTGGTACGGCGTAGCACATTATACGCTCCGTATGTGGCCCTGGCTCGTTATCGGTCTTGTTGCCGCGGTTCTCTTTCCTCATATACCTCACCCTGCCACCGGATTCGTTCCTGATGCCGGCTGGGCTGAAGACGGCTATATTAAAGTTATGCTCGATCTTCTGGGACCGGGGATGCTTGGACTACTTCTTGTCTCCTTTTTCGCCGCTTACATGTCCACGATATCCACGCAGGTGAACCTTGGCGCTTCATATCTCGTCAACGACTTCTACCGACCCTTCATCGCCAAGAAAAAATCCGAGAAACATTACGTTCGCATTTCCATGATAATGACGCTGGTCATGGCATTGGTGGGTATTACCGTAAGTCTCTATATAAACTCTATCGCGGACGCCTGGTTATTCCTTGCCGCTCTTAACAGCGGTATAGGTATCATTTATCTCCTTCGCTGGTACTGGTGGCGTATCAACGCGTGGTCGGAAATCACCTGTATAGGCGGGTTGATTTATTTTGTGTTCCTCTACAAATTCTTCGGCCCTCAGATTGGACTCGTTCTTCCTTATCCTGAAAATCTCCTGCTGAGCATTCCGTTTGCTGTTGGGCTTTCTATCGCGGTTACTGCCGTCACCCAACCAGTCGACAAGGACAAGCTGATAGAATTCTACAAACGTGTTCAGCCCGGCGGTCCCGGTTGGAAACCTATCGCTGAACTTGTTCCTGAAATAAAAGCCAAGACGCCATTGACATGGAAAAATCTCAAAGCCTTCATCCTTTCCGTTGCTACCGTCTACTGCTTCCTGTTCGGGTTTGGAAAGGCAATACTCGGCAATAAACTCTATCCGACACCCGTTATCAGCAATAAGACATTCGCAGTCGTCTTTATTATAGTCGGTGCCTGGCTGGTGTACCGATTCATTTGCAATTACCGTATTCCTGAAAAAATGCAAATCGGCGCTGCCCAACTTGTCGTTGCTCTTTTTCTCTTCTTCGTAGCCTTCATGAAACTTATCTATAAGGCAAATTTCCTCTACGACCTTGCACTTTACAACCATACATACGGCTGGGTTTTGATATTTGTCGGACTCTTCCTCGGCTTTCAGGTGGCACAGACGTTCTCTGCTAAAAAATGGGTTGAATAGATTGTTGTTATAGACGTAGTCGGTTGTCCGGATTACCGAGCCGGGCAACCGGCTCTTATCGTCTGTTCATTACTCCGCGCTCTTCTAACTGAGTGTCGGCAAACAAGGAAAGCAAGGATATAGAGTACCGGTGAAAATATTCGTCATCATTGCCACATATAACGAACGCGATAACGTTCGAGATCTGATACCTGCCATATTTCGTAGCGCTCCTGAAGTGAACCTTCTGATAGTTGACGATAACTCCCCTGACGGTACCTCGCATCTTGTTAACGATCTCAAGAAGCGCTATCCGGGATTACATCTCAAGACACGTTCCGGCAAGCTGGGATACGGCACCGCCTTTATCGAAGGATTTACCTACGCGCTTGAGCACGATGCCGACATTATCGTTACCATGGATGCAGATTTCTCGCACGACCCGGAGGAACTTCCACGCTTGATTGAAACACTCAACGGCGCGGACGTTGTGGTTGGATCGCGTTACATCAACGGGATTCGAATATTGAACTGGCCGCTTCGACGTCTCCTGCTCAGTTCCTTCGCCAATATGTACGTCAATCTTGTTCTCAACATGAAGATAAAAGATTGTACCAGTGGATTCAGATGTTATCGGGCGGAGGTGTTTAGAAAAATCCCTTTTCAACAATGCAAATCGCATGGATATGCTTTCCTGGTGGAGATACTGTACCGTGTTAAGCGAGCGGGTTACAAAATCGTCGAGCACCCAATCGTATATACTGAACGCCGAGAGGGGCAGTCAAAGATGTCGCGTTCGCTTATAGTGGAGTCGTTTTTTCGCCCCATCATCCTGAGGCTGGAGAGTCTTCGTAAATCTGCAGGACCTAAAAGTTCCTGAAGATTTCTTCGTATGCGCCGCCTGCGCGACGGATTGCAGGTAATTTGCCGTCGTTATAGGGAGGACCTACCCGAATGATATCCCCTGCGCTGATGGTTCCGTTTGTCGGATCGTAATCAACGCCGAGCTGGTTTATAATGCTTTCTTTTCCTATCTCTGCGATATCGCCGCCGTAGGACTGTATACGGTCCGGTCCCGCTGATGAGAGGCGCCAGAACGCGCCGGATGTCCCTCCAGACCCTTTCGGACTGTTACAATCGTTCAGACTCGCCACATCCGCGTAATCGAAGGTGTCGAAAAAAATCAGCGGCGACCCATCGCTTGTCGCTACAGTAGGGAAGATATCTATCGGGACGGATGTTATATAAGAGATAGGCGTGGTAAGAGGCGATAAACGATAGCTCATCGGCACGATGACGCGAGACGTCAGATGTCCTTCTCCACTTCGTACAAACCGGACGTAGTCGTTATAATCGCCGTAATACGCTTCGAGTGCAAAGGCAATCACCCGCATATCTGATTTTGTCCGTGAGACTTTTGCACGGGTGCTCGCCTCGAGCATGTTCGCAAGGCCGATCAAGGATAAAATAGATATGATACTCACCACGATCAAGAGTTCGATAATGGTGAATCCGCCGATAAAGCGCTCACCTACCCTTTTTTGCCTGTGTCTGAGACGCTGGTTCATGTGCCGCCCCTCACTCATCTTCGCCTTGCAATATATAATATTATGCAACATACTAAAATATTTGATCACGGCAGTCAAGGCATATACAATAAATAAACGTCTTGTATGAAAGTGGAATCGAGGGATTTTTCACGGCGAGGAGGGATTTCCGCAAACGTGAAGATTACTGAAAAATACGAGTTCGATTTCAAGTTCTGGATCATCTCTGTTTTTGCCATAATCCTTGTCATAGTCATCTTCAGTGTTGCATATCGGATGATGATGCGTTCACAGGGCAGGGAAGTGCAGGGACTTCTTACCAGATATCAACTTGATTCACCGGAGGCGGCGCGTGAACGTGCGCAAAATTGGGTCTCACAGAACCTTGCACGACAAGATAATCTTACCAGCAGCGAACATAAGAAGGCGGAAGAAATTTTTACACGCGCCTTCAAGGAATGGCACGACATCTGGAAAGAAGACCGCCTGCACGGTAGATCAGAGGGATATACGCGTAGGCGGCAGGCCGAATCCTGGGACCGACATAACAAAGAATATCGAGATTATATCACCGCAAGACGAAAATAAGGCGTCGAGACTTATTTGCCTGCCTTTATCAGCAGTAGCACCCCATTCACTTCTTTATATTGTAGCCTGTTATTTCTGTGCGCTCAGGAGGGCTGAGTTAGGAGATACCCATGCAAAATGTTTTGTATGAAATCCTGTTTTTTTGAGGGCTGTTTTGACCTCGTCGATGGTATAGGAGCGCCCACCGGGAGTGTTTACAAGCATATTGATGGCGAACAAGGAATTGGCGACCGGTTTGGTGGCATCTTCGTTGAGTAAAAAATCCTTGATGACAATGGTCCCGCCGGCACTTAACGCACCATAACATCGTTGAAAGAGATTCCGTATCTCATCGAGTGAATAGGCATGAATGACATTTGCTGCATAGATGAGGTCAAAACCCCTGAGCGAGAGTTGGCGGTTAAAGTCGCCCGGCATGGTTGATATTCTGTCGGCGAGGTCTGCTTTTTTGATTTCTCGAACCGCAAACGGCAGCACTTCCGGACGGTCGAAGACCACGGCTTTCATAGTCCTGTTGCGTCGACAAAACTCGACTGCCGCTGTACCGGGAGAGCCGCCAAGGTCGAGCATCATGCGATAATTAGAAGGGTCTATGATTTTGAGGACATTTCGGATTTCCAGCCGGGTGATGTTCGCCATACCTTTGACGAACGCCTTGATCTGAGCGGCGTCACGGAGTTTCTCAGATTCATGTTCTCCGGCGTATCTGCCGTTGCGCAGAACCTGCTCGAGCTGCATCCATGGTTTAAGGTCATTATAGAAGTAGTGCAGGATGTCGCCGATATAGGTATAGGAGTCACGGCTGAAAAAAGGCTGGATAGTGCGCGGCATGGAGTAGAGCTCTTTGTTTTTCATCAGAATCCCTGCTCCTGCAAGTGCGTTGAGCACAAGATCTACTGCTTCGGCGTTAAGTTTTAGACGGCGTGCAAGTGCGTTTGCCGTCGTTGACTCGCCTGATAGGGTTTGCAGAATACCCACCTCGTTGCTTACCAGCAGCACAAAGCTTGTCTGGAATCCCGCAGCTTTTCTCATGAGAGAATAGGCGGAATTTTGAGGTTTTTTCTTCATCTTCATGGTTGGTTCACCGCCGTATCATGTAGGTAGATAGTGGATATCATTCGTCCTGCTCGGTCGCCTTCGGTGCGATACGAATAAAAGAGATCGTTACGACATTTCGTGCAAAAGGGCGATACGGCGAGTCGTTCGGATTGGACACCTTCTTGCTGTGCCTGCCACATGTTGAGAAGTTTAAGATCGAGACATCTGCCGCGGATGAAGCCACGTTCTTCACTTTCGTTCCCGAACGCTTTTTTGAATTGGTGTATGAGTTCGGGAGAGACCTCGTAACAAGAACCGCAAATCGCGGGACCGATGTGAACATGTAGGTCGTTTACCCTACAACCAGATTTCAAAAATCGCTGGATGACCTTGCGGGTTAAATTACGCAGGGTTCCTTTCCAGCCGCAATGAGCGATGGCGACAATGCGTCGAACGGGGTCGGCAAAAAAGACGGGGACACAATCCGCCGTGAACACGGAGAGCATAACGCCCGGGATGGGAGTGATCATGGCGTCGACACCGTCTAATTTGACGAAGGTTTCTCCTGTCTGAGGGTGTGTGATTTCATGAATGCGATCGCCGTGAACCTGTCGGGAGAAGACAAATGTGTGGGGATTTATCTCGAGAAGTGCGGCAAATTCTTTTAACTTTTCCACGCGGTCATAGCCAGCGGATCCGATGCGCCGCGTCGAGGTCGCCATAACCACACCGTTCAGAGCCTGACCGGTGTAGACGCCCGCTATCGATTCGTTGTGTATGAGCACATTATTCATGGGATTAAAAAAGGTCAGATTTTTTCAATAGCGGGTGATGGGATATACCCTGTCCGACCACCAGCGCTTCGTATCTTTACCCATCCGTTGGATTTACCGGCAAGGAGTCTACACTTTGTGCCTTCCGGTAGCAGCATAATTTCCGTAAACTCCTCGCCCGGACCGCTCCGGGCTATAGTTTTGTCTTCGATGATGACGCCATGGGTTAGCATCATTTCTCGGTGAAATTTGAGGGCAAAGAAACAAAGAGATATCAGGAAGAGAACGAGAACAGGCTTTACAAGTTTCCGCATAATAATGGTGAGTTTCTCTGATAGGCGCAATAATTTCAATATGAATATCATGCAGACAGAGAGGTAAAGTATTTCGGCGATGAGGAAGAGCTCGTTAAGGGTGAAATAATTCAGTATGGCAACAAAGGGTATGAGCAGAATGAAAGGTTGTTTTTTATTTTCTGAAGGTTGAATGAGACTAAGGTTATCGCGTAGGTCGCGGTCGCGTGGTGCGAACCGAATCGCCCGTTCGTAGGCGACTACGGCGTTGCCGGTTTTGCCTGATTTGACATAACTGTTACCGAGGTTGTACCAGAGCACAGGACTGGGGTAACCCCTGTTGATTATTTCAAGATAAAGATTAGCCGCCTGCTTGAACTTTCCTTGCTGATAGAGACGGTTTGCCTTTTCGAATAACTCGGTGGGCGCTTCACCTGATAGTCCTGCGGTCTCGGAGTCGGCTTGTTGTGCAAAAATGGACACTATCGGGCATGTACATATAAGCCCTATCAGAATACTCATCAGGTGAACACGTATGCGGCTCAGGCTCATCGTAGATGTTTCTCCAGGGAATTAATAATGCGTGCACTTTGTTGATAAACTTCCTGCATCTCGTCAAGACCGGGTTTAACCGGTGCATACCGAGCGTTGTCGCATTGTTCAAGGATTTCTTTAATCCGTGTACATTCATGTTCGGGAACGTTATGGAGGCAAAGGTGTTCCAATGCCTTATCAACGGTGAGGCCGGCTGCCGCATGGTTAATTTTATCGGCGATGAAGCCGCGTAGCGCATTCGAGATTTCAGCAAAGAACTCATCCGCGTTACCGGGCTCGAGCAGGTTTTTGACGTATCGTAGGCGTCGTGCCGCAACTCCACGTGCATACAAACGGCGTGCAAGTCCGCGGTCGGCAGCCAAACGTTCCTGACGCCTGTTCAGAAAGAACGCCGCCACCACCGCCAGCGCCGGTATGAGTTGAAACCAGAGCAGCATGGGGCTGGTAAATATATATCCGGCTGGGCGTAAAGCCCTGGTGGCGCCCGTATGGATATAGTTAATGTCTTTACCGATTGAAACAACCGATTCGCCTTTTTCAGAGGACGCACCAGCGTCTGCGTCTGCAGGAGCGGAGGCAATAACACGCGGTTGTTCTTTTTTGACTGCTGCAATGTCCAATGTTATCGGATTGGTGGTGCATGTCTGGTATTCCCCGATGTCGGGATTGAAAAAGGTGTAGTCGATAGCAGGAATGGAAAATGTTCCAGAACGCGTGGGACGAAGCACATATTCAAACTCCTTATCACCGCCAAGTACACTGCCCAATACCTGGTTTTCGCTCTTGCTCTTGGAACTATAGACTTCAAAGTCAGGTAGTTCTTTCACAGCAGGTTCGGAAATGCTGTCTACAAAACCGGTACCCGTGAACTTGAGCTTGAGTGTGATCAACTCATCTTCCCGACCCGAGGTTCTATCCACGGTGGCATGCAGGGTATAATTTCCCACGGTTCCTGAGAAATCAGCAGGAGCGGGTTGGGGTAAGTCCTTCACCGAAATAGTTACCGGTTGGCTTGCCATGACTGCGGTAATAGTATTGCGCTCGAAAGGCGAGGAAAAAAAAGGATCGTTGAAGAATTGATCGAAGAGGTCATCGTCGAAAAAACTTCGTGGAGCGCTCTGCCTTTGCCGCAAATGGGGAGGAAGTAGCGCCGCACACGCCATTTTCAGCGGATCAAGCGTATACTCGCCGGTTTTGGTAGGGATCAGTGCATTGGAGTGAATCGTTGCTACGTCATATAATTTGTCATCCAGACTTTTCCGTTCGAACTTAAGTTCCGTAGGCTCTTTGATTGGATGTTTTATGAAGTCGGTATATTGTGGTTCAGGCGCCATAAATTTTGGCGAGCCTATCTGTACCCCGTCTGTATAAAGATAATAGGTAAGCGTAGCGGGTTGTCCTATATAGATTTCGGTCGGTCGTGCTTCTGCAAGGATAAAGAGTCTTCCTCGCAGCCATTGGTTCATTGCCGCGTTCTGTGTGACCGCGGAAATCACGCCTAATTTCTCGAGTTTCGGTGGGAGCGCTTCACCACTGTCCTTGACCACTTCTATGGTTATCGAATTGCTTTGCAGCGCCTTTCCGTTATGAACGATTGACGTAGGCGGTATTACAAAAGTCCCAAGGGATTTGGGTTTCAACACTACGCCGGTAACTTTGCTTACCTCTACCGTGGTGCCGGACTGAAAAATCTGTGTCGACACGGGTAGAGTTTGTAGCACCACAAAGTCGGAGAAGTCAGGAAATTGAGGGGAGGGTAATCCCTGGGTTGCCCCGCTAACCTTGACACTGTAACGAATCGTTTCGCTCAGGGTGATTTTAGCGCGGTCGACCTCAGCCGTGACAGTTACCTCTTGTGCCGGTGCAGCGCTGCTCAGCACCACCATGAGAATTATTAAAAAGCCTATGTTATTCAGTGGTTTCATTTAAGAAGAAGAAAGAAGAAACACTCAAGCGAAGTATCCTCTATTTATGAAAAAATCCATTACAAGGATTTAATCACAACCAGTGTCATGTCGTCAAATACCTCGGCATCCTCACGGAAATTATCAAGTTCCTCAAGGATTTGATCCCGTATAACGGTGGCAGGTTTGGTTCGATATTTGTCCAGGACATCTTTCAACCGGTCGACACCGAAAAAGGTGCCGGCTGAATTAAGGGTATCCACCACGCCGTCGCTGTAAATGACCATCAGGGAACCGGGTGGTAAGGTGACCAGTTCTTTCCGATAGTCGATATCTTCCATGAGACCCATGAAATATCCCCCTATGGTGAGGGGCATGCATTTTCCATCGGGGAGTATAAGAAGCGGATGAGAATGACCGGCGTTGACGTATTCAAAGCTGCGGGTTTGTGGATTAAGAACACCGTAAAGCAAGGTAATGAACATATTGCTGGTGACATCGTGGCAGGTAAGGTTGTTTACTTTTGCGACTACGCTGGTAACCGACGCCCTGCTTCTCACCGATTCGCTTTTCAGGAGTGCGCGAACGGTAGCGATGAGGATTGCGGCGGGAACCCCTTTACCGGAGACGTCACCCACGGCGATTCCCCATTGCCTGTTTGGGAGTTCGATAAAATCATAATAGTCTCCCCCGACTTTTGTCGCCGGTATGCTTGTTGCCGCAATTTCGAAATTATCTATTTCCGGGTTACTTCGGGGAAGAAGGTTCATCTGGATTGTACGGGCGATTTCGAGTTCTTTCTCGAGCTTGGTCTGCTGGATAAGTTGTTCATACAAGCGTGCGTTCACGATAGCGAGCGCTGCCTGATTGCTTATACCGGTCAATAACTCGAGCTCTTCCTGGCCATACGAGATCATACGATTACGCGTGTCAACGTAGATAAGCCCGATGACTTCATCCTTGAACACGAGTGGTGAGCACATGGCTGATCTGATTCGCTCTTGCACTATACTATCGACAGATTTGAACCGTTCGTCGGAAGCGGCATCGCTTACCAGGATAGAGATCTTTTCTTCCACGCATTGCTTGACAATGTGTTGAGAGAGTGTGATGTCTTCTTCTTCGCGCGTCTTGACCGCGCGTGGCATAAACTGCCCTGTTTTGGTGTCTTTGAGCAAGATACATCCCCGATCCGGCTGGATTACGTTGAAAATTATTTCTATGATTTTGTTCTGCAAGTCGTAGATGTCGAATACGCTTCGAATAGCTTCGCCGACCTGATACAAGATCTCGAGACGGTGCGAGGAATCCTTGAGTAAATCAGCCGTTGCCGTATCCACACGGAATCTAAATTCCGGTTTGGTATCTACGGATAAGGTTTTTTTGGTTCCCTTCCATTCCATTTCCGAGACCAGCCGAACGGAACGTGTGGTTGAATCTTTCTCCGATTGCGCAGGTGAATCATGTTCAAAAGACATCACCGTATCGCCGATTCTGATTCTATCGTTGTTTTGCAGCACATAATCATCCGCGATCAACTGATCGTTGGCATAGGTGCCGTTCTTACTCCCCAGGTCCTTGAGAGAGAAGGTATTATTAATCTGGTGAATTTCCGAATGATAGCGAGAGACTTTACGATCTATGATTTGAATCGTGTTCGAGGGGCTGCGTCCTATGGTGGTCACAGGTTCAGTCAGTGGATAGACCATTCCGCTGTCGATTCCTGAATCAATAACTAATCGTGGCATTTCGTATACTTCTCTTTACTTAAATCTTCTTATTTTTTATGTGTTAACCTATTTGCCGTCAAGATTTGTCTTTACCTTCAGGCGGTTTCTCTCCGGGAGATTCATCGGTTGTCCCGGTTTCCTGAGCCAGGACTTCTCGTTCAATCTCTTGCCAGTACTCCCTGATTTTTTCTGTAAACCGTCGGTCATGAGCGACTACCTGAAAATGCTGAGCTGCCCTGGCATAGTTTCCTCTTTTCAGATATTCCTCGCCCAGGTAAAAATTGGCGAACGGATCGCGGGTATTTATTTCCAACTCATTCCTGAAATGAGCAAGCGCCTTTTCGCGGTTATTTTTCTCCAGAAAGCACAAACCTAATTTCGCATGCACCCCTTCTATCGGCTCTTTTAGATCAAGGTCAAGGAGCCTTTGATAAAAAGTAATCGCGTTATCATAGTTGCCTTTTTCGAAATAGGTATTGGCTACTTCGAGGTTTACGGTTGCGCTGTCAGGGGCGATTTTTATGAGTTTTGCATAATGTTTGAGCGCCTTATCATAGTTCTTCTCTTTGGCAGCCTCACGGGCATGGGACGTATGATAGGAGATGATGTAATCGTCCTTCATAAGGAGGATGATAAACACCTCGATGACGAGAAAGATAATGACCAGGGTCAAGGGCGACAACATCTCTTTACTTGAAGTTTTCTCATCCGCTTGAGGTCTCTTATCCTGTGTTCGGATAGATTTTCGTTCCTGACGTGCTTTTTTGTGTTTTGGTTTTGCCATATCAGTCTGAGTTGAATAGAATTTAAGGTTAAGATTAACCTATTTGGGGTAAAATAAGTCAACTGTAAATGTTATCACGGGAAAGAAGCACTATATATACAGTAGGGCATTCCAATCGAAGTCTGGAGAGTTTTATACGTCTCTTAAAAAGCCACACTATAGAGAGTCTTGTAGATGTCCGTCGGTTTCCTACATCGAGAAAGTTTCCTCATTTCTCTCGTGAGGTGCTGCATGCGGTCCTGGCAACGGTTGATATCGAATATACGTGGCTTGGCGACCTGCTGGGCGGGTTTCGTTCCGGCGGATATGAAGCCTACACTCAGACTGATGATTTTCGCACGGGACTAAGCGCTCTTGTTTCTCTTGCCCGCCGCAAAACAGTTGCTATCATGTGTGCTGAATCGTTATGGTTTCGTTGTCATCGCCGCTTTATTGCCGATGAACTTGTTAAAAAGAAGATTGACGTGGTGCACATAATAGACGAACGTAATGTTTCGTCGCATAAACTTGGTGAGAACCATGACGCTGCACGGGAATCATAAACCGCCTGTCTTTGTCCAGGTTGATCTTGATGGATTTTGGGCAATCCGGCGGTGCTACGGCTATCCTGAAGAGGAGGCGTTTACGAATGATCCGGTCTTCTCTGAAGGTCTTCCTCGCATACTCGAACTTTTCCAGGCTTATGGCGTGAAGGGAACATTTTTCGTTACCGGTAGAGACCTTGAATTACGTGAAAAAGTCTCTCTTTTGAAACAGGCTGCGGAAGCGGGACATGAGATTGCGAACCATTCCTATACACATTTCATCGGCATGAGCGGACAGGAAAAAGACCGTGCACGGTCTGAAATCCAGCGAACCCAGGACAAGATCGAGCAGGAGCTGGGTTGTTCATCATGTGGATTCCGAGCTCCCGGTTATGAAATCAATGCAACAGTACTCGAGCTGGTGTATGAACTCGGCTTAAAATACGATGCCTCATTTTTTTCAACTCCATGGACAGGGTTGTTAAAGCTTATTGCACGAAATGTTATCGGTCGGGAGGGGGCTCAAAGCGGACAATTCGGCACACACCATCTTCGTAAAGTTCCACAGGTTCCTTTTCGTCTGTCCGACATCGATCTGTTCAAGTCGGAAGAATTCAATGTTCTATGGGAATTTCCCATTCCCGTCTCTCCTCGGCTTAAATTGCCGGTACAGGTCTCTTATTCGCAACTAATCGGTTCATGGTTCTTCCTTGGTTTGGCTCGGTATCATCGAGATAACCTTCTCCCCCTTAGTTGTATACTCCATGGAGTCGATCTGGTGGATACCCGACTTCACGAGGTTCTTCCGGGAGCCGGGTCACGCGCGCGGCTTTTTTTCAGGCTGTCACTTGATCGTAAAATTCGGTCGGTGAATAGAATCCTCACGTATTTATCCCAACATTTTTCCTTTACCACACCGCCTGAGTGGATTTCAAAGTCGTCATAATCGGTCTAACGTCTTTTTGTTTACCTTTATCGAGAACGCCGTACTGAGCAAAGAAAAAGAAAAG
Source organism: uncultured Candidatus Sumerlaeota bacterium (assembly GCA_964608095.1). Taxonomy (GTDB): domain Bacteria; phylum Sumerlaeota; class Sumerlaeia; order MWCT01; family JAGHBZ01; genus CAZSMK01. The sequence goes on along the minus strand of CAZSMK010000026.1, from coordinate 10,072 downwards.
CTTGTGATTCAGGGAAGATCGATAGTATATTTATATTAGATTACACGAAGTGCCAGCAGGTTCTCTCAAATATAAAATTAACTCAAGGAGGAACAGGTTATGGAATCTCACGAAGACGAACTTGAAGTGATTGAGCTCCTTATACAGCATGAGAATGCGGTAGGCGATCTCTATAGTGTGTACGCGCGAAAATTTATGGATATGGAGGAATTCTGGTTCAGCATTGTACAGGATGAAAGAAAACATGCGAGCTGGATACAGGGAACTCTGGATAAAGTAAAGGAAGGGAAAGTGACATTTGATCCGGCGGTTTTCAAAATCGAAGCGGTGAAGGAATCATTGGACTATGTGAAAAAATTAATCAAGGAAGCGGAACAGAACGATCTCAAACCTATAGATGCGCTCCAAAACGCATTCGATATTGAACGCACAATGATCGAAGATAAATTTTTCGAGGTTTTTGGCGATATTCCTTCTGACATAAAGGCGGTACTCAACAGCCTTATTGAAGGAACCAAATTCCATGTCAAAGTGGTTGAGCAGGAATTAATCAGGCGTAAAAAACTCGAGGCACAATAGGTGTTCACGCTTGCGAGGTTCAGCTCTTTTTCTTCTTTAAATATTGAGCCTTTATCCAGCTCCAGTTTAAGAACAGATGGAGCGCAACGACTATGAGCAAAAGGAATCCGAATCGTGGATGAATCGCTTCGAAGGTCTCATAGCCTATCTGTTCATGAAAGATCCCTGTTACAACCTGCACGATAAACACAACAGCAAGTAAAGGATTTGTGATCTTTAACCATATCTGTTTTTTCATCTATACCTCCTGAGAACAATATAGTGCATGTTCATTGTTTTTGGTGTATTGAGAGCAGTGTACGCCCCTTATTTTACCTTGAAGCGAGATGGTCAATCACAGCATCGCGCTCGCGTGTGTTAAGTGTCGCTCCTTTCTTTATCATACGGTCAACTGTCTTCTCCCACCCGGCACGATCTTTACGTGCCTTGTCGATACGCGTTCTATTATGGCAGGAGGTACAGCGTTGCTGGATGAGCATACGTGCATCAAGTTGGGGAGAAGGAGAAGGGGTGACTTCCGGGAGCGCTGGAGCGCCGGTCTCTACGGGAAGGTCGGCAACGTTTGACCACTCGCTGAAACTTCCGTCATAATTCGACACGTTCGGGAAGCCGAGTACATGATGCAGGGTAAAATAGGTATGTGAGGACATCTGTCCTTGACCGCAAGAAACGATGATCGTTTTATCAGGCACAATGCCGGATTGTGCATAATGCTCTTTTAATGTCTCTTTGTCTTTCCATGACCCGTCCTGGGCAAGGTCCTCTTCCCAATAATGATGAACTGCCGTTTTTATATGACCGTTACGTATCCAGAAGCCCTCATCACCCGTGTAAAGGTTAAGGGGGCGTACGTCAACAATAAGTGCGCGCTTATTTTCAACGGCCTCTTTCACTTCTTCGAGCGTGGCGTAGACTTCGTCATGCAGGTGGGGTGGCTCGGGATAGGTGGTCGGATTGATTTTCGGAAACTCTTGCATGACCGGGAACTTTTCTTCCACCCACTTCATATATCCCCCATCTAAAATGGATGAAGAACGATGTCCGATGTAGTCGAGACTCCAGAGCAGGTAGGTTGCGTTGAAATCATTTCTTGACCCATACACCACGATGGAAGACTTTTCTGTTATACCGGCGGCACCAAGGAGGGCGATAAGTTCGGACGGTGGGATAAGTTTTACTGGAACGCCTCTGTCGGGCCACCTGAGGGATTCCGGATGGATATACACGGCACCGGGTATATGGTTTGTCCAGTAAAGTTTTACGTTATCTCGAATGTCAATTATGCGGAGGTTTTCTTTCTCGAGATTCTCAGCAAGCCACGCTGCACTAATTATCTTTGCCGGCAGCTCCGATGCATTGACTTGTATGACAACCAGTAAACTCAGCAAAATTGAAATAAAGATAATCGTTTTAAATCGATACGCTATTTTGAACATATACAGCCTCCTTTTCATGGAGTTACATAATATTCCTATCCATTCCTCTTTTTTATGCTCCTTTTGTAAAGATACCATTATGATGAACAGAGTGTAAGGGAAAAATAATTTTTTTATTTTTTAACCTTATACCCGATTGTACCGTTTATTGAGGAAAAAGCGGTTTGAGCCCCTTGCTCATTTCGTTGAGTTTGTCAGTTTCGGCGCGCGAAATTTCGTTAAATCGGTCGGCAACATCACACGCCTTGATGAAAAGGTCGCGATGCCCCGGCGTTATCATGGAGGTGACGGGTTGGGAAAGGGTGAAGCGAACCGCCATGTCCATCTCCTCGGGCTTTTCAATGGGTTCATACCAGCATTTTTCCCGTATACGGGGTTCGTCTTCCTCGAGACGACGTTTTGCAAGTCCCTTGATTGCAAGAATACCAACATTATTGCTCGCGGCTTTTTCAACAACTTTCACGCCAAACGAGCCATTCATCCATGATGCCCAGTTTACGGGAAACAGGATAGTGTCGAAACGGAACTCGTCCATAAACTTCATAGCCACATCCTCATTGTGACTCGAGAAGCCCACATAGCGAATAAGTCCATTGACGCGTGCCTCATGAAACGCCTCGATTGCACCGTCGGCGCCCATTATTTTCTGCACGTCATCAAGACTATCAACGCCATGAAATTGGTAAAGGTCAAAGAAATTCGTCTGAAGACGTTTAAGCGATTGATGCAGTTCCTCAGCAGCTTCCCGCTTTGTGCGTTTCAGCGTTTTACAGGCAAGAAACACGCGGTCTCGATAAGGTCTCAATGCAGGACCAAGTCGTTCCTCCGCGTTGCCATAGCTCGGCGCAACATCAAAATAGTTGACGCCCCTCTCCACCGCTTCAGTAACAATCTTATAGGCGGTCGACTGGTCTTCATCCATTACTAAAATACCACCGAAACCTATTATTGATAAAAGTTCACGTGTATTGCCAAGGCGTCTTTTTTCCATTATACTTCGGTTTCCATAAAAGCTGGTTGAATTCTTGTCTCAGTGTAGTATGTATCGACAAATCAGGCGCGTAACATTACGAGGAGCATTTTGAATCGCGATGTAGCCCTTACGGCATGAGGTTCGCCTTTCGGCATTATGAGCATGTCCCCACTTGATACCTCGAATTTCTTACCCGCAATTGTGACCTCTCCTTCTCCCTCCAGACACAGCACCAGTGCATCAAAAGGAGTGGTATGTTCGCTCAATCCATCACCTGCGTCGAATGCAAAAAGCGTGACTGTGCCCTTGTCGGTCTTCATAATGGTACGGCTCACCACTGCGCCAGCATGGTAAGTGAGCAATGCGCTTATGTTAACCACATGTCCCTTGAGTATATTTTCCTCACCTTGATGATGTTGTTCTGTATTCATTCTTCAACCCTGAGTATTTTTGAATTCTCGGAAATCCTTTGCACAATTGTTAAAACAAACACTTACCGTAAGTATCGGCATGTTTATCCGCTACTTAAGCCAAGGATATCCCCGAAGAAAATTTTTATGTGTGCGGACTTTTTTTCATGATTGAGTAATATTCATCGAGTGATTCAGCCTGGACGGATTTTCTTGTCGAGTTCATTTCGTCGAGGTGTTCGTTCACCACGTCGACAAGGTCGCGGTCAAGCGCCCCTTCGACGCTCATCTGGTGCAGGATTCGCTCGACTTGATCTTTTGGCATGCCCTGGCGGTAAGGACGGTCTTCCGTGATTGCGGTGAACACATCGGCGACCGCCATGATTCGCGCGCCTAATGGCAATTCTTCTCCCCGAAGATGAAAAGGATATCCCGTGCCGTTAATGCGTTCATGATGCAAGGAAGCCCACGTGTTGAGTATGTCGAACTCGGCGATAGCCTGCAATGTCGCGTGTGTATAAAAGGGATGTGCGCGCATGATGTTGGTTTCCATCGGCGTAAGCGCTCCTTTCTTTTCGATTATTTCTTTACTCACCGCCAGTTTACCGAGGTCATGCAGATAGCCGGCAAGGCGTATCAAGCGGCATTCCTCTTCGGACATGCCCACAAGGTGAGCGATGGATTCGGCTGAAGCAGCGACACCTCGCGAGTGTGTCGCGGTGAATTTACTCCTGAAGTCGATAATGCGCGCAAAGACCTCGCTTAACCCCAGCATATCCTTGATGTCCAGGCTCATGGAATCCGTTTTAAGCTCTTCTTTGAGTTCGCTTTTTAGCGATGCTGACACGCTGTAAAACCAGAACGCCTCCTTCGATGATGCAGACTGAAATGCGTCGACAAGATTCGGATAGAATAGTGTGTCCGCGTTTTGTTTAATCGTCCGGCTTATGTCCGGGGCTTGACTCAGAATCTCTTCACGCGGTCTTATGAGCACATCGACACGGTCGGCAAGATGAAGGACATGGCTTCCTAACGGTACGGTATTCCCTTTGAATTCAAGCCCTTTTCCATGCTCCCAGGGGACATGATGATAACGCACCAGGCGTGCAATATCCGTAAACGGTTTATACTTACTCAGAAGCTGATACCCGGTTTCTGCATGTTTATGCGGTAAATTGATTTCAAATTCGAGGGTATCCAGGCGTTCTTTAAGCGACAGGGCGCCGCAATCGTGCAGGAGTCCCGCTACCATGATATCCTTGCAATCATGGGCGGGAAGACCGAATTCGCGCGCTATATTATACGCCATCCAGGCAACTCGTGTGTGATGATTAACGACTGCCGGACACACGAGATCCATTGCCTGTCCAAGACACATACTCAACTCGCCCATAGTAATTGTGAAACGGCGAGGCATTTTGTATCCCCTTCTTTCTTGTTTACAAAGGTTCGTCCTGAATCTTTTCACTGTATCTGTTCAGACAGGCAAACTTTTCGAAAGGAAGTCGTTCGGGTCGCGTCTTCTCGACTTCAGCCTGCTGCTCGTTGAGTAGCGGATTGATGCCACTCGAATGTTTACCCACTATGACGAGAGTGATCACGAGCATATCATCCGGGATGTTCAGGATTTGTTTTGTTTTCTCTTCATCAAAACCCGCAATCGGGTGCGCAACCAGACCCAACTCTGTTGCTCGCAGCACAAGGCTTCCTGTTGCCATTCCTGTGTCGAACAGATAATATTCTCTTCCACCGGTCAAACAGTCGAAATCTTTTCGGGTGAAAACTGCCATAATCAGCGATGCGGCTTGAGCCCATTCGTTTCCTTGTGACAGGGCTTCGTGCAGTTTTGTTAACACTTCCTCTTCATACACGAACACGAATCGCCACGGTTGTTTGTTGTAACATGAAGCTGCGAGTTGGGCGGATACGGCAAGCTCGTTTATTACGTCGCGAGTAATTTCCGTCTTTTCAAGTGAGCGATATGCTCGTCTTTTTTGTATAGCTTCTTTTACGTCCATGGATGTGTTATCCTCCTTTTCTTTTGCGATTCAGAAAACACCTTTACCAGAAACCGGTTTATTTTGATTGCAATTCTTTGAGCGTTTCCTTCACTTCTTCGATATGTCCGGGAACCTTCACGTTGCGCCACACCGCGTGAATCTTACCGTTCGGGTCGATAAGGAAAGTGCTGCGCACCACGCCCCAATATTCCTTTCCGTACATACTTTTCTTCTGCCACACGCCGTATTGTTCGAGCGCCTTGTGTTCCGTGTCGCTGAGCAGGGTGATGGTGAGATTTTTCTTGTCGGCGAACGTGCAGTGGCTTTCCGGCGTGTCGGGACTCACGCCAAGGATTTGTGCGTTCATCTTGTCAAAGTCCTTATGCGCCTCGGTGAAATCTATCGCTTCGAGTGTGCACCCGCTCGTCATGTCTTTCGGGTAAAAATAAAGGATTACCCACTTGCTCTTGAAGTCTTTCAAGCAGGTCTTGTTTTTGTCTTTATCCGGCAGACAAAATTCCGGTGCACTGTCCCCGATGTTCAGTTCCTTGTTCTTTTTTGCCATGAGAGTTCCTCCTCGTAAAGATGCGTATCACCTTCACAAAAGTTGTATAGTTCTGCTCCATTATTTTTTATCGGTACTATTCAGCGCCGCTTTTAGTTTTTTTCTTAACAGATTGAAGCGACATTCTATCGCAGCTTGCAAGGGGGTTTGTTCTTGCACTCGAACGTTCTAACCATGCATCATGAGTATTCAACCTACTTGCAGGAAGGATAGATTTGACGGAAATGGGAACAGATACAAAAATGAACTGGGATTTGAGCAGTTATTTTCCCACCTTTGATGGAGCGGAGATGAAGGAATTCAAGAGCTCGTTAAAGAAAGACCTGGGGGAAAACCTCGAGAAGGCTCGTACCCTTTCCCCCTTGAATAGAAAGAATATGTCCGCATGGGAGGGGCTTTTTCTCGCGAGCGAAGACCTCATGGCGCGGTTGTCGCATCTGAGCTCCTACCTCGGTTGCCTTGCTGCGGTTGACGCCCGCAATGAAGATTACCAGCGGGAGCAGGCAGCGATGGCACACACCTGGGCGGAATTTGCCAAACTTCAGGTTCAACTCCTCGAAGCGATAAAGCATGTCGGCGATAAGGTGTTTTCGACTTTTGTGGCGCGGAAGCGTCTCAAGAACGCACGCTACTTTATCGAGCGAATGCGCGAAGAATCGCATCGCACCATGACGCCCGACAAGGAGATACTTGCCGCCGACCTGAGCGTCGACGGGATGGATGCATGGGGGCGTCTCTACGATACGGTCTCCGGAAAACTCGAGTTCGATATGGAGTATCCGGACGGACGCCAAGAACGGCTATCCATGTCGCAACGTCGGTCGTTGCTCGAGGACCCGGACCGCCGCGTCAGGCGGGCTGCGTTCAAGGGCGGCAACGAGGCATGGCAGAGCATGGAAGATGTCGCCGCTGCCGCGCTCAACGCCATTTCCGGCTCGCGACTTACCCTTAACAAGCATCGCGGCGTGTCTCACTTTCTCGACATTGCCCTGTTTCAATCAGCCATTTCCAAAGAGACCCTCGACGCCATGTTCAAAGCGATCTATGACAATATTGAAATCCCCCTCAGGATTTTACGGCTCAAGGCGCGCACTTTGAACCTCGAATCCCTCCCCTGGTACGATCTGAGCGCGCCGCTACCCGTGAAAGATCAACAACGTTTCTCATGGGAACAAGGAAGCGGATTTGTCGATACCGCTTTTTCACGTGCATATCCGACGTTGGGTACATTTTTCGAATCGATGTTCAAGAAGAAATGGATCGAGTGGGAACCGCGGACAGGCAAACGACCCGGCGGGTTCTGTACCAGTTCGCTCCTCATCGGTGAATCGCGTATCTTTATGACCTACCAGGGCGGGCTCGGTGATATCCTTACACTTGCCCACGAGAGCGGGCATGCCTTTCACTCCTATACGATGCGCGACTTACGACCATTCGCTCATAACTACCCGATGACGCTTGCCGAAACCGCTTCAACCTTCGGCGAGATGATACTTATCGACGGACTTCTCCACGATACGTCCATTAGCGAAGAGCAAAAAGCGCTCCTCCTCGATACGCAACTCGGTCATGCCGCTATTTATCTCATGGATATTCCGGTTCGTTATGAATTCGAGAAGTGCCTTTACGAAGAACGAGCAGAGGGCGAACTGAGTGTCAGCCGCTTCAAGGAATTGATGGTTTCGACACAACGGCAAGTGTTCGGCGACCTTCTCGAACAAGGCGGCGAAGACTCCTTGTTCTGGGCGTCAAAACTTCACTTTTATATCACGGAAGTCACCTTTTATAATTTCCCCTACACGTTCGGCTATCTGCTGAGTCGCGGGCTTTACGCAATGTTCCTTGCTGAAGGCAAGAATTTTCTTCCTCGCTATGAGGAGTTTTTGAAACTCACAGGCAGCGATACCGCGGACGGCGTAGCTCTGAAAACGATAGGGCGCGATCTCCGGACTACAGAGTTCTGGACGGAAGCAATAAAGAGCCTCGAAGAACCCTTGTCCAGGCTCGAGCAAATCCTTCCCACGATTGAATTACACAAAGATTGAACAGCGTCACAGCGCTCGACCATATCTCTACGCTGAAGACGCCAGCGCTTTTTCCTGCGTTGTTGAAGCGCCCTCTCGTCAGAAGAGAGGCAATGGCGCTGATTCCACTACTGCCTGATCGAGCAAAAGTTTGCCGTCCGAACGGTTGTCCGGATAAAAATTCAACATGTCGAACGATGCGGTCATGCCGTCGCTCTGTGCGCTGTTGGGCGGTGCAAAATAGAGGTCGTATGTCGCGCTCGCCCCGATGCAAGGTGAACAGCCACCATCCCCGATGCTCTCCATTTTCAGGGTTGCTGCGGATTGATAATTCATGGCGTTCAGCCTTATTCGGATATCAGGTGTCTCGCTCTGCAGAACCGCGTCGCTTTCCACCTTGCAACGTAGTCGGTAAATCCTGTCTTCCTCAACCGCGATGGTCGGGCTCCACCAGTAGCCGAAGGTGTTGGTGCTGTTATGTGCCTGGAGGACCAAGCGTCCGCCCATATACACAAAATCCGGCTTATCGAATTCCGCGCTATACTCCGTTGTCCACCCCTCTTCATCCGTCTCGAATGTGTAGGTGGTTACGGGTGCAAATTCATGGTCGATGAAGTGGAGCGGAATACGCTCGATCTCGAGCTCGTCGAGATAGATGGTCGTGTTCAAATCGTCCGCTTCCTCGAAATGCATCAGGTCGAATGAAGCGATTATGCCGGCAACATCGTTCTCGTCTACCGCGGGTCCCTGGAAGGGGACAAAGTAGATGTCGTAATCAGTGGCGTCACCGGTAGGTGAGTTAGCGCCGTCGCCGGTGCTGGATACCACGTTGCACGATGAAATCTGGTAATCGTCGCGGTTCAAGCGCACACGGAATTGCGGAACAAGTGCTGGGTCTGTGGCAGTCGAGTGGATTGTGTAGTGCGCTCGATAGAGACTTCCCGGTATGGCATTGATAATGGCATCATAGGACGTCCAGTAGCCGAAGGTATTCAACTGACCTGCCTGGAGTCCGATATTTCCCGGAATCTCGATGAATTGAGGGAGGTTGTAAAATGCCGGTGCGCCGCACTCGACCCAGCGTTCATTTTCATCGAACGTATCCCCGATGAAATCGGTCTGAAAAGGTGAATCTACCTCAACGGTTTTGACGCCTGCATCGAATGCCCCGTCGAGAAAGTCTGCAACAATCGCTACCGACAGTCCGCCGGGTGTGGTTGTCCCATCTATGCTGAGCGTGCCGTTGTACACTCCACCGGCGCCGCCTTCACTGAACGTGAGGAATCTGAGCTCACCGCTGGGAAGTACCACGCCGCCGTAAAGTCCATCCACTTCACCGTCGCATGTTACGGTTATTTTAAGGCTGTCACCCGGCAGGTACCGAGATTTATTTAAGGTCAAGGAAAGGCGGGGAGTCGTGGATATATCTTCGGTTACGACGAGTGCGCGCAGGGCATGTGCCGTTCCGTTTGTCGTCTTGTTGAAAGGACCGTCTGCCGGAATCTCCGACCAGCTGCCGTCCGGATTCTGGTGCGCTTCCAGCCAGCGCCTGCCGCGAACAAGCGATTCGCCGTACAGGGTCTCGCAGTCGTTCAGCGTTATCAAGGAAAGGGCGGTAGGAGTCAATGCGCTGAAAGGATCGCCCGCGGTTGCTCCCCACCCGCCGTCCGGGTTCTGCGTATAATAGAGATGCTCGCGAAGACCATGAACCGTGTCGGTGGAATAATTCGCCTGATGCAACAGCCAGGCGTATATAGCGTTATATTCCGTCGTGTTCAGAAGTCCAGAGGGGCTGTTTGCCGTGATGTAGTCGACCGCGTTGATCACCTCGATATCTTCGCCTGTATAATATCCTCCCGCGATTAAGCCCCACAGGGCGTACAGAGTAGTTCCAACAGCGCTGGCAGGATTGTCGTGGTCATGTCCCCAACCGCCGTCTGCGTTTTGCTCGTTCAGCAACTTGTCTATAGATTCGCTTATTATGGTGAGCACGTCCGCTCTACCGGTCTGTCGAAGCGCCCAGACCGTGGTGCCTGTATGGCTTGTGTTGTATTCATACGGTGGTCGGTGAAAGAACGACCATGC
>CAZSMK010000025.1:0-94310 GCA_964608095.1 uncultured Candidatus Sumerlaeota bacterium | reverse complement strand
CGCCTAAATGGGACGAATGGGACTTATGGGTCAAATGGTTGGCGCTATACGCGCGCGCGTGAGGGTGCGAGGAAACTGGAGTCGAAGATTCACCGTGGCGGGATCGTAGATTCGCTGTGGCGAATAATAGATCACCTATCCGAAAATCTATTTTGGAGTGCGCAGACTCATCTGCGCTTTGTGTCGGCGTGAGACCTCACGCCATATATCCTGGCTCATTCTCCTCAAAAAGCCCTATTTCGCGAATCGCTCCTTTATTGCAGCCCAGCAATTTTAAAGGCTTGTCTTGCCGGCGGTTTTAACTGTATAGTAGAGCTCTTTTAATCCGTTAAGACAATGGAAGAGAAAAAAATATATACCGTAGGCGAGCTGACACGAAAAATCCGCACCGTGCTGACGGAAAATATCGGATGGGTAAGGGTTGAAGGTGAGTTATCGAATTTTCGTGTCGCCCATTCCGGTCATGCCTATTTCGTGCTCAAAGATGAAGATGCCGCTATCAACTGTGTAATGTGGCGCGGCGAACTCTCACTACTCGATTTCAAACCCAAAGACGGTATGCAGGTTGAAATTATGGGCGAGATCTCGGTATACGAACCTCGCGGTCAATACCAGATTGTTGTCGAGAGCATGAAAGAGTCGGGACTCGGTGCTCTTTATAAAGCCTTCATCAAGATGCGGGATAAGTTACGAAAAGAGGGCTTGTTTGACGAGAGATATAAACAACCGCTGCCTTTTCTCCCGCAGCGAATCGGGCTGGTGACGTCGCCGACTGGTGCGGCGATTCGCGATATGCTCAACATCCTCGGTCGCAGATTTGCAAATCTTCATGTCTTTTTGGCGCCGGTTCGCGTGCAGGGAAAGGAAGCGCCGCCCGAAATCATCCACGCTATCGAACTTTTCAATCGGCTCCGAAACGTGGATGTCATCATAGTTGGACGTGGCGGCGGCTCCATCGAAGACCTGTGGGCCTTCAACGAAGAAGCGGTCGCGCGCGCTATCTTCGCATCAAGGATTCCTATCATTTCCGCTGTCGGGCACGAGACGGATTTCACCATTGCCGATTTTGTCGCGGACCTTCGCGCACCCACGCCCTCCGCAGCAGCCGAACTTGTCGTCAGAAACCAGGTGGAGCTTGCGGAAAAATTGCGCAACATTAGCACAAGGATAAGAAACGCCCTTATCAGCCGCCTGGTACTCTATAAGGCGCGCCTTGAAGGACTGCTCAAAAGTTACGCCATGAAACAACCAATCGAGCAGATCAGGAAAAGACAACAACGAATCGACGAACTTTCGGTGCGCATGATGAACCGGTTCAAGGAAGTGGTCACTGAGTACCGTCATTTTCTGAAATCCACAATTGTCAAACTCGAGGCGCTCAATCCTCATGCAATTCTATCGCGAGGTTATAGTATTGTAAGCGACGCGGACACCGGAAGAGTGATAAAGTCTGCCAAGGAGACAAGACCGGATCAACTCATCTCCATCCGCCTTTATAAAGGTAGCCTGACTTCAAAAATCGAAGAAACCCACCCGGATTGATATCTTCTCATTACTAATCGTTGGTACTTTTCCAGTAACCCTTGACGAAGACCATAATGCCCACGGGTTTACCGTCTTTGAAAAAAGGATAGTAGACCGCGGCGTGAGTGGAGGGAAGATTGCTGTCCAGTGGGTTGAACAGATCGGTCACATACGGCTGACCGAGCTCAATCGCCCTCTGCATGTTCTCGTTGATTTCAATCTGCCGACCGATATTGGTTTCAATGATGTCGGAAGAAGAACATAGTATTTCGTATTTCGAGCCGTCGCCAATCAGACGCGCAAAGTAAATATATTCGGGCCATGCCTCTTCATTGTCCACCAATGCAGCAAGTTCTTCCTTGAGCTCGTCATGTTCCGGTGTAGTGAGATACGTGTTGGGTGGGAGATCGGATGTCACTACGTCCATGGGTACAAGCCGTGCAGCCTTTCCGGCTCGGTTGTAAAGCGCCTGCTGTTCGCCCGCATCCCAGCGGCGATACACACGGTGAGGATCGGTACCGACCTGTTCACCCTCCTGAACCGGGCGGTTGACTGGTACAAAGAAAACTGCCGTTGTGCCTGCGGTAGGTTCCTGGTTTGCTTGAAGCAAAATCTCACGAATTTGTATGGTGACGTCGTCCCGAGCAGGCGCGTCAACCGGTATAGAAATGCTCAAGGTATGTTTACCGCGCTTGAGATTCTCGATGGCAGCCTGTGCAGGGACAAAATCGAGCCAGCCGTCGGAGCCGTTGAAAACCACCTTTACGGGCGGATTCTCATCGACTTTGAGATCGAGAGTTATATTTCTAAAGGGGCTTGCAAAGTTCAGCACAGCGGTAAAATCGCTGGACGTTTCATTGTTGAACTCCCACACCAGATGTTCACCGGGAGCAGCGTCGTAATACCACTGTGTCTGAGCATATTCCCAGTGAACAGAGAGTTTGTCTTCATTGATTCCAGCCGCGTCGTAAATCTGAAGGATGATTTGTTCAAAAGGACTGAGCAGCCATTTCCAGCGCGTGGTATAGCGAGCGGGCATCTCGTCGTGTGTGAGCGGTTCGCGTGAAGCTAACTCAACCGCAAAATCGTCAATCATCTTTCTGAGCTCGTCCGGTGTCATCGTTACAGAAGAATTTTTTTCACCTGTTAAAAGATACTGTAACACTCGGTCGAACATATAGCGTGTAGATAATGCGCGGGGAAAACTCTGCGTAAAATTGAGTGTTGAAACGAGGATACGTCCTTCCCCGACACCCAGCTCTACCATATATGCTTTTCTCTGGCTTCGGTAATAATTATCGATTGCGCGAATTATGGGCATGGTTTTTTCGGGGAAGCGGTCGAGTTGAAGCACTTTTGCCCGATAGATCAAGGGCCAGAAATGAAGGTCGCAAAAACCTTCGTGAGGAAAATTGCCAAGAGGGGGATGAGGATAGATAACAGTGCCGCTGTTGCCGTGTCGCGTTTTAGAGTTCGAACAAATCGTAAGCCACTTGTTACAGAGTTCATCGAGTTCAGGAAAGACGGGTGGCGCCTGGTCAGCGGGAATAAACTTGGTGATGTGAAGCCCGAATATGCCAATCTCCTCCGGCCAGGGCCAGCTCTTGTCCGAGATCATCCACATGTTGCCACCGCGGTCGAGAAATTCATAAAACTCCTCCTGCCATGAATCCGTAATGAGCAGCAGAGGATTTTCATCTTGCCCAATACGCCACTCGTCATCATCTATGTACGCGATGTCTGGATAGGTATCGAGATACGTTTTCATTCGTTTTCGAGGGTCCCAGAGTATGATAGATTGATCCGGCTTAATTTTCATCGTAGCATCGGGGAACGCCCAGAAATACCATTCGTTATTGATATAAGGAATGGTATTGGGCAAGGCAGCCCGCAGTGTAAGTTTCGATGGTTGTTGAAGCGAAGGAATGTCGAGTTTAATAGTCCCGACGGTGGCGACATTTACAGGAGCGACCTTGACATTGTCGAAACTTCCCTCAGCAAGTACGTTGGCTCCCTGCATCAGCCACCACAGACATTTCGGCGCCCTATACTCTTGTGTTCCGTGATGTGAGATTTCAATCCTAACTTCGAGCGTATCGCCATACTTGAAACATCGTTCGTTCCAAGTACACAAGAGAACGGTCTCGCCGTTTGTCCGCAAGAACTCCGCAGCCGTGACGTTCTTCGGGTCGGCAAAATCGTCCACAACACCGGAAACCTTGCTCTCATTATCCGTAAACCGCAACATGCTGTAGCCGTCAAGCTCAGGAAACTTTCGAGCTTCCTCGAGCATCTCTTTTCGGCAAAGGTTCTGGATTGCCTCGGAGTTTTTTACGAATTCCGGCAAGAGATGAAGAAGACCATTCTTCTGTGCGTTTTCACGCGTTATCTTCAACCAGAACGGTTCTTCGTCATATTTATGGGCGAGTTCAATGTTCGGATAGGATGCAACGAGAGGATACTCATGGGCGATTATGGGTACTTCATCGCTTTTACCTTTTCGAGGACCGCGTAAATAGAGTTCGAACGCCTCTCGAGCAAACTCCGCCACATGTTCATACTCGCCTATTGGTCGCTCGATCAGGTCGTATTTGCCGAAGTTGTCGTTGAACGGATTGCTGCCGGAACGGTTGAGCACAAGCACGCTCGGGTCCATCTTCTTTGCGAGGTCATACAGGATATTCTGACAGGAAATCAAACCCGGATCGTTCTTGTAGATTTCGTTCCCTATGCTATAGATAAAGGTACATGGATGGCGCCTGCCGCGTTCAATCATAGAAATCCAATCAAGACGCGATTGCTCGAACCTTTCGGATTCCGCGTCTGTACCGATTTTGCCGTGAATCTCCATCTGGATGAGGAGACCTACCTCATCAGCAATATCGAGATATACATCGCTCGGTACATGCGAATGGTGACGTACCGTATTGAATCCATACCGTTTGACCTGTTTAAGCCTTTTCTCGATTCCCCACCGGTCGAGCTTTTCCAGAAACTCTTCAGGTTCATGACCGCAAGCACGCACGTAAAAGGGTTGGTTGTTAACATAAAATTTCCCGTTGCGTGTCGCAAACTTTCTCATGCCGAACCTTCGTGTGCAGGAAGCAAACGTCGAACCGTTCTTGTCTTTGAACGTCATCTGGATTGTGTAAAGATGAGGTTTTGCATCGCGAGGATCCCATGTCAACACTGGATCAACAACAACACCACACGCAAGATAGGTATTGCGCTCTTCTTGCTTCAAGAGCAGATTTTTTATGGTTTGAGACGATCCGCTGGGATGAAAGACAATCGCATCCACGCGTACATTAGCAAAACTTGTTACTGCGTCATCAGATGGTATTACACGAACTTCTATCTCTCCCTTATCTATATCCGAGAGGATATATATGTCTTTTATGGCTGACTCATTAATCTCCCCCGCGCACACTACGAACGGCAACATTATAAATGCCATAAAAAAACCTATAAAGACTCCACGCATGTTGCTCCTCCTGAAATAGTAACGCTTTTTAACCAGAAGTTATTATTACATCTGCCAGATTTTTCAAATACACATTAAGACCGTTTTTATCTCTCTTTTAAGTCCGTTTCAAGTGTTTGTTCTTGTAATTTTTTTTGACTCATTCTTTCCATCATTTTCTATTTAGAAAGATTGAGCGTGAACAATAGAGAACAAAGATTATCATGAGTTTCATTACTCGCACACTTTTCTCTTATTCTAAATAGCATAGCAATTCTTTTCCCTTTAGAATATAGGTTTCATCTATTAGAAAATATCAGCGAACACAAATCAAGACCAGACAATAAGCTTCTCCTGAAATGACCGGATTCTGTATCAAGGGTATAATTGATTGACACTCATAAACACGCACAAGCATAATCTGTACTCTTATGTTTTGTATACGCCGACATTTTTATGCCGTGCTTTTGTTGCTCCTTATTTGTTTTCCTGTCCCCGTAATCGGCGAAGAGACAATAATCCGCATAGTAGCGGCAAACCTGACAAGCGGGAACTTTCAGTCTTATGAAGAGCCGGGCAAACGAATCCTGCAGGGTCTGAACCCCGATATCTGCTTGATTCAGGAATTCAATGTGGGAGCCAATGCCGATAGTGAAATCGCCGCTTTTGTCGAGGAAGTATTCGGGACGGATTTCCAATGGTACCGCGAGCCGGGGGATGAGCAAATCCCCAACGGAATCATAAGCCGCTATCCTATCGTTGATGCCGGAGAATGGGAAGACACCGCGGTAGAAAACCGTGATTTTGCATGGGCTCGCATTGATATTCCCGGCTCGATTGATTTATGGGCGGTAAGCGTTCATTTCCTCACCTCGAACACAACCGACAGAAATACCGAAGCGACTACACTTAAAAACTATATAGAATCAAACATTCCCGCAGAAAACTATCTCATAATCGGGGGCGATTTGAATACCGGGTCTCGTTCCGAAACCGCCATTACCACTCTCAGCGACATTGCAGTGACCAGCTTGCCGTTTCCGGCTGACCAAAACGGTAACGACAACACAAACCGCGACCGTGATAAGCCCTATGACTGGCTGCTTCCCAATAGCGTCCTGAATGAGATAAGCACCACACTCGTCATAGGTTCCAGCGCCTATCCGGACGGACTGGTCTTTGACAGCCGCGTTTATACGCCCTTGAGCGAGGTTTCTCCTGTACTGGAAACAGACAGCGCCGCAGATGGTATGCAACACATGGCGGTGGTCAGAGATTTTTTGATCACGGATAACGACTTTACCACGGACTCGGACACGATTGATTTTGGCACAGTAGATGCATGCGCCGCTCCCTTCATCGACAATTCAATCACCCTCAAAGTGTTTAATACATTCGATATAACGGGAGTGACCTTCGAGGGAATTCATGCCGAAGAATTTTCTCTCATCAACCCGGACCTAACGAGCGGCAGCGTGACCATATCAAGCGATATCAATCTTTCATTTGCATGGACACCTGTTGCAAACGATGAAGTAATGCGCAATGTTACGTCAACCATTTCCACACGCGGAACACCTTCGAGTGTAACCGTATTCCTCAAGGGAATACCCAAAAGCAGCAGTAGTGAACCGCTTGATATCGGCGGGTATCAGATTGAACAAATTTCCAGCACGGTCTTGTTGACATTCCCTCAGGGCCTCATCATTCAGCCCGGCGAATTTATAGTGATCGGGCGGAATGCTACAAAAACCGAATTTGAACAGTTCTGGGGCACGCTTCCCGCTGGCGTAATCTATATCAATGGAAAAGATATAGTGGGAGGGAACGGTTTTCCGGTGATCAACGGCGACGAGCAATACCGGATAATGGGAGCAGGGTCTGAACAGGTTGATCCGGTTTCGGGGTATTTGCCATCAACGCCGATCGGCAAAAGCCGAACATATCAGCGCGATGCCACAAACGTCGAGACCTTTACCGCGCAACTCGATCCATCGACAACGGCAAATCCGGGATTATTCAGCGGAACAAAAGCAGGAACAGGAAAACTTGTGATAACAGAAATCTCCGATGCCGTGGGAACGGGAAATTACGTGTATGAATTCATCGAGATTTTGTACGATGCCGCCGGCGGCTCCCCTCAATCCGCTTATAATGGCTGGATTTTCCACTGATTTAGAGTTACGCCTCTATTCCTTATCCCCTCTACCTTGCACAATCGAAAATATCCGTTCAAGTGCAGACTTCGCTTCATGTGGCTCCACACCAGAACATTCCGAGACAAAGGGTCCGGTATAGCCGATGTTCGAAAATGCGCGAAGCACTTCTTTCCATGGAACGCTTCCTTCGCCTATCGGAAGATGGTCGTCGTTTTTACCTCGATTATCGTGATAATGCACATTGATTATTTTATCACCGAAACTCTGGATATACTTTGCAGCGCCCTCGTTGGTATGTGCATGACCGATGTCGAGGCATAATCCAATTGATTTCGATGGTATACTTGAAAAGATAACGTCGAGATCGTTTACGTTATCGGCAAGGTAAAAGAACTCGGATTCTTCCGGCATAGGGTTAACGTTTTCCACCGCAATAGGGACTTTGGAAATTTTCACCAATTTTTCAAGCACACCAACCAACCTTTCAAGCGCAAGAGCGCGAATCGCAGACCGTTCTCCAAGCCCTATGACGTACCCTACATGTGTGGTTAGATGGGTAGCGTGAATCTGGTGAGCGATGACGAGGCATTTACGGAGATAATTGAATGTTGCATCCCTTAATGCCGGGAGCGGGTCAACAGGATTTATCGAAAACGGGGTATGAAGGCTGAGGCTGATGCCCGACTCACGGGACATTCGAACAAGTCGTTTGATCCGTTGCCGGGTGAAGGACTCGATGAAAGAATGTTCCGCCATGAGATCGATCTCGAGATGCCCGATACCATGCTCCACCGCATATTCAACATACTCCTCAACAGGCTTCTTGATGACATTCAATCCGTACTTGATATTAATGTCGATCAAAGACTTTTCTCCTTTGTTCCACTGAAATCCAGGGCTATTATTTCTATACGTTTCTTAGTTTTTCGTCGAGGTAGGATTGTACTTCGGAAAAGACGCGGTCGACTTGTTCGGTATCGGGCAACACCTTTCGGATTAATTCGAGGTAACGCCGTTCTTTAACAATTTTAAACGTAGGGCGGAAATTTATGTCGAATATCCATCCCATCTGGAGAAGCTTTGCATCGTTCCGGTTCTTAACATGCTCGATCTTTACGATTTTCCGGTTAAGGATATCCTCATAGACCTGCCTTGATATCCGTGGTGTCTCAGGCAAACCAAATTCCAGCGCGCTATTCTCTTCCAATCTTGTACGGTGATAATAATCGGTGACAACCCGCCAGATATCGAGTTTATCTGCGTCACGGAGCAACTTTGTATAGAATAGACAGGACTCTGTTTCTTCTTCAGGCAAAGAGGGTAGGTTATGGTACTTGATCGCTTTGAGAATGATCTCCTGTGTATCATCATCAAGATCATTCAAAATCCCCTGTTCATGGACAATATCGGCTCCCAGCTCCGCATGATTTATGGATTTCATATCCAGGAAAGTACCGTAGCGGTCATACTGCTCGAAGCGTCCCACATCATGCAGTAGTGCGGTTGTTTCCGCTACCCGTAATTCTTCTTCACTCAATCCCAGCTCGTTCCCGATATGCACAATTTCGTCGCATACCCTGAGTGTGTGATCTCGTTTAAGGTCAAAATTACGTTGCTTGTCGAGATCTGTTGAGTTGAATCCTGCCACATAAGAGGCGAACCAGGATTTATATCTTTCAAGATCTGTGTAGGTTATTTTCTGCATTTTGTAGTATCAAAAAAATGAAATGTGATTACACCACACCTTGAATAAAATTACCAACAGAAAACCAAATTTACGAATACCATGCTTGATAAAAGTAGCCTCATTAGCCATACTCTACTGGAACTTTATTAAAAGAAGTAAGGGGATTAAGACCGTATGAACAACAAATATTGCATCTATTTATTATTGCTTTTGTGCCTTACGATTATCGCGTCGGGGTGCAGCATTCTCTTTGAAAGGCGAAAAAAGGACAGTATTGCACGGCATACCGCCTCTGATGAGCATTTTATCAATCCACGAGAGGTCGAGTTGATACTCACCTACTCCCTGAAAGGCATCAAGCGAACCGATTCGGATACCGTCACCTTGTATGAGTTCTCTGAAGAGCCGGTCACGTGGAAGATGGAAAAGCAAGTGGCAGAACCGGTACTCCTTCTGTACGTGGCGCGTCAGCGTGAGTTCCCTCATCAACGCAACGTGGAGTATATCTCGATCGACCCTCAGCCCGACCAGATTGTATCGAAGGATATCGACAGCAACATCATCGAGTTCTGGGATCTATCGAACCGTATCAGGCAAGGTGGAGACATAATAGTAACGCGTCATTTTAAGTTTACGGCTTACGAGACCGCATTCCAGATAGATCCGGAGCATGTCGGTACCTATGACATGGAAGATCCCGTATACCGCTATTATACAAGAACACAGGAATTACTCGAGCTGACACCCGAGGTCATCAGTCTTGCACAAGAAATAGTGGGCGCGAAAAAAAATCCTTATCTTCAAGCACGCGCGATCTACACATGGTGCGTCGAGAACATCTATTATGTCTATCCACCCAACCGGGGTACCAGGTATTGTCTTCCAAGGCGAACCGGCGATTGTGGTTCGTATAGTCTCATATTCGTCAGCCTGTGCCGTGCAGTGGGAATACCCGCACGGGTTGCCAACGGCCATTGGTGTTGCCGGGCTAAGAAGAATTATCACGTATGGAACGAGTTTTTTCTGCCGAATTATGGATGGGTTTCCACGGCATAGCTGCGGCAGACATCGATGGCGATGGTAAGGACGAAGTGTACTTCAACAATTACTCCGCAGGCGGTGAGCCGGTCTATTGCCTCTCGCCTTCCGGTGACGTACTTTCGGCAACCACTGCTGATGTGTATACTTTTTACGATGGCACAGAAGAATGGGTTTCCTTTGCCATTGGGGATCAGGATCACGCAGTGGGCAATTCCGATGAGCTGGATATTTACATGTGTGGCGGCGATGGAAAAATTGCGGACTTCGAGTATAACGGAAGTGGCTCACCTACTACTTCCGCTAACTTTACACGTTATAATATTCCAAGCGGCACCTCCAATTACTTCTGGAATGTCCGTGTCCAGTCTGGTTTCGATATGGACGGCGATGGCTATCAGGAGATTGTCTGCACCTGCTGGGACGCTGATGGAACTCGCTCCGGCGGACTTGGTAATCCTAAAGACGATCACGTCATCTACGTTTATGAATGGGTAGACGTAACAGGCGTGGGTGACTCATGGCTGCTCTATAACTAATGTACGCAATAGCCAATTCTTGCCCTCGGTACCTCGGTACCGGGGGTTTTTATTTACGTCCCTGAACTCTTTCGCGTTCCAACAATAATCTGTATACCAAGAGAAAGCACTATAGCAAAGAAGCTGATGACGGCTGCCATAATACCCACGCGCGAAGGTGAAGTAATCCGGAATTGACTCGTAATCGAAATCACACTTACCGCAGCGAAAGGACCCACAAGATTACCGAGTCCAAGTACCGCCTCGTGGAAACCACCGCTTCTGGCATGATCTTCGGGTACAGTTAAAGAATAATAGATGCTGAAAAAATAGGTCACACTCCACCCGAACCCGAAAATGATAAAGGATACGGAAACAAACACGATGGAGCCGACAGGTGAAATAAATATCATCAAGAGTCCCAGAAGCATTGACATCTGAAGTGTTATTTGAAGCCTCTTATTATAATGCCAACCACGCCATAAAGGGAACCAGAGAAAGGTGGCAGCAGCGGCAAAGAGAATGATCCCGAGCAGATTCCCGATTTGCCCTTCGGTAAAGCCGTGAAAGACCTGACCGAAACGGGGAAAGGAAGCGGAAATCGCGGAGAATGCAAAAGAGCCGAAGAAAATACCGATTCTGCCGATTCGTGCGTGAAGGGGAGCCTCGGGACGAATATCTGCAACGCCGATCTCTGTATCGCTGAGCTTTTTATGACCGTGCCGGAACCAATCCATTAGGGTCAACGCAAACGCGATAAAACAAAGCAACGCCATAATGCGATACACCGTCTCCGGTCCCGCCCATTGCTTGGTATAACCGGTTACCAATGCGCCGAGAGTGTCGCCGGCACACCAGGATACACAATACAACCCAAGCCGTCGTGCAAGAGGCATCGTGTGATCCTGATAGTCAGAGAGAAGCCCCTCGACGCTGGTAAAAAAAACTGCGAATCCCACACAACTCAAGCCCCAGTAAAGAAAAAAATGCCAGAGCTGATACACACCGAGTACGTTCCAACCAATGAGAACGTGCAGTATGCCGATGGCGGCACAGCTGAACCCGATGCAGATAACTCGACCAAAACGGTCGGAAAGCCATGCCAGGAAAAGACTTCCTATCGTATAGGACAAAGCACCCCAGCCGGCAAGAACCAGCTCCCATCCAAAACCGGAAGACCATTTCTCATTTGGTGTGACTATCATCAACTGACTGTTGAGCAGGCTGCCTATATACACACATCCCGCAATTACGGTAAGAAGATAATAAATCCATTTGCGTTTCATTATCAGTCTCGATTTATAAGTGCTGTGTCATACATGACGGGAGATTTCATCTTCCACGTTCAGGTATTTCTGAACAAAAAACGTAATCTTTGATAATACGTTCGCGGCGAACGCGATGTAAATAAAGATATAATTGCCATCAGGAGGGATAGAGCGGAAAGGACTTATAAGACTTATAGGACTTATAGGACTTATAAAGCATGACAAACGGAGTTTTCTCTATTTTTCCTGATCGTGTTTCCCGCCTGTCCTGAGCGAGCAATGCGAGTCGAAGGGTCTCTTCTGAGCCTTTTCAGGTGTCGTTATTCCGGTTGTTTTTTACCACTACTGTAGATAGGATGAATGCATTATTTTTTCACACTACAAAATAGATGGGGAGAATTATGATCAAAAAAATAAAGTGGCTAATTGTGTTATTCTGGTTACTCACTATAGCAATACAAGGAAGAAGGATTCGTATGGGCGAACCTGTACAGATTGATTTCGATCCCGCGCTTGATGGTAGAATACCAGAGCTGAGAATAACACCGTTAAAAGAATCGGTTGATTTCGAGGGCGAAATTCTCATTACGGCTTATGCATGGGAAGGCAAAGAGATTGTTCTGAAAACAGAAACGATTTCTAACAAAGAGGATTATACAATGAGCCTTCCGACTCGTGGGAAAAGCGAGATTCTCGGTGTGAGAATCGAGCTGCTCATAAAAGAAGAGGCGGAATCCAAAAAAATAGCAGAATGGCGCACTATGTATTTCCCCGAAAGTCGAGCCCTTGATTATGAAGGCTCACCTAACCTTGAACGTCCCGGCGATTTCGCGCGCTATTGGAATGAAGCAAAAGAGAAACTCGCGCTCGCACCCATGAATCCCATAATTGAAGCAGTCCCCGAAAAAGACAGCGCCACCGGCAGGCTATATAAAGTGACAATAAATTCATATCTGAACCTGCCCATTGTCTGCTGGTATTTTGTTCCTAAAGACGTTGATCCACTTTCCACAGAAGATATCACAAAACACTACCCGGCAATTCAGTTGATGCCGGGCTGGGGCGCCGAAGAACCCCCTGCAGATTATACCGCCGAGGGATACATAACGCTCGCGCTCAACCCGCGTAGTCATGGTCCCTCAAAAGAATATTTCAAGACTCCTATAGAACACCATCTCTGGAACATCGACATGCCAGAGGATTACTATTACCGTGCGGCATATATGGATTGCCGCCGCGGGATTGATTTCCTGGTGAGCCGTCCGGAAGTCGACTGCGCACGAATCGGCGTTATAGGTGGCAGCCAGGGCGGCGCCTTTGCACTCTCTCTGGGTTCCCTGGACACGCGTGTCGCATGTGTCGCCACCAACGTACCCTACCTCGTTAATTTCCCCGATTTTTCCGAACTTGCCACACTCGGGTCGGGACCGATTTTCATGCACATGGCACACAGGGATGATATCGGTTTTCGCGTTCGCCAAACCCTCGGTTATATTGACATCGCCAACCTGGCGCCTGATATCCGTGTCCCGACACAGGTATGTGTAGGATTGCAAGACCCCGTGTGTCCTCCTCTTGGTGGAATTGTCGTTATCAACCGGATTCCCGACGGCGTTCCAAAACGGCTCGTTATAGATAAAGAAGCGGAACACGAGAACAGTCCAATGATGTATGAAGAAAACATGAAATGGTTCAAAAAGTATCTGCAGGAAGATACCGCTGTATCGCATAAATAATTCAACGGTATCTCAAATATTGTCGCGCAAAAACCGTTCAACTTCTTGCCCTACCTGTGAATTGGGATGCCGTTGCAGGTCGATAAAAAGAGCGCGAACGGCAGGGTCGTCCGGTGCAACTTTCCTGAGAAACTCTACGCCGCCCCGGCAAATATATTTTTCATTCCCTTCAATGAGTTTGATTACGTGAGGCACCAACTCTTTTGCTCTGCTACCGAGCCCATCGAGGTGAGAGATAGTTTTATTGTAGAAATGCAATACTTTAGAGAATTCCTCATCTTCCATGTCGTCGGGGCTTTGATATTTCTTAGCGAGAATGTCGATAAATTCAGGAATGATGTTTTGGGTGGAAAAGCCCAAGCGGCTGAGCGAGATCACCGCAGCCCATCGAAACATTGCCCGGTCGCTCTTTGAAATCTCCCTTAATTTTAAGATTCCCTCTTCGGGTATCGCCACTTTCATCCTTCCCAGTGCCAGGATTGCATCCTCTTTTTCATGTTCGTCGTCACTATCAAGAAGCGAGATGATATCCGGCAAGATGGAAGAGGGAATTTCACCGATTTCGCCGAGTACATGACAGGCAATACGTGTATATTTTGAATTCTTGTACTTCAACATCCGTGAAAGTGCAGGAATGGCAGGCTTTGCAAGGTCACCCATTTCACCAAGAAGCATAGCAGCTAGTTGTCGTGTTTCCCTGTCCGCGGATAACGGATGTCCAACTATCCGGCACAAGAGTGTTGCTGTTACGGGATTGCGTTTATCAAGCGCAACAAGACTCCGCATGGCGGCATGCAACGCCATTTCCTCAAAAAAAACTTTATTCGAAAAAGTGAGAGCTCTCCGTATTCGGGCAAGAAGTCCGATGCGTCTTTTGATACTTTTGTATAGCTCGTTTATCGCATCAGCAGAGTCAGCCTTTATCTGTGCGAGCACGATAGCGACATGTTCACGAACCTGCGGTTTTTTATCGCGAACATGTTCGACAAGAGCGGGTACGGCAGACTGAGCGGCGCGACCGATATTACCAAGCGCCATGGCTGCCGCTCTTCGCGTCTCATGCTCTCCGGCGTTGATAAAAGGAATGATTTCGGGCACGGCAACAGCCGCATCGGCATCGAACGAACCAAGCGTGGTCAGAACTGATTGAACCAGTTTGCGATCCTTTAACAACGGCAAGAGCTCGGGAATTATCTTTTTAGATTCTGACTTGAACACACGCAGAGAAGAAATGGCGTGTTTTTTGACGCCAACGTCATCGCTTTCGTGTAAAATCGATATAAGCCGTGGAACTGCTTCCTTACCGAGTCGATCTATATCAACTGAAAGGTGGTTGATATCCGAAGATAGTTGAAGATTATACCAGACGCTTTTATCAGCCTCATTTAGTACTTTTATCATATCCGGAAGAAGAGGAATTGCGTGAGAACCGAGATAACTTGCCCCGACCGCGGCGCTGTAGCGAACAAGTAAGGACTTATCCCTGAGGAGCTGACCGAGGAGTTGCGCGGCGGTTTCCTTTCCCGACGATATGTTTCCCAGTACAATCGCAGCCGACGACCTCAAGTACTTATTGTTATCGTGTATAATCTTTTCAATCTCGCATAGCGCGTCCTTTCCCAGCTGCCCAAAAGCAATGGCGGACTTTACCCTTGTGGCAGGATCGGGATTAGCCATTTTTGCAAGAAGGTAGTTGGTTGAGAGGGAATCAGGAATTGCAACGCTTTCTTCTTTGTCTGTATCCTTCGAATATCTTCGCTCCAGAGAATCAGACAGCATTCGTTCCTCAGATTTATGTAACCGCTCCTGCTCTTCCGTCCACCACAGATGTAAATCTATCAAGATGTTCGCGATATTACGAAAAGTCCATGCATGTTCGTTCTTCACCCACATCATAGTCCACAGCGGCTTGTGCATCTTCCTATCTGTTATGATGTGCAATACATGGCTCCCTATCTCTACATCCACTTTTATAATGTCGCTCCATTGAAAACGCTTCCAGAACAAAGGCACTCCGATATTGAGCAATAGTTTTGCTTTGTTATCTGCTGCAGAAAGACGATGTCGCCCGAGCAGACATATAAGAGCCACGACAAGAATGGGCAGCCCGAGAAGAAAGAGAAATAAAATCCCGATGAAGGGAATCGGGCTGACATAAAACTCTGCAAAAATCATGTAAACCCAGCCCACAGAAATAAGTCCAAAAAGGAGAAATCCGGGTAGCCAGAAATGGCTATAAGAGAAGGTGAAGCCGTTTTGCTTGAGAGAGAGTTTGAACCGCTTTGCTACACTCGGTTTCGGGATTAATTCGAAGGGTGATTTTACACCGAAAATATCGTTATGACTTAATTCATGGCGGCATTTCTGGCATATTCCGATCGGCGTGTGCAGACTTACCCTGATGTTCTGTGCATTGCAGCGCGGACAACGCCACGGCATGGCTGTTTGTGTATATTCACGACTCAACGTGTAGACCCTACTTTTTTTAATCTATTTCTTATTTCACGATGGGCGAAGCATTTGTATCGAATGGATTCGTCCTCATAGCAAGGGAAAAGAGATATGGATAGTTAGCCTTCAAATGTGCCATATAGTCGACCCACTCGGCTAAGAGCATCTTATAACCTCGCTTTATATCGTTGGCAAGATGTTCGAGATCGGTTTGAGGAAGATTGTCAAATCGCCCTCGGTAGGCAAGTTCTTCCGTCAGATGAAACAACGCCTGTAAGAGATCCGTAAAGGATTCATGCTCGTGAAGCATGGGGTTTTCGAGAAGCCGAACGAGGGTTTCGCGTTTCTCACGAAGGTGCATCCATAAATCCGGCAAGTCGATTTTGTCTATCTCGATATTAAAATGATGACCGCTGAGGACAGTCTTTAATCGTGCAAAATCATGACGCGTCCACTTCGATTCCACGACCAGGCTGTTTCGAATTCTATCGATTTCCGGATCTGCAGTGGAAAAAATAACCAGCAACCGGGTTCCAATCTCGGTAAAGAACACCCCTATAACCATATTGAGTTTTTCGAGCCGCATCTGACGTTCCCTTTTCTTGAGAAGCAGCTCCGTAGCGTTTGCAACAACACCCAGAAACGCCCCCACTCCCATAATAATCAGCACAACGGCGAGAAGTTTCCCCGTATGAGTGATCGGATGAATATCGCCATAACCCACCGTTGCAATAGTAACGAGCGTAAAATACAGCGCATCCCACAGTGGGATTCGCTCTATTGCCATAAAGGCGAGCGAGCCGCCAATCCAGACGAAGAGCAAGGCTATCCAGAATATTCTAAGTCTCAACCGAACCGTGTTCACGTCCTAATCCTCGATTGAATAAGTTTGAAGATGTTCTTTTATCAAGAACAATTAAACGTGACAATAGTTATAGTGAAACTCAATCCAGCGATTTCACTTTATAGGGGTTGAAGTGAGTCTTTTTCTCCCAGACGTAACAGACAGGCTCCTTGCCTCTTTGAAACTTTTCATTCTTTGCCGATATATCCGTGGAATAAAATCGATTATGCGTATCCGAATTTTTGAATACATAAAGCGGAATGGTAGTGGTCGGCGGATTCTTCTCCGAGGGTGAAACTGCATAAAACACGATTTTATCTCTCGCTGGGCTGACCTCTTGTCCCACTCCTGCCGTTAATATAATATCACCGCTCTCGTGTATCGTTCCATATACAGGAACTGTTCCTTTCCTGTGCCGGTCGGGTGCATAGAATGCAATCTTCGGCTCTTTCACGTGTTCGGGTATTTGCTGCTTCGTTACATAACGTGTCCCGGAATCGTGCACTTCATACACGGGAACTGGTAAAAACAAACGGCTGTCGTCCAGCTCGAGTTTATACATAATCTGATTATAATCGTAGCGTGGAGTGGGTATCTCGCTGCCGGAAAAAGATTTAGTATACGTTCCTTCAAAGAAAATTATTCGCCCGTCGTCTTTTGTAAAATGCGGATGCTGGACAGGATTGTAAAAACTATAATCGTCATGGGTCACGATTTTTTGCGCATACACCCATGGACCAAGCGGCGTATCTCCCTCGGCATACCAGACCTCGCCCAGCAACGACGTCCCGAAAATCTGTAACGCCACCATTACCCATCGTTCGCGATACGGATTCCAGTAAATCGAACCGCCATGAAATATAATCTCGTTTCCTGATGATATGTCAAAGAGCTGAAACCATCTCTCTTCCGGTTTTATCAATCCCGCTTCAACGAGTTTCTTCTCCTCATCCGCTCCTATCGGGGTGGTGTTTCTTTTCCACGAATACTGCAATGTGCCCTCGTTGTCCCGAATAATTTGTTCTGCGGTATTGTCAAAACGACTTCCTTCTTTTAAACAGGTGAGTGCTTCGTAATAGGAATGATTTACGACTGAATCATATTCAGTGCGGGTTCTTACAAGACCGCCTGAGAAAAAATAAAAATATTCCTTCCCATTCTCTTCAACCCTGAATGGATGTCCGTTGGGTTTTATAACTTCGTCAAACTGGTATAGGGCAATGGGTTGGAAAATTTCTTGCGAATCGTTGAACTTTACCATACCTCTCTCAATAGCCTCGAGAGGTGGTTTGATCTTCGAGTAGTGGGCGAGCAGATGTTCTTCTCCCTCATCATCTTTGACCGACAGAAGAGAGCCCAGCCAATAGGGATTGCTCCCGGGAAGAGGAACCATTTTTTTAACAAAATCGCCGTCGGTAAAATAATCATATTCGACCCCCACCTCGGGATCGAGTCCGCCCTGTTCAGGCAGGAGCGACGTAGCGCAGGTAGCCTTGAAATTCGCCGCCAGTGGATAACGTGGATGCGTGGTATCACCCCACACCCAGAAAAGTTTTTCTTTATATATAGTGACAAGAGTACTGTCCTGACCGAGGACGCCGTCTTGAATTATAGGAAACGAAATCGGCGTCTTTTCGCCCAGCATGACACTATGATAATAAATACCAGAACCCGTAATTCGGTAAAGTCGCTGCGCAATATTGATCCTTTTCATTTTAATCACGGCGCTTCCACCGGGAACTACATCAAGGGTCTTCCCTGCAATACCGAACCCATCTTTTTGAAACTCATAGCCGTGACTTTTGACATAGAAAAAGACCTTGCGGTTCATTAGCCCGGCCTCGTAAAAAGCCACTACACCTGCGCTATCGGTATAGTAGTCCACACCCGATAACATGGTCATGGCGACAAGGGGAATGCCACGGCTTGTCTCTTTATCCACGACTTTGATGCGGAAATACTCGGCGGAATCAACCGGAAGTTTATAAGACACGTTCGTTAAAGAAGATTCTTTGAGCGTTTGTTTGGTATCTTTTACTTCGCCACAGACTTTACCCTGACTGATCATAAAGCCAGTCATGAACAGCAAGATAAAAATCACATAAGAATATTTATGACGATTCTCTGTATTCATACGTGAAACCCCCAGTTTTTTATATTCACTCATTCTCCTGAATTCAGGCTCGATTTCAAACACATTCTTAATTCGCAATGGCTTGTCCATACAACAACAGAACAAAATAGGACGGATAAGGCACGACTGCCAAAAAAGAGACTTGCGAGATCAAGCGCTGCAATGAGGTTTCTGTTCTATTATTCCGTTTCTTCGCTCTCTTCTTTTCCAAAAAGAGACTTCAATCCTTTACCGGTATCATCGATTTTCTTTTTTAGTTGGTCTCCGCCTTCTTTCAGGACATCCATACCTGAAT
The DNA here is from genome assembly GCA_964608095.1 of uncultured Candidatus Sumerlaeota bacterium. Taxonomy (GTDB): domain Bacteria; phylum Sumerlaeota; class Sumerlaeia; order MWCT01; family JAGHBZ01; genus CAZSMK01. The sequence continues at coordinate 75,193 of CAZSMK010000025.1, read as the reverse complement.
CAAGATATTTTTTTGAGAATTGTATGGTGTCATCCATGGTATCCCGTAGATCGGATGGAATCACCCCGGTTCCCGCATTCTTGATTTGCTTGAGTAACTCGGTAAAGAAAATAACGAATGAACGACCGATACTGACATGTTCATCTTCGCCCCCAATGTCTTTGATGGAAAATTTCGGAACCGGAAATGTTACTTCCTTACCCTTGAGAACAGGTGATGAGAGACCCACGCGTGTACCGTTCACCTCGACAAGGTCGATACGGACTTTCTTCCCCGCCTCTTCTTCGGCTTCCTCGACTTCCTCAACTTCTTCCTCTTCTGCTGATGCATTTTCAATAAGTTTACTGATGTTGGATCCTTTCAACCCTTGCTCGAGCGTAATACTGGGGTTCTCTATAGCAACCAGCATGATATGGGGCTTATCCGTTGTGAACGATTTTATATCGGCTTTTACGGTAATGTCTTCCACGGAGAACGCTTCCTGAGTGTTGAATCCTTCTGGATTGTAAATATGAAGGTTACGGAGCTGTACCGTGCCCTTGAGGATTGAAATCTTTGCCTCTTCCAGGCTGACTTCAACGTCAAGAACAGAGGATAAAACCTTCTCAATACCTGCGGTGGCAATTGTATTCATATACAATAGAAGTATAAGCACTACAATAATAATGACAAGTAGGAATCCTCCGATAGCTATTTTGATGCCTTTTTTCATTGCATAGCTCCTCTCTGCTGACATTACCTTCATCAGCAAAATATTTTGGAGATTCTATTTAGTGAGATTTCTGACCTTCAGGAAAAATTCATCCTGAAGGAGCGGCAATACCGTGTCCTTTTTCACTGCAGCAATATATTCGGCGAGAGAATCCACAAGTAGTTGTCGTAGTTGTTCTCCCTTTTTTTTGTTTGCCGGTCGGGCGTCCCCGGCGTAATGCTCAGGATAGTTGCAATACCATCCAATTCCGGCAAACGTATTGGGTAGGTGTTGCCTGCGCTTCAGAGAGGCGCCGGGCTCGTCAGGCACACGCTCCATTTTTACAAGTTCCGGAAAGTTCGCGAGGGTAACGCTTGTTTCGCACTCACAGGCATGACCATGCTCATCCGTTTCAAGCAATGATTTCCATTTCGTGCTTCTCTCCGCGTCCAGCCATTGCGTCTGGACATAGACAGTATAGGGACGTTCTTCCCAGAGGGTACATTGAGCGAGAAACTGCAGCAAAAACCAATTCCCTCCATGCCCGTTATACGCAATAATCTTTTTGAATCCGTTTCTTCCGATCTCGTCGAACACGCCTAAGATCAAATCCATAAGCAAAGTGGGTTTAAGGGTAACGGTTCCCGGAAAACAGCGCGCCTCATAAATCTGCCCGAAATAAAACGGCGGAAAAACAACCGCAGATTCTTTTTCCGCGGCGAGACACGCTATCTTATGAGCGTTGAGAAAATCGGTGCCGAGCGGTAAGTGCTGCCCATGTTTCTCTATCACCCCAAACGTAACGACACACACATCCGTTTCACGCACCGCTGCATCAAACTCCTCTGAAGTAAGGTTCTCCCACTGCATAATACTTCTCTCCTCTCGAAATTGTGTGTCCTATCATATTAAATCGGGTTAAGGTTTCTCTTTCTTTAGCAGGCGATATAGCCTTCTGCTGCAAGTTACACGGTCAGCCTCATAGGTTTTATGAAACGAACGATCGTTTACTCTTTTACCATTTCAATGAACTGCTCCATCGCCTTTATCACAACCTCCGCTTGCTCTTTTTGGTATTCAGGATCGAGCAATCGAGCCTCGTCGTACGGATTGGACATAAAGGCTTGCTCGATAAGGATAGCGGGAATTTCAGTATAGCGGAGCGGTGCGTAATTGAAGTTACCCACCACGCCGAACTCGCCCCAATCGAGTTTGAGTAGTTCGTCATAAATGAGTTTAGCAGGCAACGCGCAATGCTCATATTTATAATAGGTACTGGTCCCGGAAACTCGCAGAAAGCCGCCGGAGCTACCGGCAGCGTTGGCATGTACAGTAATGATAAAATCAGCATCAGCATCAATCGCGTACTGGATACGTGTTTTGAAACGTGGTTGAGAATCGCCGGGACGCATATGAACAACCTTTGCACCGCGTTCCTCGAGGGCTTTGGTGAGCGCGTTAACCGCATTGACGTTTATCGTCTTCTCCTTTGTACCCATAAGCCCGACAGCGCCGCTATCGCGCCCGCCATGACCCGCCTCGAGCCCGAATACGAGTCCGCTAAGGGGCGACTCCGCAACCTCGTCGATTTTCGGCGGTCGCTTGATATACACCGTGAGTCCGTTATCGTCCCGCTCAACCCACCAGCCCCAGATTTGCTTGCAGTGCAACGGTACGGTCAGCCGGTACCATTCGTCCTCGATCTGTTCGCCGGTCACAAAACCCATGACTTTCGCACCACTCTTATGGCTGAACCATGTTGTCCCATAATGGGTGTTGAAGAAGTCAATGTAGAGACAATTTTGAGGTTGCGTTTCCGGCGTTATACTGAAAACCACCTTTTCTTTCAAAGGTATCCAGAGGGTATCGTACTTCTCATCTCCATCGATTATACAATAGGTGAAGAAAGCCCTTGGAGGCGGCGTATATTCCGGCAGAAGGTCGACTTCTGAACTCGACACCCAACCTGATAGAGAAGCGCTCAACCGAACTTTATAGTCATCGCCTCGCTTACCCACTACCTCCATTCGAGTGCCTTCCGGTACTTCAGAAAGATAAGGGCCACCCAACCGCACATAGTGTGTCCCGAAACTTATCCCGGTTCTTTCTTCTTTTGCCTGGGCGATAAGGACTTTGGATTCAGCCCAAACTTCAATTATACCTTTCGATTCAGCCTTATGTTCTTTTTTCTTGAGAAATCCACGTAATCCTTTCTCTTCCTCCAGCCATACCGAGACAGGTGAAGGCTTCGCAGAAAATCCTGAAGGTATCCTGTACATTGCCCTATACTCGCCGGTAGGATTCCCATCCGCATCTGTAGACTCTTCAAGGTCGAGTTTAACCTTTCCATTCCAGCACGATGCCCCACCTTGCTGTCCTTTGGGTCCCACGGCACGTATCTCAAGCACATCGCCCGCCATTAAGGAAAGATTGGCTGAAGGCTCCTTGACCTCAAAGGCGACCTTTCTTTCCTCGCGTTCATGTTCTTTTTTTATCACTGTAAGGTATCGGGTGGTCGTAGTCGACCAGTCGGGCGTTGACGCGGAAATCGCTATCTTGTTCTCTCCTGTTTCAAGAGGAATGTTGTCGTGGGTAAACGCACCTGTTGAGTATACCTCGACATGTCGGTCACCAATTTTTATGTGATTACCGGGGTGTGTTCTGCCAAGAACATGAACGACGTCCTGAGTAGTTTCCGCGCCTTCATCAGGCCTGAAAATGTGGAAAAAGACCTGTTCCTTCGCCACTTCAACACCTTTCAGGGTGACGACAATTTTTTGAACTTCTCCGGGTGAAACTTCAATGCCGTCTACGACCTTCTCCTGCACTCCATCGTATTGTACAACGAGTTTCACAGGAACAGGGGGAACTTTCAGGAACGCAAACCGTCCATCAGCGCCACTGGGCCAGGTTATCCTGAATGGAAGCGCCCTCCTGTACTCTCCCGGATTACCTTCCGGTCTAAGCGATATCCAGGCGTCGACAACGGGTTTTCCCGCTTCGTCCACTACAGTGCCCATGACTATGCCGGTGTCCGGATTGGTTTTCCACGAAAACTCGGGAACAGAAACGTCCATCTGGTAGATAGTCTTTTTGAGTTCATCCATTAAACCGCTTGAGTGGGCGCGGGAATAAGCAAACAACACTGTTCCCGGACAACCAAGTTTTCGCGTCAATATTATTTCGTTTATGTTCTCCTGGAATCCGGGAGATTTTGTAAACAGCCTTTGCCCGCCTACTATGCGTTCCGCACCCACACCTTCAGCGAATACTTTCATGAGCTCATCATAGTTCGGTTTCGGATCAGGTATATCCCAGTATATCATGGGCATCAGGATATCCATGGCGCCCAGCCGAATCCATTGCCACGTATCCTGGTAATAGTCGTGATATCCGCTGCTGAAATGATAATATCCTTCGAGATGGTACCGATTATAAATGCCCCATGCCGCACAGGAAACGATGACTTCCGGTCTTTCTGCCATTATTTCCGCATAAAGATCGTTGACGAGTTTATCCAATTGTTCTCTTTGCCAGTCGTCCCATTCCTTACGGTTGGGATTCCCTCGTCCGTAAAATCGGCGTTTACTGACTGGATCATGGCTATACTGCCGACCGGGATAACGAATTCGGTCGAGGTGGATACCGTCCACATCGTATCGCCGGACGACATCTATAATGACATTTCGTATGTAAGCCTGCACATCGGGAATACCGGGAGAGAGGTAATAATATTGAGCCCTGCCCGCATCCATTATATTCCCTTCTTCATCGCGACATACCCATGAGTCTTCCGCCTCGGGCCCATGACGCCAGTAAAGATGCTCGGGTGGTTGACTATTGCGTCGAGAAATCAGCGGTATAGGGTTGATATATGCATGAAATTGGATGCCGTGCTTGTGGGCTTCTGAGATAGCGAGCTCGAGCGGATCGAATCCGGGATTCTTACCACCGATTAAGGGTGACCACGGCTCGAGTTCGCTCGGGTATAATGTCTCCGCTTCACCGCGTACCTGAAACACCGCCGCGTTGAAATTCGTATCTGCGAGGTGTTGCATGACGTCGATGATGTTTTGCCTGCATTGCGCAGACTCCTTTGAGGGCCATTCAAAGCGCGTTATCCACAATCCACGAAATTCTGGTGTTGTAGGTTCCCACTCAAATTCCTTTTCCGGGACAACGTTCTCTTCCTGTGCACATACATAAGAAAAAGGAAGTAGAAACAGGCTTAAGACGCATAGTAAAAGAAACAAGATTCTGAAAGGTGAGGTTGCATGCGTTTTCATCGGTCTATTCTCCTTTTATAAAGAACAAATAGTGATACATGAGTTTTAGACTTCTTCGGCTAAACTGTCAAACACGAAAAGTAGAGTCCAGAGATATGGGAGGGATTATGCATATCTTAGACTAATAGGACAAATAGGATGGTATAAACAAAGAGAATCCCGTACTTTCTTACACCCGTACCCGCACTCGCTATCGTTATCGCAGTAACGATCGAAGGGAGTTCGACACAGATTATGACCAGGGAAACGCGTGCGAGTGCGAGTGTGAGTGCGAAGCAGGAAGGTATACGATAAAGAGTAGATGCTTAAAAAATATAGTTCCTTCGGCGGGCGAGTTCCTCTTTTTTCTGACGGAAAATACTCATCCATTCCGGACTGTCCTCAGGAATCTCGCGTTCCATCGTTTGTATCATGCGGACAACCTCTTTATCAATTTCATCTTCAATAGAGAGGTCCTGGATGATAACACGAATAAGTTCGCGGCGAATTTGTGCCGGGGAGCCTGATAATTCAATCAGGTCTTTTTCTTGAAGAGATTCAAGTATTTGGTCAACTATAAAATGTATTCTTTCTTCTGAAAGTCTCATCTTCCTCCTACATAACCAGACCACGATCTTTCATAATCTGTTCCTTTGTCTTTCTGAACAGGTATTGATAATTCATATCCTTGCGTGAAATCCGTTCGCGATATTTCTCGAGGATTTCGCGCGCCTCTTCGTCGATCTGATCCTCTCGTTTCAAATCAATCGTAATAACACGTTTAATCTCCAGGAAGATACGGATATCCTTTTGTTTGAATTTGACATCTTTATTTTTCCGCATGACGTTAAGGATTTGTCGGCTGAGATTGTCTATCTTTTCTTCCCTTAGTCTCATCGTTTCTCCCTGTTAGACACACAAATGGTGGAGGGTAGGGGGATCGAACCCCCGACCTCAGCGTTGCGAACGCTGCGCTCTCCCAGCTGAGCTAACCCCCCACCTCCTATTCTACTTCATCTAACGTTAATTTTATTTTAGACGCCTTGCACTTGTCAAGGTGTTGGTTATAGAAATTTTTGATCTTTAAGGAATTCAATGGGATCGCTTGACCGGATAGGCCGATCGAGAAGGTACGCCTCACCATACTTAACGCCAATCATGCCTCCATAATATCGCGCCCTGACATCTATGAATGAGAAAAACTGTTCGGAACTAATGTAGGTGGGAACATCCTTGAATCCGGGATTGAAAAACTGGGTGTTATAAGCTTTCAACGCCTCTATCTTTCTCTCGAATGTCTCGGTGATGTCGACAATGAAAGTCGGCTGAACCGGTGAAATTATGTTCCCGATATAATAGACATAACCCGGAATATAAAAAGGCTCTTCATCCGACGGATAATTTTTCAGCCTCGAATAAAACACCGCCTGTTGGGCAAGGTGGGCGGCTTTCACATGGTCGGGGTGACGATCGTCTGGATACTGGCAAAAGGCTATCCCCGGCTTCAGACGGCGAAGTGCACTGACAATTTCACGCATGTTCCGGTCGGTCTCGAGGAGCAGGGTATCGCCGAGGTTCAGCGTTATACGGCTCTCCACGCCGAGAATCTCTGTTGCACGCTTGGTTTCTTCACGGCGCGCCTCCGGTGTCCCTCGCGAGCTACGCTCCCCTTCCGTTAAATCAAGTATTCCTATGTGATACCCTTTACCGGCAAGGAGCGCAATCAAGCCACCGGCAAATAGTTCAACGTCATCAGGGTGAGCTCCTATAAATAAGGCATCCAGCATACGCCGACTCTCCTCCCCTATTATGCCTTTTATGTCCGATTAGGTGTTTCCACATGCCGGACAAACGAATATCGCGATCTACAGAACTGTAGTACCCTACATAACTCGGAAAAGAACTATAATCAGTCAATCCTCTATAAATCAATATATTCTTGAGCACTCCTTCAGCACAGCACTCATTTGAACTTTTCTTTGACTTTCGACGTCTGCCTGAAGGATAATATTTTTTTATGTACCTCCTTGACAAGGAATCCCCTTGATAGGTATATTTTTTATTTTATAATTTACTCATGAGCACGAAAGGATTGCGTCAATATGATTGGGACAAGAACGTATCAGCCCAAAGAGACCGAGATCGAGGAAAAATGGTATCTTGTGGACGCAGGTGGTGAAATCCTTGGCCGCCTGGCTTCCCGTATTGCACATATTTTAAGAGGGAAAAACAAGGCGGATTTTTCTCCTCATATCGATCCGCGTGTGCATTGCGTGGTTATCAATGCGGAAAAGATCAAAATGACGGGCAACAAGTGGACAGATAAGGAATATTACCGCCATTCAGGCTGGGTCGGCGGTATCCGAAGATTAGCCGCCAAACAATTGATAGAAAAGAAGCCCGAAAAAATACTCGAACTCGCGGTAAAAAATATGTTGCCGAAAAATAAACTTGGGCGAAAATTATTCTCTCATTTACATGTTTATTGCGGAGAAAAACATCCCCATCAGGCTCAACAGCCGGAACCTGTCAAACTTACGAAAAAGAGAGGTGAGGAAGACTAAACATGACAACACTCGAGCAATATTATGGTACCGGTAGGAGAAAGACTTCTACAGCAAGAGTATTTCTGAGACCGGGTAAAGGCAAAATAACCATCAACGACGAACCGTTGAATAAATATCTCCCAAACGACCCGACTCTCGAATCTATGATCAAGCAGCCGCTCAAAGAAACCCACACCCTCACCAAATACGATATAATTATCAACGTGACCGGTGGTGGCATAAAGGGTCAGGCAGGCGCTATTCGTCATGGCATCTCTCGTGCCCTTGTTGAAGCCAATCCGGCGTATCGGTTCGTTCTCAAACGCCTCGGACTTCTGACCCGTGACCCCCGCATGGTTGAACGTAAAAAGTACGGTCAGAAGAAAGCGCGTAAACGATTTCAATACTCAAAACGATAATTTTCTTTATAGTATAAAGAATGAAAAATTCAGCCCCCTGAAAATAAAAGGGGGCTTATTTATTGAGCGTAATGACAGCGCAGGGATTGAGAAGGGGTTCTCAAAATACGAGTGCGAGGGCGCGTGCGAATGAAAAAGTGCGGGGTGTATCTTTCTTCGTTTTTGCCAATTTTTTTTCCTATAAGTCATATAGGTCCTATAGGTCGTGCACCTGGCTTATCCCTGATCGGTACTAAAAAAGCGGAATCTGATGTCCGGATCGAGCTCGTGAAGGATGCAACGCCGGATAAGGTCGAGTGCAAAATCAGTTGCCCAGAAACGGTTTTCATAACGGTTACCCTGGAAAAGCCGTTTAAAAGTCCGCACACCACGTTTCGTTGCCAGCCCGAAGAACACAAGCCCTACTGGTTTTTCCTCACTCCCCCCTGTCGGTCCCGCAATTCCCGTTATACCGATGCCGATATCCGACTTTGCAATTCTTCGTACTCCCGCCGCCATTTCATACGCAGTCTCAGGACTGACCGCGCCGTGCTTTTCAAGGGTTTCCGCTTTTAGACCTAATAATTTTTTCTTTGCCTCGTTGCTATAGGTGACGTAATTCTCCGTAATGTAATCCGAGCTGCCCGAAACGTTCGTTAGCCGCATAGAAAGTAGACCGCCGGTACAGGACTCTGCGCACGCCACATGGTATTTCTTTTCGATAAGAAGCTCTCCCACCGCTTCCTCGAGCAATGTTCCATCAAAGCCATAGACATCCTCGGAATCAAGCCGTTCAAGAATCTTGTTTCGTACTTCTTCGCAAAGTTTATGGAGCTTCTCTTCGGAATCCTCACGCACGGTAAACCGTATATTTACCATTCCCACACTGGCAAGAAGAGCCAGGCTAACGCGTGGGTCCGAGGTGAACATATCTTTCAAGGTAGTATTGAGATACGACTCGGGAACACCTGCGGTGTGAATCATAACTGTCCGTACAAATTCAGCAACGGGGAAATGCTCGCATAAAAAGGGAACAACATACTGTTCGACCATGGGACGCATCTCCCGTGGGGGTCCTGGAAGTGCAACAATACAAGGACGCCGTTCACTTTTCGGGACAATAAATCCCGGTGCGGTTCCCGCCCGATTGTGCATTATAATCGAGCCGGTGGGAACAAATGTCTGCCGCAAAATATAATCCTCAAGGGGGATTCCTCGGAGAATCAAGCGTTGACGAATCCATTCCGCTGCATCTTCGTCTTGTTCAAGCGATAGACCTACGAATTCAGCAACCACATCACGTGTCACATCGTCTTCGGTAGGCCCGAGTCCGCCGCCGATAAGGATAATGTCGACTCGACCGGCCGCCACACCAAGGGCGGATGATAATGACTCTCTCTCATCCCCTACTGCTGTGTGATACACCACACCTATACCATGTTCATTGAGAACTTTACTGAGATATTGAGCATTCGTGTCAGGATATAATCCTTGGAGGAGCTCGGTTCCGGTTGAAATGATCTCAGCAGTTGTCCCGCGGGGATTCATTTTTTTTCCTTTTTCCGTGTCGCCAGCGCCTGTACTTTCATGGGCAGTCCGAAGATGGTTATGAAACCCTCGGCAGCGGTATGGTCGTACATATCGCCGACATCGTAGGTGGCAAGGGATTTCTGGTACAGGGAATAAGGCGAACGTCTGCCGACAGGAACACAGCGCCCGGGAAAGAGTTTAAGCCGAACGTCGCCGGTGACAGTCTGCTGGGTCGAATCCACAAACGCAGCCAGCGCCTCGCGTAACGGCGTGTACCATTGCCCGTTATAGACCAGCTCCGCGTAACGCGGCATGATCATTTCCTTGAAATGATGCGTCTCGCGGTCGAGTGTGACGGCTTCGAGCTCTTTATGAGCCGAAATGAGAATCGTCGACGCAGGCGCTTCGTAGACCTCGCGCGACTTGATGCCAACAAGGCGGTTCTCGACCAGGTCGATTCTGCCGATACCGTATTTACCACCCATCTCCGTAAGCTGTTCTATGATTCTTAATGTTGACATTCTTTTGCCGTTGAGGCTTACCGGAATTCCTTCCTTGAACCCGAGTGTAATTTCAGCGGCTTTTTTCGGCGCCTTGTCCGGCGAACGCGTGATAATATATGCGTCTTCCGGTGGCTCCGCCCACGGATCCTCCAGCACACCACACTCTATACTTATGCCGAAAAGATTTCGGTCTATACTGTAAGGTTTTTTCTTGGTTACTGGAACCGGAATCTTATGCTTACGTGCATATTCAATTTCTTCGTCGCGCGTTTTCAATTCCCATTCGCGAACAGGGGCTATGGTCACGATGTCGGGAGCGAGCGCAAAAGCGGTTAGCTCGAAGCGCACCTGATCGTTGCCTTTTCCTGTACAGCCGTGCGCTATGGCGTCGGCGTTCTCTTGCTTTGCGATTTCAATCAACCATTTTGCGATCAAAGGGCGTCCCAGCGATGTCGCCATTGGATACTTCCCTTCGTAGAGTAAATTCGCTTTGACCGCCGGAATCACGAAATCGTCTATAAATTCTTTACGAACATCCTTGACAATCGCTTTCGACGCACCGGTCTTGAGTGCCTTTTCACGGATAGGTTTGACTTCTTCGCCTTGACCGAGGTCGGCTATAAATGCGATCACTTCACAACCATAATTCTCGATCAGCCAACGGATGATTACGGACGTATCCAATCCGCCTGAATATGCAAGGACTACTTTTTTGATCTGCTTTGCTCCTTTTTTCATTGTTCATTATCCTTTTGGTCAAACTGGGAGATTATTGGATACATCGTCAAGTGCATTATTGTCAATTCGAATTGTTCAAGGATATCTGGTGAATGAGCAGGACATGAAGATATAATCTCTTTCAAAAGTGCAGGTCAGGTAAAATTTCTCGTACCGATTCCTGCAGAAACTCTCGTTCATAAAAATCGTTGTGTACCACCTGACCGTTCCACACAATAATATCGATATCGATAGTCCGCGGGGCGTAAGGCTCGCCGTTATGACCTCGACCGAGCTGGTTCTCTAACGATTTCAACCATTGTGCTAATTGTTCGCGGTTCATTTCGGTCTCGATCAACATAGCGCCATTGAGAAAAGGGGGTTGATCTTTTTTACCGATAGGCTCCGTTTCCACAAAACGTGATTCAGCGATAAGCGTATGCTCCTCGACAATCCTGCGCCGTACCTGCGCAATGTGCTTTTGCGGTTCAATGTTTGACCCGATTCCAAGAATTACCCGGTTCATGATCAGCGCTCCGCGCTTGTGACGACAGAGACCGAATCCGTATAACGCAATGCATGTGGTTTGTCGATTTCAACGGTTGCTTTGCGAATTCTACTGTCTTCCATAACAATATCAACTAAATGCTGTGCCAGAGATTCGAGAAGCGAAAATCTGGATTCCACGACTTCTTTAATTATCTTTTTTGTGATGGTTCTATAGTTTATGGCGTCGTCTATCTTATCCGTGCGTGCAGCATTTGTGCCATCGAACATTATTTCAATATTTATAACGACATCCTGTTCGACCTTTTTTTCCCATTCGTTGATACCGATCAACGTTCGAAGCCTTAAATTCTTGATCCTGATAATCATTGGATTCCTCATTGAGCGAAAGTTTATAGACTCTATTTTAAATGTTCTCCGCCATCCACGAAGAGACATTGTCCCGTGACGTATTCGTTTTCGAGCAAGAACCGCAACGCATGAACCACGAAGTCGGGATTGCCAGTGCGTTTGAGGGGCACACCCGAGCTCAGCTCTTTCAAATAATCCTCCCCCTTACCACGTGGGGGAAGAATCAGTCCGGGCGCAATGCCATTGACACGAATGGCGGGTGCGAGTTCCTTTGCAGCCATTCGCGTGAACTCGAGTAGCGCTTTTTTGGTGAGGGTATATACGAAATATTGAATAACGTTCCGTGCTGCCTTTGTGTCGATAATGTTGACGATATGCCCTTGTTTGCAGTGTCGAGCAAAATCGCGCGAGAGGAAAAACGGCGTTCGCAGGTTGACATCAAAATGCCGGTCAAACTGCTCTTCTTCGGTTTCAACTAACGAGCCTCTCTCGAAAATCGACGCATTGTTCACCAGAAGATTACAATCCGGAAACTCATCGAACACATTCGAGATAAGGTTGCGCACATCGCTCCTGTCGGCGAAGTTTGCCTGGAACAGCGTGCATTTTACATTCAAATTCTCTATAAGTGATTGCGTCTCGCGGGCGGCCTCTTCCGATGAATTGTAATGGAGCGCAATAGAATAGCCTGCCTCTGCAAGTGACTGTGTAATTGCACGGCCGATCCTTTTCGCGCCGCCTGTGATCAATGCCGTTCCTTTCATGATAATTTCCTGTTGCTTCCTTCCGGGCTCGACGATTGTTACCACCTTTTGTACACTTCCATCTTATCCTTACCTTGTCGTAGCATTCCACCCTTTTCTTGTGTCATATACCTTCTTTCCGTCATGCATCTTTCCCATGGCATCCGCCCTTCTGTGGTAATAACCCGACTTAATACTTTTGTCTTGCTGAAATTCTATTCAGAGACGTACTATTGATTTTTCTGTCCCGAGGTTCGCTAATTCCTGGGACATTGAAGATTCATCAGGAGCGTTATCATCACTCTTCAAAGCAGGGAGACGAATATGTATTTTTCAATCCTTGATAAGGTAAAAAATCCTCAAGGAAATGTATTGAATAAAACTGTTCGGCTGTTTTTTATGGTGTGCATAATTCCGCTGATTTTGACTCCTGTGCTTATTTCGGCAGCAACCCAGATTATGAGTGCGGACAGGACACTGGAAATATTCGGCGCTGAAGAAGGCGATTACCTCGGTAGACCGATGCTGTGTACCGACATCAACAACGACGGTTACGACGACATCTTTGTCTGTGCTGATAGATCGAGCTTTTCGGGCGCACAACACCCTACAGTCTACGTGTTCAAAGGCAGCAGCACCTATGCCTGGGCCGATAGCATCGATCTCGCAAACGAGACCGCGGATGTCGTCATCTACGGCGATACCGGTTCCGATAATTTTGCGACCGCCATGGCTGCAGGAGATATAAACGGCGACGGAGTCATGGACTTTGCCGCTGCGGATTCGACGCTTACGGTTTCCGGCAGGAGCGCCGCAGGCGCCGTCTTCGTCTTATTCGGTTCAACTAGCTTTTTCAACCAACCGGTGTACGACCTTGCAACTGGCGCGTGGGATATAAAAATTGCGGGCGCTGCAGCATACGATGATACCGGCGGCTACAATGCGTTCGGTGGGCTTACATCAAAGGGACTCGCGAGCGGCGATATCAACAACGACGGCATCGATGACCTTGCCATAGGCGCACATCTCGCTACGGCAAACTCTAAAACCACCGCAGGTAAAGTGTTCCTCGTCTGGGGCGATTCGGCGCTCTCGCATGGAACTACCATAGACCTTGCCTCACAGGCGGATTGTGTTATTCACGGCGATGAACAGTACGCCGAACTCGGCACCGCCATTGTCTGCGGCGACCTCAACAACGACTATATCGACGACCTCATACTCGGTATGGAATACGGAAGCAAAGGAACCCTGACCACGGAAGGGAAAGTCTATGTGCTCTGTGGTAAAGTCCTATTTCCCTCGTCCGTCAATCTCCTCACCCAAAAAGCAGACCTGACGATTCTCGGCGACAATGAATGGGATATGCTCGGCAGCGCCGTCACACTGTCCGACGGCAACGGCGACGGAGTACTCGACCTGCTCGTCACCGCAAGCGGCTGGGATCACACAGGTTCGAGTTCAGTCGACGAAGGCGCAGTGTACGGTTTTTGGGGTAAGACGACATTTCCAGACACTATCAATCTTGCGGTCAGTAGCCCAGACCTTTTCGTCGAAGGTTATAACGTGCAGAACAATATCGGCAATACCTTGGAGGGGGGCGATTTCAACGGCGACGGTTCCGGCGACTTCATATTCGCAACCCGTGACGGTGAACGACCCGGTTTCAATGCCGAGGGACGAACCTTCATGGTGCTCGGTGGCAGCGCTATCCCGACGACCTTCTCCGTCCAAGGTGAAGATATGAACTATATCATCAACGGCGATATGAACTACTTTCAACTCGGCGACGAACTTGCAGCCGGTGATGTCGACGGCGACGGCGCGGACGAGGTCCTTATCTCGGCGCCTTTTGTGAATTCCGCGACCGGGCGGGTGCTCGTGTTCGACCTCAACCCACCTGCTGCGGTGAAGAATCACTGGAACTTGTACCAATAAGTGGGGAAACCTTCAAAAATAAAAAGGAGGTATTTTGATCATGAGACATTCAGCGCCTCTACTCATTTGTGTATGGTTGATGATTAGTTTTGTCGGAATTGCTGGAGCGTATTATGACATGCCGAAAAAGGGCGAACCGGGTCAGCCTTCTGATGATAAAACGATCCAGCTCATTCTCCGGGGCGACGATATGGGATTTTGCCATGCGTCGAATATGGCGTTCAAAAAGGTGTTGGATGACGGCGTCATAACAGCGGTCTCCGTGATGGTCATCTCGCCGTGGCTGGAAGAAACCGTGGAAATTCTCCGTGATTATCCCGACGTGAGCGTGGGCGTTCATCTCACGCTCAACAGCGAATGGCGCGAGTACCGATGGGGTCCTGTCATGCCGTGGACGGAAGTACCCAGTCTTGTTGACGCGTTCGGTAAATTTTTCGGCAGCCGTCGCGAATTCTTCCTCCACCAGCCGACAGCAGAGGACGTAGCGAAAGAACTCCGTGCGCAACTCGATCTCGCCTCACGTAAAGGGCTTAAATTCTCGTATTGCGATTACCACATGGGCACGGCGCTGTCCGCGCTCGAGTTCCAGGAAGAGCTCGAAAAACTCGCCGTCGAGTACCGAATCGGGATTTCACGCTATTTCAACGAGACGGATAGCGACAAGGTTTATAGCGTGGCGCCGGAAAACAAACTCGAGGAAGGCATAAAGATAATTGAAGGGCTCGAGGAAGGAAACAGATACTTGCTCGTGGTTCATCCCGGTCTTGACACACCGGAGATGGCGGCAATGACCGACCTCAATGCCTTCGGGCTCAAGAACATGTCCAAACACCGCCAGGCAGTGACCGACATGTTGTGCCATCCCAAATTCAGAGAAGCCATCGAGAAAAAGGGTATTCAGCTTATTAACTACAACCAGCTCCGCGAGCATGAGCTGCATCTCATGACACGACCGACTACGGCAGAACCACTTGTCGAAGTCATACAGTCCGTCCAGATGGAACCGAAACAACCGGCTGAAGAACCTTAATTGGGTGCTTTTCCTTTTTTCCCCCGAGAGAATCTGGGTGATGGTTCAGGTTTATCAGATCGGACTGATCAGTCCGAGTTTTTGTCTCTGTCCTCTGCCATTGTTTCCCCTCCACCGCCAAAAATAATAAAAACAGAGTAGATTGGTTTAGCTTGCTGTGTCAAGTTGAATACCCCCTCTTTGACCGCCGAGAAAACACCCTGGGGCTTGCTATTACAACACGAGTTTTGCATAATGTTCCATCACTTAGAGCGACAAAAAATCCCACTATGGGTCATGAATAATGAAACCACCCGAGAGAACAGTACGTATAGCAGTCCTATGTATGGCATTGATGACGTGCCTGAGCACGTTCGCGACCGCAGGTTCAGACAGCCAGGAATCCTTCACGTCTCCTACAAAAACCGCGTTAACCATAGACTGGGACACCGAAAGCCTCACGTTGATCCAGGAAAACGGAAACTATGCCCGCATAATCAGGCTTAACAATGGTGAGATGCTATGCGCATACGATCTGGAACGAAAGGTCTGGGTGCGCCACAGCAACGACGAGGGAAAAACGTGGCAAGAACCCATCATGGTGGCAGCGTCGCCGCATGGACATCTTACCAACGCCGAACTGCTCCAGCTGAAAGACGGCGATGTGCTCTGCCTGTATAACGAACGACCGGACAGTGCGTTCGGCGAATGGAAAGACGGCACGTTTCTTCCCACCACAGACAAAGAACCACGACCGTTCACTATTCAAGTCGCCCGAAGCAGAGATGCGGGAAAAGCATGGCAAAGCCCCGTTACCCTGTACACAGGAGGGTATGAGTTCTCCAGCGGCTGCTGGGAACCTACTGCGATCCAACTCCCTTCAGGGGAAGTGCAGGTCTTCTTTGCAAACGAAACACCATATCGTGGAACAAACCAGCAAGAAATCACGCTCTTGCGTTCCCTTGACGGCGCTCGAACATGGCGCGCGCCGGAAACTGCCATATTCCGGAAAGGCTTCCGCGATGGCATGCCTTCCCCGCTTGTGTTGAATAACGGCAAAGGCATTGTGGTTGCCATCGAGGACAATGGTTTGCACGGTACATGCAAGCCCGTGATCGTCTATATGGATATCGAAGAGAACTGGCGTTCGGGCGCAGTTGGCGGCTCAAGCCCGAAACGCCGTCGTGCTTTATCGCAGCCGCTCGACGCTCATATCTATGCAGGCGCGCCATATATTCGCCAGATTCCCCACGGCGAGACCGTGCTTTCTTTCCAGCAAAGCGAGACCGGCGAGGTGGAAGGTTCGCGCATGGTCGTCTGCATCGGCGATAGCGATGCGCGCAAGTTCGGCTCGCCTACCTATCCGTTTCCACAGGGGCCAGGGACGAGCCAGCTATGGAACTCCCTTTTCATAAAAAACGAACGAACCGTTACCGCCGTCTCGACCACAAAGATAAAAGGTACATGGGGCGTATGGAGCATTGACGGCTACATCCGACAACAACTGTCCGCAAAGTAAAGAAAGCGTAAAAGCAAAAAAGTATCCTATGCTCACCTGGTCTGACCTGTCCGACTGGTCTGACTAATCAGATAGCCCTCCTCCCATTCAGGTTGAGATTTTGGGTCTCGAAGGTTCCCCTAAGGGTCGCGAAGGGAATTGTTCTACTTTCTTCTTTCTGGTTTAATAAGTTCCGAGTTGAAGACTTTTCTTGAAAAAAATCCTATTTTTCGAGGATTTTCTGAGAAAAAAAAGGAGGTAGAATCATGAGTCCTACACCCGTTTTAACCGAGTTTGCGCCGCCCGCCTTTTCGAACTTCTGGAACGCCTACCTCGGGAGTTCCGGTTCCGAGACGCATCAACAAATTCTTCGTTCGGAATCCGCATCAAACCGGTCGCACCGGAGTATCTACAATTTATTCAACGAGATGGAGGACAAAGATGGTCATTTGTTTGCGGTTCTCCAGACCAGGAAGATCGGCATTTTGAGCCGTGAGAGGCGCATCATACCTGCAAGTGAAAATCGTCAGGATGTCGAGATGGCTCGTTTCATTGAACACGTGTTTGACAAAATCCCGTCAGTTGAACATGCGCTTTACAGTTTGCTGGATGCCCTGGCAAAAGGTTTTTCCATAATAGAGATAATGTGGAAGATCGACAATAACGACAGGGTGCTTATCAGCGACCTCAAGAGCAGGTTCCAGGGAAGGTTCATCTTCGACAGGCACGGGATGCTTCGCTTACTTGATCCACCGGAACATGTAAAGCACACCACATCTCATAACGCGGACACAAAAAAACCCTATTCATACAAGACCTTTCCTCTTACTATTGGTGGTGTGCCAGTGCCCGACAAGAAATTCCTGCGTTTCACTTTTGACGCGCAGAACAATAATCCTTACGGCAAAGGGTTATGTTCGCGGTGTTATTGGTATTACTGGTTCAAGAAACAGAACCGAACAGAAGATTCGCTTCCTGCAGTTTGCCAGTTCTCAAGTAAATCTTTACTCTCCCCTTGTGGCTTATCGTTATCTTCTCTATCAATCGATGTAGTATAGTCTTAAGATGTAGTCTTGCTTCTCTTGTAAGTTCCTCTGCTGACTTCTCTACATCATCTACTATCTCTTCTGCGTATGCTTGTTTCTTTTTACTGATGCTTACCTTTACAGTCACTCCTCTTCCCATTGTGCGTATAAGATGTCTCAGTGCTTTCTGATCGTCTGATATCTGCACAAGGTATGTATCAGTATAGTTTTCGATCTCTTCTATCTTCTCCTGTGTCTCTTGTAGTTCTTCTTCCAGTTCCTGCTTCTCTCTCTTCTTCTCCAGTAATCCTTCCTCAATTGTTTTCATCAACTCTGCTTTACATAGTGCTAACTTCTCCACCATACCCTTCATTATTTTGTTGTTCTTCGCTATCTCTTCAGTCAGTTTTGTCTCTTTTTTCTTCAAGATTATTGTCTGCTTTTTTGTATTAGTGTTAATCTTTTTTATGATGTCTGCAAGGTCTTCAGTGTTGAGCATCTTGTCTAATTCTTTCGCTATTATTCCTTCAAAATCATCCACAAGAAATGTAAAAGTATTCTTACATTTTCCTCTTGTTTTCTCTCCACATCCATATCTTCTATACTCTCTACTCTTGGAACAGACGATATAGATCGGGGCACCACACGTCTCACAAAAGAGTATGTCAGAGAAGAGATTACTTGTCTTGCCAACGTTCATTCTCTGTGTAATAGTCTTTCGCTTGGAAGACTTAAGTGCGATAAGTTCTCGTGATTTGTCGAAGAGTTTTTTTGACAGTATCGGTGGGTAGCATCCCTTCACTTTGCCATGCTTACTGTTTTGATCACCAGTATAGTACGTCTCATTATCCAATAGTCTTTTTATACTGGCTGCACTCCATGACTTACCAAATTCTTCGTTCTTTGTGGTTTTGCCTGGCGGAGCAATACCTTCTTCGTTGAGGGATTTGGCAATGCGATTGTATGACTTACCACAACAAAAGTCTTCATATATTCTACGTACTATGGCTGTTTTTTCTTCGTGTATTTTTATCTCTCCATTGTCACGGTAATAGCCATAAATGATCTTAGGAAGTGCAATTCCTTGATCTTTTCGGCGTTGGTATGAGTCTCTTACTCTTTCTGCTTTCTTTTCATTTTCAACAGATCCTAGCAACTGGGAAATAAACATTCGCAGTTGATCCATGGTCTTAGACTTAAGATCAAGTTCCTCACTCTTTGCTGACTCTACAATGATGATGCCACTTTGCAGAAAATCGGCGAATTTAGAGATAAAGGATATGGGATTTTCTCGGCTAACTCGATCAAGATTCTCAGTTACAAAGTGAGTGACATTCTTGTTTTTACTTATGTACTGTAATGCGTCTCCTAATCCCTTTTCCAGATTTGCTGTTCTCTTGCTCGATACTGCCCGATCATAGTAGATCTTAGCGATTTTAATATTGTTCCTTTTGCAGTAATCCTCTGCTAACCTCTCCTGACGTTGGATACTGGTTTCATGCTGTAATTGAGAGGAGTACCTGCAATAGACAACAGCACTTTTTTTGTCCATTTTTATCCTTTTCTATTTAATGAACTTTAGGTTGTGATAGCATAATATTAAACATTACTGTAGTCAATATAAAATATTGTGATTATGGATGTTCAAGAATCTTTTGTAACTACTACAACAATACAAACCTTATATAAGTCTATTAATATCAACACTATATAGAAATAATCTACTATACCCTACCAAAAACCATACTTGCCCCTTATATTGAGTTAATCAAACAGAGAGAATACACCCTACAATACAGGTAAGCCCTACCCTTTATTTGTAATTAAAAAAGTATAAATAACCTATACAATCACCTTACCTGAAAAAAAATAAATTCTTAAAATTAATCTATGACAGGGGTTTTCAGGATACTTCCCCTGTAATATTCTTCTCTCTTTTTTTAGCTATTTTTTACCTGGTTACAAAATTTTTATTTTTTACCTATATTCTCTCTTTTTACATTGTACAACATATTGTACTTAATTTATGCAAATACAGGTAATAAGTCACATATCTGAGAAAGTGAATGGTTTTGCATAACAAAAAACGAAAACAAAAAAAGTATCGTATAAACACCATGAAAAATAAGAATCTTAAACATGGGGTACTTAAAAATGAGGTACAAATTAAACAGAGAGAAGTTACAAGAGTTATACGACAAAATTGCAGAGACAAAAAAAAGCGATAGGCAATTAGCCAATAGTGTGGGTATATGTCAATCAAGTATGAGTCGATTAATTACAGGACAAACGAAGTATGTAAACCATTATACAGCACTTAAACTTGAAAAACTGTTTGGGGTTAATATGAAGGAATTTTGTACACCATACAATCAAGTGAAAAAAGAAAGTAACACAGTAAAGAAACAAAGAAAAATAACATGTAAAAAACACATAGTAAAATCCACAAAAGGGGGTAAGGTAAAATGAAGAGAATAAGAGACGATAACAAAATTTATGACACAGAAAAGGCAACCACAATATTAACATTATGTGGCTGGCAAGAAGACTGGAGAGACGATATTGCAAGAACATTATATCAAACAAAAAAGGGTAAATATTTTGTGGCAAGGGAATCACAACACATTGAATTAGAATCTCTCGAAGTAATCGAAGACATGGAAGAACTTTTCGATTTACTCATGGAATATAGAGAAGACGATAAAGTTGTTGATTTTCTCGTTGTCAATTTCCCTGACAAATTTGAGGAAGCATAAGGGGGTAAAGTAAAATGAATAAAGTACAAGAAGACACATACAAACGAAGGATAAGAGATATACAAAAAAGTACATACTTAACAGAATATAAATCAAACAGGGGGTACAGGAAAATGAGTAAAGACTATGACAGACAACAAGCAAAGAAACACCTTAAAATATTGTTGGACTCATCACAGGGAAAACATGAGATACGATTAATTGACTTACACAACAGACATAACAATATAACAGGGGTATATCTTACACAGGACAATATTAATGATGTTCTGAATTGTCTTGAAAATAACAAGGAAGCAAAATCAGGAAGTCGTCAATGTTATGTGAGTGTAAATGGTACTCACAAAGACAGGGGATTACTTCCCTTGTATGATACTGATATTGACACACGTAGTTTTTTAATTATTGATATTGACCCTGTGAGAGAAAAAGATACACCGTCAACAGACACACAAGTTGAACACGCCAAAGAGTTAGCCTATACCATTATACAAGACCTTGCCTTGTCGGATAATCAGTATTATATGAGTATGAGCGGTAACGGTATCTGTCTATGTTTAAGGGTATCAATTCCGGTCAACCAAGAGAGTGATAATGTAATATCTCAATTCTATGAAGTAGTAAAACACAAGTACAATACTGACTCACTCGAAATTGATAGTACTGTAAAAAATCCAAGTCGGATTACCAAGATTGTAGGAAGTAAGTCAATCAAGGGTAATCACACAAAAGAGACACCACATAGACTGTGTGAATTTTTACATTGTCCAGAATCATTTGATTCTGTGAATCTCTCTTTTTTTTGTAAATACAATTCTGACAATCCATTACCAGAAAAAAGTATTACACGTAGTAAAAAGAGAGTAACGAAACGTAGACAATCAACAGGAAAGTTAAGGGAAATATCAACATTACCCTGTACTGAGTACATGGATAATCTTGCATACAATCGACCTGACACCTTCCCACAAATTGACTGGAATAATGATGTAATTGAAGATCATGAGGAACCCTGTAAATGTTGTCAGGGTAAAGGGGAAAATCAATGTTATCGTAGTATATCAGCTTATGGGGATATGTGCGGAACTTGTAGTAATGAAGAGTACTTCTCAAATTTGGGTAAGCCTGGCTTTGACTATCTGACATACAAACAAGACGTATACAGCACAAGGGGTAATCGAGGGTTACTACTTGCAAGGTTTTGGGAAGACGGAACAAGTGTAATGCGTGTTAAATCTTACAATTTCAAACAAGCAAATTTTAATCAGGGTATAAGGACAAAAAAAATTACCCTGAGAAATGGAGGGTAATATAATGATAAAAACTAAAGTTCAAGATGTACTAGAAGTACAAGACAAAAAACAATCTGACTCTACTATATATACGACAAAAAACTATTATTTGACTGATTTCAGGGGCTCAGGATTAGTAGACGTTGCACGTTATATAAGGCAATACTACAAGCAAGAGAAACACGACACCTTGTCTGTGTTATCGGCTTTGCAATTACTATCCTTAATGAACAGGAATAAGTTTAAAATCATCGAACATAATGGACATGAAACAAGGCTAAGTCTTTGGACACTTACCGTTGGTCAAACAGGAGTGGCGAAGTCTGATATGTGTTGGGAAATATGCAAACTGTGTAAGGATAGTATGGAGTCTTACAAGTATAATTCGAGCAAGAACTTTTTGACTGGCAACACGTTGTCGGATTCTGGCTTTGTCGAACAATTGAATTCAGTCGATAGAAGTCAGGGGTTACAATATTTACTTCGAGTAGATGAGTTCAAAAGTTTTGATGATAACCCACAATTGAGGAAATACAAAAACGACATGATGAGTTGGAAGGCAGGGGAAACCTTTACCAGTACTTACGTCAAGCATAATAACAACAAAGACAAGGGGAAGGGTAACGGTAACGCACAAGACTATAATTGCACAATTGAAGATTTTCAGTTTAATATCTTCAGTCAAACAACAGTAAAACGTTTCTTCTCTCAGGATAGAAGTCTTGACATTGAAGGGGGTTTTCTCAATCGCTTCCTTGTTGTGTATGACTCATACATTGACAAGACAAGGGGAATCAAGTTGAAGGATCCTCGAATAGAAAAAAAGATTATCGAACAACAGGGAAGAGAATATACAAGGGAAGAGATTGAACAAGCATGTTATCGCATGTACAGGAATATAAAAAACGCAGAATACAATACATTATCGATTGACGAAAACACAGCGATTTACTTTGCAGATATGATGTATTCTGCGTTAGAGAATCTCGAAATATATGATGAGGAATTATGTATTTCGCTTAATCAAAGAATCTCAGAATTAGTATATATTGTAGCAGGGTTAATAGAACTTTCACACCTTCCAGACAGGGAAGATAACCCAACTAAAGAAGAGGAAGGCACCCAAGAGGAAGAACAACAGGAAGACCAAGAATGGGAGAATACAATTGACGATATGCTTAATGATGATACACCCACAACAGGGGAAAACTCGCTTGATGAAATAATAGCAATTAAAGAAGAACAACAAGGGGAAGACCGAATATATAAAAATGATTATAACGCTGTGTGTAGAGAGATTGAATATAACGAAATCAAGAACCCTGACAAAGGGAAATCATTACCCATATCGAAGGACTCAATCAGAGAATCTTTTTCTTTTGTGTGGGGTGAATTCCTTCGTTGGTATGGTATGGTTAATCAAAATTTGAATCTTACAAAATCGAAGGTATATATTGAAAAAATTGAGAGTATGCTTAAAAGACGATACGACACGTTAAAGAGGGATTACAAAGACAGTAATAATAACACCATACAAGGGGTAAGTTATAGTGATATAAAACGTTATACACACCTTGACGAAAACCAAATCACTTGGGCGTTGTCATTAATGCTACAGTCAGGGACTGTAGGAGTGTATGATGCTGTAGCAGGAAATGGAAGAATACTCAGAATAACACGGTATTTCCCCGACTCTTCATAGAGTCTTTACATATACAATCTTTTTGACAGGGTAACATGTTTAATGTGTTACCCTTTTTTTTATATCTTTCCTTTTTTACTCAAATTGAACGTAAGCCCAACAATATCAGCAATCTACATGTTTTTGTTGTTGGTTGCTATCCATTTTTTTGAACATAAGCCAAATGTTTTCAGTCATCTACATGAATTGTAAAAAGTGAGTAGCAAATAAATAGCAGATTTTTGCTATTCATTTTTAAGTCATAAATCTAGTTTTTTCAGTTATCTACAAATGAAAAAATGACAGAATAGCAAAATAGCAAAAATCAGGGATAGGGGGGTGTAAGGGAAGTAATTATACTCAATTATTATCTCTCTGTTTATTTGTACATCTATGTATTGCTATTTTGCTATTTATATATCTTTATACTATATAGATTGCTAATAATAATTCACTTACATATCAAAAAATGAGTAGCAAAACTTTGCTATTCTTTGCTATTCTGTGCTATTCATTTTTACTCACAGCCTTTTTAAAACATTAAAAAGAAGTTCGGTTTATGACTAAATCTCGATTATGTATAGTCACTATTTTCTAAGAGAAAACTTTTTGAAAAATTGATTTTTTAAGAAAGCCGATTTTAGGAGTCCCAATTACCAAGCTGATGGCCTCCAATTTCTAACCTAGCCAAGTCCCATTAGAAAATAAGAGAAGTTTCTACTTTTCCGCAAATGATTGCTTCATGCAAATAATAATAAGATATCCCAAACTTTTATGCAGGGTAATAGCGTGTTTGGACTAGTGATATTGGAGTAATAATGGATATTGGTGTTTTACCGATAAGATTAGATACTAATCAGCCACTTACATAAGGAAACTGTTTGTTTCTCATTGGTGAGATTTGCACCATTTGTCAACGTATTATTTTTCAATTGATTATATATTTCTTTGGCCATTTCGGTTTCGATTGCTGCTCCCACAAAAAATGTATATGGTTTACATTTTTCCCTCGAAAAAGCATTTCTAATCCTTTCTAAAGCAGTGCTTGCGGTTTTCCAATGTTCATCTGCCCCCGCAGGATCTATTCCTCCTTTGAGTTCACCTAAAGCAAGATATTTTTCGGGCTTATAATGTATAGAGTCATGAGAACTTGCAAGACGCATTTCCTTTGGAGAACAATCAAATAGGCACATATCTACATTCTTTTTAACTATTGGTACTGTTAAATTATTAATCAACGTGCGATATTTTCCTTCTGTACTCCAATATAAGCCCTTAACTCTTTTCTCTAATTCTGGGTCTGTTGTTGAATGTAACCACTGACGTGTTGCAGCATCTAAATATCCAAACTCGACTCCATGGACAGAGAGAGTAGATATTAGAATTCTTGTGAACTTCCATTCTCCGATTTTGCCCGCAAGATTCCGCATACTTCCACCAAGTGAGTCACCTCTAGTGAGCAAGAAACGATATACCAATTCGTCTACAAATGAAAGTCCAGCTGGCTCTAGAAAAGTCTCTATTAAGTTTGTTATTGCCTCTCTCTTATCCTCTTTATTTAAATGATTTTTAGCCTTCTCTGAAAGTCCAGAAGCTGTAAGCAATGAATTATTAATTTCGGGTATATTTAACAAATCCTTGGGGCATTTGGCATTTCCGGCAATAGATTTCAACGCCTTTGCTTCTTCAATGAAAGGAGTAGCATTCTTGTTTTTCTCTAAAGCCAGAGAAATAAATCCCGCCCTAGTCTCTTCATATGGCGTGACTAAGGATTCATAGGAGATTAGATGTTTATTATAGGGCATTTATTTAACCTTTTTCCATACGTACACACATTTCCTTAATGCTTCTCGACCATGTTTTCCCATTTGTTGTGAACTATTTCCTTTCCCCTGAGGCAAGACCAGTATTTTTTCTATATAATAACCAAAATCTTCTGCAATTTTCGAGAGAATCATATCAACAGATATTGGTATTCCAGCATACCTAACATTATCATTAACCATAAGCATCAAACCATTTTTCCTTAAAATGCGGTAGCACTCCTGAATAACACAAACCATTTCATAAAAGTAACCTCGCACCATCCGTGCTATACCGCTATTATTAAGTTCTTTTTTTTCTTTTTTATAATCCAGATAATATAGTATCTCTTGGAGTAGTTCTTGCTTCTCACAAATCTCTATAGCCCTCTTCCAGTTTTTGTTTATTGAAAGTAATTCCTTCCTTTTGTTTTCAACTGTGCAACTCAGCATGGACTGACGTAATGATACTAGTTCCTCTTCGGTTATACCTATTAATGCATGCTCTAATGCATAAGTTCTTGTATAATCATAACGATTACAATATGGGGGTGAAGTAATAATACCTGTATAGGTTCGACCTTTTATCTTTGGGAGTAAATCCAAACAAGACCCTTTTAAAATTTTTATCTTTCCTTGCCAGACATCCTGTCTGTTTTTGGTAAACATATCATCACTGATATTATTTTTAGCCATATCATTTATTATTTCATGCAATTTTCTGTTTATGGCTTCATCGAATGATAGAATTTTCCCTTTATTGAAGATTTTTTTTCCCTTTTGCCGACCCGATCTATAATCCCATCTTAGATATTGTCCATCCTTTCTTGTATAACTTATTGATTCAATTATACATAAGAGAGCAAAAAATAATATCTCTCTACTCTCAGGTTTTTCGTGACTTATCTCGTTTAGATATCTTTTTATCTTATACTCAGTCTCTTCAGGATATGCTCCATCCGTTATTCGAAGAACAGCAAAATTTCGTGTTTTCCCCTTTTTTTGCCAAGGTGAATTTGATAACCAAAACTTGAGCCTTTCAATAATATATTGTTTGTATTGACTTCTAGCAATAATATTTGCTTCGGCAATCTTTTGACCAACCGGAAGAACTTCAATACCATCAGAATCGTATCCCAAAACAGAACTTGCAAATAAAGCAGTACCAGTACCTGAAAACGGGTCTAGGATTTTACCTTTTTTTATAGAGTATTTGTTGAAAAGGTATTCAACTAATTCAGCAGAAAAAGCTTCTTTATACTTATACCACCTATAGTATGAACGTGTTTTATTAGCTTGAAAACTAACAAGTTGCCTTGTAAGGCTTTCATCAATAATGATTTTGTCTGAGAAATATTCAACAAGTGAATTGTCCAGTTCTTGAATTTTCTTCATACAATCCTCATCTATACAAGTGTCATTGGTTGTAACCTCTAATTTTATCGACATTTAGATTTTCACCCTTTTCAAATGATTTCTTAATTCTGTTCAGCAGTGAAATGAAAACCAACTCAAATAAATATTCGTTAACACATGTAAGTATTTTTATAATTATATATAATACATAAAATCAAGTGAATAAAAAATATCACCTTTTATCTTTTATTAATCATGTTTTTCTGAAAATTCCTCACAAATTATAAGCTGATTATATTGTAAAACTGCTTATCATTAGTTACGTAATTTTATACAGAAGGTGGATTTTTTGAAAATGAACCAAAAATATGTCTCATACTTGCGTGTCTCAACGAAAAGGCAAGGCGGTAATGGTTTGGGCATAGAAGCACAAAGAACAGCCGTTAAACGCTACCTGGAGGGTAAGAATGGGGATGTAATCGAGGAGTTTGTGGAGATTGAGAGTGGGGGCAATAATAACAGAAAGAAATTACAATCCGCCCTGCACCTCTGCAAGGTCACAGGATCAACATTACTTATTGCCAAGCTCGATAGGCTTGGCAGAAATGCTCATTTCTTACTTGGTCTTCAACAATGCAATATCAAATTCGTTTGCTGCGATATTCCAGAAGCGAATGAAATGACAATAGGTCTGCTTGCATTGATAGCTGAGTATGAACGGACAATGATATCCAAACGAATTAAAGAGGCTTTGCACGAAGCAAAAAAGAGGGGCACCAAACTTGGTAACTATGACCAAAATGGGAGATCAATTGTGAAATACATCAAAGAGAATGGAAATAATAAAGCAGTATCGGCTTTAAAAGAAAAAGCACAGCAATACGCTAGAAATATACTGCCGATCATCGAGGATATTAAGGCGAGGGGTATCCTCTCTTATAGGGGCATAGCGAAAGAATTAGGCAAGAGAGGCATTTTAACGGCACGTGGCGGGAAATGGACAGCCAAAGCCGTATCAAACATCCTTAACCGAATCGAAAAACAGGAGAAAGGAGATTAAAAATGACGCTTAAAAAAGAGTTTAGTGATTGGGTTGAAGAAGATGTAAGGAAAAATCTATATGACGCAATTCATGACAAGATAACCACAGGAGAAATTATATTTATGATTATATGTTTTATTATTCCTGCTGTTTGTTATTATTCCATTCTCTTAAAGCCTAAACATCCTGAAGTTCAATTTAATATTGTCCTATTGATTTACCATTTGGTATTTATTGTTGCGTGTATTATATTCCCTTTTATTGCTATTGTCCTTTATAGGGCTTATAGGGCGAAAGCATATTCAGAAATCGACGCAATCAAAAGGGGAGTAAAATGGATTGATGGAAGAGATAATGATTAACGTGTATTGTCTCAATTTTAAATAATGATTTTATCTCCAATTTCAATGAATATTTATTTTTTCATCAGCCATTAGAGGTAGCCTATCCCTTAAAAGTGTTTCATCTCTTCATTAGTCTCAATGATTGATAAATATTACTTGACAAGATAAATTTTCTTGCCGATACACGATACTACATGAGTTTTGTCATTATTGTCAGTTCTTTTTTAGATTTAAATATCAGGAGAGTTGTGCCATGCAGGCGTCTAAAAATCTGAAGATTTTTACACGATTTTTTGTGTTATGCTTAATGGCGATGTTAGTCGAATTTTTAATCTTCTTTTTCACATTGTCAATTGATGAATACCAAATAAAAATATTGATGTTTAGTACATTAATGCTTGGAATCTCACCATTTCTTTGCTGGGGATTATATATATTTCTAATACACACAAGCAACCTTCTTCTCCAATCTATTCGAGCAATATTTAAAACATTTAAAATTCTATTCCATAGGGGAAAAAAATATCACCACAGGAGAATTATGAATAGAAAAGTAGTTACCATATTACTTACAGTTGTGCTTATCGCTGTGATAGGAGTCGGTGGCTATTTTTATCTGAAAAAATTAACCCAGACTTTCAAAAAAGAGAGTCGAAGCAATCAGACAAACAAAGAACATCAAAGTGTTAATCTAGAAGAGAGCAATAAATCTGATGAGGCACGTCCATTTAACTTATCTATGGAGAAATCCTCTTTGCATGGCGGTTTTTGGATTACAAGAGGAAGCGGTGCATCTGAAGTGGTACGAGGAGGAAATATTTTTTTACTAAGAGGAGAAATAAAAACAGAATACGTTATTTCATTACTTGAATCTCTTGAAAAATCTCTGTCTGAAGATGCGACCTTTTGCTCACAGCAAGCAAGGTCAAGTACTTATTTTTCGTCCATATTGTCGAAAAATGCAACAATATATTCACAAGCCGCATCTGCTGCGAAAATCTATCAAAGCCACGAGAGTGTCCATTTGCTTAACATTTATGATCTGATTCGCTCAGATAATTCTGATATATTTGGTGACACACTCACTCTTTCGAGCATAGAAGAAGACAATCACTGGCCACAAATAGTTAAATCCACACTTGTGGCTAAAACCCAGACCGACATTGATGGTAAATACCAGTTTCCCTCATTAGAACCTGGAAAATACGTCATTTTTAGCGTGTGGGAGTCATCTTTAAATTATGTAGAATGGTGTATTGGGCTCAACTTAGAACCGGGACAAACCTATAAGATTGACATCCACAATGATAATGCCACTAAAATTTTAAGCAAGCAAGACTAGCTGAATGGGGAATAGTGCTAATGTTTTGTTCTTTGCCGGTTATAAAAAATATGATTGCAAAGAGCTTTCGTTCAAAAAACTTCAAAATTTCCCTGAAATCTCAACGTTATATCAGTGAAACCATAACGTAATGCCAGTGTGTCCCGGCTGTATAGTTCTTTGTTTTAAAGGCTTGTAAGTCTAATTTTAACAGCACTTTAACCTGTAACATTCAATTTGAATTCATATGTCAGTTTCTGTACGGTTGTGGAAGAACAACCTGAAGTTCTGGGCTATATTCAATGAGAAGTTCGGCTCGCCTACGGTGGTTGCAAGGTATCGACCCGGCATCTCTGATGAGGAACACCAGAAACTCATGGAGATACTCGACAGCCTGCAGACCGATACCGGCGTGACGATTCCAGATAACATAATGCTGGAGTTTCTTGAAGCGCACCGTTCAGGCTCGATTAACTCGTACAAGGACCTTGCTGATTGGTGTAACGACGAGATCTCGAAGATAGTGCTGGGACAGACGTTGACATCGAGCGAGGGAAGGCGTTCGGGTTCGCTCGCCCTCGGCAAGATTCATCAACAGGTGCGAGGTGAATATATCGAGGCTGACGCTCGTGCAGTGATGGAGGTCATTAATGCGCAACTCATTCCCTGGCTCGTTTATTTCAACTACTCGACCGTGCCTTCTAATCTCCCGAAATTTGTCATCGATACTGCCTCGGATGAAGAACTCGACCGCCAGATAGAGATTGACCGTCAGTTGATAAGCCTTGGTGTTCCCGTCCCACTGGATTATTTTTACAAACGCTACAAACGACCTGTACCGCAAGGTAATGAGAGAACGCTCCGGTATGATGATAATAATCTCTATCAATATCATCTCCAATATGGTGTGTTGACTATTAACGAAGTGAGAGCAACATTGGGACTAAAACCTGTACCGTGGGGAGACCAGCGACCATTGCCCTATAAAGCGATGAACGTGAACGCGGCGCCGATAGAATCGAGCCGCACAGATCAGGGACTCGAGGAGACATATCCCGAAATAGACGAACGAAGAAATCCTGAACCGTAACAATAGTTGATGTGATACCCTGTACGTCCTTAATAGGAACATACGAAATCACGCAGATAATCATTCGTCAATTTTTACTGTGATCCGAGTTTCAAAAGGCTGTGCAGGGTTTTCAGGAGCGATACTGATAATATCATCGAAAATAGTCTTACCATGGCGAATAAGAATCAGGCGGTTCTGACCTAAAGGAAAAGAGCCCACTATTGTATTTCCCATACAGATACCGGTGGCAACCCGTTCGTCACGAGGGGTGACGAATGAGACAGCAAAATCATTGATAGGATTGCCTTCCGTATCTTCGACTACAATCTGTCCTTCAACCGCAGGAAGCGCTCTGATGGTTACGGGGGTTTCTTTATCCTTCTCAACAAGAAACTCATCTTCGAGGATGGAGCAATACCTTGATGAATCGTCAGCCCTGAGCATAAGGAGGATAGAATATAAGCCGGGTGCGACATTCTCCACGACACCCGGCGTGTTTGAAAGATTCAGTTCGATCAGTTCCGACCGGTCCTTTATGAGCGCGCCTTCAGCGTTCAATTTGAGCTCTTCTCCAGTTTCAGCATGGATAGTCCTGATTCTTATAGAGCCGGTCTCGCCCATCACGATTTCAAGACCATCCACATGCTGACCTTCGTTGAGATTCAATGGCACGCTTACCATACCGTTTGTGTTATTCTCGCATACTATAGTGTATGAGCCTTGTCCCAGGTCAGTGAATTCAAAATGTCCGTTTTCATCGGTGCGAACTTTTGGCAATCCACTAAATGATTCAAAAATTTTCCCTAATCCCGGTATTTCAGGAACCAGACCATTGAAATATAAACACACCCTGACGTCTGAGAGAGGCGAGTGATCAGACGCGTTAACAACGGTCCCTTTGATAGAACCAGTTACAATATTGATGTCACGGACAACAGCCTGTGCTTCAGGAATGTTAAGGTTCATAGTTATTAGCACCTGATCATCATAAGACTTGCCAACAAGGAGTGTATGTTGACCTGCAGGTATACCACGCAGGCAATAGTCCCCATTATGGTCGGTTATGGTTTCCGCGGAGAAGTCCCCGCCTCTCCTTGAACTGAGAGGACCGAGTTTCCCAACTGCAACTTTATAAAACGGAAGTGGCGCTCCGTCTTTATACACGGTCCCTTGGAGGGTAGAGCCCTTCATCCCGAAATTGACTGTGACAACCTCATTCTCTCTGACATTCGCTATTGCGAATTCATCGCCGAATGTCTCCACTCGTAATCCATACCTGCCGGGCGGGACAAATTGCACGGTATAAAAGCCCTCGTTATCCGTTATCGGCTCGAAAGAAAATTTACCCCGATGGACTCCAGGTTCGCTCGATTCTATATTCCTAATGTCAACCATTACATTGGCTGCTGGAGCGCCATCGAGGTCCAGGACATACCCCATTATAGTCCCGCCCTTTGTGAGGCGTATAACGTAATCAAGGAGAGGTTCGCCTTCTGTAACCCGGATAGCCGGGCTTAGATATGGCGCATAGTCAGGGTGCTCCACTTGTAGGAAATAGTTTGCATCAGGCATTATATTGGTAAGCGTAAATCCGCCCTCTTCATCGGTAAGCACGTCTGTTACATATAAATGTTGAACTCCAACCCAGGCATTTTCCACGGGCGTGTAGTCCGAATCGAGCACCTTACCTGAGATGAAAGTGGCGGGCTCAAGCATCACCCGGATATTCTCAATAGATGAAGTATCAGGAAAATCGACCCCTGTCCTGGACTCCGTATACCCGTCAGCCCTAACTACGAGCTCGGCGGTTTGCAAATCATAACTAAACGGAGTGTCCTGTTTAATAGATGAGGATGAAACGGGAAACTCGAACGTTCCTTCAGGATTGAAAAAGACAACCGAGTTCTGGAGCGTCTTACGCCACCTGCTTTCAAGCGTGACCTCAAACTGTTGAACGGCTTTTTGAGTTGCCTTATCAAAAACACTTCCGCGAAGAATGATGTGGTCTGATTCATCGGTCGACACCTCTCCTGCACAGGTTACGACTAAATTATCTGCAGGAACGAGTATATCTTTTGCATCGGTATCAATATAAGTTTCCATCCTGGAAGGAGGATTATAGTCAAGGCTGAGAGATAAACCCTCTTCCAGGTTAATCATTTTGAACCGTCCGTTCTTATCAGGGATGGCAGAACCGACAAAGCCGGTACGGTTAGTATTTTCTTTATAAGAGATTCCATTCAACTTGCCGCCGCTAACAGGCTTTTGATTGACATCGAGCAGGACGCCTGAAATATAACCGGGCTTGAGTTCTCCTTGAAGAACGAACTTAAGCGTGTCTATGTGTTCACCGGGTTTGACCTGTAAACTCATGGAGCGAGGTTCTGTCTGCAGATCAACAAACGTCGGGTGAATGGTAGCTCTTCCCGGTCTTATACCTTTGAAAATAAACGTCCCTGACTTGTCGGTCGAGACGCTCGCCCAGGAATCCTCATGGCTCATGCTGACTACAACAGCCTCGACTCCCTTCTCGTTTTGGTCGACTATTTTTCCCGAGATGGTCGCGCCTTCTCCCTCCTCCAGGTAGATTATAACATCATCGACAGACCTGAGATTAGTTTTAACTACACGCTGATTGAGGGAAAGATAGCCTTTAGCCTCACATGCAATGATATACGAGTTCAAAGGTTTGAGGTTTGTGAAGACAAACTCACCTTCAGGTCCGCTTTGCGTTGTCAAGGTGGGTGGTGGCTCAAAAGGATCGTATTCAATAATCGTAAGGAGCGCATTCTCCACTGGATTATCATCGAGGGTCAACACCTTTCCGGCAATGTAGATTGCAGAAGGAATCTCTATCGTCCCTAAATCATTTTTCCCACCGTGAAGCGTAATACGCATAGACTTTAAATAGTGCGGAATATAATATCGAGAAACACGGTCACCTACCGCTTTCAAAGACAAAGAGTAAGAGCCAACGGGAAGATCGGAAAAAGTAAAGACACCACTTTCGTCTGACTTTGTTTCAGCCGGGAGATTGTTAGTACGGGATAAGGAGAGATTAATACCGGCAACGGGCTTTGCGGAGTATTGCTCAACGACTTTTCCCGTCAGCGCTGCTTCTGTGGGCTCAGAAGTTTGTGAATCGCGATCAATAGTCTTCGTAGAGATTTTCTCTGATATGTCTGAGACGTTTTCGGTGGAAGCAATGCGGCTTATTTTTCTTTCCTCGACAGATTGATGAGTTTCAGCGGTGGTTCTCGAAGGTTCAGGGAGTCGGTCTTTTAAAAAAAACAAAAAAACTACTGCTATAACAAAAAGACCAAGAATAAAAAGGTAGCGGAAAGTCGTTGATGCCCTCCGGTCTCGAGAGATAGATGTTCCCGATACTTTATGCCACATATTTGTTTTGTGTGTTTGCAAAGACCTTTCTTGATTACTCTCCCTCATTACCCACCTCAAGAGAAAAGGCATTTCTAAGACCTATAATAAATCTTTAACCATCCGACATCAAGATACATCACTTAATATGATACATTTTCCACTCGATAGGTTGACACGAGATAGATAGAAAAAATTGGATAAATTCCTAGTAAAAGCAGTTGAAATATCGAAACACTTTGTCTACTATTTATCAAAAATTCCTAAAAAATTCGAGAAAAAAAGGAGGAGAAAGAAATGGGAGTTTGTGGGAAATTCGCAAAAAAGTTGAAGTTAACAGTATTCATGCTCTGTTTTGTCCTTGTGGTATCGAGTACCTGGGCTTTTATTTTTGTATCGTTTTACGAAGAAGGATCAGAGGGTGTGCGCGCCAGTGTAACCAATATATCTGCAGCGGACGCACGCTCAATTCATTCTGCAGGGTGCGACGTAGTGTTCCTTGATGTACGCGAAGTATCGGAATACAATGCAGGTCATATTTCAGGCGCCATTAACATGCCCTGGAATAGTGGGGTGTTACAGGCAAACCATACTTCATTACCTGACAAACCAACAATAGTGTATTGTAAATCAGGTGGTCGAAGCGCATCAGCCTCGAGCTTCCTTGTGACTAATAGTCATACCGATATATACAATATGCTGGGTGGATATACCGCCTGGGCAGGATTACCCGCTGCCACACCGACTCCGATGCCTGTTGTCGATACCACTTTCGAGATAGATGAAGAGGGATGGTCATTTCATGGAGTAGTTAATCCATTCGATTGTCCTGAGAGCGAGTACAGCACCGACTCCTTATGCCTCTCACCAAACGGTTCGTCCAATTGCTTCTCGTTCTGGGAAAGTCCGGCAATTCCAATCGAAGACGGGATTCTTTACTCGACGCGCTGGAGTGTAGGAAACTCTGTTATAGATCCCGATGATTCAGTACAATTCAGACTTCGGCTTAATCAAATGGACTCCTGGCAAATGTGGTCTCGTATCGTCAATAGTTTCAAAAGCCAATCTCCTTGTGCAGGATGCAATAAAGATTATGTCCTTTATTTCTCGCCTTCAGTCGGCACACTGGAAGAAGGGTATGTGAAATGTGCATTCGACCTGTTGAGTTTTGAACGCTTGGATGATTGTTTCTGCCGACTCTGTCTTGATGCACTAACCGTAACACGAGTTGGAAGGATTACGGGTGAACAAGTGGTTGAGTATGATTTTGCTGCGGGAACAGAAGGTTGGCAATTCGTCGGACAGGCAGGCGCTTTCGATGAACCGGGGACTTCCGATATAGATGGGCGTCTGGGTCTTACACCATTTGGAAGTACTAACTGTTTTTCGTACTGGGAGAGTCCTGATATAGATATCAAGGATGGTAGGGTATATCGAGCACGATACACAGTTGCCAGCGATGTTACGGACGCCAACGATGCAGTTCAATTCAGATTGCGTTTCAATCAGAAAGGCTCCTGGCAAGCGTGGGAACGAGGCATCAACAGTGTGAATCAACAAGCGCCTTCTTCGGCGGGTGCAAAAGTATACGATCTTTTCTTAAATCCGTCTGTCACTGGTGAAGAAGACGACGTGGGTGTCTTCTCGTTCGACATCATGAGTTTCGACGCAAATGACGATACCAATTCCTGGTTGTACCTCGACTCGTTTTTGCTCGAGAAAGCACTCATAGTTCCCTGATGGCGAGAAGTTTGGGATGTACTTAAAAAATACTGTAATTATGTAACATAAACGTCTTTTTCGAGAAATTACATGAGGTTGATGCATCGCAGGAAGCACTCTTTCTTGTTGTTCTTCTTTCTTCAGAACTTTACGGACTTTATCACCACGTTCAGATGGTATAAATGATACTTCATATTCTAATAGAAACCGCGAATTTATTCAAAATGTGTAAACAAAAAAATGGCGGAGAGGGTGGGATTCGAACCCACGGTACCCGAAAGTACACACGCTCTCCAGGCGTGCTCCTTAGTCCACTCGGACACCTCTCCGTGCGGTACTCTTCACAAGGAATTAAAAGGTAATAGACCCATTATACTCGAGTCTGAAAACAAGGGTCAAGGTAAAGCTTTCAATGACAAAATAGCCTTATGCGCATTAAATTGTTATGCATAAAGACCGATGAGGTATATTTTGGAGATGATTTTCAGACAGCGTAATTGATATGCTCGTTATATTCGAAGTCATGAAATGTGTCACCTGACCTGCTGACTGTAAAAAAGACAAAAGTGGAAGACGAATTAAGGGAACATAAGAATAGCAACCTGCAGTTTCCTCAACCGCTCATATATCTAATTGGCGGTGGTTTGCTGCTCCTTATCTATTTTTTTCTGGCATCCGAGCTCGGTTTCTTTGTTGATTCAGACGTGTCATATATATCGCTCGAAATCGGGAGGGTTCCCTGGGGCGTCCTCGATATGTCCTATATGCGTTATTTTCCCTCCAGGTTCGCCTCGTCCGTTATATGGAAACTCGTGTTGCTGTTTCCGGGCACGTGTCTGCTCGCACTTTTTCTTACTTTGAAAGGAACCCGTATCTTTCTTGGCTCTGCATCGAGAATTCGGTCACTTCAGATTTATTTCGCTGTTTCTGCACTCCTTATCATCGTCATCTTCGCCAACTCGGTTTTCAAACAGACAGCCGTGACGGACGACGAAAGGACTTATGATCTTCAAGCCCGCATTTTACTCGAGGGGAAACTCTTCACTTCACCGCCGCCTGTGCCTGAAAGTTTCGATACCTTCTTCGTCATCACCGACGGAAAATATACCGGCAAATACACTATCGGTCATCCCCTACTCCTTGCCGCAGGGATGCTTCTCGGAAGTTCTTACCTCTTACCCATCTTGTTGAGTGCAAGTTTGATCCTGCTCGTGTACGGTATAAGTAAGCGCCTTTATGGCAATCGCGAGGTATCGCTCCTTACCGCGTTTTTGCTTCTTATATCGCCGTTTTTCGTATTTACTTCATCAACCCGTTTGAGCCATTCGACCACCGCCTTTTTTCTCGGCATATTTATGCTGCTTTTTCTCGAAACATTTTCAGAAGATCGAAAACATGGCGTGTCTCTCCTCTTCTCCTTTCTTGCCGGATTTTGTGTGGGATACGCCTTCAACGTTCGTCCGCTAACTGCAGTGGGATTCAGTATTCCCTTTGTCATTCTTCTCATGGCAAAACTGGTCAAAGAGAAATGGAACGTTTTGCCTCAAGCCTTTCTTATGTTCATGGGATTCTTTCTCGTTTTGCTCTTCACGCTGTGGTGTAACAAACAGGTGACCGGTAGCTGGACAGAGTTTCCGTTCCACCACTATAATCCTACGGAACGAATGGGATTCGGACATGTACTGAAAAATAGTAAATACATGCACACACCTGCTCGTGCCCTTGTAAATCTTGCCGTCAGCGGTCTGAAGATGAATATCTTTCTTTTCGGCGTGCCGATCAGCCTGCTTTTCATTGCACCCTTTCTCTTTTTACATAACATGCAAAAAGGCGATAAACTCTGCCTTGGTATTATCGCCGCTTTTTGTTTCTCCTACCTTTTTTATTACTCGCCAGGCGTATCCGATACAGGACCTATATATTATTACGAACTTGTTATACCGCTGGTCATACTCTCCGCGCGGGGTGTGTTTCTTATACACGGCTTCCTTGCCCGTCGTTTCCCGGAGATTAAACATTTCGTTGGCAATTTTATATTCCTTTCTTTTCTCCTAACAGCTCTGACGTTTTATCCCGAACGTATACTCCACATACTCAATCTCACGGAAAAGATATCCGAGCCGTACGAAGCGGTGGAAAAAAACGACATTCATAACGCTGTGGTTTTTATACGTTCGGTCCCGCTTTCCGGCTGGGTGTTCGGTTTCAAATTGAATTCACCGGGATTCGACGATGATGTACTTTATTGCCGTCTCCTTTCCGGCGAAAAAAATCTTGAAGTGACCCGTAATTTCCCGGAGCGTGACTATTATATTATGTGGTACGACTCGGAAAAAGGAGTTACTCGACTGATCGAGGTGACCGAGAAAGAGCTCGGGCAAATCAAGGAACAATAAACTGATGGCAGGCAAAAAGACATTATTGATACTCGAGGACGGCACTCATTTCTATGGCACGAATTTTGGTGCGGACGGTGAATATTTCGGGGAGATCGTGTTCAACACCAGTATGACCGGCTACCAGGAGATTCTTACCGACCCATCGTACAAAGGTCAGATGGTCATTCTCACCTACCCCTTGATCGGGAACTACGGAATAAATCCTGAGGATGAGGAATCCGGTGCACCAAAGGTGGAGGGGCTCATTATCAGGGAGTTATCGGGAATAGCAAGCAATCATCGCAGCCGTGAAACGTTATCGAACTATCTGAAACGCCACGACATCATGGGCATCGAGGGAATCGATACACGTGCGCTGGTGCTCCACATCAGGGAGAAGGGCGCGATGCGCGCCGCCCTCAGTACCGTTGATCTCAGCACCGATTCATTACTCGAGAAGACGCTGGCATCGCCGCTTATGTTGGGTCGCGACCTTATCGGCGAAGTCACTATCGACAGGGCATACGAATATACGCCACGTAGTGCGCTGCCGGAGTTCACCCACAAACCGCATTATCGGGTTGTCGTGTTCGATTATGGTATCAAACGTAACATCCTCGAGATGCTGTCAGGAGTGGGACTGCATGCGTACGTAGTTCCCGCGACAACGACGGCGGACGAAGTCAGACGGATGAATCCCGATGGGGTGTTTCTGTCGAACGGACCCGGCGATCCTGCAGCGTTGCCTTATATTATCAAGGAACTCAAAGAAATCGTGCCCGCCTATCCGACGTTTGGCATTTGTCTTGGACACCAGCTCCTGGGCATTACGTTCGGCGGCACAACGTTCAAACTCAAGTTCGGTCATCGCGGTGCCAATCATCCCGTTATCGACACCTCGACCCAAAAGATCGAGATCACGTCACAGAATCATGGATTCGCGGTCGACCCCGAGAGTCTGCCGGAAGATGTCGAGGTCACGCATTGGAACCTGAACGATAGAACAGTCGAGGGACTACGGCATAAGACGCTGCCGGTTTTTTCTGTTCAGTACCATCCGGAGGCGTCCCCCGGTCCACATGATGCATCTTACCTGTTTATGCGTTCCCGAAAGTTCATTGAAGAGCGCAAGGCACACGAGAAAGAGGAATCTAACGCGTAATTTATTTATCGTTTGTCACTTGACACTTATATCATAAAAATGGTAAAAATATATTTTGTATTTGCTGTTTGAGAGCGCAGAATAAGCAGTTGTGCATAACAGAAACGGGCGGGTAGCTCAGCTGGGAGAGCATCAGCCTTACAAGCTGGGGGTCGCAGGTTCAATCCCTGTCCCGCCCACCAGAGGTGAATGTTCTTTAGACATAGAGAGAAAGCGCGTTAACGAATACGCGGGGACGTAGTTCAGATTGGCTTAGAACGCCGGCCTGTCACGCCGGAGGTCGCGAGTTCAAATCTCGTCGTCCCCGCCATTTTTTTATCCCCTTATCTATACCCTTCCGCATAGGTGCACATAAACCTCCGGGCTCAGTGTAAAAAGATGTATGAAGATTAAGGGGTGTGTTGAATCATTCTTCTTCATTCTTGAACTTCAACGCTTTTATCAGAATGTAATAACCAACCGTAAGTGCGATAATAATGGATGCCACACCGATTAAGGTAAGGGCACTTAATGCATGGATATCAAGAATAATGACTTTTCGCGTGATAGCGATTAGGGCGACGAGAAAAATTATCTCGACATGAACGCTTGCTTTGGCAAGATAGACTTTCATCGTTTCGATAAGCTCCAGTCCTATGAGAATCATGAGAAAGAAGCCGAAGATTTCCTGAAGTTGATTTATATCAAGGAGAAATTTAGATTGGTGGCTTGCTATTTCCTCGATTATGATGAACAGGAGCTCAATGCTACTTAACGCAATGACAAAAACCATTAGAACCAGCAAGAATATAATGATAATTCTCTGAAATCGGTAAAGAAACCGTTCCATCAGATTATTCGAGTTTTCTGGCAGCACTTCTACCCTCCCGTAAATTCAATTAAACAAAGCATAATCAAAGAACGCTCTTTTAAATTACACATCGAAAAAAAGACGAATCATATTATCTTTTTATTCCTTGATACACGTATGGTGCGAAATTCGATAAAAATAAATTTTACTGCTTTTAAAGAAGCACCACAAGACTTCACTCTCTGCCTTCCAGAGTAAAACCGATTGCGCTGGAAGTCATTATCTCCGGACATGGTCAGGATGGTGTTCCAAGGATTTCATAATAAAGGCGTTCTGTTTTATCCGCGAGAATTTCAACACTGAACTCAGAAAGAACCATTTGCCGTCCTCGCTGCCCCATTCGACGGCGCAAGGCAGGGTCTCGAAGCAGCCTGAGGTAATGGTCGGTTAGTTGAGCGGGATCATGCGGTTGAGTGAGAAAGCCTGTTTCGCCGTCGCGAACCGATTCGCATACCCCACCGACATCCGTGGCAACGACAGGTTTCTCCTCGAGGAACGCCTCGAGTATGGACGTACCGAGACTCTCGCCGCTGATGGGTGTCAGGGTGAATATATCAAACACCGCGACCACTTCAGGGACATCGGTCCGAAATCCGGTCAATATAAAATTTTCCTTCAATCCATGAGATGCGATTTGTTCACGAATTGAAGGTTCTGCTCTTCCTTTTCCAACGAGAACAAAACGAGTTTCCGGGAATTCTTTGACCACCTCCGCCGCAGCGTCAATCAGGTCTTCATGACCTTTCTCGGGAGCGTAACGAGCGACCATACCAATCACAGGTGCATGTTCAGGAATCCCCAGTTGCTCGCGAATTTTCGAGCCGTTGACGTTAGGATGAAATCGCTCCTGCTCAGGAGCGCTATAGATAGGCGTAATTTTCTCCGCAGGGAAAAGTCCGCCCTCGGTAAGATACCGATCTACCTGGGGGGCGATGGTAATTACATGGTCGATCACGTGCTTATAGAGCCAGCGGTTAAAGGGATGTCGCGCAATGGGGAAGGTATTATGGCGTGTTCTCACGACGGGAATGCGCGGCTTCGAAAAAAAGGCGGCAAGACCCGCCAACCATGTATCCTGTGAGCCGTGAGTGTGAACTATATTGAACCGGTTGTCCTGAAGATATCGTTTCAGTTTAAAGAACTCGGGAATTTGAGACCATGGGCGAAAACCGCGCTCGAGTTGGAGATCGTCGAACACTTCGATACCTGCTTCACGTGCTCGGCGACACAACACGCAATCCTTCGGTCCCGCAATAACAATCCTGTGTCCACGTTTTTGTAACTCTTTATTGTACGTGAGAATTCGATTGGGTTGACCACCCCAATGGTGATGCATATTGATATCGAAGATAGACAGTTTTTTCATATTACAAAAAGCGGGTATGAACTTTCACACTCAGGTGCTACTTCTCACGCTGGATTGGTCCCTTTCTAACATAGTAAAGGTATTAATAGTTACAGTAAACGTTCAGAATGTCAAGAGCGCAGGCGAGTTACAGTTCTTGTGTTTTCTATTCAGCCGCCATTTTCTACCTTCCATGGATGATTGAAAGGTTGATGGGATACGCTTAAGTGAACAAAGTCTTTTCCAATTGCTATTCAGAAGTTTCGGTTTACGTCTCCATGTCATAGCGGAGCCCGATTGATTCGCGCCACCTGTCGAGTGTAATCATGTTCCCGATGCTATCATTCCAGGACATGGCAGGCGGAGCAGCTTGCCCTTCCCGCGCAAACCGAGCCGCGGTATCCGCTTCAATTGCGAATAAACCCTGCTCCGTAGTGATTTTGATTTCTTCGGGGATAGTATTTTTATCTCGGAACACTAAAATCCGCGAGGTGCCGCCGTCAATGCTGACAATCCATGGTGTCGGCAAAATAATATGTCCTTTGCTGCCAAAAATACGAACCACATTCTCCTGGTTGACCTGAACGCCGGTGGAGAGTTGAGCAACGATTCCCTTCGGAAATTTCAACGACGCTATAGCCCATTCATCGACGCGGCTTTCCTCCCCGATATGCCCGCATCCTTTCACTTCAACCGGTTCAGCAAAATTTTCTCCAAGCGCGATACCCGCAATAAGCCTTGCCATGGAAACACAATAACAGCCGACGTCAAGGATACCGCCGCCGCCAAGGGAATGATTCAACGCCCGGTTCTGCAGATCATAGTCGGTAATGAAGCTGAACGTTGCCTGAATCACGCGTACCTCGCCAATAGCAGCGCCGTCCTTGATAAGCTCGATTAGTTTTGCGGTCTGCGGGTGACAACGATAGGCAAATGCTTCCATGAGAAACACGCGGTTCTCTCGTGCGGCATCGATCATTTTTTTCGCCTCGTCGGCGTTTAGCCCAATAGGCTTTTCGCACAAAATGTGTTTCTGCGCCTCCGTAGCCTTAATAACCCACTCGGCGTGCATCGGATGAGGCGTTGCGACATACACAATATCAACTTCCGGGTCGTCAATTAAATCCTGGTAATTCCCATACCAACGAGGAACAAGAAATTGTTTGGCAAAATTTCGTGCTGCCTCTTTATCTCGACTTGCTACTGCATGGAGGATGCCCGTTTTCGATTGAGCCAGTTGGCGGGAGAAGATTTTTGCAATCCGACCCGTGCTCAGTATGCCCCATTTCAACGTTGTCATAGACTAAGTCTTCCCTTTGTGTAATTCGTTTATCCCAAAACTGATGAAAAACACCCCGTCTTGGAAAAGAGGTATATCTATTATCTAATCGATAAGCACATAAAGAAAAGCGAAAATTTGATTCTCCCAATCTCGAAGGATTCTGATAGAAAAAGAGAAAATAGATTACACTCCTACAAGGTCTTAATAAAGGAGACAGCCACAAGAGTTTCAAAGAAGAGTAGAAAAGGAAGAAACGCGAATTGGGCAATTAAACCAATCTCTTTATGCACGTTGATAGGATTCGCATGGGTCAATTCAGGAAGAACAAGGAAGAGACACAAAGCCACCATATATGTTCGAACTTTCATTGTGTCCCCCCCACATAATGGTTGGACTTTGCAAAAGAACGTATATTTATTTTGACACCGAATAGTTGATAAAAGATGCCCATGAGATATAATAATTTTATTATTCGTTATAAAAAATTATTGACTTTTTCATCGACCGGAGCTATTATACCAATAAATCATTACTTTTGTCCTGAGAAAGGAGACCTACAATGAAAGCGCGAAAAAAGGGAAAGGGGCAGAGAAGGACCAAAATCCCGTGTCGGCGATATGGACCTTTTCTCGTTGGAGGATTCGTGCTGGGTTCAACGATGGCAGTCGGTCAGGACCTGCATTTACTTCCTGTAACCAACGACTCTGACGGAGACCTCCTTAA
Organism: uncultured Candidatus Sumerlaeota bacterium; assembly: GCA_964608095.1. Taxonomy (GTDB): domain Bacteria; phylum Sumerlaeota; class Sumerlaeia; order MWCT01; family JAGHBZ01; genus CAZSMK01. Next base: position 31,966 of record CAZSMK010000025.1, on the reverse strand, counting down.
GGATGGCGAGGAACGATCTTTTTTTTATAATCCCGACGTTGCCGACCAAAATGCCAACTCTGTTATTGACGGAATCGATCTCGCAGAGGATCTGGCATCGCAAATTAATGCACTCGAGACATACGGTCTTGGATATGAAGGAGACCTACCGACAACGTATACTTATCGAATTGACTGCCTTGCACTGGGTCTTGAAAATTGCTCCATCTGCGGGCAGGAAGTGAACATGGGCTTCACGGAAATCGTTAATCCTGTATTGAATTGCAAAGCCTACGTTCCCTTCATAGGTCTCCATTTCATGGAACATGGGTCTTTCAGTTATGAAGGAACAGAAAATGAGGGACGTGTTGATATATTGCGTTTATTGTCTGTCTTCGAGGAGCATCCGACGCCTGTTGCACACGATACGGATGGGGACTTGATGACGGATGACGAAGAAGCGGCCATAAGCAGCCCACCCGCTGAACCCGACTGGAACGGAAACAATCTTCCCGACGGAATGGATCATGCCCGTAAGATTGCAGGTACTATCCGGGACCTCGAGGATTGGACGTCTGGTGGGGTGTATCCCACCGACAGAATTTATAAGATACTATATCTCGCCGATGGATTAGAGACCTGCCCCGTTTGCGGTGAGGTCATCGAGATGGGTCACGCGCATATTGTCAATCCAATGAAGAGTAAGGAGATGGATGTCTCTTTCTTGATGTTGCATTTCCTGGAACACGCCTCGTTCCGTTCAGGTGTAGATCGTGTGGATGTGCCTGAAATTACCGACATCCTTGATCTTGATTTTTCTGGTTTACACAACTGGGACAAGTACTGAACATCGAATGAACCCCGCTCTTGAGGACAGTTTGAAATCTCTTATCGAGATTGATTTTCAGCTGGCATACGTGGCTCTTTTAACCTCGAGGGGCATAAAACCAGCCAGCCGGTGGGAAAAACCGCTCAGCGACGAATCGTTGCATATACTCACCAACGATCTCTCATTTACCGTCCGGATTGTCACACGAACCGTCCTGACAGGCAAAAAAATTCAGGAGACCATATTCAGCTCCCACGCTCCTTATGTCGAGATATACGCCTCGCGATGTATGAATAAGCCGGTAGACAAAACGCCGGAGACCATGAGGTTCGAGGGATTTCTATTCGGGTTCCCGCCTTGCTGCGTCGAGCAGTATATCAAGAAGCCTTATACGCCGAACAACCTGGAGCCGGCAGACCAGCGGATTCTTTTCCACTGGGCTTGTCCCGGATGCCTTATCACTCCTCTGCTCTTACCTTTCTATCGTGATGCCCATGACTATGTATCGAAATTCAATGGTGTTGAACAATGAAACTCAGGGCAGCTTCGATTTTTATGTTTATAGTTCAAGACGTTTGGCATTGAGGATTACGTGACTGAGCATGGTAGTACCATCGGAGTATCCTTACATTCCAGAATCTCAATGAACAAAAGTATCTTTTACTTAAAAAGTCTTTGGGGATTTTCCATTGAACTCCGTACCTTCCATAGACTATAAGAACTATTTTAAACAAATAAAGGACTCAAGCCCTGCGGGAGGAAATTCATGGCAAAAGATTCGAAGATACGAAAAAAGCGTACCGCCTATATAGTTTCACATACTCACTGGGATAGGGAATGGCGATATCCTTTCTGGGAAACACAGCTCATGCTGATCGACTTTATGGACGAGCTGATTGAAGTACTCGAATCCGGTAAGTATCCCGGTTTTCTTCTCGATGGTCAGGTATCGCCTGTACTTGACTACCTTGCGCTTCGTCCCGAGAATACACAACGCGTTAAAGATCTTGTCAAGAGCCGAAAACTCGAGATCGGTCCCTGGTATATCCTCCCCGATGAATACCCTATCGATGGTGAGTCAATGATACGTAATCTGCTGTGGGGGTGCCGTAAGGCGAAGGAGCTTGGCGGCGTGTTCAACGTCGGCTACACTCCGTTTGGCTGGGGTCAGACCGCGCAACTTCCCCAAATCTACGCGGGCTTTGGTATAGACGTTGCCATGATAGGAAAACGCGTAGGGAAGGACCGCGCGCCAAAAAGTGAATTTGCCTGGCGCGCTCCCGATGGCTCGGAACTCCTCTCGACGCGCTTCGGCGAAATGGGTCGTCAAAACTTCTACTTTCACATTCACCTCTCAGCCTTGTTCGGAGTGAATCATTTCAGTTCCGAGTGGGAATATACATGGGAAGAGAGCGGTATCGGTTTCCATCGCGCAGACCGTGATCAAATGGAGCAAGACCATTTCAGGCTCGATGAACCTGACCACTGGCATCCTGAATATATCACGCCTGAGGTTCTTGACCGGACATGGCACACCACCGACGAGAGCGTGCTCGCTGACGATCGCTTGATGATGAACGGCTGCGATTATACGGCAAGCCAGCCTATGTTTCCCGAGATGCTGGCACGGCTGAACGAGGTGGATAAAGATACGGACAGGCAATGGGTACATACGACCATGCGCGAGTTCGTAAAAATAATGAAGCGCAGGATCGACCGTTCGGCGATACCCGTCGTCGAAGGCGAGTTACGCGACGGACCCGCGCATCCTTTAACCGGTAACGCGCTCAGCACACGTCTTTATCTCAAGAGAATCAATAAAGAAGCTCAGAATCTGCTTATTCGTGTTGCAGAACCTCTGTCCGTAATAACCGCTCTCCTCGGCGTGCCTTATCCCCTGTCACTTATCAACAAGGCATGGGATTTTCTCCTTCTCTCGCATCCACATGATTCGATTAACGGCGTGACGCAGGACAAAACCGTGCTCGACGTCGAGAACCGGTTACGCCAGGTAATAGATATCGCCCGCTCGCTCGCTAATCGCGCGATGCAGGAGTTGGTAAAAAAAATCGACATGAGCAACTTTAAAGACGATGACGTGCTGATTTGTGTGTTTAATCCACTCCCCTACCCGCGACGCGAGGTGCTCGAAGCGTGGATTAATACCCCTGATGTAATTACACACAAGGTAAAATGGGATAAAGAGTTCGATCCTATCCAGGTGTTCGACGCGACGGGCAAGGTTGTCGGGACTCAATGGGAAGGCGCCACCCACGAAGCATACAACATAACCGAGATTCATACACGTGCGCGACCTTATTGTTGTCAACGGCATCGCATCTTCTTCGATACCGGCGAACTCCCCGCATCCGGCTATAAAATCTTCAAGGTTCGTCCTGTTGTGGAGCATGAGCACGCCACCGGCGCTCCATGGTCGGACAAAATAGTTTCAACCGGCTCGATTCTTACCTCTCCCACTACCATGGAGAATGAATACCTCAAGGTTGAAATGAACAAAAATGGCACATTCGATCTTACTGACAAACGGCTCGGAAAGACCTTCAAGAATATGAACTACTATGAGGAGCGTGGAGAGTTCGGCAACTATTGGGTGAACAAGCGCCCGATGTTCGACGAGAAGCATAGTTCGCTAAGTTGCGAAGCAAGGATCTGGTCTGAGGAATCAGGAGCACTGCATGCGACCCTTATCAGCGAGATAACCATGAGAATTCCGAGATGCGGAATCATGGAACAACATCGTCGAAGCCCTGAGATCGCCGATCTTATTATCCGAACCTCGGTCACTTTAAACCACGGTGCGGAACAGGTCGAGGTGAAGGTGGAGTTCGAGAATCGCCAGGAAGACCATTACGTGCACGCAATGTTTCCCACAGGAATAAGCGGCGCAACACATGCGGACGCCGGGGGACATTTTATCGTCGATCATCGTCCGATTCGTCCACAAGGACCCACACCCGAAAGCGTCTGGCTCGATATGGCGACACTCCCGCAGAACAACTTTGTCGACGTGAGCGACGGCGAGGTTGGGATCGCGTTCATCAACGATAGCCTGACAGAATACGAAGTGCTGGACAACGACGAGCGGACGGTCGCCCTCTCTCTCCTGCGAAGCGTCAGGAACTGGATATGCACGGAACGTGCCGGCTCGACATATCCTTCGCAGAAGGGCGGGCAATGTCTCGGACATCATTCGATGCGTTATGCCATAAGACCTCATCCGGGCACATGGAAAAGCGCAAATATCCCCCTTGTGGCGGAATGTTTCAATGTTGCCTCTATCCCGATACAAACACGAAAACATGCGGGCTCTCTGCCCAAAAACAAGGCGACACTCTTCCAGATCGACAATGAGCATCTACGATTTTCTGCGCTGAAAAAAACGGAAGACCGCAATAGTTTCGTAATTCGAGTCTATAATCCCACCGAGGAGACACAAAAGGGAAATCTTCGGTTTGCAGCAACTATAACGCGTGCATGGCAGACGAACCTGAACGAAAAACGCGAAAAGCCTTTGAATGTTTCGAAAGATAATAGACTCTTGATAACCGTAGCGCCTATGAAGATTTACACGGTGGAAATCACCTGTAAATAAGAAAACGCCCTCAGGATTTTAATTCAGGTACTCCCAAGCAATGGCAACACAATGAGCATGAGTAATGAGAAACCACTATATTTTTTCCCTGCTCATCTGAAGGTACATTTTACGTATTCCGAATTATGGGAATGTACCATTTAGTGCGTCATGGTTAAAATAGTCAGCCCGCTAAAAGGTGCTCTTTACTGTATTATAAACTGGAAAAATAGAACTTAGCCACCTCGTTCCCTTACATCTTGTTTCGGTACGGTTTTTGCCCCAATATATATTATAAGAAAAGATCATGGACGATGGGAGATGAAATGAAGATGGTGATCAAAGGACGAAGCGCCATGAAAGGGAAGTTCAAGATACCTATCCTTATACCAATCATACTTTTGATCGTAATTGGATTCTATTGCTGGAGTATAATTGGAAAATATAACAAGGGAATACCACCGGCAGAAGATGAGGTAAGGCAGCTGGGTCCGGGGGCAGAGGAACGCCGAAATCGCTCACCAGAAAATCGAACCTTTGATAGAAGAGAAGAACGCAGTCGTCCTTCGCCGGAAGAAATTCAACAACGTATGAACGAAGCCCTGACTCGCCTGGATCTGACCGAGCAGCAAAAACAACAACTTGAAAACCTTCCAGTCCCGAGCAGTCCCGAGCAATTCCGGCAACGAAGAGAAGAGTTGGAAAAGATACTAACGCCTGAACAGATGGAGAGATTCAGGCGTACGCGTGGTGCACGACGCGATCAACGCATGCGTGAAATGATGAGCCGATTGAGTCCGCAGGATCAGCACGCATTGCAGGAACGGTTTGAGCAACGTCAAGCTCAACGAGGAGAAAGAGACGGTGGCGAAAGACGGGAAGGTCCACCCCCGCCACCATTTTAATCCCGGTGTCCAAATTGAAACAATTTCCTGAAAGGGAGAGGAAAAGAAAATGATCGCAAAGACACGTAACGGATTCACCTTGATCGAACTATTGATTGTGGTAGCCATCATAGCGATACTTGCGGCGATTGCATTGCCGAATTTCCTCGAAGCCCAGACATGATCAAAGGTTTCACGCGTAAAAAGCGACCTACGCACACTGGCAACCGCACTCGAATCCTATGCTGTCGATAATAATTGTTACCCTCCTGTCCCAATAGCGCTTGGACCGCGGTTCAGGAATTTAAGACCATTGACCACCCCTATCGCCTATTTAACCTCGATTCCGCGCGATCCCTTTAAATCGGTCGACGAACGCGGACACGGTCCATGGCGTTCCGGTGTCTACATTTATGGGGCGCTGCCGCTGGACAAACCTTCACGGTGGATTGTGGGAAGCGATGGACCTGACCGCCGCTTAAACATGGACCCCCTCGATTTTGTCTTTTATCCCGGCTATTCAGAAGACTTCCCTCTTGTTCTCTATGATCCGACAAACGGTACGATAAGCAAGGGAGACATCGTGCGTGCAAGCGATTTTCAACCCGGCTCGTAACAACGCAAAAAATAGCATCAATCTGCAATCGGTTATTGCAGAATTGAGTTTCGAGATAAAAAAGCACCCAATCACCGAACCGTCTGTCGTGGCTTATATGTACATAGCAGACGGTTCACTTTTTTCAATCGTTATCCCATAATTTCACAACACGTAATCTCCCCTCGACCATCCGCTAACCAGAGGCTTGTCCCATATTTATCATATCGCAGCGTATGATGTATAACGTTTCCTAACACACTTTTTGGTGTCAGACGAAGCGAATCGACTAAACTTCCTTTCAAGTCGTAGAATGAGAGTACAGGTTTTCCTTTCAGATGCTGCACGATCAAATTCTGTGCATCCGAAGAAAATCTTCCGTACCCGTGCTCTACTTCCTGGAGAATCTTACTTCGTCCACGTTCGTTGACTTGTGCAATCGCTGAATAATCCATACCATACCGAGCCCAATTGCATTCATGCCCGGTAGTATGAACAAGAACGTCTTTGCCGGAAACAGGAAGCAGATCATGTATAAAGGGCCAGTACTCGCCAGGAACGACATCCACCCCCTGAGTCTTGATAAGCCCTTGAAAATCTTTGTAATTGAGTTCTTGCGGTTTAGTTGACCACTGCGCCTTCGAACCATCCAGGTCCAGCTTACAAAAATAGCGACCTCCACTGGAGTAATAGTCGCTTAACAAGACAAAAATCTCGTTGCTATTCGGAATTTGGCGTGCCGCCAGTGGTTGCATTCTCCTATCAGCGAAATCAGGTTTATGCGGGTTCCTGATCGTAATTTTTTTTGATGATGCTCGCATATCATCCCAAAGATACACCTTATTCTGAAACGATATTCCCACTCCGTTTTTATATGCGAACGCAACTCCCATATCCTCTTCCATCTCTTCTACGCTTCGACGTCTTCGTGTTTTTTCTATCTCGATTTCTGTTGCTTCTCCCTCAGAAACTACAAACACCCTCTGCCCATACGTATCAGTTACGATTACGCATTCCTCTGACAACGCCACAATTCTCTGCCCGGTATAAGTGTTTAAACTAAACTGCCATTTAATATGTGCTTTCAAGTTGTGTTCCTCCTCTTCAGGATAGTGCCTGTAAAAATGCCTATCTATTTACATGTCAACGCAGATATTTGTCAATCGGGATTTCTATTCATGGCTTGCATAAATCTTTTGAACGCCTACCTTTATATATGAAGACACAGCGAGTTATGTTTATATCAAGCGAAGATCTCTGTTTAACATCTTTCAATTATACTAATAAGACTTGCATATTGGTGGAGAATATCCCACATTTCTGTTTCTATGTCTTAGTGTTTATGAAAAATTTTTTGAGGAGGTAAACCATGTCGAGATATTGTCTCCTCCTAATTTGTCTTGGAATTATCATGAACATAGCCTCAGCCGACATACTACTGGGAGATCATACATTGTCATTCACAAGCACTTATGATGGGACAACCCAGCCGTATCGCATCTTTGTGCCTGAAGAAGCGACAAAGGAAAAACCTCTCCCCTTGCTGGTAGTGCTTCACGGCAAGTGGGTGGATCACAATGCCTGGTTTGACTACACCCCCGTTACAAAAGTTGCTGAGCAGCATGCCTGCATAGTTGCCGCACCTTATGGACGCGGCGATTATTTTTACCGCGGCGCTGCCGAACAGGACGTCCTGGATATTATAAAGATAGTAAAAGAGAAATTGGTGGTAGACCCTGAGCGTGTCTATCTCATGGGACATTCCATGGGCGGCTGGGGTACCTGGTGGGTCGGATTAAGAAATCCGGATATCTTCGCGGCTATTTTCCCCATGGCGGGCTTCCCACCTCTTGAACTTATGCCCAATGCTCAACATCTCTCCCCCTTCATCATTCACTCGGAAGACGATCCCATTGTACCGGTGACTAATTCCCGGAATGCGGCTCAGAAATTGGCTCAACTCGGTATCTCATTCCGCTATCTCGAAGAGCACGGCTACGGTCACAGCAGTAAAATGATAGGCGATAACCTCGAACGCATGTTCGAGTGGATGAAAGACCATCCGAGAGTAATCAATCCGGATCGAATCAGGTTCGTAACACGAACGCCTCTACGGGGAACCGCCTGGTGGCTCAAGATTTTGCACACTTCACAATTCCCCTATCCCGCCACCATTGAAGCCACTATCGACGATGAGAACATATTGACGATCTCTACAGAGAACGTACAACAATTCGCCATAAACCTGAAAGAGATTCCGAAACGTGATGCGCCGTATCTCTCGGTTGCTATTGCCGGTAAAACAATGAAAATAATTCCTGTGAAAGAATGGCTTCTCTTGAGTAAAAAAGACAAAGGAGAAGGTTGGCTTTCTGAACAGATATCAGCGGACGCGCTACCTGTATATAAGCAACGCAAAATCGGTTCAATTGTAAAGAAAGACGACCGAGCCACGAGTTCGGCATTGCTCACCGCGGCAGCGGTGCAATTACTTTGCGAAGAAACCGGCGTGGAACTCGGCATCTTCATTGACGATATGTTTCAATTCCAGGGATATACTCTGACAGGAGATTCGGCGCTCGATATGTACGCCTATCCCGATGCACGACTCGCACGACTCAAATATAAGGGGGAACCTCTTCCCGAATATATTACGCTCCAATCGAGGCTGTACCCTCCATTGAAATATGATCCTTCTACAAAAAAGGCATGGAACGCAATAATCCCCCTGACCCTTGCAAGAAAAATGGACACCGAGTTTGAAATAATGCCTGAGACGATTGATATCTATCTGCTTCGAGCGCTCTCGCGAAAAGACGCTCTCAAGCCGTAAAAAGTAGATACTATGAACACGCCCTCGTAATGGAAAAAATTGGGGAAGGGTTTCGCCGCTGTGTTCCCCAACTCATGGTTCTCTTACCTGAACACCAGACCTTCGGCTTATTCTTCCATAATACGAACGTTAATTGCCACAGGACCTTTACGGCCCTTGCCCATCTCGAACTCTACTTTTTGTCCTTCTTCGAGGTTCTGAACATTGGGTGTAGCGATCTCCGAACGATGGACGAACACATCCTTCCCGCCTTCATCAGGAACGATGAATCCATAACCACGCTCATCGCTGAACCATTTGATAGTACCTGTCGCCACGGGTTTTCCTCCTCTTTCTGCCGAATCAAATCATCCGATGGCACTTGTTCTCTGTTTCAACGTAGTCATTAGATTCACAACCACATCAATCAGAGTAGAGATTTTTAAAGTTCCTTAATGATAACAAATAAAAATCACGTACGACAAGTCTATTCTTTTATGAATCAAAAAAAGCTTATGTTGAACAAGAAAAAATAATTGAAAACTTCAAGGAATCGTAGAATTCTTGATACTTAATTTTGCACTTCGGCAGGTGAAACTATGATCCTCAAAAAAAGAATATGTAACGCGATTGTTCTCACCATAGTTCTTTTCACGACCGTACATAACATCTCGGTCGCAGAAGCCTATATGAAAGTCAACGGTATTCCAGAAGATCTCACCTTTCCCGTCCCGGCAGGAAAGAATATAATTCTCACGGCAAGCATAACCGGGGGCGTAGCGAACAACGTCTGGCTTGCAAAAACAGAAGAGTCGCGGGATCGTCTTTTTCTAATCCCCGTGGAAGAAGGATTATATCAGATTAATCTCGCTGATACTGCGATTATGAAGATAGTAAAAGATAATCCTGACGACACCCGCTTTCACATATTCGCGAAGATAATAGACGGCAACGTACTGGCAAGTATTCCTATCCTCTACTACGTTGAATACAGAACCCATCCGGAAAAAATTCTTATCAAACAAAAGAACAAAGAAAGAGTGATCTCCCCTATAAGATATATTGATAACGAGGAGTGGCTTTATCCGGATGAGGTGATAAGCATTACGGCTTATTACTCTGACACAGACATTTTCTATCCACTGGTAGCAACGTGCGGTGAGAAACAATGGAATTTCGAGAACATCCCCGACACACCTAACCTCTTGCTTAAGGTTACCGAAGAGATGAAAAAGGAATGGCGCAGCTCGGCTTTGCTCAAGATCGAATACCGGAAAGACGATAGGCTCGGGACGTGCTGGATATTGAAAAAAACGCCCGACCAGCTTGACTTTAGCGCCTCTGCCTTGTATGTAAAAGCGAAACCCGATTCCAGGGAGACCATACCGGGTTCTGGCGAGTATCTCTGGCTCAACACGTCTCATATATATGGCGACGAAGTTCATGTCCAAATCGGAAGATGGGATGATACCATTCCCCTGGCACGCTTGAGTCTGAGGGAACGGGAATGCGCGAATTTCGAGTATCGCGGCAAAAAATATAATCTCTTCCTCCAAAATATCAGGTTTGGGAATATCTTCCAATCCGAGTACTTAAACTTCTGGATATCGCCTGTCCCATGCGAAGAGATCAAAAAAATCGATCTTCTTCTTCGCCTTCTTCGACTCTCTGACGCTACGTTCATATTTGAAGACCAAATCGATGAAGAGAAGGCAAAAGACGCAGTCCCGCGACTTGAATCTGCCTTTACAACAAAAGGACCTGTCGTAACGGGCGCGATGGAATTCATCGATCAGATCGCCTCGCGCTCTCCCAGAACTGGTAAAGACTACATGCTCAAGACTTCAGATGGGAAGCTGATAAAGGCTCGAGAATGGTTCCTACAGAAATTGAACACCCTCGAGAAATGAAGCCCCGGGGCAAAGAGGCTGTCCAAAAATCCAAAAGGCAAATAGAAAAATCAAATACCTGGAGTCTTATTTCTGGCAGTCCAAATTGAATTGTCAAACAACCTCTCAGGCATTACATCACTCATTCGTGTAATTCGCGTAATTCGTTGTGAAAAATTTAAAAAGCAGTTCTAAGTAAATTGTCGGACAAACCTTCAAAGTTTGTACCTCTTTCTACCCTGCGCGTCTAACCATCACAGGCAAAGATATGATTTGATTTTCTCGACGTATATTCCCTGACATATCACCATGGTATTTGATCGAAAAGATTATCCAGGGTATTTGAGTAAAAAAACAAGAGGGCGATGTAAATGAAAATTTACACCGCCCTTTAATATTGCGACATTGCGAAAAGTTACTTCAGCTTTTTAACCAGCTTGATGCCTTTGGCTTTGAGCTCTTTTTCTTTGCCGAGAATACCGGCTGCGGCTTTTTTATCAATCACGTAGACCATGTTCCCACCCGCTTTGGCGAACTTTTGCCCGTAAGATATCGGCACATCCGAGGTAACAGGACCGAGCAGCGATTCCGCCACCGGTTCAGTCTTGCGCTCACCGCTCGCAAGAAGAAGAACCGTCTTCGCCTGGTAAACAAGGCCTGCGCCCATTGATATCGCATAGTTGGGACTGTCGTCAAACGACGGGAAGTGTCCATCTGCAACCGCATTCTTGATGGTGTTATCATCGAGTTTCACCAGGAGCATTTTGAGATTAAGGGGAATGCCTGATTCGTGGAACGCTACATGACCACGGCCACCAACACCCACGATTTGAAGGTCTATCCCACCTGCGTTTTTGATTGCGCGGGTATATCCATCGAGAATGTCTTTCTTAATCCACTTGAGGTAAGGATTCTTTGCACCGGCTTTGATTACGACAGCCTTGCCTTTATCTTTGCCCTTGAACTCGTAATCAGCCTTTGATTTACGAAGCGCTTTTATCAACTCGTGCTGGTCGATCAAGGTTCCGTAAGGAACGTAGGTCTTTGCAAACTTCGTCTTGAATTTACCAAACAGTTTCTGGATCATGAAATACGAATAGGACTCGGGATGAATAGCACGCATCTGGGCATTCTCGCCCGGCAGACCTATGTACTCGTCAAGGTTGAAGGACATCACGTTCTCTGGAGCAAACTTCTTCTCATTGTCAGCGAGATACTGATACAAGCCGACGGGCGAGCTTCCCGTGGCAAGTCCTAAAATGTACTTGGGTTTCGCCTTTGAAGGTTTGAAGTTCCTGAGTTCTTTTAGCACCATCTTCCCTGCTTCGATACTCATCTGCTTGAAATCTTTTGTTACAATTACGGTGAATGGCATACGCATTCTCCTCCTTTACCAATGTTCTTGCGCCATACGGGCTAAGACTACGAACGTTCCAAATGAACGTTTAAAAAACGTTTAAAAAAACAAGAATTATCTAACGTAGGAGTCCTTGTGATGTCAACCATCTTTTTCGTAAAAGTTAATATTATTCCGTTGTTTTAGAGGTTTTTATCCTGGCATAGGGGTATTTTTTTATATAAGTTAAACTTTTATTTCCTGGAAGAGTCTTTTATTTGTATATTTTGAAACAAAGACTCCGAATACTTCCTTTAAGCAATACACTTCTGTTCAACCTTTTTCCACATTCTCCAGCGAGGATAATTAAAAACAGAGCTTTGTTGTTAACCAATCCCGAAGAAGCCTCCCGTGAAAAGGATAAAGTAATAGATATTTTCCTTCAAAAAAATAACAACGCGCTGGTTTTTGCAATAGGTGTCGGTGTGGGTGTCGGCGTATCGCTCGGCAGAGGATAACGCGGATTCAGGACTACGCCTTCGTTACTCAGGAGCGGCGCAAGGTCTGCACTTGCAAGCACCGTGGTCAAAGTCGTGGGTGTGCCGTCGACCTTCATCGAAAGATGCGCCAGCCGTATACCATGACTGTAATCTGCGTAAGTATCACTATGCCCGAGGTAAAGGGGCTGAATTGGTTGACCGTCCAACTTGTGCCACCCATAAATTGCTACTTTGCCCGGTGAGGTTGCGAGCCTCGTCGTCACGACGACGTCCTTTTTGTCGCCACCTACAAGATCGCCAAGCGGGTGGGGGGCGAGCACCTTTGACCGTTCCTCCCAGACCATGGTGTTGTGTTGCGCGAACACGGGAACGGTTGTCATCTCGGGACTCGGGGGGATGGGTTGCGGCGCGAGTTTCACCTCTGCGGCGGCGTAAATGTCGTCCACCATCTTTGTGGTCGGAAGATTACACCCGAGCAAGTCCGCAACTCGCTGTCCGAGTGTGGGCGTCATAGGACATAGAAAATAATCTTCGTTCGAGCCGACCGCGAAATAATCCGCCGTTACATAATAGATGGCAGTATGCTCGCCTGAAGAGGTAGTCTTCGTTACCAAGATTTCGCACAAATTACGCATAAAGTCCGGTATGTTTCCCATCGCGACCTGGGTAAATATGGCATCCTCACGCTCTGTCAGAGATAACGGCGTTATAACCGCGACAAATTGACTACCGCTGAGCGCTCCCTCCGGACGAGGCGGGATGTCAAGCGTTACACTGAATACATGATGCGGTAAAGCGATTATGAGTGTAAGAAACAAAACACGCCTGAAGGTGTTTTTTAATTTCATCTGAAAATCCTCTTATCGAAACCTTTTTGAACTGAACAATATGCGCACAAGAATATCTTTATTTCATTGAACGGGTCAAGTACAAGGGCAACACGCAATTTCATAATCTTGAACATACTTGAACGAGAGCATGCGTTCTGGTATCATTATTATTTTTAACCGATATCAGAAGAGATAAAACATTCGGTAGCGCTCGGCAATGCGCAGAATAAACCCGACATACCAACTGATGAAAATTGTTGAAATATAGTCGTAAGATACATAAAGAAGAGGTACGCATTTGACTGATCCCAACGCAATTTCACAGATATATATAGCGGATGAGGAAGGTTTAAAAAGACTGATCGCGCCTATAAAGGAGAATCCCCGCGTCGCACTCGATATCGAAGCGGACAGTCTTCATCACTATTACGCAAAAATCTGCCTGATTCAGCTTACCCTTGACGGTAAAAACTACATTGTAGATCCCCTGGCGGGATTAGACCTCACGCCACTCATAACGGCTCTTTCCACCAAACCATTGATTCTTCATGGCGGCGACTATGATATGCGGATGCTGCATACTTCTTTCAAGTTTCGACCGAAGAGTCCACTATTCGACACCATGATTGCGGCTCAATTGCTTGGCTACGAACAGGTCGGACTGTCCGCTCTTGTCCAACGCCTGTTCAACGTCACCCTTTCTAAGAAGATCCAGAAATCAAACTGGGCGCAACGTCCTCTTTCTGAAGAACAACTGGCATACGCCGTCAAAGATACCCAATATCTTATTCCGCTTGCCGACTTTTTGCGCAAAGAACTAAGGAAACGCGGTCGAGAAGAATGGCATCGTGAGAGTTGCGAACACATGGTCAATGCGGCGTTAACAAACACTAACCCACAGAATCCTGACGAAGTGTGGCGCATACGCGGTGCGGGCAATCTCTCAAGGCGGGAACTCGAACTTCTCAGACGCATCTGGCATTGGCGGGAACGCGAAGCACAGAAAACCGACATACCCGCGTTCAAGATTATGATGAACCACCTCATTCTCGATCTTGCTCAGTGGTCGGCACTTAATCCCGACCTCCCCATAGAACAAGGTCCCAAACTTCCCCGCAACTGCAAAGGTAAACGATTGAAAAAACTCAAAGCGGCAATCGAGCGAGCACACCGAGTACCTGACCACAAATTGCCGGCGATAAAAAAAGGAAGACGTGTGCGTGAAGAGACGCCCCACTTCAGCCGGGTCTTCGAGTCGCTCAAGGGGGAATGTTCCCGCTTTGGTAAAGACCTCGGTATACCGCCCGCCATTATCGCGCCACGTTCCGCTCTGTCCGCTATCACGCTTCACCGCCCACAATCCATCGAGGAAATCATGTCACGCGGACAACTTATGAAATGGCAAGCCGAGTTGATTCAACCCATTATCCACAAGACCTTCCAAAAATAAATATCGGGGTCAGACCTTCAGTTTACAGTTTAGGAATAACAATATTTGTTTATTTTTTTTTCGTTCCTGTCAAGAACAGTGTCGCAAAGCCACTAAAACTGTAAACTGAAGGTCCGACCCCGCTCTCTCCGTGTGAGAAAAGAAAAAAATGTTCACCCTATTGAAGTGTGCCATTTTACTTGAACTTCACCCTTTGCTTTCTTACGATTTATGTGCATTGTTACATTTATTCAAGGAGGAAAATTATGAAGGTTGCAATTTCTCTTATCATTTCAGGAATGCTCCTCATGGGGGTGACGGCTTGCGTCCTTGCCGAAGAGGGTCAAACGGTAGCGAAAAGCAGCGCAGCGCCGGCGAGTGGTAATCTCCGGTATACCATCACCGTAACCAAATTCGACAACAAGGCAAACTGGCGTGGTAGATGGGATGTAGGGCATGGATTTACGGAGATCATGACGGACGCATTGTATCAGTCGGGGCGCTTTATCGTCCTTGGCGATAAGGAGATGCGACTCGAGGCGATGGAGGAACAGGACTTTGCCGAAAGCGGTCGCGTAGCAGGCGGAAAGAAGGCGCCCAAGATCGGCAGGATGACGCCCGCTCAACTGCTCGTTAAAGGCGTTATCACACATGTGCAGGAAAGCACCACCGGCGGCAAAGGCAAAATCGGGTTCAAAGGACTCAGTATCGGCGGGGGGACCGATACGGCGGAGATCAACGCGACCATTTATCTCGTCAATTCAGAGACTGGCCAGGTCAAGGCATCGACTGACGTGGTGGGTAAAGCCGGTCGAAAAGGGCTCGGACTCGGTTACTACGGAAGCAAGCTTGGCGGACTTACGGGCGACCTCGCAGGATTCAAAAAGGATAACGTCGGCAAAGCGACCGAAGACGCGGTCATTCAAGCCGTTGATTTCCTTATCATGCAACTCGAGGATATCCAATGGGAAGGCACGGTTATGCTCGCCAAAGAAGACAGGATCATCATCAACCGTGGAACCCGCGAGGGAGTGCGGGTCGGCGATAAGTTCAGTGTCGGCGAGGTGGAAGAACTCGTTGATGAAGATACCGGCGAAGTGCTCGACATCGATATGAACAAAGTCGCTGTTCTCGAGGTCACCAGCGTGAAAGAAAAGATCGCCTACTGCAAGGCGCTGGAAGGCGGAGAGAAAGTTGAAAAAGGAATGACGATTATTCCGTTTAAGTAATAATGTCAGCCTTACACTGGCTATCGCTTCGCACGCCTGAGCGTGCTCGCATGCCTGAGCATGCGCGGTATCGAAGTTGTTTTCGGAGGGGTATGCTACTCGATAAGACCGATAGGACACAGAAGACAATTAAGACGGCATTGTCAAAAAGGAAGCCAGAGGTACTCATTTAACCGCACACGTGTTATCCGGGGTCGCCACAGCGAGCCGTAAGACACTCTCTGGCGGGATTCTATACCTCGTTATAAGCGCGGCGCGCTTCGTCGGCAATAATCGATAAGCCTTTACTCACGATTTCGTCGTCCATTGAAGTGGTGACGCGTATACATTCGTGCTTATGTCGCCATTCTTCCTTGAGCCCCGGAAAAAAATGATGCCCTGAGACCACGAGTACTCCCCTATTCTTGAGCCGTTCGTAGAACTCCTGGCTCGTAATCGGAAAGTCCTTGAACCATAGCCACAGAAAGAGAGCGCCTTCGGGTTTATGGAGATGGAAATCAACGCCCTCGAGTTCGTCGCGAAGTTGTGCGACCGCACGCTGTGCTTTGCGTTCGTAAAATGGCCGGATAACATCGCGGCTGAGCTGCAAGACCTCGCCGCTTTCGACAAGGTCGTATGCGAGCGCTGGACCCATGCTATTGGGCGCAAGGCTGATTACGGCGTTCAATCCGCAGACCGCCTTTATGATCTCTTCACGGGCGATTATGATGCCTGAACGCGCGGCAGGCAGCCCGAGCTTGGACAGGCTCATGCACAGAATAGTGTGCTCGTTCCATGCGGGTTTGACGTCGGTGAAGATAATGTTCGGGAACGGTGCGCCGTATGCGTTATCCACCATGAGGGGGATATTGTGCTGGCGTGCAAGCACGGTGAGTTTATCGATCTCGGCATCGGTCAGGACGTTTCCCGTAGGATTGGTCGGTCGCGACACACATATCGCACCGATGTCGTCAGTCACTTCCAGCCGGTCAAAGTCAACATGATATTTGAACAGGACGTCATCAAGATGCGTTATCTCGGGTTTGAAGGAGATAAAGAGGTCATCGACAAGGCCCTGGTCGGCATAGCCGATATACTCCGGCGCAAGAGGAAGGAGGATTTTTCGGAATACGCCATCTTCGTATTCGCCACCGAACATATTGAAGAGGAAGAAGAAAGCAGCCTGGCTGCCGTTGGTCAACGCAACGTTGTCGGGATAAATCCCCCAACCGAACTCCTTATTCAGAAGTTTCACAAGTGCATCGATAAAATCGCATTCACCCTGAGGTGTATCGTAATCGCCGATGATGTGTTCGAACTTGCCGTCTTCTTTGAGGATGCGTTCCATGTTCCGGCGAAAGTGTTGTTCCATCTCGGGGATATGGCTTGGATTGCCGCCACCGAGCATAAGCATATTTTTATTTCGTGAAAGGGCGCTACCGAGGTCGTCCATAAGCTGGCAAATGCCCGACTCGCTGGTGAGTTTCTTCCCGAATTTAGATAATTTCATCGTCCGGCTCCTGACTCAAAAGAAAGACTTCGTTTAAAAGAAATCATTTCTTTTTACCAACAGTCGAAATGAAAATCGAGAAAAAAATTTGCGAGAAGGAACCGCAGGGAATTACGGGCTTTTCAGGATTCTGTTCGGTGAAAAGACAGGCCATCCGCACTTATTCAAAAAATATATCGCCAGCGCTTAAGATGCCGTTAGTCGGGTCGTACAAAACTGCAGTGTGCTGATCGACACCATCTGGACCCAATGAATAAAAGACCGGCTCAGACGTATAGGCTCCGCGGTCTTTTCTGAAAACATCTACAGGGATTTCAGGTAGATATTCGGGGACAAGATCGTCTATTTGTGTAACCACATCCGTATGCTGGAGCATGTAAAATTTCCGTGCAGTGTTCAGGCGAAGCAGGTCGAATTTTGTTCTCACCCCATCCGCGCGTATTTGTATTTCCGAACGATCGGGAAGTAAAACATTTACAAATAAAGGTTTGGTGACAAAAGAGGCAACTTTTCCAATATGCCCACTGAGGTCTGTTGCTTTTCCGCCTATAAAGGCTGCAGTACGACGGTTTTCTCTAATCATTCTTCTTGCCATTTCCTTTTCCATCGTATCTGTAAGGAGAGGAAGTACTTTGGACTCGATATATTCCGCTTCACCTTGCAAAGCTTCCACCGCAAGCTCTTCACCGGTCAGTCCCTGTATCCTGACCTTAATACCCGCTCGCCTGAGCATTATCAAGATACCCAGTTGATCAAGAACATTGGGATTTATGCTATCGGGAAAAAAGTGGAATTCATCCGCTATGGAATTCTGGGTGCGCAAAGATTTCTTAAGCGCCGTTACATCGTTGCAGTGAGCAACAGCCGAATACCATGCATTTGTGGCGATATTGGAGACTGCCACGCCGATGAGTTGTGTAAGAACCGTAGAGTATTTATGTACCCGGCTTGCTCTCATAATGGTTGCTGCGGTATCAAACGCTTCATGGTACTTTCCCTCGTGAACCGCTTTCGCAACCTTCATATTCAGGAGTTTTGCGAGTATCTGGATAGCCATAAAATCGGGAACCGGGATTCCTTTAAAATCAGGATATGGCAAACTGTAGGGAATAGAATCTATCTCATAATCCGGTCGGGTCACAAGATACTCGAATGCCTCTATCAGAGATGAAAATGTATTAAGCTCTTTAAGAATCGCCTCATAATCGGGTGTGTCGGTTGTGGAATGACCCGTTCCTTTCAAGTCTTGAAAGCGATAGACAAGGTCTCTTGCGGATTCGGCGTGGGTCTCCCATAGATTCATAAAAGTCCGGGCTGCCTGAATAGTGTCCGAATTAAACGGCTGGACTTGCAGCTCCGCCGGCTCGAAGTTTAATGGCTTTGTTAAAAAGTCATCATATACCTTCTTTTGTTCGGGGGACAGACCCGACATAACTTGTTTTTCTATGTAAATCTTAATGCCAAAAATGAGGAGCCCTATGAAAATTACCAAAAGGGTGATACTAATAAAAAATTTCTCTCGCGTCCCTTTCATTTATCCACCCTGCCACACTATCACGTTCTCTCAAAAATAAAAGGTCACATCTCTACTTCTATATGACTTGTATAATGCTTCCGGGTTGACCGGACTTTATCTGGTTTTTTGACTTTTCTTCCCTTTTCTTCTTGATATAAATAAATGTGAATAAGAAACGATTCAAGCCTATAATACCTCACAAGCCGGGAGGTTTGGTTCTATCGGCAAGCAGGAGGACATTTTTCAGGTCTTGCTTATTGGCTGCGCCCAACCATTTGGCGTCGAAATCAGGCTCGCGTGCTATCTCAGCCATGGCTGCAAGCATCTCGAGATGTACCCTTCTCTTGTCCAGAGAACTGACAATCACAAACGAACAAAAGACAAGATGGTTTTCTGGATAGAGAATACCCGCCTTCGCACGAACCAGCAAAACGCGGAAACACCCTGCTTTATCGACGATGATGTGTGGGATGGAAAACCCTTCTCTCAACATGGTCGTGAATTTTTTCTCGCGCTCCATAAAAGTCGAGTAAAGAGTATCAGCCGGTATGGAAAGGTCATCGCTCAGGATATCCGTAATTTTGTAATAAAACTCGTTTAATGAAATGCGTTTCTCGATATCAAGCACAGGGCTCTCTTCAATAATGTTATAGAAATCATCCTTGAGAATCTTGTCGCGCTGTATCACGATGTCCTTGAGTTCGGAAAGTAAATTGTCGGAACGGAGTTCTGCATTCTGAACAACAAGTCGTTCGAGAACATAAAGCAACGCTGAATCGCGCGTGGCTTCTTGTTTTGCGTAGAGCTCATACCAGCAGAAGGTTAAGAAAATGAAAAACAGCATCAGGAACACAATAAGTGTCCCCATTTCGATGAGTAAGAACATACCGCCCAGAATACCGATTATTTGAAGAAAGGGATATAACGGAGCCCTGAATCGAGGTCTATAGCTGAGGAGTTTACTCTCCCGGAAAAGAACAAGGGTGAGGTTGGTAAAGATGTAGAGGAGAATGAGGATACTCGAAGCGACTTTAACGAGGAGCTCGATTTTGAGGAAAAGAAGGATAAAAACCATAAACAAGCCAGTGAATAGAATAGCAACATAAGGAGTGTTGGTTTTTACGGCGATTCTTTGAAAAAAAGGGGGAAGTAAACGATCTCGACTCATACCAAGAGGATACCTTGAAGCCGTCATAATACCGGAATTAGCCGTCGAGATAAAAGCCATAAACGCAGCGATGCTGATGAAAATCATCAGAATGTTATAGTTGGTTGCAGCAGCGCCGTCGGAGATCGGCATAAGGCTGTTCTTCAAGTCTTGAGCAGGCATTAGAAGGATAGTAATCCAGACAACCACAGCATATAACGCCATAGTTACCGAGAGAGAAAGCAACATACCCAGCGGAATCGTTTTCCACGGTTTTTTTATCTCCTCTGCAAGAGCGGCAACCTTTATTAAGCCGGCATAAGATACAAACACAAAACTTGCCGTCTGCAGGACTGACCCGATTCCCTCTGAAAAGAACGGTCTCACCGAACCGTGGTTGGCATGCCTTAGTCCGAAGAAGATGTATGAGGCGAGAATAACGAGCAACCCAAGAACGAGTAAAACCTGAAACCTCGCTGCCTCCTTTACGCCTGCAAGATTAAGTGCTACGAAAAAAATGCAACAGCCGACAGCAAGAGCCTTCAGGTCGAAACTCGTAATAAGCACAAGATACGCACCCATACCGATAAGGGCAAAGGCGCCTTTAAGAATCAAAGAGAACCAGGCACAAAAGCCGGCAACCGTCCCCAGAAGAGGTCCGAATCCCCGCATAATATAAAAATAATCACCGCCTGCTTTTGGCATAGCCGTGGTAAGTTCCGACATGCTCAGGACCGTGGGGATACAAAACAGACCGGCGATGATATAGGAGAGAATCACTGCGGGACCTGCTCGGGCAAACGCCATTCCGGGTAATATAAACAAACCTGAACTTATCATTGCACCCGTGGCGATGCAGAACACATCGAGTAGGGTCAACTCTTTACGCAGTATCTTCTTCATAGCATTCTACTTCTTGAAATAGGACAAGTTTTGCCTTTATAACAATGATAAAGTCTCGCCGAACACTCCTTGAAATCCACTATAATGATACTAAATACGTATAAAATGTATACCAGAAAGAGCTTGGATTGCCTAACAGAATCGTATCAAGTTGAATCAGGCTCAAGCTTCTCAGAACTATGCATAGCCGGTACAGAGTATGAATTTTCCGGCGTATCGTTATATTTCTTGAACCATAACTCGAGCATGACAAGGGTCCAAATTCGCTTCCCATGGTCGACTTTACGGTTTATATGTTCCCGGAGGAGATTCTCGATAGCTTCTTTTCTAAAGATCCCCCGCTCGATACAGACTTGCGAGAGGAGCAGGTCATGTGCCATGTCCTTCAAGGAGGTTCTAAACCACTCACCAACCGGAATACCGAAGCCGAGTTTTCCGATCTTTTTCAGTTGATCGGGCAAGAGACTATCGAAAGTTTTCTTCAGGAGATATTTATGAACCGCTCCTCTTAACTTAAGATTTTCGGGCAGCTTTGCAGCAAACTCGACCATTTCATAATCAAGAAAAGGCGATCGTCCCTCAACTGAATTAGCCATGGTCATGCGGTCGGCTTTTACTAACAGGTCTCCCGGAAGGTAGTTGTTCACATCCACATAAAGCGTCTTGTCCAGGAGCGACTCGGCTTTTGCCCGATTAAAAGATTCGATGAAAATTTCATCGGTGTTATTGTCCTCAATGAGGTGTAGCATTTCAGGGGTGTACATGTTACGTTTCATCTCATCCGAAAAATAGGAACCCCATCGGATCAAGCTTGCCTTTTCAGAGATGCTGGTGACCTGCCGCAGTCGTTTCAAACCCACTACCCAATTCTTTTCAATAGGAACATTCGTAGATTCAGGAAGGAGTTTGAAAATTTGCTCAAGGAAATAACGGCGCAGAGGTGCAGGAATCATGGCGTAATATCGCGCGAGTTTATCCAATCTGTAGCGTTGGTAGCCTGCATACGTTTCATCTCCACCGTCACCGCATAATGCGACAGTGACAAACTCCCGGGTCATCTTTGAGAGAAAATACATTGGCAGGGCTGAACTGTCAGCAAAGGGCTCATCAAAAAACTCAATCAATTCGGGAAGTATCATGGCTTTGTCATAACTGAGGATAAACTCGTGATGGTTTGTATGATATTTTTCCGCCACGATGCGAGCAAGGGGGAGTTCGCTGAACGCATCTTCCTCAAAGCCGATAGAAAATGTTTTGACCGGTTTATTCGACAATCGCGCCATTAACGCAGTAATTATGGAAGAATCAATCCCGCCGCTCAGGAAAGAACCAAGTGGAACATCGCTGATCAAACGTACTTGAACCGCTCTTGTCAGGCGTTGTTCCAATTCCCTTGATAGCTCCTCTTCCGATTGAGTAGTCTTCGGGACGTATTCAAGGTCCCAATACTTTTTGTGTTCAATCTTACCCTTTTTCCAGACAAGATATGTAGCGGGTGGCAATTTTTTAACTCCACGAAAAGCGCTCATAGGATCAGGAATGTACTGAAGAGTCAAATAATGATGTATTGCCTCAAGATTGGGTTCGCGGTTTGTAAGAAAATTCCCTGCGAGGATGGATTTGAGTTCTGAACCGAAGGCAAAGTATTTCCCGGGAAGGTGGTAATAATACAGCGGCTTTTTACCGAGCCTGTCGCGGGCAATGAACATCTGTTCCATTCGACTGTCCCACAGGGCAAGCCCGAACATGCCGTTGAAATGCTGCAGACACTCGATTCCCCATTGCTCGTAAGCATGAACGATTACTTCTGTATCGGTTTGAGTATAAAACGTATGTCCTGCCTTTTGCAGTTCATTCCTGAGAGACCGGAAATTGTAAATTTCGCCGTTAAAGACGACAACAATGGAGCGGTCTTCGTTGAAGATGGGCTGTGAGCCAGTCTCGAGATCTATAATCTTGAGGCGTCGCATACCGAGTGCGACACGGTTCTTTGTCCAGAGACCTTGCTCATCGGGACCGCGGTGCTTCATGGTTGCACACATATCAGCCAGAGTCTGCTGCGATGCAGGTTCACGCTCTTCGTTTATAAATCCACAAATTCCACACATTAACACAGTCCTTACGCCTCATCCTTTATTAAATTTTCCACGATATCTCGATTGTAATCATACATCAGGGTTACGCACCACTGATAGACATTACAAGCATTTTTGAAGCAGGGCGAGATAATCCCGACCCACATAATCCCAGCTGAATCGGCATGCTTTTTCCCTGCTTTTTTCTCCGAACTTCTTTTTCAGTGCTGTATCAGGCATAATAAGCTGGAGCGCTTTTGTAAGCTGTTCAAGATTATTTGCATCAACAAGAAGTCCATTGGTTTCATGCTCAACGAGCTCCATAGATCCCGGAATCCTGGTTGTAACAATCGGTAACCCGCACGCCATTGCCTCAAGAACGACATTCGGCATACCTTCTGAGCTCGAGGGAAAGACAAAAACATCAGATTGCTGATAGTGCCGTACCAAATCTTCTTTATTCAGCCATCCGGTGCGAAGAACGCGTGTTGCCAAACGATAATTTTCAATCAAGGAATCGATTGTTTTGGATTGCGGTCCATCCCCGACAATTGTCAGCCGCCAATCTAAATGTAGAAGCTGCGAGAGAGAGTGCAACAAAAGGTCAACACGTTTTTCATAGCTGAGCCGTCCGACAAACAACAATTTGGACGTCGAACCAAATGTTTTTTCCGGCAGCGGTTTAAACAAAGCAGTGTCAACTCCATTGGGGATACAGAGAATTTCCCTGTCGGGCATCGTTTGTTTTGCGAGGTCTCGTAGTCCTGTGCTGTTTGCTACGACAAAACAGGCGTCATGCCAGATTTTTTTGATAAAGGGTTTAGCAATTGCATGATAATACCTGAGTTGCTCGGGCTGTGTGCCGGGCACGTCACCTCCTCGGATACTGACAATATACGGTATCTTGTATCGCCAACGATACCACCACCCTACCGCACCCCCCGGAAGCCCGAGGAAAGCAATCGCACAGTCGGGCTTCCAATTCTTGAAAATCTTTTTGAAGTTAATACTACAGGAGAAGATATATGTCATCATTTCCAGGATATTGGATTGATTGAGCCTGCGGCGTATGCAGGGGACTCGGTAGATGGTGACACCGTTCCTTATCTCGTTTGGGGGTAATGACGGAGCCTGCATTGAAATAACGGCGACCTCGGCGCCTCGACGGACAAGGTACTCTGCAATGTGTTGTGTCGCGTTACCTGCGCCACCTCCCACAGGGGGGTATTCATAATTAATCAAGAGAATTCTCATACCGGTTTATAAATCTCATTTTTGTTGATCTTCAATGCTGTACTACATACTATGTCTAAGACATTTACATCAAACAATTTGTGATGAACTCTTATTATAGAAGAAGGAGATTATTGTGAAACAGAATGGATTTACTTTGATCGAGCTTTTGATTGTCGTGGCAATCATAGCAATCTTGGCGGCAATTGCAGTGCCTAACTTCCTTGAAGCGCAAACACGTAGCAAGGTCGCACGAGCACAGGCGGATATGCGTAACCTCGCTACCGGACTTGAAACTTATTTCGTGGATGAGAACCATTATCCCTGGCCATACCCGGCAGGTTCACCCTCAGCAACAAATGTTCCTAATGTGCTGTCGACACCCCTGGCGTACGTCACCAATGTTCAGAGTTTTTTTGATCCCTTTTCGCTCAGGCTCAGGGGCATGTATGAAGGTCGCTACAACCGTTATGGCTACTTAACCTCTGAATATGGCACGCTACTCTACTCTTATAGCATTCTTTTACCTGAATACAAGAAGGCGATAGGAATGTGGCGGCTGGATTGTTTCGGCCCTGACGAACGTTGCGGTCCCCCAGGGGGTGCTTCGAACTATCCCAACGAAGTGACCTATGATGCAACGAATGGCACGGTAAGCCGCGGTGATATTTACCGCAGTCAGCGCGATACCGAAGGACGTCAGATATAAGAGCGTTTCGAGGAAGTCCCCTCGGCGAAACCGCGTAAACGCTATCCTCGAAAAAGTAAAAGGTGAGGCATACGACTCAAAGAAGGCGGGGAGAGATTCTTCCTCCGCCCTGTCTATAAATATTCATTACGATGCTTTTCCTTAAGCATCTCAACAATCTTCTTGATATCCTGGCATCTATTTTTGGGACATACAAGAACTGCATCGCCGGTGTTTACAAGAACCAGGTCCTTGAGACCGATAGCGGCGACTATGGCTCGTGTGTCTGAGTTCGCGTGAACAGGTTTGTTGAAAATTATCGTATCCGAACAATCCAGTACAATCGCATCGCCAGTCACAATGTTCCCCTTATCCCCGGGTTCGATGATCCGTTCGAGCGCATCCCACGTTCCTATATCGTCCCAGGAGAAATCCGCCCGAACCATATACACGTTATCTGCCTTTTCCATAAGTGCGAAATCGATTGAAATTTTCTTTAAAGTAGCGAACGTCTCTTCAACAACGGCATGTTGCGATGATGTCCCCCACGCGCGTGAAATCCGCTCAATTGCCTCTGCAATCTCCGGTGATTTCTGTCGCGCTGTCTCAATAAATGAACCGTTTCTCCAGAAGAACATTCCGCTGTTCCAGAAAAAGTTCTCCTTCTGAAAATATTGTTCCGCCGTAGTCGAATCGGGTTTTTCGTGAAACTTGTTAACCTTATGTATCGTTCCGAGGTCGGACTGTGCAACTACTTCACCGGCTTCGACGTAGCCATACCCCGTTTCCGGTCGAGCAGTGGGAACGCCCACCGTGATGAGGGATGGTTTGGATTCGGCGAAATTCATAGCAGCCTCGACATTCGCCAGGAATTTTTCGGGGAGTCCGATGTAATGGTCAGCCGTCAGCACCGCCATCACGGGGTCACCATACATCGATGAAGTGGCGGCAACGGCAAGGGCAAGGCATGGTGCGGTATTTCTGGGAGCAGGTTCTACAATGATATTGCGCTCTGAAATTCGTGGAACATGCTTCAAAATGTTCTCTTTCAAATGACCACCTGCTACTACAAAAATATGCGCCGGTGAGATCAGGTTGCTTATACGTTCGACGGTCTCAGCGAGTAATGGTTGTGGACTTACGAGACTGAGAAGTTGTTTGGGCATATTATGGCGGCTATAGGGCCAGAACCGTGTCCCTGCACCACCTGCCATTATGACTCCTATTCGCATCGTTTCGCTCCTCGAAATGATCTTGTGGTATCAAAACCATTAATGTAGAAAAGGTGTGTTGACGTCAAGAAGATGATACAGATATTTTTCCAATATTGTTATGGCGTTGCAAAGAGAAAACTCCTTTATGGCTGCAAAAAAGGAAAGTTGATCTGATGATCAAGGGAAAAGCGAATGAAGATAATTGCCACCGTGCCGACATACAATGAAGCTGAGAATATCGGAAACCTTATCGAGGACTTGCTTGCGATTTCCAATGATATGGAAGTGCTGGTAGTGGATGACAACTCCCCGGATGGTACGTGGCGTATAGTCGAAGAGAAGGAGCGGAACTATCCCGGTCGAGTGCATCTCGAGCGGCGGATGCACGAACGAGGGCGTGGTACCGCGGGAAT
Source organism: uncultured Candidatus Sumerlaeota bacterium (assembly GCA_964608095.1). Lineage (GTDB taxonomy): Bacteria > Sumerlaeota > Sumerlaeia > MWCT01 > JAGHBZ01 > CAZSMK01. The sequence continues at coordinate 5,384 of CAZSMK010000025.1, read as the reverse complement.
TAGAGGTTTCCAGAAGGCGCTCGAACTGGGCGCTGATATAATAATTGAAATGGATGCAGACTTTTCTCATCATCCCCGATTTATACCTGAAATGCTTGACGCCCTGGTCGACGCTGATGTGGTCATCGGGTCGCGTTTGATTCCCGGTGGCGGCGAAAGCGGACGTTCGCCTTTGCGGAAATGTATCACGCGTGCTGCCAATAGATATATTCGTTTTGTTCTCGGACTACCGGTAAAAGATTGTACGAGCGGTTTTCGCATATTCAAACGAGCCACGCTTGAAAACATCAACCTCGACCGGATGATGTCGAAAGGACCCGAGGTTGTCCAGGAAGTTCTTCTTGCCTGTTACCATAAAGGTTATAGGATTAAGGAAGTTCCCATCCGTTTTGAGGAACGCCAAGCGGGGAGAAGCACGTTCAATTGGAAAATCATGTGCACGAGCCTTTTCGCCATGATTAAGTTCAGGTTCGGTATGAAAAAGTAACAGGAACAACAAAAAGCACTGTAAGGAAGATGGATCGCTCGAGAAAAGAGTATACGCCTGGGTTCTTTTTGTCAGTGCCGTCCTATCTGTCCTATGTGTCCTATCAGTCTTATCGAGTAGCATCCTCCCGCCAACAGCGACTTCGACAGCGCACACCCTCAGGCGTGCGCGCACGCTCAGGCGTGCGAGTGCGCTCAGGCGTGCGAGTGCGATTTTAGTGACAAGCGGGGAGGCTTATTCTACATTTTTTTCACTGGTGTAACAAGTTTTGAAAGGGGACTGAAAGTGTCCCAACATCCAGCGCAGGGGCTGATCTTGTGGGGTAAAGAAAATTCATGATGACCTGCTGAGTCTTGTATGAAGCGCTTATCCCAATTACCCGAAAAACTCAGAAAAATGATATTTTTTTAAGATTTTTCTTGAAAAAAATATGTGAAAAGAATAATATAAAATGACCTTCTATAATAAGTGCTGTATCAAATGGGCTCACATACACTGTTAGGATTCAACCCTGAAGGTGGCAGGTAGTTACACGGAAAAGGGTGCTAATGAGCTCAAAGGAATTAAGAAAAAAGGGATTTACTCTTGTAGAATTGTTGATTGTAATTGCAATTATCGCAATTCTTGCAGGGATAGCAATCCCCAACTACCTTGAGGCACAAACGCGCTCAAAACTCTCCCGGTGTAAAGCGGACATGCGCACGCTAAGCATCGCCATCGAATCTTACGCAGTCGAATACAATTCATATCCCCCTGACAATCAATATGATGACCTCCATAAAAGTTCCTATGTGCAAAGATTGAAGGTTCTTACATCACCGACTGCCTATATCTCATCTCTTCCCGCTGATCCTTTTATAGATATCGGAACGGTCCAGCGTTTTTACGAAGGATTGGAAAATCCCTATGCTATACCCTCTCAAGGAGGTGAACTCGTCTATCCTTTTACCTTTGGCTATGAATGCCGTCTGTTGCCTCAAGGAGGTTATGAATCGGACTTAATCTGGAGTAAGATTACAAGACATCTTAACTCTACTATGTGGGCATTAATAAGCATAGGACCCGATAAAATACCCACGGTTCTCTTTGACCCTGCAACGGTTGCCTATGACCCCACTAACGGGACAATAAGTTTTGGTGATGTGTTCTGGACAGGACCCGGCATAGGCGAAGATGAACCCGGAAATTTCTGATTTTTTCCCAATCTCAAATCACTTCATTGTTCACCTGAAAATCCATTCACGAGGAAAGGACTGTTTAAAAACATGGTTGACCTGTGATGTTCATAGTGACAATATATGTTTTGCCCACCTTTTCATAGAGACAGGAAAATGGAAGAGCCCCAGATAAAAGCAAAAAGACGAAGCGATCTCGAGGTCCTGATTCGTGCTCGTTACCCCCTGATTTATGTAGTAAGCTGGGAAGAACAACGGGTGATGCTGGAGATCGAACGAATAACACATGTCCTGGGTAAGAAGGTATATGAATGGAGCATCAGTAACGGAATAGCGCGTTACCATTCCGGTCTGGGGACAATGGAAGGTAAAAAAGGGTCGAAAGACCCCATCCTTGCGCTCAAGGAAATAATGGAAGTCAACGAGCCGTGTATTTTTTGCCTGAAAGATTTTCATGCCTTCATCAAGGACAACGTCGTCATACGCACCTTACGCGACCTCGCAGTCAAGCTTCGCCATACCTATACTTCCGTCATCATACTCTCCCCTATACTCGAAATACCCCAGGAGTTGGAGAAGGAACTCACCATTCTTGATTTTCCTCTCCCCAAAAAGCCGGAACTGCTCGAACTTCTGCGACAGATCAATGACGAGCTCAAAGGGAATCCTAACTTTAAGATCGATCTTTCTCCTGAAGCGACGGATAAAATTTTAGATGCCGCTGTCGGGTTAACCCTCAACGAAGCAGAAAATGTGTTTGCAAAAACCCTCGTCCTCACGGGAAACCTTACCAGCGACGAGGCGTCCATAATATATTCTGAAAAGAAGCAGATCATCAGGAAAACGGGTATTCTTGACTACATCGAGCCGGACGAGGACCTGGACAGCGTCGGTGGACTTCACAATCTCAAAGAATGGTTGACTAAACGCCGCCTTGCCTTCAGCGAGCGGGCAAGAGCCTTCGGTCTTCCTGTTCCGAAAGGGGTATTGTTTATCGGTGTTCAGGGATGTGGAAAAAGTCTATGCGCAAAGGCAGTCTCGAATTATTGGGCGCTCCCCTTGCTTCGCATGGATACCGGCAAACTCTTCTCCAGTTTTGTCGGGTCGTCGGAACTCAATGTACGACGGGCAATCACCATCGCCGAGTCCATCTCTCCCGTCATCCTCTGGATTGATGAAATCGATAAAGGTTTTGCCGGTCTTCAATCTTCATCTTTTTCAGATTCGGGAACCACTGCACGTGTCTTCGGTACCTTGATTACATGGTTGCAGGAAAAAGAAGAGCCGGTCTTTGTTATCGCAACGGCAAACGACATCGAGGTTCTGCCACCTGAACTTTTGAGAAAAGGACGGTTTGACGAAATCTTTTTCGTAGACCTGCCTCAGGAGGAAGAACGCAAAGAAATCTTCACTATTCATATCAAAAAACGAAATCGTGACCCGCAGGACTTTGACTTTGAACAATTATCAAAAGCCTCATCCGGCTTCAGCGGAGCCGAGATAGAGCAGGCATTGATTTCCGCCTTATATGATGCGTTTGAACAAGAAACCGATATTGACACCGGGATGCTTATATTCGCTCTGAAAGAAACTTACCCTCTCTCGGCAACTATGCGAGAAAAGATCGAGAAAACGCGGAAATGGGCTGTGGGGAGAACTCGCCCGGCTTCCTGATCTTTACCGGAAAAAACACACACATTCACTCCGTGTCACGCTCGAGCCCGCCTTTCCTTTCCTACTCCTTCTTTTCTATAAGATATATCCGGCTGCGTACATGCTTGGTATGAATAATCTCATCTCTATCATAGTCACGCAATTTTGTAATTTCCAGCATCTGCAAATCATCTTCAGTAAAGATATCATAAGGGTTAAAATCAGTGAGCACTTTTTGTCCCTCGTCCAGTGCCTTTAAAAGATCATTGTTCGTGAAGCAATTGTGAATCGCCCAGGTCGAGGGTAAATAAAAATGAAGGTGCCGTATTATACTACGTGAAAAAATCGTCACCTCCTGTTCGCTAAAGCGCCTTTGTATATATCGTACAGCCTTTTCAGGCGGCGCAAGGTCGATATGTATCTTCTTTGCCAGTTTGAATGAGAAATACCAATTACACAAAAGAAGCATGACAAGGGGGATGGTCCCCCACCTGAACGAAAGCCATCCTAATACGGCTATAAGAACACCCATGGGTATAACAGGACACAGGTAGCGCGGGTTTGCCGGCAAGAATATCATAATCATGAGCACATAACAAACCATCCACGGAAGATTAGAGACAATCAGATTCTTTTTGCCAGGCACTCGAACAAGAAACAAAATCCACCCGGAAAACATGATAATCATGATGAGAAAACGATATATCTTTTGTTTTCCCATGCCAAAACCAAAGACAAGGAGTGCGCGGGCGAATCGGTCTAATCGATGAAGTATATAGGAAGGAGAAAACGAGGAGCCAAGCACGGATATATGGGGTTTATCAAGCCTCCACATGAATTGACTGTACGTCGCTCGCACGTAACCGCCTATGCCGTCGTGAGTTACTAAAATTATGAGTATATAGGAAAATGTTATTAGCAGAAGAATGAGCACAACTATGGCAAGACGCGTCCATTTAAACTTTTTAGTAAGGGGAACAGTTAGGATGAGAATCGTGGCAAACGCACTCTGCGGGCGGAATCCTATACCCACTCCAGCCGCCAGCGCGGCAAGATATAGATAACGGGAATATCGCTTTTCATCAGATATATAAGCCCGTGTCGCAAGAAAGAGCGTCAGGTAAATAAAAAAGATCCCCGGCATGTCGGTGAGAGCTTTTAAACTTGTTAAGCAAAAGTTGGGCACACCCATTAGAATGAGCGAGGATAAGAGCGCCGGTTTCCGCCCCTCAACCATCTCGACAAAGAAAAAGAATATAAGAATTGTGAGAGCGCCTGTAAGAGCGCTAATAAATGTCAGGGATTGAACGGGATCGCGAAAAAAAATGTTCAACAGTTTTCCCGCATAAATATAGAACACATACCCGGGGGGATGAGGGCTATGAGCGGGAATGTCAAAGCGCTCGACCCCCAGCGCAAATTGAGCGGAATCCCAATCGTCAAGTGAGATACTCCTGAAAAAAACATAAAAAAAGAAAGCAAATCCGAAGATTAACCATGGAATATAACGAGATTTTGTGTGCAGTGGGTGAGGAATATTATTTGTTGAATTAATCACCAATAGCCGTAACCGGACATTTAAATCCAAGAGATCGAGTTTCAATGATTTAAGGTATAAGGTCAAGAAAAGACAAGTATATCATAGATTTTGTCGGGACAAAAAAACGATCATCCAGGGTGCCGATTGTATATAGGGCGGATAAGACAAAGAAGACATAGAGCCCTATATTGAAAAAAGGATACCACCCCTTTACTCGTTCTCGACTATGAGGACGTCTTGAGTAAAGGCATACTACCATGATCTTATATCAAAGAGGCATACACTCGCTTACGGGTTAAAAAGGCAAATAGATATTGACCTGTACGATAAAATCTCACTAAGATGACGAGTACCCTATACATAATTCGGAGTGAATCAGGAGGACACGATGGCGAAAGAGAAATATGTAAGGACGAAACCACATTTGAATGTCGGGACGATTGGTCACATCGACCATGGGAAGACCACGTTGACGGCGGCGATCACCAAGCGCCAGGAGTCGAAGAACATGGCGCATTTTATTGCGTTT
>CAZSMK010000024.1:0-40833 GCA_964608095.1 uncultured Candidatus Sumerlaeota bacterium | reverse complement strand
GACGCCGGGGTTCCGGTTGAGGCTCAACACCTCCGACTACGCGTACTGCGCGGAACAGACCATAATGAGCCACGGCGACGGCGAGATGTCGCCCTTTGTGAACACCGCGTATCCGGAGCGGAGATTCACGTATAATCTATACTTTTACAAACCGCCGACTGCGGAACAGGTGCCGTTTCACGTATCCATCGACCTGGTGGGCTTCACGCCGGAAGATACGGCGCGTGGGGTCATCTACCTCGACCGCTGCATGATACACACCATGCACCTCTCCCGCTTCCCCGAGGATGACTATTTTTAAGAAAAGAAAACAGGGACACAAATGACTGCAAGGACACAAACGACTGCAGGGACATAAAGGACATAAACGATTATCTCCTCGACTTCGCGGTGATACCCGCTACCCCTTAGCTGTCATTCGCGCGCAGGGGGGAAGACGGTCCTTCATACTCCGCACAGCTACCCGCACTCGTACCCGCACGCGTGAGCGTGCGAAGCGATAAAGATGGTGATTGGGCGCCTTTCTTCCGAAGGCACTGCGACCGGACAGGCGCACCGAGTCGCTGGTGCGGTCCTAAAATTAAAACGAATGCGAGAGGATATGGTGATTTTTTCTCTTTCACTTATAACTACACAGGGCATGTTAGGGAGCAAGTAATACTTCCTGCACAATGGCTTCCTCGAGATAAATCCATGAGCTGGTGTCGTCAGCATCGTCGAAGCTCAAGAGATCGAACGACAGCTGTATGGTATCGTCAACTTCATCTGTTACAGCGGGATTGAAAAGGACCTGGTACCAGAGTGGCGAGATATCGGAAGGTGCATGCTGGTTGTAGCTGTTGACGATGCGCTCCCATCCCTGCCATGAGCCGGGTTGATTGATTCGTAGGCGAAACTGGAGGGAGGAATCGGGCTCCGACACACTGCTGCTCACAAGCCAGATAACCTGGTAAATCTTATCGTCTTCTATCGGGATTTCGGGGCTTAGCCAGTATGAGAAGCTATAGGAGGAGGTGTCGGCATTGAGACCAAGCCTGCCCGGTTCCCACGTGGTCGTCGGTTCATGGTAAGGTGGAACTTCCCCGTTGAATGACCAACCCTCTTCATTGAATTCAAAAGAATAGTGCGCAATAGGAGGTATTCCGGGAACAGGTGTCGGTGTGGGAGTTGGGGTAGGCGTTACGGTGGGTGTCGGTGTAGGGGTTGCCGTGGGTGTCGGTGTAGGAGTGCCAACCGCAGTGGGTGAACCGGATGTATTATCCGATGCGTACCGGTTCTTCCAATCGTCTGCATCAGACGGTTTCACCACCCGGGCAAAGTAAGTTCTTGTCGGGTCCATTCCGCTGCTTTCGCCGAAGTATTCAGTGTTGAATCCAATACCGCTGGTAGATGGTTGAGTCGACCAGTAGGTAAATCCGATGATGTTCTCTTCAAGGTCGCGAACCCACTCGCGGAAAATCACGCTGTGACCGCTGTCGCTCTGCCGCCATATCTGAACGATGTCGCCGTCCAGCACCTCTTCCCAATTGGTAATCTCAAAGCCGACTCCATAGTTTACGATTCCCTTGATTGCGCCCTTGTCACCGATTCCACCGGTGGCGACGTACCAGTCACGGCGAAAGTTGGTCATCTGGGAGACGCTCATACCTGCAATCGAGTCGAAAGCGTATGCTGTATTGTACTTTTCATACGCATCCATAAACGCTTGGTACGTAATACCGCAGCAGTAACAGTAATTCCCCTCGACATTGTCGGAAATTATGAGGGAGGACTTGTAGAAGATATCGTGCGTTACGCCGTTGCCGCTCCATTTGTAGGGATACGAACCATCTTGTGGATACGACATATACTCGGAAACGATCCAGGGTTTCATCTCCATGGGGGCAATATACACACGAAAATACACACTATTATATGTGTCGGGAACCGAGGTTGTGAAGGTTACAGCGCCCGAAGCGCCGGTGTAGCCTTCCCCATTGTTGTCCTTGTAAAGGTGTTCGATAACGAGGTCATCTCCGGCATTTACAACATCGAGATATACTCTACCACGATGACCCGTCTGTGCAAAGTTTGAGGTATATTCGGCTGTTACATCGAAAGAAGTATTTGGCTCAATAACGGGTGGAAAAGAGGTTATCAAGATAGTAGCGGTGGGTGACGTTGTTTTGACATCACCGAGCGATTCAACAATCCCTTTGCTGGAGATCGCTTGAGAACCGTCGTCAAAAAAGAGATTAGAAGCGGGAACATATTCGAGCGCCGAAGCTGATAACCCGGGCGCGCTGCTCATGCATACGATGATTGCAATACCCCAAAAAACTTGTCTCATCTTTCATTATCCTCCTGTTGTCTAACAAGACTGATATATTTTAGGAAACATGGTAGCGGAATACGCGAACATTCTTCATCGTCTGAAAAGACCTGTTAATAAGTGGTTCATGACCTGAAACCTAAAAACAGAGGTGAAAAGATCAAGATTCCTCAACCCATTTTCCCCCGACGCTTCGTATCTCGACACCCACTGCGGGCGATTGCCGTGCGATCTCCTGCTGTACTAATTGGGGTATTATCTTGCCGATCTCTTTCATGACGTGTTGCATGAATTGTTGTGTAGGTGGTGGCATCTGGCGCGGATCGAACCCCTTCGGTAACGGTACGTTTAAATTCACATTGATCTGTGGTGAAGGGGGGACGTTTCGTTTACGCCGCATCTCCACATTAGACTTGAACACGTGCACCTTGTTTTCGCTCTCGATGACGGCAAGCGGCGTGTCCTGGATCATTTTATAGTTTTGCTCGCCAAGCTCGATCTCCGGCATTAACGGCTCCTGCATGAGGAGCACATCTTCGTATTGAATATAGAGTTTCCACATCAGCTCTTCCACTTGTTGAGGGGGGATCTCTACGGGTAAGCCGAGCTCCTGTGCCTCTTTTCGGCTTATGGCATGACCATGAGAATAAATCTTTTGTGTCAGTGTTTCAATGATCGAGTCCAGCATGTCAGTACTGAATTTCTCTCGATGTGAGTTAAGCAGTTTTCGTGCAACGAGGCGGATATGCTCGTATTGCCGCGTGATGCTGCCCAGTGCGAGTGAGCCGATATCCTTTATGAGATGCGACACCACGTTTGCCAGAGCCATCTGGTCTTTGATGCTCGCCTTTTCCTTGATGAACGTGATAAAAGCCTCGACGTCTTCAACGGGGATTTCCTGTAGGGGAACCACTGATTCACCGCCCAACTGCCTTACCAGCGTCGGGTCTATAGGACTGAGTTCCGCTTTTCTGCCGAGAACGATTGTGTCTGCTCCGAGCGACAGCAGGGTTCCCGCACTATGGGCTTTATAGGGGATGAGGATATTTAATTCGTCCGCGAATTCACGAATCATGGAGATTATTCGCCACGGCACGCTGACATCTCCACCCCGGGTATACAGAAACAGGTCCAGCCGTTTCATCATACCCGGACCGAACGACAACAAATGGTCGTAAAGGGGTCGGATTGCGTCTTCGGCTATGCGCGAACTGATAGGGCGACGGTCACCCGTGAAATACACAACCATATTAGAGTTACGTTTTTGCTGAAGGTTTTTGAGTATCTTTACCCTGTTCTGGCGTGTCATTTAATTCCCCTGCTTGTGTAGTTAGATTCAATTATGGTTCTACCCATGCCGTGTCTTTTTGTCAAGATGCTTCATACTCAATCCGGTGGTTTTAAGATTGATGGGGAACTTTTGTTAATCCTATTATATTTGTCCTATGTCGTCGTATCGGGCATATACAGAAGCGACAGACGGGAGGCAATGCACTCGAAATGTAGGATGTATCAATGAGGGGCTTTTCATATCGGCGAAAGGTTACGGAGGCGTTTGATCACGCGAGGAACAACCTCGAGCGCGGTCTGGATTTCTTCGCTGGTTGTGTACCGGGATAGACTGAGCCGTACAGCGCCATGGATATACGACCCCGATACACCCATGGCGGTTAGTACATGGGAAGGTTCTTCAGAACCTGTTGAGCACGCCGACCTGCTCGAGGCACAGATTCGTTCGCGGTCGAGCATAAGGAGTATCGCTTCACCCTCGACACCCTCGAAAGATATGTTCGTCGTGTTGGGAAGACGCTGTGCATTGGCGCCGTTTACGCGTATGCGTGGAACCGACGCGATGATGCCCTGTTCCAATCGGTCGCGTAAATCTTTTATTCGCGGGATTTCCGTAACCAGCGACTGTTGTGCCAGTTCGCACGCTTTCCCGAGCCCGATGATGCCCGCCACATTTTCTGTCCCTGCTCGACGAGACTTCTCTTGATGTCCGCCTATCAGGTAGGGCTCAAACTCGATACCGCGTCTCACGTAAAGCGCTCCTACTCCTTTCGGCGCATGCAGTTTATGTCCGCTCAGCGACATAAAATCAACTGTGCTGTTTTTGAGTGCGAGCGGTATCTTTCCTGCTGCCTGAACACCATCCACATGAAAAAGAATCCCTTGCTCTTTTACTCTTCGACCGATCTCTTCAACCGGAAACACCACGCCCGTCTCGTTGTTCGCATAGATAACAGAGACGAGTGCGGTTTCCGGGGTCAGAGCCGCGCCAAGCTCATCGAGGTCTATTCTGCCTTCTTCATCAACTCCGAGCAGGGTTACGCGGTAACCTCGCTCTCCCCAAAAACGGGCAACCGACAATACAGAAAGGTGTTCTACTTTTGTGGTCACAATATGCCGTTTTTCAGGTTGCGCATTTAGTGAACTCCAGAAGGCGGTATTATTCGCTTCCGTTGCGTTACCCGTAATAAATATCTCATCTGCATACGCGGCGCCCAGGAGTTCCGCCACCTGTTCACGAGCCTTCTGCATTTCTTGATACACCTGAGAACCGAAGGTATAAATGCTCGATGGATTTCCGTAGAGGTCTTTGAGGAAGGGCAGCATCGCCTCGAGCACCTCGGGTGCGATGCGGGTCGTCGCGTTGTTATCAAGATATATAACGTCCTTGATCATCGGGCTTTGTCTTCTTCGACTACAATCTCGGGGTTTATCCGGTCTCGTAATCTTTTCTGCACGAATCCCTTGAGCGTGAACGGCGATGCAGGACACTCTCGACACAAGCCTTCAAACGCAACCTTAACGGTATTTGCTTCGACGCAGACAAGGCGGATATCGCCGCCATCACGTTGAAGTGACGGTCGTATCTCTTGCTCAATCACCCGCTCTATCCGTGTAATTTGTTGATCTGCAAGCTGTGCCGCCCCCGGAGCACCCCTTCCTGCATGTTCTTCAATAGATTCTCCCCACACGTCAATGATCAATTCACGCATTTTGTCCTTGCATTTACCGCACGCTGCCCCTGCTTGCAGGGTTGCTGTTATTAATTCCAAGGTGTTGATGCGGTGTTTTTTGATGGTTTCACGCAAGGTGCGTTCGGTTATTCCGAAACAGTTGCATACGACAGAGGAGGTATCCAGTTCAGGAGGAGGTGTAATTCCGTGGTGTGTAAAATAGTCCGCCAGCGCAGTACGTAGCGCATCGGTACCCATCACCGAACAGTGCACTTTCTCGTCGGGCAGTCCGTCAAGCGCGCGGATAATATCGTCCTTGGTGATTTTCACTGCATCGTTTATATGTTTCCCGATAAGCATCTCGGTGAGGACTGACGCTGATGCGATAGCAGCACCGCACCCGAACGTCTTGAACTTTGCATCCCTGATAATCCCGTGTTCGTCGATCGACATCTGCAGCTTCATCATATCGCCGCAGATGAGGGAACCGACCTGGGCTTCGGCGTCTGGATGCTCGAGCTCGCCCACGTTGCGCGGATTCATAAAGTGGTTCAATACTTTATCGGAATACTTTAACATAATCACTGTTCAGATAAACATGCAAAAAGAAAGTTTACTTTTTTACCAAGGAACTCTTCAAGGAGAAAGCGAGAAGGTTTCCGAGTCTAAACATAGAAAGTTGCATCGCCACCGGGAGCCGAGGAAGACTATTATTCATCCCATTTACGAAGGTCAGCCGCGAGTTTGAACGGATCGGAGGAGACTACACTGCACGCATAAAGTTCCATAGCGCCGATGTCTGTTGTGTTACTCATGGGATTTCCTCGATCGACCAACCGACCCACTACCGGGAAATCTTCCCAGCCTTGAGCGGGTTGTAAAGGCGGGAGATAGATGGCAAGGTTCAAGGCACGCACACCTTTTGCATAATAAAACCCAACCAGGCGCGCGATCACGTGCGCAAGTCCCTCGCCGGAGGAAGCGCCGAAAAACATACACTCTTTTTCTTTTATAGGGGTGAGATGTACTAAGAGTTTGATGCCCTTCCACTGAAATCCAAGCCCCAATGCCTTGTGTATGGTATATAACGAATCCAGGTAGGATGTCGCGTAACGGGTGTTGTATTGATTTCTGCACTCGTTCAAGAACGCCACTTTTGGGTAAGGACGTGAGGTGAGAAGAAGCTGCCAGTGTCCGTGAGTAATAGATGCGCCGGCGCGCCACGTGCAGTTCCACATAATCAAGGGGAAGATCATGTCCTGATGCTGCTGGTGTGCCCGCTCGAACCATCTCCGCGCGGTCTCTACGTAATCTTTTATCAGCTCTTCATCGTGCACTAAGGGGTAATGCCGGTTGAAAATAACCAGGCCATGCAGTGCATCATATTTAGCAATATTTGACGCGGTAATACAATGTTTACCATGAAGTCTACCGAAAGAATCCGCGGGCGTCTTATCGAGTGGATGGCAGAAGTCGCAATCTTCTTTGTTGTTCAAGATCGCTTCCAGGTCTTCGTTCATTTTACTGTCAATGGGGCGTTTTGCGCGTAACTCGTTATAGAGCGTTGCCTCGTGCGTGATCTTATTCTCGATTCTTACGATTTCCTGCTCCGTAACCTGTTCGAGTGAGGCGATGTTCTCTTCTATCCATTCATGCATCTCTTCAGGAGGGACAAGCTTTCCCATGTTTACGCTGACATCATAAAACCGGTTAAAGAGTGTCTGAACATCCTCCGGTAACCCGTCAATAATGTCTAAAATACGACTTATGGATGATGTCATCTGTTTTGTGTTATCTCCATAAAAGATTTACAAGGAGAACCTATTCTACCATTTCCCTTTCTCATATCCACCAAAACCGGCTTTCGATCTCACAACTCCTAAAGCCCCTTGACACGCCTGGATAAAAACGAGAACGACAGCGAGTGGGAGTCTAAAGTATATATTGTTGTTCTATTGTTCATTGTCTTACCTTCATCAGGAAGGGTGGAGTTGGCAAGGCGAAACTGAACCGGTCAGGAGGTCACCCGGATTACTTCTTCAACCGTGGTAAGTCCCTGTTGAATCTTGACAATCCCTTCATCTCTAAGGCTTCTCATCCCTGCTTTTCGTCCCAACTCTCGTATTACTGAGGTGGACATCTGGTTCTCGAGCATATCGCGCATAGACTCATCGGGCATCAAGATTTCGAAAATTCCGATCCTTCCGTAAAATCCTGAATTGAAACAGTGTGGACACCCTGTGCCTTTCATAAACGTGATGTCCTTTGCCTTTTCCGGTGTAAGACCCAGCGATTCGAGATCGGTTTTTTTCGGTTTATAAGGTTTTTTGCACTCAGGGCAATTTATTCTCACAAGGCGTTGTGCAATGACGCATATAATAGCCGGTGCAAAGCGTTTAGGAGAGATTCCCAGATCGATGAGTCTACCAAACGCGCCCGCAGCGTCTATAGTATGTAGCGTGGAGAAGACCAGGTGTCCGGTCAACGCAGCCTCGATAGCAATTTCCGCAGTCTCGAGGTCGCGTATCTCGCCGACCATTATGACGTCGGGGTCCTGCCGTATAATTGATCGCAATCCTGTGGCAAAGGTGAAATTCGCCGCTGGATTCACCTGGATCTGGTTCAGTCCCTTAAAGTGATATTCTATCGGGTCTTCAATCGTAATTATGTTCTTTTCACCTGTGTTGATGGTGTTGAGGGCTACATAAAGGCTCGTCGTCTTTCCCGAACCGGAAGGACCGGTGACGAGTATTAATCCGTGGGGTTTTCGGATAGCACGTTCAAATTTCTCAAGGTTGCCGCCCTCGAGCCCGAGTTTGATCGAATCAATCATGACGCTTCGAATATCCAGCAGGCGCATGCTCACTTTTTCACCCATGGCGGCAGGACTGGTCGCGACACGCACGTCGATATCGGTCTTGTCGATCCACAAACTGAACTGCCCATCTTGCGGGATGCGCTTCTCGGATATATCGAGGTTTGACATGACCTTGATAGCGGACACCAGGGCGTTGGCTATGGTCTTGGGAAACGTAAAGATATCAAAAAGGATGCCGTCGATACGAGCGCGAACCTTCACCCGCTCGATTTCTTGTTCTATATGAACGTCACTCGCACGACGCCTGACGGCGTAGGTGACTATTGAGCGCACAAGCTTGAGCATGGCGTCTTTTTCTATAGGCAGTCCGTCCGGGCCCGTCATACTTCCTTTTCGCCCGCTTCGTTGCAATGACTTCTCCACGTTTTTCACCAGGTGGTCTATATAGTCGGTAAGTTCGAATACCGGGGTGATATTTTCCTGGCAATGGGGGCAGACGTAAAAGTTGAGGTCTGAATATGCTTCGATATCGTCGATACCTTTGCCGCAGAACGGACATCGTTTTTTCGGTCCGCCGATTTTAATGCGTTTGATTTTGTAGATAAGTATCATCAAGGGGCCCAATAATTTTGCGCTCCCCAGCATAGAAGCCGCCAGAATATCGCCTTTCCTTGCACGGGACTTGAGATACTTGAACGAGATTATCCAGACGAGAATTATGATTAAAGGAACAACGATGACAAAAAGGTATTCTCCTTGCGATATCCGAAAGGCAAAGCTCTGTATACGCTGAAAGATTTCGTGGTCTCTGACCTGATAGAGATATCGTTTCCAGATCGGGAGGTCTGAGTAGTCGGGTTGTTGAGAGGGCGGTGGTTGTACCGGCGCTACAGGAGGAGGCACATAGCGTACCACCTCGGTTGGTTGGGGGCTCGGAGACGGCTTTTGTATACGAGGCAGAAGATCGTTCAACATCAGGATCGCCTGTTCCCGGTGTTCTTCTTTTGGTGAAAGTCTTGATACTTCCTCGAGATATTCGCGGGCGGTTTCATACTCATGCTGGTCAAAATTAATTCGCCCTAACAAGAGCTTGATGTCGAAGTATCTTGGTGTACGCGGCTTTACATAATTGAGCGCTTCATTGAGGTTACGTTTGATCGTCGGTATGAGGGTCTGATCTTGTTTATCAAGTAGTTGCAATGCCTGTTCGTAATAGGCATGGGATAAGTGACGTTGAGCTTCATTCATGAACAATGACCAACTTTCAGGGTCATCGAAGAAATAGGTTCGCACCGTTTCTTTTTGAATATGCTGGAAAAGAAAAAGATAAAACTTTATCCCTTCTTCATACTCATGGCGGTTCAGGAGGTCCGTACCCTTTGAGGAAAGATTCTGGAGACTGCTGAAAAAGATACGCTTCGCTGTTTGTGCGTACTGCGGTTCCTGTTCAATAACCTCAACGGATTGCGCGAGTGCATTCTTGTAATCCGCCTCGTTGAACCATTGTTCCGCTTTCAGAAGAACGTCGGGCTTGTCTTCCCGGATAATTTTCTCGATATCGTTACGGTTGATATAGATGACCACACCGCTTACATCCATCGAGACCTGCTCGTCAGAAATCGAGACGATATTCCCGCGTATTTCCCTGCCGTCCTTCTTGATGATAATATCAGCGAAAGCCTGCCCGGCAAGCAAAATAAAAGGAACGGAAAAGATTAATAACCAGAGTAGTAGTTTTCGTTTCATGCTCTTTTTTAAGGTATATCCCCCTAATCCCCATTTTTTGGTTGATTAGTATCTCTAAATATGTCCTTTTTATCAACTATCTTTTTGACTTTCAAGAATATTGTACGAATTCTCGAATTTATATCTATTGTCTTAGAATTTGTTCTTCTGAGGAGGTAGCATGAGGGCTTTGATAGTAAATACACTTTCAACACTCCATGGGCTGGGCATTGATTATGCCGACTGCCGTGTAGTCCGGAGGGTGAATCAGAACATCACGGTCAAGAATATGAGACCAGAAGCGGTAAAGTACAGCGAGAGCCTCGGGATAGGGATACGGGTTCTATTACGTGGTGGTTGGGGATTTGCGGCAACCTCCGACCTGGATACCAAGTCGGTGAAGCGAGCCGCGCGCCGCGCCGTGGAAGTCGCTCGTGCAAGCGGACGCCTCCCCTCACACATTCGGGAATCACTCTCTCCACGCATAACTACCAGTGATCATTATATGACGCCCTATGAGATCGATCCGTTCAATGTCTCCCTCGAGGACAAACTCGATATTCTCATTCAATCGACTCGCATAATGACCAGACGCAAGGCGGTAAAAATAGCCCGTGGATTCTTCGATGCCGTAAAAGAAGAAAAAACGTTCGGCTCTACGGATGGCTCTCTCATCGAGCAAACCATTATATATTGTGGCGGTGGATTGGTTGCCATTGCTATTGAGAACGGTGAGGTGCAGGAAAGGTCATATCCTGCGTCGTTCAGGGGAAATTTCCATACCGCGGGGTGGGAATTTTTTCAGTCGCTCGACCTTGTCGGGCACGCGAGTGAAGTTGCCGGAGAAGCATCTGCTTTACTTAAAGCGCCCCCATGTCCGCAGGATGTTACCACAATCATCCTTACCGGCGACCAGCTCGCCCTCCAGGTGCATGAATCCATCGGGCATGCCATAGAGCTGGATCGTGTGCTCGGGTATGAAGCGAGTTTTGCCGGAACCAGTTTTCTTTCACCGGACATGATTCGCTCATTCAGGTACGGCTCGCCTCATGTAAACGTAACTGCGGATGCACGTGCGCCGGGTGGACTCGGTACGTTCGGCTATGACGATGAAGGCATCCCCGCACAAGCATCACCCATCATACGCGAGGGGATTTTTCAGGGATTTCTTACTTCTCGCTCGCTTGCGCCGCGTATTGATACCGGCCAGAGTAACGGATGCATGCGAGCTGATGGATGGGGAAATTTTCCCCTCATTCGAATGACCAATATCAACCTGGAACCGGGCGAATGGAACTTTGACGATCTTATTGCCGACACAAAAAAAGGTCTGCTTCTCGAGACCAATCGCTCCTGGAGTATCGACGACCGTCGAGTTAATTTTCAGTTCGGCACCGAGATGGCGCGGGAAATTAAAAATGGAAAAATCGGGAAACTTTTCAAGAATCCGGTGTATACCGGAATTACATGGGACTTCTGGCGTTCGTGTGACGCCGTGTGTGACGATTCCTCCTGGGAGATGTGGGGTACCCCAAACTGCGGCAAGGGCGAACCAATGCAGACTATGTACGTCGGTCACGGCGTTTCTCCAACCCGGTTCAGGAACATCCAGGTCGGTTCCAGTCCGGCTCGTTGATTCCTTTTGTGTCGAGGCTGCTTTTTTCTCGCCATCATTTTAACTCTCCGGGGCTTAGCCGCTCAATAAATGAAGGTGTGAAGGGACGCAGCGATAGGTGAGTGTGAGCGGAAGGTTCCCGCAGGAACGTCTCTGTGTCCAACTTACAGGGACGGCTCAGGAAGGTCTATAGGTCTTGAACAGCTTTCCCCAATCTGTTTTCATGAACTCGGCGACACGTTTCTTTCCCACAAGGTTGAACCAGAAGAAATCATAGTAAAGGCGCGACGCTGCATAAGACCAGGGAACAATGGGAGAACGAAGCAGTAATTTTTCAAACGGTTTCAGGGGTCCCCAATAAATGGCTTTCTGACCGCGGCTGGCAAAGGTCTCCTCCTGGTGAAACCGGAAGTTGACATTGCTGATGTCCTCGCCCACGATTTCAATATCTTTGGGGTCGCCTGCGCCAAGGCCGTCTTCATGAGCAAGGCGGATAAAGCCCAGTTTCATGGGATCGAATCCCTGCATCTTGGCGCTTATCGCATCTATGGCGACCTGATCACCGCTGGCGAGGATATAGTTCTTGATGCAGGGGCGCATAGCGCGCGGGCCCGCTCCATCACCGCATACTGTCCCGTCCATTACGGCAAACAATCCCGAGTGGATCTCTTTCTGGATATGAAGGAGATCGACCAATGTCTCATGTATCACCCCGTGAGTCCAATGGCGACGTTCACTCAGCAATCCACCAAATGCATTTTTCATTGCGCCTGTTATGGTGGTGAATACATGGGTCTTGACCGTCGGCAATTGTATAATGCTTTTTCCCATGAACATCTCGGGCACCTTTACACCATCGGGGAAGATGTTTTGCAACACCTTGAACTTGAAATTCTTGGGCTTATACACCACCCATTTAACCGGCGGTTCATACAAATGAACCGGGTCCATACCGTACTTCTCGTCCACGCTTTTATAACCGTTATTGATGATGCCCTTCTTCGCGCTGACCACTACGGTACGGTTATGTGCAGGGATAATCTGTCGGGGATTGAAACCGGCATCGAGCAGGGTCTTTATTACCCCCTCATATTGCCAGGGCTGAGTTGAACACGCGGGGTAATAATGATGCCACGATATATTAACCTTTAAAATGACATCCCTGTCTTTCGGCAAAAACTTTTCATATTCCGCCATTTGCATCAGGCGGGTATAGTCCTCCAGTATGGTGTGTGGAGAGGTTTTTAATACGGCAACCTTCGATTTCATGTAATGCCTCCTTTAAAAAATACGCAAACTCGTTTTTTTAAATTCTTTAATAGTAAAAAGCAATTCATATTCATGAATCCCCGTGGTTTTTGCTACCTCCTTCGCGACTCGTTGACACTCCTCTTCCGACTCTGCGTGTAGCATCGCAAATATAGAATATCGCCAGTGTTCGGGTACTGCCCGTTCATAACAATGGCTTACTTCTTTGCGGGCGGCGAGCGCCTTGCCCAGCTCCTCTTTCTTCTCTTTCGGCGCTGACCAGATGCTCATGGCGTTAGCGGTTTTGCCGAACTTGCGGTGATGAACCACCGCACCGAACCGCCGTATTATTCCTTCCGCCTTCCATTGTTTGATTTTCTCAATTACGGCATCACCCGTGATACCTACCTGTTCCGCTATGACTGCGAACGGTTCAGAAACCAGCGGGATAGATTCCTGAATGCGAACAATTAGTCGTTTATCCTGTTCTGAAAAAAAGGTCATTGCTCGGATATTTTGAACCTCGTATCAATTTTGAACGTTCGAACAGAGGGGAATTCGTTGAGCTCCGCAACGCCGGGGAGGGTGCGGATTTCTGATAATATCGCCTCGATCCTCTTTCGGCTGTGCGCGACTACTGTAAACCATAGATTATATCTGTGGTTCCTTTGATAGTTATGCGTCACCTCGATGTAGCCGTTTATCTTGTGTGCGATTGTCTCGATCATGGAATCTTTCGGGACACGGACTGCCGCCAGGGTTGATTCCATCTCTATCTTTTCCGGAGAGAAGACCGCACCGATACGACGAATTAACCCATCATCCTTCATGGATTGCACTCGTTGGATAACCTCAACCTCCGTTATCCCGACAGAATCCGCAATTATTCGAAAGGGACGGCTGTCCAGGGGAAATGTAGTCTGTATCATCTCCAGAATCTGTTCGTTCATCTCATCCATAAACGCTCTCATAAAGTACATAACTACCTATGATAATTGAATTGTCTCAGGTGAGTCAAAAAATATCCCGGGAGATTGTAAAAGGGTGATGTTATCCAGGAGAAAGAAATTACTTCACATGAAAAACATACGGCGCTGGTTTGGTTCTTCTTTCCTCCAATAGATTCTTTTCACATTATATTTTCAGGATTTCTCTATATCTTTGTCGTCAACTGAAAGCGTATCGTAATTTGTGTGTGTCGTACACATCAGGAGCGGTTCCGGTAGCGGAGTATTGATACAATGCCATGGTAAGCACGGATTTTGCCGCCAATCCCATAACTGTGGTGAAAACCAGCCACATTGCCGCGCACCCTATCAAGATACCCATAAGAGCAGGTGGTAATGAGCCCGTTATAGCGATAACGACAAAGATAAGTATGGCGGGGAGATTGATGATGAATAACAACCAGCCGATACTGAAATGAGCGGCGAGACTCTCGCCCCACGTTTGTTTAATTATCGAGGTGGAGCGCCCGAGCGCCTTGAATGCGCCGACCCCTTCAACCACTATAACGGGTATTACAAAATAAGTAATGATAGACCATGCAGTGCCGAGAATTACGCGAACAAAGCGTGCGGTTTTCTTTTCGTTTTCCAGCAGGCTCAGCAACAACCCGACAGTACCTGATAGGAGCGCCCAACCTACTATGGATGGCAAATGGCTCAACGCCACCGTGAAGCCGTCACTCAGTTTCGAGTCGCCGCCGGATAATGATATGCGGGCACAGCCGACCAAGGCGACATTGAAAAAGATAGTGATGAAATAGAGCACAAAATAGACCAGGAGAACCAGGATATAGCTGGACGTTGAAATCTGCGCCTCCGCTCCACCGGTTTCGTCCAACAATCTCTGGATATTTTCCGGTCCAAATCCCAGAACAAAGAGACCGATCGCTGCCAGACAACTTATCCCTGATAAGACCGGAAAAATCATCAGCGTCTTATCTCTCCAGACCACCTGGAGGCTCTGTTTTGCAAGTGTCCATCCATTTCTCAATCGCTCAAAGAAATTCATCTTCCCTCTCCTTTCAATGAAAAGATAATGAGATGTTTAATCCCCCTTTCGACCATGATGTAAAAGTTACTATGCGCAAAGGTAAAGCAAGAAGTCAATTCCTGAATCCAGACGGTTCATGAAATTCGGGCAATTCATATCTGTAGGGGCGGGTTTGATCCCCTAAGAGGCCCTCATGGTGAAAATTTTCTTGAAAAACCTAAATTTATTTTGAATAGACGGCCTTCTGAATAGTATAGTAAATACATAATTTAATTATTGTATTCCTATGTTCTTGTATAATCTACCATGAGACTATCAACAAAAATACGGTATGGGTATCGGCTGATGATCGATCTGGCGATGCATTGGGGGAAAGAACCAATTGCGTTGAGAGAGATTTCCGATCGTCAGGATATTTCGCTTCTTTATTTACGCCAGATCATTATGTCGCTGGAGTCAGCCGGGCTGGTCAAGAGCCATCGCGGATCAAAGGGCGGATATACGCTTGCACGAGCGCCCGAAAAAATCCCCCTAATCGACATCAGCCAGGCGTTAGAGGGACCTATCTCGCTTACGGAGTGCGTCGAAGATCCTGGAAGTTGCGAAAGGTGTGAATATTGCGCCGCGCATCTTCTGTGGAAAAAAATGTCTGAAGAGCTGGAGTCCATACTCTCTTCTCAAAGCCTTGCAGCGCTGAGAAATAAACAACAAAAACTCGAAAAAAACCAGGCGTCATTATAAGAAGGACATAAAGTTCTCTGGCGAAATGCAATCCCCGGACGGACATGTTTCCTTGTGTATCAAAGAGATGAGTAACATTCATCGTGCGTCGCTATAGTTATTGAAGTAGAACTCGAGAATATCGCGAGCAATGGGAGCAGCGACCCGACCGCCCGAACCTCCGTCTTCGATCAGAACCAATACAAGTACGTGAGGAGCGTGATGGGGAGCAAAACAGATGAACCACGCATCAGTGCCGCCCCGTGCATTCTGTGCAGAGCCGGTTTTTCCCGCCGCGTTCCATTCCGGCTCGAAACCCGCACGATAAGCGGTACCCCCGGATTCGTTTATTACACGCCTCATACCTTCGATTATGCGTTCACGTGCGGCCTCATCTATACTGATTTGTGTCCCCGACTTCAGTGGTGAATAGATTGTCTTGTTTCGCTCATCAACCGCTTCTTTGAAAAGATGTGGTGTAGCAACCCAGCCTTTGTTCGCAATTGCAGCGTATGCACAAACCATTTGTATCGGCGTGACAAGGAGATCACCCTGTCCGATTGAGAACATAACCAGTCTGCCGCGCGTCAAGTCTTTTGGTTGCACCGCTACAAGGGGGCTCTCCTTTTCAAAGGGAAGATCGATTCCGGTTGGTGAACCGAAGCAAAACCGTTGAGCATAGCGCAACAGTACAGCGCCTCCCAACTCTTGTCCGTAATGGTAAAAATAGGTATTACACGAGAGCTTCAATGCTTCTTCGACATCAACATAGCCATGTCCGTTTCCCTGATTGCATAAAAAGGGTTGTCGCCATCTGGGAAGATAGAAGCGACCGGAGCAAAAGATTTTCTTATCGGGCGACACGCCGCTTTCAAGAACAGCGAGTGCGAAGATAGGTTTGATGGTCGAACCGGGATAGTAAATACCCTGAATTGCACGATTCAGTAACGAAATCTCTTCGCCCTGCGTGGATGAAGCCGGAATATGAGGATCAAACGAGGGAGCGCTCACCATGGCTAAAATTTCCCCGTTCCGGGGATTCTCCACTATGATAACGCCGTGAATGCCTTGCATTTGCTCCCAGCAAAATTCCTGAAGAGCCGCATCAATAGAAAGTACAAGGTGTTTTCCGGGGACAGCGGGTTTTTCTATAGCCCGGTCGATAATCGAACCACGGGCATTCCGCACCACAAGTTCGTATCCATCCGTCCCGCGCAGGTTCTGTTCATGAATATATTCGACTCCTGTTATGCCTATGTGATCGCTCCGTGTGTAGCCCTTCGCCAAAAACGCATCAAGCTGTTCAGGTGTGATAGCTCCGAGGTAGCCCGCAATGTGGGCAGCCTTTTCACCGAGCGGATAGCGCCGCTTCAATGAATGATGTATCTCTATTCCCGGAAATCGATGCTGTTGTTCCATAAGGGGCGTGATCGCAACCAGATCGAGATTTCTTGCCACTGTAACAGTATCCCCCTTCCATTTCAGGGATTTCACCTTTTCCTCAAGCCGGTCAACATCGAGATCGAGTAAATCCGACACACTCCTGAGTGTTGAAGAGACAGTTTTTTGTTTGAGGCGATGTGGTGAAAAAAAGAGATCGTAACGAGTAATATTTTCTGCGAGAGGGGAGCCGTGTCGGTCGTAAATAATCCCGCGTGTTGCAGGGAGCCGCCATCGACATAGAAAATTTTCCGTACTTTTCTGATAGAGATCTTCCCCACGGAAAAGGGTCAATTGAATGAGGCGTGCGGTAAATATCAAAATGACAGCAACGAACAGATAAAAGGCGCCATTGATTCTCACCTGTTGCGGATTTTGTGGCTTGCGCGTTTCAAATGTCATTTACCTTTACAGTTGGAAACAAGTCATGAGCTTAGAGCCTGAACCAGTCAGAGTAAGCAGAATTTAAGTGCCTTTGGAGGTTTTGAATAACAACCCATTAATCTCCCAGATTATTAAAGCCCACAGCCCTAAACCAAGAATAAAATAAAGTACAAAGTCGAACGTATTCATGGGGGCAAGTTGCATCTGAAGAGATTCGCTCATTTTTAAAATCAACACAAAGACAGGTATCGGTGCGAGAGCTAATACAGGCAGAAAAAGTCCTTTTAGAATCTTGATGAGAAAATGTACCTTGATTCTGTGAGGAGCCACCTCCGTCGTTGTTGGAAACTTTTTCAGCGCCTCATCAATGTCGTTACAACTGGCTATGACAGGTTTGATATTGAGACCGACAAGAGCTTTAAGGTTGTCGATCAACAGCAAGTTAGAAGGGTCCTCCATGGCAAGTACGAGGGTTTTGTCTTCGATCCGAACGGGAACTACGTGATGACGAAGTGCAATGCTTCGCGGAATAATGCTCATCACTTTGGGGTCCAACTCTTCCGTCATCAAGGAAACAAGCTCATAGCCGTACGTTTTTTTCAGGATGCTCATCTTGGCGCTCTCGGTGATGGTGCCCATATCGACGAGAATGCGCACAAGAGGTTGGTCTGTCTCGGATTGCATACGTAAAGCCTCATCGAGCTGGCTTTTGCTTATCAACCCTTCCTTTAATAGCACATCGACTATATTCCCTGCCATTTGTTGTGTCGGGACTTTTTTCACTTTTTTACCATTGTCGTATAAAAATGTTCTATAAGTAGGATTTTGTAAACGTTTATCGCTTCGATGTCAAGTCTAATTGATATTTAAAGACTTTATTGTATAGAATGTTCTATAAAATTAATTAGGTAGCTTAGTCTTTATCCATATCAATATTGAATTTTTTCATTTTCTCGATCAAGGTGGTTCGTTTAAGTCTGAGTAATTCAGCGGCTTTTGATTTTACACCATTTGCCTGTTTTAATGCACGATTGATGAGTTCCCGCTCCAATGTGTTAAGGACTTGACCCAGGTCTGTCTTGTCGCCTATCCATAACGAGTCGATATTGAATTGCGGCTCTCCCTCGAAACTCCGATAGCGTTCAGGAAGTTGCTCGATATCTATGATTCCGTTCTGATGAACAACGACCATCTGCTCCACCAGGTTTTCAATTTCTCTGACATTCCCGGGCCACGGGAATCTTTGGAGAAAGTCAACCGCTGCGGGTGTAAAGCCTTTCACTGAAAAGCCCATCTTCTTGTTATATTTAGTGACAAAATGATGGATCAATTGACCAATATCCTCTCTTCTTTCTCTGATGGGCGGAAGGTAAATGGGCACGACGTTGAGCCTGTAGTAAAGGTCCTGCCGGAACTCTCCTCGATCAATGGCTTTCAACAAATCCTTGTTGGTGGCAGACATAATGCGCACATCCACTTTTTTACTTTTTGTTGACCCGACGGGTTCGAATTCGCGTTCTTCAAGAATGCGTAGTATTTTAGCCTGGAGCCGTGGGCTCATCTCCCCGATTTCGTCAAGAAAAATGGTGCCCCCATGAGCAACCTCGAAACGTCCCACACGATTTTCGATTGCCCCCGTAAATGCTCCTTTTACATGACCGAACAACTCACTCTCCAACAATTCTTCCGGGATTGCGGCACAGTTTACGATGATGAGCGGCTTGTTCGAACGTGAACTTCTGTAGTGAATGGCTTTTGCAATAAGTTCTTTACCGGTTCCTGACTCACCCATAATCAAGATTGTCGCATCGGTGTCCGCAACGGAGCGAATGAGCTGGAAGACTTTTTGCATTCCGGTGGAATTGCCCACAATGTTGGGAAATCCATACACATCCTGAATTTGCCGGCGGAGTTGAATATTTTCCTGCTGGAGGATTCGCATCTCGATGATTTTCCGGGTTAGAACCTTTACTTCCTCGATGTGGAACGGCTTGGTGACAAAATCCCATGCGCCGGCGCGGAGGGCCTCAACCGCTATGGGAATCGTACCGAATGCGGTGATAATGACGGCTTCTGAAACGGGTGATTGACGTTTGAGTTCCCGGATCACCTCAATGCCATCTGCACCCGGCATCCTTAGATCGACATATACTATATCGTAATATTCCTGATGAATCTTCTCGATCGCCTCGGTACCGTCAGCGGCGGTTTCAACATGGTAGCCTTCATGTACACCTAATGCCTGGGAAAGAACGTCGCGAATAGACGGCTCGTCATCAGCGATCAAAATCTTTATCCTGGAGTGATCGAATTTATTTTGTTCCGAGTCTATCATATATTTATAAATGCATACAGGCTCATGTTTTCCGGGCTACGTGCGCTCTGAGCGCCGTGACCGCAGTTGTGAAGTAAATCGCTTCTACATCGCATCCACGAGACAGGTCGCTGACCGGAATAGAAACATTTTGCAACAAGGGACCTAACGCCATCGCGCCGCAAAGACGTTCGACCATTTTGTAACATATATTTCCGGCATTGAGGTCCGGAAAGATAAGTACATTGGCGTTACCACCTATCACGGAATCCGGACATTTTATGCGCGCAACTTCAGGTACCAAGGCAGCGTCTGCCTGTAACTCGCCATCGACTTGAATCTCGTGATGCTGTTCCCTGCAGATTTCAATGGCTCTACGTACTTTATCGATGGAAGGATGCGAAGCGCTTCCGGCGGTGGAAAAGGAGAGAAGCGCCAGACGCGGCGAGGTCTCGAAAATGAGTGAAGCGGTTTCAGCGGTGGAGACGGCGATTTCAGCTAATTGTTCCGCTGTGGGGTCGGGATTCACCCCGGCATCAGCGAAAAACAAGGCGCCGCGTTCACCCATTTCCACGCGCGGGGTGAGCATCAAAAACGAACTGTTTAACGTGGTTCGATCGGGTAGCACACCAAGGAGATAAAGGGCAGCCCTGACCACGTTTGCCGTGGTGTTAACCGCACCAGCTACCATGGAATCGGCTTGTCCTTTTTTGACCAGCATGGCGGCAATGAATAAAGGATTTTCCATCATCTTTCGGGAGACAGAGGGGGTGACTCGCTTCCCCTGTTCCTCACGTACTCGGACAAAACTGATGCTGTAGTCCTCGAGCATGTCCTTGTCGTTGGAATCAATAATCCTGATTCCGTCAATGTTGATCTTCATTTTCTCCGCGGCAACAGTAATCTCATCGGGAACGCCTATCAAGATCGGCTCGATAATTCTATCAGCGCTCAGTTTGACGGCAGCCGCGAGGACACGCTCATCCTGACTCTCGGGAAACGCTACTTTCAGTTGCGTTTTCCGTCGCAAACGCTGAATCACCTGTTCGAGAACTGGATTTATCATTTTACCCATTTTTCGATCCTTGCCGGCTTATGTTCTTCTGCTGATTTATATGCGGATTCAACTCCAATAACTGCTTTTAAACCATCATCAATTCCGCAGGTGATTTTCTCTTTATTCTGAAGAACATGGACAAAATTCGCCGTGGAACAGCTGTCCGCAGGTAAGTCCACGACCTGGACTTCTTTTTGACCGTTGAATTGATAAAAAATCGTGAAATCATCGACATAAAGCGACCCCTTGCTCCCATAGATATAAATCTCATGACCCTTCAACGAACGAGACGCTCCCATTACGGTGCATGAGCAGAGCGCATTGTTATCGAATCGGATGGAAACGGAGCTATCGCAATCGGTCTGGTACCCGCGTGTTTCTATGAGGGCGAAGATTTCAAGAGGTTTAAGGTTGGTCAGCCAGAACACCGCATCCAACATGTGCGAGCCGCCGTCGATAAACATACCGCCGCCGGCAAGATTCGGATCGCCACGGAAATTCGGTTCATCGCCTATCTCGTAAAATGCCTTCTGTTGAAACGACTCCGGCGGTTCGCTTCGTTCGAGAGCCCATTCGATGTCTGCAATCCACCTGACGGTAATGAAGGTGATGGTCCCGAGTTGTTGCTCTTCGATGAGTTTCTTCGCATAACAGAAGTTCGCCCAGTAATGTCTATTAAATCCCACAACCACGGGAATATTGTGTTGATTTGCATAGGTATAAAGTTTAAATCCCTCGGCGGATTTCAAACACATCGGCTTCTCGATCAAAATGGGTATATTTTTCCGGAGGCACGCCATTGCATGTTCGTAATGAAAAGCATTGGGACTTGCTATAATGACCCCATCCAATTTTTCTTTTTTTAACATCTCTTTGTAATCCGTGTAGCCGCGAGGGATATTATAGGTCTCCTGAAATTTTTTCAGGCGTTCTTTATGTTTACGACACACGCTTGTTATTTCGACGGATGAGAGCCGCCGAATTGCAGGAACATGAGCTGCCGCTGCATACATACCCGCACCGATAATTCCGAGCTTCAGTTTTTTTTCAGACCTGGGTTTTCTCGTTCCTTTTGCCGCCATATTGTGTGACCTCAATTGTAATTTTTAATAAGAGGTTTCAGTGTGTACATAATGAATAAAAATGGTAAAGACTTTTTTACATTCTTGCCATTAAGCCTATCTCTTTTCGCGAATGGCTCTATCCTGTATATCTTTTTAAGTACAATGTTTGCAACAATGAAAAGACATTGAAGTATAATTTGGACACTTTATTACAATACAGACATTGCGATATCGCGTGCAAAATAGGAGATGATAATGTCAGCGCCTGCGCGCTTGATCGAGGTTAAAATCTCCCACCGAGCCTGATTCTCATCCAACCACCCGTGTTGAGCCGCTGCCTTGACCATTGCGTACTCGCCGCTGACATTATACGCGGCAACGGGTACCTTGACCGCCTCCTTTATCCGCCTGATAATATCCAGATAAGCCAGGGCGGGTTTTACCATGACAATATCAGCGCCCTCCTCGATATCCAGGAGGGTCTCGAGCTCCGCTTCCCTCGCGTTGGCTGGATTCATTTGATATGAGCGCCGGTCTCCGAACGCAGGCGCTGAATGTACCGCGTCGCGAAAAGGACCGTAAAACGCAGAGGCATATTTCGATGAATACGACATGATGAGAACATGCGTAAACCCATGTTCGTCAAGGCGTTTCCGTATATATCCTACCCTTCCATCCATCATGTCAGAGGGTGCGACAATATCAGAACCTGCCTCTGCTTGACTCAGTGCGGTCTTCCCAAGTAAATCAAGCGTTTCGTCGTTGAGTATTTCATTATTTCTCACTATACCACAATGACCGTGACTGGTGTATTCGCAAAGGCAGACGTCTGTAACCACGACCAGTCCGGGACATGCTTTCTTGAGCGCTCTGACCGCCTGTTGAATTATTCCTTCCGGATTATATGCCCCGCTTCCTATTTCATCCTTGGTTTCCGGAATTCCGAAAAGAATAATTGAACGGATCCCTATATCGGCAACACTCTTCGCTTCATCCACGAGCAGGTCTATTGAAAAGTTATAAATCCCCGGCATTGACAAGATCTCCTGCTTGACCTCCTTGCCGGGAACTACAAACATCGGATAAATCAGGTGCTGCAATCCAATATCGGTCTCCTGTACCATATCGCGTATTACAGGATTGAGTCTTAAGCGTCGCATTCGTCTATAAGGAAATTTACTCATGCGTTTTCATGCTCCTTTTTTCTGGTTTTGACGGAATTCGATTTCCGAGACCACTCGAAAACCATGACGGCGAAGCAGGGCGGTAGTTACTCCTTCTCCCTCAACAAGCACGTTGCTGAAAGAGCCATCATATATACGGTGCACTCCGCAACTCGGGCTTCGCTCTTTGAATATGATAAGAGGGGGATTAATAGAGCGCGCCAGACGTAACACTTCCTTTGCCCCTCGCAAAAAATTTGCGGTCACATCCATTCCGTTATTATGGATAACGCGTGCCTTACCATTGATAACATCCTGTCCGCACCCATGCTCTATCTCAGAGGGGAGACGCGGAGTGGTCAATCCGCCCAACTGTTCGGGACAGACCGGTACCACCTCGCCTCTCTCGAGCATTCTCACGAATAGGGCTTTTCGATTGCTCTCTCCCGTGTATGTGGTGTTCATTCCCACAAGGCAACTGCTTATCACTATAATCCTTTTTCTATTCATAGAACTGCAGACGCCTCTCCATGAAACAACAATCCTTTACTGCGTGAGATATGTGTATGGGTAAATGAACTTCCTCTGCCCTAAAATGTCTGTTCCATAATACGATAGTATCACGAACCGGTTTCGGAATAATACTCCGATTTCACGGCATATTGTTTCCTGTTTTCAAGATAAAGATCATTTCCATGACAGTCATTGATAACAACCACGGGGAAATCCTCAACAATCAATTCCCTGATCGCCTCAGTCCCCAGATCTTCGAAGGCTATGATGCGAGCCGACTTAATAGATTTCGATAACAACGCGCCGGCGCCGCCCGTGGCAGCGAAGTAGATACCCTTATATTTTTTGAGTGCGTCCTTGACCGGCTGGGTTCGTGCTCCTTTGCCTATCATACCTTTAAGTCCATGCTCGATAAGAAGAGGAGCATAGGCATCCATTCGAATGGAGGTAGTGGGACCGGCGGAGCCGATCGGCTGTCCCGGTGGCGCGGGGGTAGGACCTACATAATAAATCACTGCCCCCTTTAACTCGAACGGAAGTTCCTCTCCTTTCTCTATCAGTTCAATCAGACGTTTATGCGCTGTATCTCGAGCCGTATAGATAACACCTTGAAGGAGCACACGATCGCCCGCCTTTAATTTTTTCACCACTTCGTCGTTCAATGGTGTCTCTATTCTAATTGCTTCGCTCATAGTCGTTCCTCCGAAACGCTCAGAGTATGATGGATTTATGCCGATGTGCATGACAATCGAGATTTATGGCGACAGGTAAACTGGCGATATGGCACGGATGTTTGAGAATTTTTACCGCCAGGGCATACACGTTGCCGCCTAATCCCTGCGGTCCATAGCCGATCTTGTTGATTTCCTCGAGAAGTTCCTTCTCGAGGTCGGCAAGAGCCGGGTCTTCATTTTCTTTCTCCAACGGACGCAATAAGGCTTTTTTAGCAAGGATAGCCGCCATTTCCATGGTGCCGCCGATACCGAGCCCGACGACAACAGGTGGACATGGATTCGCCGCCGCTTCAAAACAATGCTGGACAACCAGCCGCTTGATACCTTCCACTCCGTCGGAAGGTTTGAGCATTACGACTTTACTCATATTTTCGCAGCCGCCGCCTTTTGCATCGAACATGATCTTTATCTTATCGCCCTCGACCAGACGAAGATGCAGAATCGCCGGTGTATTGTCGCCCGTATTCTTGCGCGTAAACGGGTCGCAAATACTTTTACGCAGCAATCCTTCCTCATATCCCTGCCGTACACCTTCATTCACCGCGTCTTCGAGAAGTCCACCCTGGATATTGATTTCCTGCCCTAATTCCATAAAGATCACGGCAAAACCTGTATCCTGACAGTACGGAATCTTTTCTTCCTTTGCGAGCCGGGCGTTCTCGATTAACTCGGCAAGCACGGCTTTTCCGATGGGGGATGATTCTCGTTCGCGAGCATCTTCGAACGCCTTGATCATTTCCGGGTTCAAATAATACGATGCCTCAATCGCGAGATTCTTAACAGCAGCCGTAATCTCATTTGCGTCCACTACGCGCATTTTCTGTCTCCTTTAAATTGAAAAACTCTTTCCGCATTATAAGAATTCTCAGTTTTTTTGCAATAAGATTTCAGCCCTTTGAGAGGGAAGAGTCAAGGACGCCAGAACCGGGGGAGAAAAAGAACCAGGATTGAAAACAGTTCCAGTCTGCCTGCAACCATAAAGAGGGAGAGCAAGCACTTGACAATATAGGGAAAATGGGCGTAATTCTGGACGGGTCCCACAAGACTCAGACCTGGTCCAATATTGTTGAGGGTTGCGGCAACAGACGTAGCTGCGCTTACCGCGTCAACATTAAATAATGCAACAACAAAGGTTCCCGCAACAAAGATACTGACATAGATAAAAAAGAAACTGAGCGTCGCGAGTTGGAGACTGTCATCAACGCGTGTCGTGCCAACTTTAATTTTCCTTATGCCACGCGGACGATAGAACCTCTCGAGCTGGTAACGGGCGATTTTAAACATAGTTAACCAGCGAATGACTTTCATGCCGCCGCCGGTCGAGCCCGCAGAGCCACCGATAAACATAAGAATAACCAACAGGACACGCGCTCCTGATGCCCACTTATCGAAGTCGGCTGTGGCAAACCCCGTGGTCGTCATAATAGATACCGATTGAAAAGAAGCGTATCGGAGGGATGTAAGCGGATTTGCATAAATGTTCTCGACCAAAAGAATCAGCGTTATGATTAATGTCGCCATGCAAAGCAATAAGATGTAAGCCCGCCATTCCGGGTCTTTGATATACGTAGATGGTTTTTTGCCGAGCGCTTTGAAATGTAGCGAAAAATTTGTCGCAGCAAGGCACATAAAGATGATTATTATAATATCTACCTGGACACTATTGTAATGCCCGATACTTTTGTTTCTGGTTGAGAATCCACCGGTCGCAAGAGTGCCGAATGTATGGCAAAGACCTTCATAAAGGCTCATGCCGGACAACATAAGGAGAAGGGTCTCCGCAACAGTCAGTCCGAGATAGATTTTCCATAAGATGACGGCGGTTTCCTTGATTTTAGGGGTCAAGGATTCACGGACAAGTCCCGGTACCTCTGATTTATACAGATGCCTCCCGCCTGCGCCTATCAAGGGAAGGATGGCGATAAAGAGAACGATTATGCCCATTCCGCCCAACCAATGAGTAAAACTTCGCCAGAAAAGAACAGAGCGGGGTAGAGATTCTATATCGGTGAGAATAGATGCCCCCGTGGTGGTGAAGCCGGACATCGTCTCAAAGAATGCATCGATATAATGGGGAATGGTGCCGGTAATGACAAACGGAAGAGCGCCGAACGCCGCGGCTGCCAACCATCCCAATCCCACTGTTGCAATAGCCTCTTTACGAAACACATGTTGCCGGCGCAACGAGCCTATCAAGAATAAAAGAGCGCCGGCGCTTATGCTTATAAAGGCGGATATCAAGAGCAGCAGCCATAGACCATCGTCGAAATGCAGCGACCAGAAGACAGGAAGAAGCATTGTCGCTCCGATCACCATGATCAAGAAACCCAGCAATTTCCCAACCGCAAAAAAATTCATACACAACTCCCTCTGAATACGATCGTTCAGCTTGCTATTTCGTTATGGAAACCATGATTCTATAAGAGGACGTTGAGACCGGACAACACAAAGGAGCACAAGTTTGTTTGGTGCATTTTGTATATTATGGGACAACGCATCGGTTGAATATGCTGTATCAAGCCGGTGTAAAGAACTGCTCGACTTTGTCGATGACCTCTGCACGTGCAATCATGATAACAATATCACCCTCCCGAACTTGGTCCTCGCCTCGGGGAACTTTTACCACGCTGTCACGCACTATCATGCCTACCAGCGAATCGCGGGGGAGCGAAAGCTCGCTCAGGGGCTTTTTCGATATAGAGGCTCCCGACAGAACCTCGTACTCAACAACCTCTACCCTTCCGCCTTCAAGAAGAGAGATGGACTTGATACGTCCACGCTTGAGCAGCCCCAGTATCCTCTCTGCCGTAATCAGACGAGGGCTCAAGGCGACATCGATTCCGACACTTTCGATCACCTCGCCATAGTCCGGGCGATCCACCTTGGTTATGCATTGTCTGACTCCCAGATCTTTTGCAAGCAGACTTGACATAACATTGGTTTCGTCATCGCCGGTGACTGCAATGAATACATCCGAGGCGTTTATTCGTTCCTCTTCCATGAAATAGCGATTGGTTACGTCGCCGTAAATGACCTGTGTCTTTTCGAGGAAATCGCTGAGAAATTCACACCGTTCGGTATTGGCATCGATGAGTTTGAGCGCATAATCCTGTTGCTCGAGCATCTCGGCAAGATAAAGGCCGGTTTCTCCACCACCAGCGATACAAATAGTTTTTATTCCCATCTGGGATATACCGAAAAGGGACGATGCCTGGCGAAAAATTTGGGGATCGCCAATAAAATTGACTTTGTCGCCCGCCTTGATAATCGAATCCCCATGAGGAATAATAATATCGTCGGCACGCGTAATGAGCACCAGCAACAATCCCCGCGGAAGTTTGAGGTCCTTTACCATTCGTCCCTCAAAGGGAGAAGATGATTCGATAAACAAGTTTCGAAGCTGCACGCGGTCCTGGGCAAAATACGCCAGGGCAAGGGAGTCGGGATTCGACACATACTGAGCTATATCCACTGCAGTCAACATCTCCGGGCTGATGATAAGATCGATACCCAACATTACCCTATATTGAATCTGGTAGGTTCCAGGTATTCACGGCTACGAACCCTTGAAACCGTCTTTTCCGCTCCAAGGCAGCGAGATAGTTGGGAGGCAAGCAAGTTTGCCTCATCGTTCTCCGTCATGGCAAGAACAAGATGTGCCTTCTCCACTCCTGCGTGATGGAGAACTTCATAAGAACAGCCTGAACCATGCACCGTCGTAAGGTCCAGCATATCGCTGATTTCTTGAAGACGCTCCCGATTCTTATCTATAACGCATAAATGATGTCCTTCTCGTACAAGCAGGTCCGCTATGCTGGTTCCAACCGTACCGGCTCCTATTACGATAATATTCATGGTATTTTTTCAGAGTGTAGCGCGGATGAAAACTCTTTGAAAGAATCTCCCCGAATGTTTACAAAAAACCGTAAAAGATTAATATAATAAAAATTTTGCCAGATTGGCTAAAGAGAGTCTATTCTTTTTCTTTTCCACTCGGTGGAAGAGATGCAAGAACCTATAGATAAGGACAGTCACGATGTGGATTTAAAATGTACGGGCTTATAAAATAGTGCAAAAATCTCATGAGAAAGGAATTTTGTGCTTGCCATATCGATAGAGTCTGCAATATACTAATATTTCTATATTGTTCATTGAAATACTACCAAATGCTGAGAAGAGGAGTAGTAGGCTACGTCGCATAGATGAGAGAGCCGCTTGTTGCTGAGAGGCGGTTATGTACGTACCCGAACTCGCCTCGGAGCAGCGTAGTTGAACCCTTGCGGATACAGTGAGTCTGCGAGGCGGTAGGCTGCGACGGATTGCTTCCGTAATAAAGCCGAAGAATGAAGAATGGAGAGCTCGCCCGTCTCCCGGGGTAAGGATGGTTATCGTCCTTACCAGATCATCGGTGTGCCCGATAAAGGGAACAGAGGGCGTATGCGAGACCCATTGAACCAGGGTGGTACCACGGGAAAATTTACTCGTCCCTGATAACGTTAAAAAAGAAAACGTTGTCAGGGACGTTTTCTTTTGAGCGGAAAACTGAAGAGAGAGGTGAACTCATTATGGGGAAAAAAGAAAGCAATGCACAGAGAGAAGAGAAGGAGGAGAGGATTTATATTTTCGATACGACTCTCCGCGATGGCGAACAATCGCCTGGCGCAAGTATGAACACGAAAGAAAAGCTGGAGGTAGCGCGTCAGCTTGCACGGCTTAACGTCGATGTGATTGAAGCAGGCTTCCCCATTTCGTCACCCGGGGATTTCGAGGCGGTTCAACTGATTGCCCGGGAGGTGAAGGGACCCGTAATCGCCGGTCTTGCACGTGCCGTTGAGAAAGACATTGAAACCTGCGCAGCTGCGGTCAAACCCGCTGAAAAGCATCGGATTCACACCTTCATCGCCACAAGCCAGGTTCACATGACGAAAAAGCTGCGCATGACGAACGAGCAGGTGATTGAGCGCGCGGTCGATTCCGTGAAACTCGCCAGGAGCCTTGTCGACGATGTCGAGTTCTCATGCGAGGATGCTGGCAGAACCGATTGGGATTTCCTCGTCGAAATCATTACCGAGGTTATTAAAGCAGGCGCACGAACCATTAATATCCCCGATACGGTTGGGTATACCCTGCCATGGGAATTCGGCGACTGTATAAACTATATCAAGACGAACGTGCCGAACATCGATCAAGCGGTCATTTCCGTTCATTGTCACAACGATCTCGGACTTGCTGTTGCCAACTCGCTATCTGCGATAAAAAACGGCGCCCGACAGGTGGAATGTACCATAAACGGCATAGGCGAACGAGCAGGAAACGCCTCCCTCGAGGAGATCGTGATGGCGCTCAAGGTTCGACAGAAAGCCCACAACTACTACACCAACATCACTACAAAAGAGATCTATCCGGCAAGCCGCCTGGTAAGCCAGATTACGGGTATTCGCGTTCAGCCCAACAAGGCTATTGTCGGTGCGAACGCATTCGCGCATGAAGCCGGGATTCATCAGGACGGTGTGCTTAAAGAGCGAACCACCTACGAAATCATGCGACCTGAAGACGTCGGCTGGACCGGCGAGGGAATGGTTATGGGAAAACATTCCGGACGGCATGCGTTCAGGAAAAAACTGGAAGAGATGGGATTTCATCTAAATGACAATGAGCTACAGCGTGCCTTCGAACGTTTCAAAGACCTCTGCGATAAGAAAAAAGAGGTGTTCGACGACGATCTCTACGCCATTGTCGACGACGAGTTCTTTGCCGCAGGAAAGACTTTCCAACTGGTATATCTCCATACCACCAGCGGTACGTCCCTGATTCCGACGGCAACGGTTAAAATTCGCAAAGGCGACGAAGAGCTCATGAACGCTGCACATGGCGATGGACCTATTGATGCCGTATACAAGGCAATCGATGGCGTGACGAACACCACGGTCAAATTACTTGATTTCAGTATAGAATCGGCAACCAGCGGCAAGGACGCCATCGGTATTGTGAAGGTTAAGGTCGGCAACGGCAAGAGAATGGCAAAGGGCAGAGGCTCCGATACGGACGTTGTCGTTGCCAGTGCGAAAGCGTACCTTAATGCCCTTAATGCGCTGCTGATACAGGAAGATCTTATGGCGGAGAAAAAAGGAATGTAGGGGCTCAAGACAGCGGAGTGACCTCAATTTGATA
Source organism: uncultured Candidatus Sumerlaeota bacterium (assembly GCA_964608095.1). GTDB lineage: Bacteria > Sumerlaeota > Sumerlaeia > MWCT01 > JAGHBZ01 > CAZSMK01. Next base: position 10,595 of record CAZSMK010000024.1, on the reverse strand, counting down.
AAACGAGGCGGAGATTCGGAGATACACATTCTCCGCCTTTTTTATTTTGATAAAAGCGTTCTATTTCCCTGATTTTGTGGGGAAAACGTCCGGGTAGTTCGCCATCAAACCACACGTGCGTAAAGGTGCATTCTTTACGAAGGGCTATTTTCTTGAATCCCGCGAAAGGAGGTGTTCTCTGCCTCGTGTCAGCGATATTTTTCAACTATCGTTCTGATAATGGGCGTTCGCTGGATAAGGCGCGAAGCACGTTCGACATCGAACTTGCCGGTACACAGCAGTAGTGCCAGGGGAACGACCTTTTCCTGGGGCGTTGCTACATCCACATGTTCAGAGATAGGTTTTCGCAACATCGCCGGAGGGGGGTTATCTGTTTTATAAATTGCGGAGATAACACATCGGCGGGCGGTCTTTCGGTCGATTCCCAGTATCGTTTGGAGTATCCCCATAGTGCGGTAAAAGAGTTTATTATTGCTGATCCTGAGGTCAACCAAGCGATTCTGGTAAACCTTCCCGCTAAAAATGTGTGCACTGGTCGTAATAGCATTAAGGATAAGTTTAAGGGAAAGTTGGGCGAAGAAATCGCCACCGGGAAACGCGGCATGGCGCGAGAGCCTCGGTGTTATGACAAAATCAAACGAATTTCTTGTTCTTGAGTCCAGGTCAGGCGCATTCATAACAATCAATGCCGTGTGGGCGCCTTTCTTCTTTGCACGTTTGATATAGGGGAGGAAAAGTTTGACCTGCTTGTTATCCGCGGCAATACCGATAACGATGTCCTGTTTTTTTAGGCGAGGGAGCTTCTCTTTCTCGAATTCATTGAAATCTATCCGATAGTAGGGTTCCCCGCAATTAACGAGGTAATCGTCATCGCCGCCTTCGAGCATCCAGTCCCACCCCCCTTTAATAAATCCGCGGACATCTTCGAAATCCGCACCGAACGTCGGCGGACACTCCGAGGCGTCTATCGTACCGAGCACACCCATCGGACTGATTCCCAGATAGAAAATATGGCTTTTATGGCGCAACGCTTCACCTGCACTATCCATCACCTCTCTAATCTGGTCGAGCGATTCATAGGTTTCCAACACCGCAGTATTATAGAGGTACAGAAAAGTCCTGATATTCTCAATCAAGTCCCTTGTGTTTCTCAATTCCGGGATAAGACGTTTTCTGGGGAGTATTCCTGCTTCTACGAAGGCGAGGGTGAAAAGGATTTCGAGCATGAATTTAGTTGCGCTGCCACCTTTCATCCGGGTGGAGCCTGTTATAGGTTCAGGTCCCAGCACGGGATTAAGAATGACGCAATTTTTCTTGTTCATAATGTCGTAGACCACGTCAGCGAAGGTCTTATCCCACTTCTCGACGTTCACATCCCGTGCGCGTTCAACCGGATTAAAACCCAGTAGAACGCTGAAATAGTTTTTCTTACGGGTAGTAAATTCCAATTGGCTGGCAATATAGGGGGCGGAAAAACCACACGTCACCCCAACATAGACGACGTGTTTCGCCGTCCCGATGACGTTTTTGAGATCGACTATTGCCTGGTGAGGATCGTCTTCAGCGCCTTCTTGAGCCTTTATCAGCGCCTTGTTGGTGCCGGCGATCAGGTGAACGAACATAGGTTCGTGCCCGAGATTCCGGAGGACACTGTTGAACGTGCGTGCTGCAAACATGGCAAGCCTACCGCTGGTTCCCGCGCCGGAGATAACAATCCGTTTCTTTCCGGCCACTTTGAGAATTTTCGCCATCTGCTTGATACACGTTTCCATTTTTTTCAATATTTCATCATCGTAGAGCGCGGGATAGTGTCGCCAGCCATTAAACATCTGGCTATCCGTTTGGCGGAAAAGACGGCAAATACCCGTCGAATCCATGAGGTCGATATCGTTGGTTAGTTCATTCGGTGTTTCTGTGATACTCGGTAAGCGTTTTTTAGCCATCTTGTGTATAAACTCCTGACGTTTGTTTAGATTTAATAAAGATAAGAGTGAATAAACGTGTGAGCAATTCTCTCAGCATTCGCCGGGCAATTCATAAATCGAGAAAATTTTTAACCAGTTTTTTGCCCTCTTTCGTCATGATAGACTCAGGATGAAACTGAACACCCCAGACGTGGTAAACCTTGTGCCGGAGTCCCATGATAGTTTTGTCTTTTGTCCATGCGACCACTTCGAGACAATCCGGAAGAGAATCGCGCTCAACAATCAGAGAGTGATATCTGGTAGCCTCGAAAGGCAGTTCAAGTCCATGAAAAATACCCTCGCCATAGTGGTAAATCAACGAGGTTTTGCCATGCATCACGTTGGTCGCGCGCACCACCTGTCCGCCATATACCTCACCGATTGCCTGATGACCCAGACAGACTCCCAGAAGCGGCGTCGTTTCTCCCAGGCTCTTTATGACGTCCTTGCTGATACCGGCTTGCTCGGGGCGACCAGGTCCGGGCGAGATGATTATCTTCTCAGGTTTCTTCTGGCGGATTTCGTCAACTGAGATAGCATCGTTGCGGTAGACCTCGAGGTCGGGACATAATTCCCCGATGTACTGAACGAGATTATACACAAATGAGTCATAATTGTCGACGACGAGAATCATTGTCATTAAACCCCTGAGCCTTGTTACAATAAATCAGTCAAGTCCTTCCTCTGCCATTTCGATCGCTTTTATAAGACCGCGTGCCTTGTTCTCGGTTTCGGTAAATTCCCGTTCGGGTACTGAATCCGCCACGATACCTGCTCCCGCCTGGACGTATGCATCGTTGCCTTTGACCACGATAGTCCGGATGGTTATACAGGAATCGAGATTCCCGCTGAAGCTGAAATAGCCGACAGAGCCGGCATAAGGACCACGCCGAACGGGTTCCAGCTCATCGATAATTTCCATCGCCCGTATCTTCGGCGAACCTGTAACGGTTCCTGCGGGAAAACTTGCCGCCAGCACATCGTAGATATCCTTGTCTGGTCGTAATTCTCCCACTACGTTTGAGACAATGTGCATAACGTGTGAGTATTTTTCAATCACCATTAAGTCATCGACTGCGACGGTACCGAAGCGGCACACCCTCCCGAGATCATTACGACCGAGATCGACGAGCATAATATGTTCCGCCCGTTCCTTCGGGTCCGCCAGCAAATCTTTGATTAACTGTTCATCCTCTTCGTGATCAGCGCCCCTGGGCCTTGTCCCGGCAATGGGACGCAGCTGTACGTGATTTTTCTGCGCCTTTACCAGTATCTCGGGACTCGAGCCGATTAATTTTAGATCGCCGAATTTAAGATAAAACATATAGGGCGACGGGTTGATACAGCGTAAGGCGCGATAGATGTCCACCGGTTCACACTTGATAGTCTTTTTCCATCGCTGCGAAAGCACGCCCTGAAAAATATCGCCGGCGAAAATATACTCTTTCGCCTTTGTCACGCTTCTTTCGAACTCTTCCTTGCTCATATTGGAAACAGGTGCCGCATCATCGGGCATCCGGGCGTTGCGCTCCTCTCCCAAGTCCTCTTCGGTCAGAGGTCCCGGCAACCTGAGACGCTCATACATTACATCGAGTTTATGAATCGCCTCATCGTAGGCTTGTTCCGGGTCGTCATGAATAAGCGCGTTCGCTACCAGTATCATTTTGTGTTTGACATGGTCAAAGACGATGAGGGTATCCGTAATCATGAAGAAACAATCGGGCAGATTCAGGTCGTCTGGATTGGCGTCAGGAATACGTTCAAAACTTCGCACCACGTCATAGGAGATATAGCCGACGGCGCCGCCGGTAAATGGCGGGAGAACCTGTCCGGGTGCAGGTTGAAAGCGCGACATAACGTCTTTCAGGACATCCAGTGGATTATGGCTTGTGAATACCTCGCTGTCGTGTGTGAGGGCGTAGATTAGATTGATTTCCTCGCCCTTGCTTTTGAAGATTATGTTCGGCGAACACCCCAGGAATGAGTACCGCCCTATATTCTCTTCGTTTTCCACGCTTTCAAGCAGGAAGGCGTACTCGTCGCTCACGATTTTTTTTAACGCCGAAACCGGCGTTTCCATATCAGCAAGAAATTCCCTATGAACAGAGACAAGATTGCCCTGCTTGGCAAGTTCCATGAACCGAGATTTATCAGGTTTATACATCTTTGATGTCGTAAAGAATATTGATTGATAATTGTAAGTTATACCGTTGAAAAGTCAAACTTTAATAAAAACCTAATAGCGCATTCCAGAATAATCGCGAGCATACAGTATCTACAAAACTCTACGAAAAAAATCACTCATCTACCCCCTTCTTGAGAATACATCGTAATATAACATTGTAGCACAATGCAAGCTACTTTGTATAATAAACCTCGGTTATTCTACCGGCGTTTCCAGGTAGATTGATAAAAGGTTACTCATGAAACAAGAGAGAGGCTTCAGCCGCCCCGGATGGTCTCACTTCGTCGATCATGGGCTCAATAGAATGGCGTTGATAGAATAAACGGTGAAGTGTATCAGAGATTTTCGCGACGTCGTGAGTGCGACAAATAACAATAATAGAGCCGCCCAACCCACCACCCGCGAGATGTGCACCTGCTTCCGGCGCCACATATCGGATACAGTCGACAATTTCGTCGAGACGGGGGGTGCTGCATCGATATCGTCCCGGCTGACACCATAACTGCGCCTCTGCTTTTTCGCCTCTCTTTCTCGAGTAGGCTTTTCGTGCAAGGTCTGCCAGGACATAATCTGCATAATCGAGCTCGAACTCTTCTGATGCTGAAGTTTCAGGATTGAACCGAATCAGTCGATCGCCGTTGTGACTTGTATTCATAATAGTCGCCACCTCGTCCATGCGCCGGTCGGCAAGTGTTTGAATAAACCGCCGGGCGCGCGCTATCTCCGATAAACCGTAAAGACACACTCCGCGGAGATCAAAAGGCGATTCATATCCCTCACACATTCGTAAAAGGCTCTCAACATTTTCCGCTTCATCGACAAGGGAGTTGCGCAACTCCGGAATCGTAATCTTCTCCGGAAGATTGATAAGAAGCCTGTAAAGACGTGCAAGCTCTGCTCCCTGGTTTCGGGGCATAAAATCCCGCAGACACTTTATCTCCTTCGCATCTTTTTCCGTCAGAAATCGTTTCAGCCACAATCGAGCAAGATGATAGCTCGCCACACGTTGGTTGAAGACCAGCCGTGCTGCTGCGGATTTTTCTGCGCGTTGACCGGAATGGCACATCACTATGCTATAATCGTGGGGAAACTCGACGTAGCGGATCAACCTGAGCGGAAAAAACATAAAGTGCGAGACATGATCGTTGCGGGAAAGGAGTATAGCCGCTTGATCGCCGAACCCGCTGAGTGTTCCGACAAAAAATTCCGCGGTGCCCGTCAGGGAAACCAGTTTGATACGCGGAATATGCCAGCCGTGGCGGGTGACAATGGCGAGACAGGTTGCCACGACAAGGGCGGAAGACGAACTGAGTCCCGATGCAATCGGTATATCGCCGTCTACAAGGATATCGTAGCCTTTAAGGGCTTCTGCTCCTCTCAATCTGCGATGCAGAAAAAGAACTCCTGCGAGAATATACCGACCCCAATGTTGCGTACCACCCGGTAATTTTTCCACCACTCGTTGTGCGACATATTCTTCCCATTTCCGCCGCTTTGCCTCTTCCATGAATTCACCGAGATCGAAGGTAACATCCCCGAAATCCGACGAGACGTTACGACAATGTACGAGTCGATCATCCCTCCGGCGAAGCGCCAGCATTATATTGTTATCTATGGCAACGGGATTAACGTATCCGCCCTGATGATCGATGTGTTGTCCGAGCAGGTTTATGCGACCCGGCGCACGCGATACGACTCCCGGTAAGGTATCGAATATTTCCTTGAACTGCCGTATAAGGCTCTGAGCGTCTTGTATCATCCGGCATTATCTCTTTGATTTTTTATCGTCATACAATATAATGTGAGCATAATCAGTTGTCTTTGCCGTCTCAAGGATTTAAACCTCAGTAGAAAGGAGATCGTGCGCATGGGGTGGAAAGTGCTGGTCACTCGAATGATACCGGAGCCGGGCATTGCGTTGCTGGAAAAGCATTGTGAAGGCGTCACCATAAATCCGGAGGAGCGAGTCTGGGAGAAGGAAGAGCTCATTGCCAATCTCGAGGGACACGACGGTGTGCTCTGTCTTTTGACCGACCGGGTCGACCGCGATGTGCTCGATAGAGCGAAAGCCTGCGGAATCAAGGGTTTTGCTACTATGGCGGTAGGCTATGATAACATTGATGCGCCTTATGCGCGGGAAGTGGGTATTATGGTAACCAACACACCGGGCGTGCTGACAGAAACAACGGCGGAACTCACCTGGGCGCTTATTTTTGCGGTTGCACGCAGAATCGTCGAGGCTGACCGCTTCACACGCGAAGGACGATTCCAGACTTGGGAACCACTGCTTTTTCTCGGCAGAGACCTCACTCATAAGACACTGGGCATCATCGGAGCGGGCAGAATCGGTTCCACCGTCGCTCTTATGTCAAAAGGCTTCCAGATGAAGGTTTTATACTACGACAAGGTTCGGAGAGAACATCTGGAACAAGAACTCAACGCACAGAAAACCTCGCTTGAACACCTGCTCGAAGAGTCCGATGTCGTCAGTATACATACACCCTTAACGGACGAGACCTATCACCTGATCACGGAGACGGAACTCGAACTGATGAAACCGACAGCGATTTTGATAAATGCAGCGCGGGGACCGGTGATTGACGAGTCGGCTCTTGCCGATGCGTTGAAACGAGAACGAATCGCGGGCGCCGGACTCGATGTCTACGAAGAGGAGCCGAAGGTTCATCCGGAACTTATCCCGCTTCACAACGTGGTTCTCCTTCCCCATATTGGGAGTTCCACCGTGGAGACGCGCAACAAGATGGCGGTGATGGCAGCCCAAAACCTGCTCGATATACTCGCGGGGAAAACACCCCCTAACCTCGTGAATCCATAAAATCCATCGTGAACTAAGCGCCCCTCAGGATTACGCATTGACAATCATTTAGAACCGGGCAAGGGATTGGTTCAAATCATCAGGAGATATCACACCTCTATACTCCCAGTAGATGCGTCCTTGCATGTCAATGACGATAAGGGTGGGGATTTTGAATATATTGTATCGATCCGCAACCGGTCTGTTCCCCTTGATGTCGAGTTTTACCGGAATGAATTTATTGATAGTTGCTTGAACCATGGGATTATTGAGTGTTTTGCTTTCAATCTCCTGTGTCCGGGGATGTCCCGATGCATAAAAGAGAACGAGGAAAAGTTTGCCTGACGCTTGCGCAGCCTGAACCGCCTGATTCGTGTCGGTGTACCATGGTACAATACTAACACGAGTACCGGGAGTGAGCCCCGGTTGTGTTCGGACAGGCGTTGGAAACGAGGGGGCAATATCGGAAGAAGGCGAAGAGTAGAGCGTCACTTTAAAGTCATCTGCAAGTATTGGTCGTGCCGCGCTTCTGTCCCAGCCAAGGACACCCATTTGAAACCTGGTTATATCGGACATATATACAGGAGAGAACATTACCTTCTTGCCGTCGACATAAAGATTGACCTGGTTTCGTCCCTCAAACCTCATGGTGAATGTGTGCCAACCCGGAACCTCCAGTGACTCGCCAAGGATGGGATCGTATACCGATTCGGTAAAATCAGCTCCATAAAAATAATGAAAGTAGACATTCGAGTTGCCGTAACCAAACCTGTAATATGTTTCAACCGATCCCACATCGTTGATGGCAATCAGGGCGACGTTATTTGCATCGAACCGTTCAGAGGGAGCAACATAGAGTTTTGCCTCGATAGCGACGTATTGTTGCGACGTATTGTTGAGATCGATCACGGGACCTGCCACCACGGAACCAAGACCGTAGAATTGGTGTGCGCTGTCCTGGGCACGAACAGCATAACGTCCTGAAGGCGGTGGGAACGCATCCGGAAACGTCGAATCTGATCGAACGATCTCAGGCGCCATTGGATAGCGCTTTATCTTTCCTATACGTGTCCCCGCTCCCCCTTCAAAATCCTCTGAATAGATGACTTGTTGACTTACGGCGCTGCTAAGAATCAGAAGAAAAACAAGGATAAGAGGCATACCATTTTTTTGCAAAATACTCATTTATTTCTCCATATTTAAGGTTTGAAAAATATCATAGTATCACACGGTTTTAGGAGTCAATCTTAACATGTAAGAAAAAGTCACAATCAAGCACTTCACGAAATTGAAGAGGAAAAAAGTTCAGTCATTTTAGTGTCCGATAAACGCAATGTGCTCCTATATTTGAACAAAAAAACGGATAAGTCATATAAGACGGGTTAGACAAAGAAGGACATTCCTCTGTCCCTGCCTTGTCAGTGTGTAACACTCTGTAAAAAATTATTCCTTTTGATTTCTGCATTTAGATAATAGGTCTATGAAATCCTGTTCTCGATTTTAAGTTCGAGCGATTTTATGAGGTCGTCAATTTTCGATACAAGGTTGCGGACGTTGTTGGTCATTATGATGAGGTTATGTTTTTTACCTTGCAGATCAATGACATGATCTTTGAGCTCGGCTTCTTTTTTAAATCCGACTCGCCTGAATGCCTTAATTGCGGCGATTTGATTCTCCATAACGAGCACCTGGAGTTTATCCAGACCGCGCCGAAGCGCATGGTGAAACAACTGTTGCACCATGATAGCGCCCAGCCCTTTTCTCTGAAGCTCACGCGCCACCACCACTCGCACCTCGCCGATATGTTTTTCCCAGCCGTACGCATCGCGATGGAGTGTCGCATCCGCCACGATCTCTCCATCTTTTTCCGCTATCAAGGGCAACACCTTGTCATAATCAAGGTTCTCTATCCAGCGACCGATTACGTCTGGATCGGTCACATCTTCCTTGAGAAATAGACGGTCTTCTTTGGGAAGTTGGTTGAAGAATTTGTACAACAATTCGTTATCGTCCTTTGTCAACAGCCGCAATAAAACCTCGGTTCCGTCTTTAAGAATAACAGCCTTGGGATATTCTTTGTACATATCCTGCATCTCCTTTCTTCTTCTTCCAGGTTAAGACTTATCATTCTATAAATATTTGCCGGAATTTTACAAGAATTTTTTTGGCATCATCGTTGAGGATTAAGGCTTCGTCTTTTTTCTCCCCGATGTCCTGAGGGTGCATCATATTTCTGCAATCCCTGCAATCACTGCCTTCGCTGCCATCATTTTCAGCCGCAAGAAAATAATAGTCATCGAGTCTCTTGAATCGTATACTTCATCGTTCGCGATAATAGTTAATGAACAGCGGCGAGAATAAAAAAGGATTGTTGATTATGCCTGATATTGTCTGTCTTGGAGAATTGTTGATCGATATGGTCGCATCCAAAGAGGGTGCGACACTCGAAGAGACACCGGGATTTCTGAGAGCACCGGGCGGCGCACCTGCCAATGTCGCGGTCGGCATCTCACGTCTTGGGAAATCAAGCGGCTTTATAGGTTGTGTGGGCGCGGATCATTTCGGAAGGTTCCTGCGCCATTGTCTCGAGCAGGAGAAGGTCGACACCACTTATTTGACCGAAAGCAGGAAGGCGCGCACCACCCTCGCATTCATCGCAGTCCGTCCTGACCAGGCAAAAGAGATTGTCTTTTACCGGCATCCCGGCGCGGATATGTTTCTCTCACCCGACGATATCAGTGAAGAATATATCAGCACAGCACGAATCTTTCATTTCGGCTCGATTAGCCTGATCGACGAGAAACCGCGAGCCGCTACCCTCGAGGCGCTCGAGTTTGCACGCCGCCATAATCTCTTTGTCTCCTACGACCCAAACTATCGAAAAGACCTCTGGTCGTCGAAAGAATTAGCCCGGCAACAAATCCGCTCCGTCATAGATAAGGTTGATATGGTCAAGATCAGCGAAGAGGAATGGGAGCTCGTCACAGGTACACCGGACCTCGAGCAAGGCGCCGCGACACTTTTTAAGGAAGGCGTCGGATTGGTCGTAGTATCCCGCGGTGAGAGGGGAGCGTACTTCGCCACACCGAAAGGGGGACGATATGTGAACGGATACCGGGTACAGGTGGTCGAAACCACGGGAGCAGGTGACGCGTTTGTCGCTGCACTCCTTGTACGTTTGCTTGAACACCTCGAGCAGGGACGGCGACCGGCGGAGCTCTCCCACGACGAGTTGTTCTCGATCGTCCGGAACGCAAACGCAGCGGGCGCGCTTGCGTGTACAAAACCCGGCGCCATACCCGCGCTGCCGACACAACAGGAAATGGACGCTTTTTTAACAGCCGCACCATGAGCAGGTGAACTCTCCCCACGGATTACCCATCTCTCCTTATCTGTCCTATCCGACTGCTCCCCCCGATCAGTCCTATAGAACACGGATTGCCCATAATCTTTCGGCATAATCCCGGAAGAACATCAGCGCGCAATTCAGGACTGTGCGCAGTCCGGGATTACGCGCAATCCAAGGCTTGCGCGGAGAGATTCGCGAAATAGGAGTTTTGCGGGAAACAATTAGACTAAACAATCGGTTTTAAGATTGAATGTTGTGCTCATTATTGTTGTAAGATACCGA
>CAZSMK010000023.1:0-26662 GCA_964608095.1 uncultured Candidatus Sumerlaeota bacterium | reverse complement strand
CTGGATAATTTGATAGACCTTATGGAAAAAAATCCCGATTACGAATATTTCCTTCTGGATGGAGGCACCGTGATCCTCGAGGATTATGAGTCGGTGCGTCCGGAAAACATGAACCGCCTGAAACGCTTAATCGAAAAGGGCAAAATCCATCTGGTAAATTTTTACACATTGCCGGACATGTTCATTGTTGCACCGGAAGCCATAATAAGGAACCTCTTGATCGGACAAAGAGTCGGTGCTCGAGGGGGCGGCTGCATGAAGTTCGGCTATACCGCGACCTCCTATGGGCAGACGTCACAGCTTCCGCAAATATACCGGGGATTCGGAATAGAGACAATCATGTTCTATCGCGGTGCGAATAAATATATGCCGCCCTGTTTCAAATGGGAGGGTGCGGATGGCTCGCAGATTCTGGCGTTTCGCTGTTTCGATATTGTCACGCGCACAAACTGGTTCTTCTATGTACATCAGCCGTTGGTGCTCAACAAGCAGCCCAAAAACCTCGAATACCATTTCAATCCGGAAGAGCAACCGGTACATCCTGCAGATGAATCCGGCTATCAGCAGGATTTCCACCTCATGAACGAAAAGTACCAATTCAACAGGGATACTGAGTCGTTGAAACAGGCATACCGATACTTTATGGAGGTGAGTGAAGCGGACGCAATCGGCTCTCACATCCTTGGCTTGAACATGGAAGACAATCAGAAACCCTTTGAGTTGATTGCACGGATGATAGATGCCATAAATGCGGTTCAATCCGAGAGCTGGTTCAAACAGAACAGCCTCGACAAATATTATGAAGAGATTCTTGAGGAGCTGGATAAGTCAAAATTGAACGTAGTGAAGGGAGAAATTCGCCGTACTGCGGTCGAGATCGGGTTCAATGCGTTACTCGGTGCGGTGCTATCGTCCCGCGTAAACATAAAACTGCTCAATGAACGAGCGGAGACCGATCTTATTTACTTTGCCGAACCCCTGGCAAGTCTGGCAAGTATCTACGGTGCGCGGTATCCAAATTTAAACCTCGAGACGGCATGGAAATCTTTATTGCAAAATCATGCCCACGACAGCATTTGCGGGTCAGCCATCGAGCAGGCTCATAAAGATATGGTCTATCGTTTTTCGGAGACACGGATGATAAGCGAGGAGATAACCCGCCGGTCACTTGAATCTTTATGGCGCAGGATTTCGTTCAACGCAACCACGCAGGGCGACTTAACCTTGACTTTCTTCAACACCCTTTCCTATCACCGGGAAGAAATAGTGCCCGCTATCGTTGATATTCCCCTTGATTTGAAGCTGCCCTACTTTGACATTTTCGATATCAATGGAAATGAGATTCCCTACGAGGTAGTCTGGTCGGAAGAGATAGATATGAGATGCGAACGTGAGCTTGACACGAATGCCATTACGTTTCCGTCAAAGCGCCATTATATCGTAATACCTGTGAAGACACCGCCGATGGGTTATAGTTCGTACGTGATACGGCTGAGAGAGCCGCGTTATGTCCCGAATCCGGAGCCCGTAGGCGACCGAGCACTTATCGCCACACCCGACACTTGCCTCGAGAATCAATTTCTCAAGCTCAGCGTGAATCCAAACGGAACGTTTAACCTGTTGCACAAGGAATCAGGTAAGACATTCAAAGACCTGCATTATTTTACAGATAGCGGGGAAGTAGGACATGCCCATATTACGCGAAAACCTGTCCGCGATTTTACCGTAAGTTCAAAAGGTGTGCATGCGGGAATCACTGTGGTGGAGTCAAATCCATTACGGGGAACTATTAAGATAGAGATTGCAATGAAAGTACCTGCAGAAGCCGACTTTGACGGGCGCGACCGAAGTCATCACCTTGAAACCCTTGATATTACCTCCTTGGTGAGTTTAACAAAAGGAAGTAAGCGTATTGATATAGTAACAAAAATAAATAATCGTGCGCGTGATCATCGTGTTCGAGTGAACTTTCCCACGGATATCAGGACGGACTTTTCCAGTGCGGAGAGCGCATTTGCCGTCGAGAAACGTTCATTGATATGGCAGGATACGGGCGATAACTTCGAACCATTCTTCCCCTATCAACCCATGCAGAATTTCGTAGACATAAGTGACGGGGAAACCGGCTTTGCGTTTTTGAACCGAGGCATCAGGGAATACGAAGTTATTGACGACGCTCGCCGGACACTCGCGGTAACCTTGCTCCGGACGCACCGTTCTTACATGACAGCGAATGAAAAGATGACTCCATCAGAACTGGCACAATATGAAGGGAGCCATGTGCCGGGAGAGATCGAGTTTCATTATGCGCTCTATCCCCATAAAGGCGGCTGGCAGGAAGCGGAAATCTTAAGACACGCCTATATGTTCAAGGCGCCGCTCAAAATACTCCAGGGGACGCTGAAAAAAGAGGGCGACCTGCCCGCTGAATATTCGTTCCTCGATATCGATCCGGCAGCGCACATTCACCTTGCCGCTTTAAAACAAGCCGAAGACGGGAAAGGATATATCCTCCGGTTGTGGAACGCTTCACAGGAAAGCATAATAAGTAAGATACACTTTAATTTGCCGATAAAAGAAGTCGAGCGCGTCGATCTCCGGGAAAAAATTTCCCGCCCATTAGAAGTTAATAACGGGAGACTCGAGATGAAGTTCAATCCATCGGAGATCCTGACACTCAAGATTCAATGTTAAAGGAAGTGTCCGTTACAAATGCCAAAACAGCTGAAACAGATTGTGTTCATGGTAGCTCTGATCATAAGCCTTCTCATGATTATACACGGAATAACACGCGAGAAGAAAATCGAGAGGCTTGATGAAGTCGTAGAGCACTATGAGTTGAAAGAAACGCGAGAAAACGCATCCGCGCTATGTCTGAGCTGTATGGGGATTGAGTAGCACCGTTATTCACGGTAACAATCATGATAACAAAGCGTGGCATAGGAAAATTCCGTGCAGTGGTACAAGCAGCCAGTACCATTCTGCTCAACTCTTACTGGAAAGTACTCCTGGTGTTCGGTCTATACCAGGGACCGTTAAAAATGATCTGCGTCCCGGTGCTCAATTGTTATGCATGTCCGGCTGCGGTCGGCGCATGTCCGATAGGAACCATTCAGCATTTTTTCACCATTGGTGCGGTTCCGTTTTATGCGCTTGGCGTAATCTTATTAACGGGTGTTTTGGTGGGAAGGGCAACCTGCGGGTGGTTGTGCCCGTTTGGGTTTCTCCAGGAAATCCTGTATAAAATCCCCACAAAGAAAATGACAATCCCGGTTTGGACCAGAGGTATCAAATATGTGATTCTCGTTGTTTTTGTTATCGTCTTACCATTGACCCTGGGAGTAACAACCGATGAGGAAGGAAGCCATCATTTGTCTTTTTCACGGGATAGTGTAAGACAACCCTGGTTTTGTAAGCTTGTTTGCCCTGCAGGGACACTCGAGGGCGGCATCCCGACTGTGGTGGCAGACCCTAACGTCCGGATGATGTTATACGATACCTCAGTCCGTGAAAGCGTGCGCAGATCAATCGAACTGCTGGAGAGTGAAGAGTATGAAGAGCGCGAGGAGGCGTTCTCTCGGTTACAGAGCATTACACAACAAGATTTCGGCTACTCACCGGCCTTGCCTCCCCTGTACCAGCCGGAGCCTATCCAAAAGTGGCAGACATGGTATAACAGCCACTCGCAGGGTTTTGTGAAGTTCAAGGGTTGGCTCTTCGTGTGGAAAATATTCTTCCTCATCATCTTGCTCATTGCTATTATAACCGTAAAGCGATTCTTCTGCTGCGTCCTCTGTCCTCTGGGTGCGATATTTGGCATATTCAACGCCATAAGCGGTATTAAAATTTCGCTCAAAAAAAAGGAATGTCCCCGCTGCAACCTGTGTCGGCCGATGTGTCCCGTGGATATCGAGCCTTTTAAGGATTACGATTCACCTGAATGTATAAGATGTTATAATTGCACGACCTGCGACGCGTTGCAACTTTCCACTATCTTTGATAATAATGCTTCTAAAGAGCCCGCTGCTTTTAAAGGTGAACAACAAAAGAGTGAAAATGTTATTGACCATCAGGAATGATAAGTTTAAAAAGGTTCTTTCAATAAAATCCAAGTTATGTGAAAGGGGAAAAAATGAAGAGTCAACATCACAAAAAAGCAATGCTCGTTATTGCAAGTTTAGGTGTCTTCATAATATTGATGACACTCCTGGTAGGTTGTGCAAGAGAGGAGGAGAAAGCCGCAAAACCTCTTTATGAAGAGAAGCCTTTATCGGTTTTCCCTCCGGGCGCAATGCTCGTGGGTTCTTATGATATCGAGGAAACCCGTACCGGTGAAGCCGTCAAAGAGTATGATAACATGATTCAGGACAATCCTCAGTTCAAAGAACAAATGGATAAGATTAAAGAAACCGTGGGTCTCGATCCTTTCAAGGATATCGACAAAGTCGTGGCGGCGGTCTATTTTATCTCACCTGAAGACGCAAATGTTCTCATTATGGGCAAAGGGAATTTCGACCAGGAACGTATCATTGCCACTCTTAAAGAAGAGGCGCCGAATCCCGTTGAAGAAGATTCTTATAAAAACATTACTTACTACAAGACCTTGCTCGAAAAGAAAAATCTTTATCTCGCCTTTCCCCATAGTCAATTCATACTTGGCGGAACCGAGCTTCAGCTTTTTCAGAATTCAATCGATCGATTCGAGAATCCTTTAACCTCGGTGCTCGAAGATAACACCTTACGAGAAGTGCTTGGCATCGTAGACAAGAGTTCACCCTTCTGGCTTGCAGGAAATGTACCTCCTTCGGTACTGGAAAATTTAGGCGAGGACCCCAACGTTCAATTTCTCGGCAACATCAAATCGTTCTATTTCTTCAGTCGTCAGACCGGTGAAGATATTTCATACACCGAGATCGGAACAATTTGCAGCTCGGCGGAGAGCGCTGAAGAGGTAAAAAACGCTGTCCAGGGCTTATTGAATCAAGCGAAGGGATTAATCGGTATGTTCATGGCGGGCAACGATGCATTCAACATCATTTTCGACAACATTCTCATAAAGGCCGACGGAAACAGGGCGATATTGGTTCTTGAACTTACCAACGAAGAAATAGAGGAATTCCAAACGAAGTTACAGGAGATGCAGAAACAGTTCGAAGGCATGATGCAGCCTCCTCAATAAAGAAAAGGGCATTTCACGACACTAACAACCCTCTGGTCAGAGAAGAAATTAAGGTGCATGCCCAAACCATGCCGTGTTTTTACTATCCGGACAAACGTAATTGTCACCCGAAAGTGAACATATCACACTTAAGGATTTAGCGCGTGCCTTGAATTTAGCGCCGTCAACGGTATCGATGGCGCTCAACGATCATCCGCGTATAAGCAGTGAAACGAAGAAGAGGGCAAAAGCGCTGGCACGAAAGATGGATTACCGCCCGAACATCATTGCCCGCGCCATGGTGCACAAGCGTACCCACCTTATCGGTGTAGTAATTACCGATATTATGTCCTCGTTTTTCCCGGAAATTATTCAAGGAATCGAGGACGTGGTAAGCAAACATTATTACAGCGTAATATTGTGCGCTACGGACAGCAATCCGAAACGAGAAGAGCATTATCTTAACCTGCTCAAGCAGAAACGAGTTGATGGAATTATCGCAGAGCCTGTACCCGGCTCACATAATTTAAAGTTGTGGAAGACCTTGTTCAAACATAACGTCCCGACTTTATGTATACTCAATCGTCTCCCCTTGAATGGAACGCATTACGTGATAGTAGATAATTACCGTGGCGGGTATCTTGCGGCACAACATCTGATGGAACAGGGACACCGGATCATCGCCCATTTGGCCGGTCCTCGAAATCTAACAATAAGTACGGAGCGTCGAAAAGGATTCATCGACGGGCTTCGTAAAGCTGGCGTTCCGGTTTACAAATCACTTATCAAGACCTCGCATTTTAACTTTGAAGACGGGTACAAAAAAACGCTTCAACTTCTCGAGCATGAACCCATGCCGACAGCGATTTTCGCCTGTAGTGATATAGTCGCTGTGGGCGCTGTACACGCTATTCGTGAGCGTAACTTGAGGGTGCCGGACGATATAGCCGTGATAGGATTCGACGACCTCTTTTTCACCTCGTTTTCCGAAGTCCCGTTATCCAGCATAGCCCAACCGAAATACGAAATCGGCGTGAAGGCAGGAGAGAAGATACTACAATTGATAGAGGGTCAGGAAGTAGAGAACGAGGTACTCCAGCCAAATCCGGTAATTCGCAAATCCAGTAAGAAAGCCTGATAAGAACAAAGAAGAAAAAAAGATTCATAATGAGAGAAGATGGAGACGTTTCGACAAAAATGGCAGAACGAAGAATAAGAATAGGAATTGATGTCGGCGGCACCTTCACGCATGCCGTAGCTATAAACGCGGCTGACTTTTCTCTGGTCGGAACATCGAAAGTCCCGACCACCCATACTCACCCTAACGGTGTTGCCCGCGGAATCATCGATTCACTTCATGAGCTGCTTGGGCATGCGCGCATCGAGCCGGCTGAGGTCATCCTAATCGCTCACAGCACAACGCAAGCGACTAACGCACTTCTCGAAGGCGATGTAGCCGCTGTCGGCATACTCGGTATGGGAAGCGGCGTCGAGAAAGGACGGGCAAAATCAGAAACCGATATCGGCAAAATCGAACTGGCTCCCGGAAAGTTTCTCAAGACCTCGCATCGGTTCCTTGATACCTCGGGTGGATTCGACCGCGATAAAGCAGCGCGTCTCATCCAGGAACTCTCTGAAGAGGGTGCGCAAGTCATTGTCGCATCGGAAGTCTTCAGCGTTGAGAATCCTGCCAATGAAGACGCCGTAGTCGATATATGCCATAAAATGGACCTGCTTGCGGTAAACACCCACGAGATTTCCCAATTGTTCGGATTGAGAATCAGGACGCGAACTGCGGCAGTCAACGCGAGTATGCTACCCCGTATGATGGAAACAGCAAACATGACGGAAAAGAGTGTGCGAGAAGCCGGAATAAACGCGCCCTTGATGATCATGCGTTCAGACGGGGGCATCATGGACATCCAGGAGATGCGTCGGCGTCCCATTCTTACCATGCTCAGCGGTCCTGCAGCGGGCGTCGCCGCCGCTCTCATGTACGTTCATATCACTGACGGTATTTTTATTGAGGTGGGCGGCACCAGCACGGATATTTCCGCAATCCGTAACGGAAAAGCCCTGGTACAAAGCGCGACGGTAGGCGGGCACCGGCTGTATTTACGCACACTCGATGTACGAACCGTGGGAGTGGCAGGCGGTTCTATTCCACGCCTCAAACATAAGAAGATCGTAGATGTAGGACCACGCAGTGCACATATTGCACAGTTGAGTTATGCTGCGTTCAGTTCTATAGACCCGGATGATACCATCACGCTCGAGCTTATCGAACCACGTCCCGGCGACCCGGACGACTATGTTTCGCTCGATCTTCCCGATGGAGGCAAAGTTACCATCACTACTACCTGTGCAGCGAATCTGCTTGGGCTGGTCCCTGAAGAAAGTTATGGCTTCGGCAATCAGGACTCTATCAAGGCTGCGTTCAACGCACTCGGTGAGGCAATGGAAGTCCATGAACCCCGCAAAGTCGCTGATGAGATATTACGCCATGCCACGCCCAAAGTTGCGCATGTGGTTGACGACCTGATAAACGATTACAAGTTGGACGAAGATTTGCTGACGCTGAGCGGCGGTGGCGGCGGCGCTTACGCTATTGTCCCCTACACGGCGAACATCATGAACCTGCCATTCAAGATTGCACCGAATGCAGAAGTCATTTCCGCCATAGGGGTCGCCCTCGCCATGGTGCGTGATACCATTGAAAAAACCATAATCAATCCCACGGAGAACGATATACTCAAAATCCGTAAAGACGCGGAGGAATCCGTTGCGAAGATGGGAGCCGCACCGGATACCATTGAAGTCCAGATAGAAGTCGATCCCCAAAAGAACATCGTTCGTGCGGTCGCCACCGGTTCCACTGAAATGCGCTCCCAGGAACTCGGAGGAGAACGCCTCAGCGACATTCAGTTGGAGGATATGGTTAAACAGTCGGTGAAGACGCGCCTGGTAAAATTGGAAAAAGTAACCGAGATTTCAAATCTCGTGGTCTATCGAGCAAAGACCTTTGTATCTAAACTTTTCGGCATAGTAAAACATCAACAGAACCAGATTCGGGTGATAGATCGCAACGGTGTGATCAGATTGCAGATAGGGAACGGAGAGGCAACATCGTGCAAAAAAGCCGATCTGGATCAGCTGCTCAAGGACTTTATAGAACATTTTACGATTTACGGGGATGCAGGTCGTGAGATTCCCGGCGTCTTCATAACTTATCGGGGGCGAATCATCGATCTCTCCGGGCTTGTCGAACCGGATCAGATACGCGCACTGGCTTCCCTCGAACTCAGAAACGTACCTGAAGAAGAACAGATTGCTCTCCTCATACGGCAACCCTGATTAATTAAGAGGACTTATCTGACCAATAACGCCTCTTACGGTGTTAGCGTGATCTCTTCCACTAAAGCCTCGTTTAGATATAGCCATGCGGATGTATCATCAGCTGCATCAAAACTCATGATATCAAAGGAAAGGTTAAGGATATCATCCGCTGCTGGACCGGTAACCGCAGGATCAAGGATGATTTGATAGGTTTTCACAGGATCGCTCAAAGGTCCTTGGCTGTTGTTGCTGTTGACGATACGGTTCCACGCCTGCCATGCGCCTTTCTGGTTCACCCTTACCCGAAGCTGAGGTGAGTCGTCGGGAATAAGAACGCTACTTGAGATGCCGAATGTCGCGCGATAGTTTTTTCCCGCCTCGATGGAGATGTCCGGACTGAACCAATAAGCAAAGCAGTTCGAGGAGCCGTCGGGATTCAAGCCGAGCCGACTGTCCAGGGTGCTGGTTGTTGGTTCGTCGTAAGGAGGAACGGCGCCACTGTAGTTCCAGCCTTCAGCACCTGAATCAAAACTATACGAGACTATTTGTGCTCCTGCGGTCGCCTCAACTGTCTCAACACGGACTTCTTCGAGGAATAACCATGAATAGGTGTCGTCAGCCATATCGAAGCTCATGATATCAAAACTGAGCTGCGCCGACTGGTCCGAGGCATCGGTGACATTGGGATCAAAATAGAGGTGATACTTTTTAGACTCTTCGACCGAGGGCGCCTGGGCGTTGAAACTATTTACGATTCGATCCCACGCCTGCCAGCTCCCGAGCTGGTTGACCCTAAGCCGGAACTGGACGGTATTATCAGGATTCCACACGCTGCTCCCCACGCTCCATTCAGCGTCATACACTTTGCCGTCCTGAATGGCGAACGGGATGCTTTGCCAGTAGGAGTAGCAGAAATCAGAGCCTGCAGGGGACAAGCCGGGTTTACCAGTAAAATAGTCCATAGGCTCATCGTAGGGTGTGATTTTTCCGGCGAACGTCCACCCTTCCGTGCCGGAGAAAAAGGGAAACCCGATAACAGTGCCTGTGTAGAATTCATCGGCGCCGATATCATAATCCGAGCCGTCGCCCCGTACTTCAGGGGTAAAGTCAAAGGGACGGGGTTCACCTTCAAAATCTTCATCAACACCCGGGACGTTACCGCCGGCATCTATACATATAGAAGTTGGATTAAGGCGAAAATTAGCGTTTGCGGGGTCGCGCAATGCTGCTTCTCCATAAATATTGCCCATCACCTCGCCTCCCATGTTGTTGACCACAGTGTTGAGATCATGACCCGGAAAAGTGTAGAAGAACTGTCCATCATCGAAATAATCGGAGTAGGTATGGTCATCGAGGTAATTATAAGAAAAGACGGCAGGGTCGCTTAAATTATCGTATTCGTAAATCCCTATGAAGTTACCCTTTATGAGGTTGTTCTTAAGATAGGGCGAGGCGCTTCGTATGAAAATACCGTTGTTAAAACTATCAAGAAGAGTGTTGTTATACACGAAACCATTCGACTCAAAAAGAAGGCTGATGGCGTCATCGCTGTTGTTCCATATCATGTTGTTCGCTATGGAGACCACACAACCATATTCGCACATAATGCCATCCCATGCGTTGTCGTAAATATTATTCTTTTGGATAGTAGGATGGGAATTATCGCGGACGTACACACCCATACCGAGGTTACCCTTTATCGTGTTCTTGATTACTTGTGGAGAAGAATTGAGACTGATTGAAATTCCGTCGTAGATTTGCAACTCGATCAAATTCGAGCGTATAAGCGGGTGACACTTGTTATCCATCAAGATCCCAGAATCTGAATTGCCACGGATTGTGTTATTATCAATTACGGGTGAACACTGATTGGCAAGTTTTATTCCGCAGGCTTCGTTCATGCTCACTTCATTGGCAAGGATAAAAGGATGTGAATTGTACTCGCAGAAAATGCCCTCCATTATATTTTGTTTTATTGTGTTTCCCGCAATGATGGGATCGCCTCCATAACATCGAATGCCATATCTCTCGTTCATACTGATGGTCGAGTTTTGAACAGTGGCGTAAGAACGATACAGAAAGACACCAGCAAAATACGTGTTTGAGATGCTACAGTCATCTACGGCACCGAGGCTGTTGGCGTTGCACACGACGGCGATATCGCCCTCAGTCATGACGAAACCCCGCACCACCGCCGAGCCGAGTAGATAGAAGATGTTGGAGCCCTCGGCGCCCCTGATTTTTGTTTCGTTGCCTTCGAGTGTCACACCGTCAGGAATAATCAGATTAACCTCTTCATACGGGAGAGGATTGGGGATGACTATGATTTTGACACGTTGGGAGCCTTCCGAGGGGTACGGATCCTCACCGTCGGGATATGCGCCTATATCCTTTCCACCGATCCCTGCTCCTATACAGGGAGAACCGCCTGTGAGATGATAATTATGTTGAACAAGAGCCTCGAGTATAAAACGGAATGGATGATCAATAGAGCCGTCGGGTGTAGCGCCGTCATACGCGGAATCGACATAGATGGGATTGGTCATGCTGAAGTTGCCCCATTTTACAAACTTCGGGTCATCCACAATATTATCAGCAGCGTTCTGGACTTTCGTATTTATGTCGGACGCGGTTTCATACACATAAATTTTTTCGTCCAGATAATTACCTTCGAAATTATCATAAAAACAATTATTCCAGACCTGTGACGGATCGCTATTGTTGGAACTTTCCGTCAGTCCATATTGTCCGTTATGGGCGAGTATATTGTTGCGAAGCCAGATGCCACCGGGTGTTTCGATAAACACACCGCTTAAATTGTTATGGCACAGGACGTTGTTCTCGAGTGTCAGCTTTGCATCGTTGGAACACAATACGCCATTCTTACCATTGCTATAAATAAGACCCTGTTCGATCCAGGCTTGAGCATCGTCAATCGCTTTTATTCCGTTGAAGGCGTTGCTGAAAATGATGTTACGATCGCGGAATGCAGCGACAGCCTGATCCATAAGGAGCACACCTTCTCCTTCATTCCCACCAATGACGTTCAATGTTTCCAGTACGAGGTTGGCTTCATGGCTCACTTCTACTCCGGCTCCGTTATTGTACAAGACGTCATTATTCCGTAATGTCAAAGAGGAAAATCGGTTTATTTGTATCCCGACTTTTTTATTGTACCAGAGGACATTCGAGTTGCAGACTGCGGTTGCATCGCCTGCTGTTTTTATCCCGTACGATTCATTATAACTGATACTGTTGAAATTTATCTCGGGACCGGTACAATAGTTTAGAAACATTCCGGAGCTCGTATTCTGGTCGATCTGATTTCCTTCAATGGTGGCGGCGCAATCAGTGCCGATTACGACTCCATTACCATTGTTGAGGTTTATGAGACATGAGGTAACGATGGGATCACCATCATTCTCGACACGCAATCCATCATAGCCGTTTTCGTTCATATCGCAACCCGTGATAGAAGGTTTGGAACCGGACATGTAGACTCCATAAAAGGTGTTTTTTGATACATTGCTATCCATGAGAATTCCTTGCCACGTGGTAGACAAGGCATATATCCCCGAACCGCCGTTCTCGCTTATATCACAGGAGATAAAAGAAGGGTTGGCTGGAAACGGCATAGGCAATGCCATGGGATCGTCTTGAATATAGACGCCATGCCCCAAGCATTCAGTTATAGTGCATCTATCGACAATGGGTGAAGAATAGGTTGCATCTAACCCTATGCCGGTGCAGAGGGTGATAGTAGATAACCTTAGGAATGGTGAAAAAATATCGTCGCAAAGGACGCCGGTGTTGCCGCCGGCGATTTCAAAATTGGTTATAAAGTTGGATATTCCATCCGCAAGGTCATCGGCTTGAGCGCGCATCCGGATGACGGGGGCTGAAGAGTCGCCAAAAATTGTAGATGTCCCGCCCCATTCTTTAAGAGGATTCGGTCTGAATATTTCCCCCTCAGCAATGACGTATTCTTCCCCTACCGGATCAAAACATTCTTGAGGGTCCGTAGACTCGGGGTCAATTTCATTCTCCGGAAAGTCGACACCGCCGTAGAGATGCCTTCTCTGGTCGAGTGCAATATTTTCGGCATAGAATCCCGGCTTTACAAAGATATGGCAATCAAATCCGATTGGAGTTAATGCAATGGCTTTATCAATCGCGGCTTGTATGTGACGGAGCGCCTCCGATTGTGTCGTCCCTTCGTTGTTGTCATCACCATTTGGTGACACGTAGAAAAAAACAAACTCCGGTGCCTGTGCCTGGGTCAATACAGGGACAAGAAACACACATACTATAAAAACGGCTAAAAAGAACTTATTCATTTTATTCCCCTTTTTTTATGGTTGAAACGTAAGAATATTTATTTGTATATTGATAGAAAGAGTCAAGCATTTTCCTTCTCAAGGGTTAACTACGGAAGTGCGGCTTTCCCTTTCGAGAGTCTCGCGGACGAATTCGGGCGGGAGGTTAATAAAGCGCCCTTCGCTGCCAAGAACGAAATCATCCTCGGTATCTTCTATTCCATCTTTTCCGGGAGCAATCAACGTCCGCTGACTCGCTATATATACTATTTCGTTTCCCCAGCCGTCGCGTAAACTCTCTGAGGTGGTAAATCTATTCTCTGTAATGTCGCCGAGGTTCTCAATGGCGATGTTCTTCTCAGATTCATATAATATGATAGCCTGTTGAAGCGCCTTCATACGGTCATATGTTATTACACCGCGGTCGTAATCATCCCCTTCTTCAACGTCTTTTTTAGCAAACCAGTTGGCGGGATTAAACCCGCTCATAATCTTCCCCATGATATTTCCTGACCCCCCGTCCGACGCAGACAATCCCTGTCCATAAAAGCTCCGAATCAGCAGACCAATCCCACCTATCACCACAATAAAGGAAAGAATAAGGATGACCATGCCCACATTGCTCCTATGTATCTTATCAACGTCAACCTGCATTGCGCGTTTACGTCGATCTTCCTCGATAAGTGGGGAGCCCGACGATGTGGAAGGTATAACGCCGGGCGCATCCTGATGTAAGGTGCGAGGGGCTGACTCAAAAGCAGACGTCTGGATGGGAAATGCCATCTCAGATTGACGTGAATACTCGGTCTCCCTCTTCTCCTTATTCTTTATAGCCAGCTGCTCCTGCCTCAGATCGCTGAGCAGTTCGTCATAGTTCTGATACCGATCATTCGGATCCTTTTGGAGCATTCGTTCAATAATTTCCCAGAGTCCCTGGGTGACACGCGGATTATGGATATACAAGGGCTGAGGTTGAGCAGTTGATTGTTTAAGCATAATTCCAAGGGGAGTATCGCCATCGAAGAGGGTACGCCGCGCAAGTATATGATAAAATGAAGCGCCCAATGAATAAATATCACCGCGATGATCAATGGGGCGTCCCGCCGCCATTTCCGGACTCATGTAATAAGGTGTACCGATGATGGTTCCTTCAACGCTCTTATGCCCGTCTGCGCCGATTACTTTTGCCATACCGAAATCCAGGATTTTTACCACGTCCTGATAATTCAACATCAGATTCTGCGGTTTAATATCGCGATGAATGATCTTCTGATCAAACGCAGCGCGGAATCCTTCCACGGCTTGAATCATAAATCCGGTGATTTCAGTGAGTGAGAAATCGGCTTTGCTTTGTATGAGTTGCGCGAAATTGTGCCCATCGATGTATTCCATGACAAGGAACGGGACATTCTCTTCTGTCCTGCTGCATGAAAATACCTGAGCGATATTTCGGTGTTTAATCCTGGAAACCGCTTCCATCTCGCGTTCAAAACGCTGGATGGCATCCGTGTCGGTCAAAAGATTTGGATGGAGTACTTTGATGGCAACGTCAATGTCGGCCTCTTCATCATGCCCTTTATATACAACCGACATACCGCCTTTGCCGAGTTGGCTCTGAACGATGTAATCGCCTATTTTGTCACCCGCAGTGTATTCTATTACTGACATATCTTATCCAATGCGGCTGCTCAGGTTAAGATTTCTTGATTTCTATTTCACAAGAATCTAATAGTAATATAAGCCCAAAACCACTGCGAGTTTCAATTAGTTTTTTTGCTTTCCGTGTCCCGAGCACTTTCGCGAAGGCTTTTATAAGGGTTGATTTGTGAGCGCTTATCTGTTGCTGCTCAACCTTCGCATCGGGCCATAGGATTTCATCTATTTCACGATACGTGGCTCCCCGTTTGCCTCTCTCGGCAAGCAGTAACAAGAGACGATATGGCAAAGGCGTAAGAGTGATTCGCTCGCCATCCATGGTGATAATACCAGGTTCATCTGTATCAATAACGAGACGTGGCAAGGAGACACTTTTTTCCTTTCCAGGAGCCGGTTTCACCACCGGCGGAGCCGCTCCTTGTTCGCCTTCCGGTTTAGGTGACTTTGTAACGGGGACCGTCTTTTGCTTTTTGACGGGTTTAACCGGTCGTTTCATCTCGAGGAATGCCTTTGCGGCATAAACAAGTTCTTGCGCCAAATGGGGAGGGAGATATGGCGACAAAAGAGAACAATCCTCAACAGACGCGATTGCTTCTGCGGAATCGAATCCTTCTCGTACCAGTCGCGCTATATATGTTCGTGAAATACCGTCCACCCGGAGCCGGGCAATTCCCAGTCCCTTTTCATCTGTCCCGTACACCAGCTTCTCGGCAAGAATATGAATACGCATCATCAACTCCCGCTCCCCGCCTATTGTCCCGGCAATATCCGCGAGCGATTGCATCAACCAGTTATAGTGGAGTCCAAGTCGCCTGATTGTACCCGCAAGGGTATGATATTTATGCTCGATTTCAATTGTCGGAATATCGGTGATTACCCAATCCGCAAGCAGAATCGTCCTTTTTAGCGAACGCAGCTCGCCGCTGTTGATGCCTTTCTTCGATGTCAGAAATCGCTTCATTGAATCAAGCGGAATGTTTCCACTCGCCAACCGTTTATTTATTTCAGACAGATAAGGATTGAGGTTTCGTTCCTGCCGGTTGAGGGAAAGAGGGAACTCGGCGGCATCCGGTGTAAACGACACGGCAAGGAGCAGCTCAAGGTCATGGGGAACTCGACGCTGTGCCCTCCATTCATCAACCCTTTCGCAGAACCGAAGGACAGTAAGAGGTTGAATTCCCTTTAGAGCCATCACCTCACCTACCCCGGTGCAGGAGAGCGCGCCCGTCTCATCTTCTGTGATCAGACCTTTATTCAAACAATATTCTATGGCGCTGCTGAGCCGGGATGCGATCTTCTTTTTGTGAGCCTCGCTCTGCCAATGGCGTGTACCTGAGAACGTCTCAAAGAAAAAATCCATAACCTTTTTTCTCGAATTAAAAGGACCGGTGGCGACAAGGTCTACCACGTACTTCTCGAGTTTCTTGTTTTCGAGAGGAGGCGCGGTCCCTTCCAGATCACCACATAAATAAAAATCGAATAACCGTTCCGCCTCAGCACGGTTGATCGCAATAAGAATCGACCTGCCGAACTCTTTAGAACGGGCGAATCGTGCGCTTCTCCCACCCTGATTGCAAAACCGCTGACGCGTTAAGGGTACAAACGTGTACTCACCACTCCATTCTTCCGTGGCTACCATCTGGTGCACGTTTATAACATTTCTTCCGGTAAGGTTCACCCCCTGACCGAGGGTGGTTGTGGAAAACAATACCCTTATCATACCGCTGTCATAGGCCTCCTCGATAAGACCGCGCAGGTCTCGTGTAAGATCTGCATTGTGAAACGCCACACCGGCGGTTAACGTTTCGGTGAGTACGTTGCGGCTGTACGATTCTTCGTACATGTTCAACTGCTCAATCAGACTATCGACAGCAGGCAATGAGATATCGCGGCTGAGCTCAAGCGCCAGAGACCGACTCATACCTCTGGTCGGCACGAATACCAGTACCTGTTCTTTGCGCTCCATAACAAGATACCGCACAAGGTGTAGCAGACCCTGACGATATATCTCTTCCGGCTCGACGCCTTCTGGAAACCCGGGTGGTTCAGCCAGCTTCTCGTTGCCTTCGCTCCGTGAATTGAACAATCGATAATAGAATATTCCGTCTTCGAGATTAAAGACACCTTCCCGCAACTCGACGGGACGCCTGGGAAAGTTCAAAAGTTCGGCATCCAGCCATGACGCCAGGGACGCCGCATCGGCAAGTGTGGCTGACAACCCGATAATTTGCACCTTATAGGGCGCGCTCCTTATTTTGCTGAGCACGATATCGAGTACATCCCCTCGCGAAGGGTCCCCAAGCATGTGCAGTTCATCCGCAACGATGAGGCCGATTCGGGAAAGCATCTCGGGATGTGAAACCAGATAGGCGCGCATTTTCTCATACACTGCAACCAACAGGTCAAACTTACCCTGCTGGACAAAGGGATCGGTCTCGGGGCGTTCACTTGTGGCTACGAGAACCCGAAAGCCAAGAGGCTCAAAAAGATGTCTCAACTCCTTGACCTTTTCTTCGGCAAGCGCCCTCGTCGGCACGAGGTAAACCACCTCACGCTGCTCCGTCAATACCCGTGCGCTCGCGCTTTCCGCTATGAACGTCTTGCCGGAGGACGTGGGGGCGAATACCACCAGGTTGGCGCCTTTCAGGTAATTAGTTTCTGTTAATGCGGCGGCCTGAAGAGGAAGGAGTGTGTGCACATTACGCCGCCGCCAACTGGCGATTATCTCCTCAGGAATCTTATACCCGATAAGCTGTTCTACGCTCAGTGCCATTTATTATCTTGATTATCCGAAGTTGAACAATATACTGCATTCTATACAATAAGTGCGGAAAATGTCAAATTTGATTAGTAAGGATGAAAAAAATGAATATTTCGCCGCAACAGGTCTTCGACTCCCTTGAACGAATCCTCCATTATTCAGACGCGGATCAGACCGAACTCGTCTTTGTCCGCTCAAGTATAGGGCTTACACGATTTATGAAAAATTATATCCACCAGAATATGGTACGAACCACCCACGAGATAAAAATCAGGGTTGCGCGAGAGGGGAGGCTTGGAAGCGCAACTACCGATCGTTTAGACAAAGAGGGACTGAAGACAGCCGTAAATATGGCGCTGGACATAACGCGATTTCAGAAGAGAGACAAAGACTTTTCCTCGTTTCCGCGTGGGAAAAATTCCCTGATAGATACCAGAGCGCTTGACGAGGAGACCGCCCGGATTTCACCGCTACATCGCGCCGATATGGTCGCCTCAGTGGTTATGCCGATTGAAAAAATGAAAGCCGAGGCAAATGGCGCGTTCTCGACTTCCGTGACTGAACTTGCCGTTGTAAACTCGGAAGGGATCAGGTCCTACTGCATAAGCAGTGCGGCGGAACTCAATATGGTCGTTCAACGCGAGAATCTTACCGCCTTCACGTTTCGAACCGGCAATGCCACAACCGATATCAATGCCGAGGAGATTGTGGAGGAGATAAAACCGAAGCTCCTTACCGCACGCAAAAAAAAGACAGTGCAACCGGGCGCCTACACCGTGATATTGGAACCTTATGCCGTCGCCACGTTGATAAGTTATTTAGGGTATCTGGGTTTCGGCGCACTGGCGTTCCTCGAAGGGCGCTCGTTCATGGCAAAAAAACGAGGCAAGAAAATCGCACATGAACAGGTCAACATTGTTGATGACGGCGCTCATAAAAACACCCTTCGTTTACCCTTCGACTACGAAGGCGTAAAAAAGGAAAAGGTTGTGCTTGTAGATAAAGGAATTGCGCGCAACGTGGTGTATGACTCACGAACAGCGGGCATGAAACGCGGTGCGAAAAACACCGGTCATGCGTTACCAGCGCCCAACACTGTCGGGCCCATGCCTCTCAACATGGTCATGAAACCCGGCAGAAGATCGCTGAGCTCTATTATGAATGACGTAGAACGCGGGATTTATGTTACGCGGTTTCATTATACCAACGTCGTAGAACCGGTTTCGACCGTGCTCACGGGCATGACCCGCGACGGCACCTTCTTGATAGAGAACGGGAAAATTACCAATCCCATAACTGACCTGCGTTTTACTCAAAGCATCCTTGATTCCTTGATGAACGTGAAGGCGCTTGCAAAGGAATCTCGTTTATGCGAGGGGGTGCTCGGCGCCATATTTGTTCCGGCTCTGTGCATTGAGAAGTTTAACTTTACGGGCAAGACGGCATAGATACTGGAGCATAATCCTCTACTTTTTCCGCGATGCATATTTTTCCCACTTTATGGCGGCACTTGAACGTACGCGAGTTTTTCACCTGAAAGGCTATGAGGTAATGCCCGGAAAAAGCAGGCGAGAGTATCCGAAAAAAACCGACGGGCGGAGAATTCCTTGCAGTCCATTGTGTGCTTTATGTCCCCGATGAAAGCAGAGTTCACTCCCGATTTCCATGTCTTTACGGTGAGCTCCGGCTGCAGGACAAACAAGGTAGCCTTCTTCGCGCTTTAATGTGATATTGTACTCTGATCCAGATTACTTGAGAATGATAATTTTTTCGCCGGGTTTTTTCATCTTGTACTGTTCACGAACCAGGCGTTCTGTCTCCAGTGATGTGTGCTCGAGGAGTTTGCGTTGCTTCTCCATCTGGTTACGCTCGAACTCGAGTTTCGCCACTAATGATTGTTGTGCATTTTTAACTTGATACGCTTCCCAGAATCCCATCAATTTGTCACGGTTTACAAACAACCATGCAGCCACAATTAAAGCCGCTACAAAAAGCGTCTTGAAAGGCACTTTGTTTAAAATCCTCAAAGCAAATGTATCTTTCGTTTTTTTCATGGCTTATCACAAAAAACTTTTGTTCAAGTAAACCCCACTGCCTACGAGGTGTCAATATAAAAGATAAGAGGTATGTTTTTAGAACACCAGTCAATCGCCCATGCTGAGTGCGATCCTGCCGGTTCGCGAGATTTCGCGAACTCCAAACACCTTCATCATGTCAAGGAACGCATTTATTTTATCCTGCGAACCTGCAATCTCCACAATCAAGTTCTTTTTTTTGAAATCCAGCACGTGGGCGCTGAAAATATTGATAATTTGTATTATTTCTGCGCGATTCTTTTGCGTACAATTTATCTTTGCCATCACAAGTTCACGCTCGACGTGACGCTCGTTCGTTATATCCTGAACC
The DNA here is from genome assembly GCA_964608095.1 of uncultured Candidatus Sumerlaeota bacterium. GTDB lineage: Bacteria > Sumerlaeota > Sumerlaeia > MWCT01 > JAGHBZ01 > CAZSMK01. Next base: position 7,029 of record CAZSMK010000023.1, on the reverse strand, counting down.
TTGATAACATCAATGAGCTTATTCAACTGTTTATTGACTTGCTCGATGACGCGGTCGTCACCGGTAACCACAATAGTCATTCGTGAGATGGTAGGATCTTGCGTCTTACCCACGGCGAGGCTGTCAATATTGAATCCACGGCTGGAAATGAGTCCCGCAATGTGGGCAAGAACACCGAACTTATTCTCTACCAGAGCAGAAATGATATGTTGCATCTAAGCCATACCTCCAATCATTTGTTTTACACTTGCTCCTGCAGGTATCATGGGGAATACATTCTCCTCTTCACCAATCAAGCAATCGACAATGGCGGCTTTTGGTGTTTCAAAGGCTTTCTTGAGCGCAGGTTCAAGGTCTTCGGATTTCTCGACCCGAAGTCCCACTATGTCATACGCCTCCGCAAGCTTTACAAAGTCCGGTACGAAAAGAGGTCCTTTATCTTCACTGCCCTGACCGGTCTTAGAAGATACCTCCTCACGGCGTAGACAGGTGTATGAGTAATTCTTGTCATAGAAAAACTCCTGCCATTGTCTGACCATGCCAAGGTAATGATTATTCAGGATGATGATTTTTACCGGTATGTTGGAGATAGCTACGGTTGCCAGTTCCTGGATGTTCATCTGAATCGAACCGTCCCCGGCAATGTCGATAACGAGTTGATCGGGAAAAGCGGTTTGAACGCCGATCGCGGCGGGAAATCCGTAGCCCATGGTTCCAAGACCACCGGAAGATATGAATGTCCGTGGTCGCGTATATTTGTAATAGAGCGCTGCCCACATCTGATGTTGACCCACTTCCGTTGTGATAATTGCCTTGCCCTTGGTTAATTCATAAACTTTTTGAATTATTTCCTGTGGGTGAAGGACGGTGTCGTTGCTTTTATAAGTAAGCGGGTATTTTTCCTTCCACTCCTGGCATCTTTTAACCCATGCCGTGTGTTTATGCGGTTTGATCTCTTCGATGATTTTTCGGAGTATTTTTTTCGCATCGCCGACTACGGGAATGCTCACCTGCACGTTTTTGCTTATCGCCGAAGGATCGATGTCTATGTGAATAATATCTTTGGCGTTGGGGGCGAATTCGCTGATCTTCCCGGTCACACGATCGTCAAAACGCGCACCCACTGCAATGAGCAAGTCCGTTTCATTGACAGCGAAATTGGCATATTGCGTGCCATGCATGCCCAGCATTTCAAGACTCAAGGGATCGGTTTCAGGAAAGACTCCCAAACCAAGAAGGGTGGTGGTTACCGGAATATCGGCTTTATGGGCAAGTTCGGTAATTTCATCGCTTGCATCGCATAAAATCGTGCCTCCGCCCGCATAGATTACGGGTTTCTCCGCTCGTTCTATCGCTCGTATCGCTTTCTTGATCATCAAAGGGTGTCCTTCGTAGACCGGTTTATAACTTCGCATGGACATCTTCTTGGGGTATTCATAATCCATAAAGGTGGCTTGCTGCACATCCTTGGGTAGATCGACGAGAACCGGACCCGGTCGTCCTGTTCGCGCTATATAAAAAGCCTCTTTTATTATACCCGGAAGTTCCTTTACATCTTTCACAAGATAATTGTGTTTGGTTATCTGCTGGGTAATATTGATTACGGGGGCTTCTTGAAACGCATCGTTTCCGATCATCGATGTTGGAACCTGTCCTGTGAGAGCCACGATAGGAATGGAATCCATATATGCGTTAGCGATACCGGTTACCAGATTAGTCGCACCCGGACCGGAGGTGGCAATGCATACTCCGACTTTGCCGGTAGCGCGGGCATAGCCGTCAGCCGCATGTGCCGCCGCTTGTTCATGGCGCATAAGGATAAATTTCAACGGGGATCGATTAAGAACATCGAATATATCGATAGCGGCTCCGCCCGGAATGCCGAATAATACCTCTACCCCTTCCTTCTGTAATGAGTCTATCAGTATTTGTGCACCTGTCATGTTCATGATTTTCGTATTCTTCTCCTCTTTCATTCATATAAAAAAAGATAATATATATTCAAGAACGCTCCTTTCAAGAGAAATATTCCCCGTAACATGTCGGGTGTTTCCGTCTCTATTTATTGGTTCAATTTTTTTTCGGAGGCTTATAAATAAAGGATTCAATCTCTGCGGGAACGTTATGGTTGTGTCCATCGATACGATATACGCTGCTGACTTTGACAAAATATCGCGCGCCTCTTTTCAAGAACGTTTCAAGGCCTGAAAGGCTGAACGAAAAGGTGTCTGACGCGACGAACCCTTCAGTCTTACGGGGTTGCACTGGCCAGAGACAACTTTCATCGGACGAAATCACTATATGATATCGAGCCGGCTTCTCACCTCGCCGTGGCGCGCTCCATGTAATTGTATTCGAGGCGGAATCATAAAGGGGGGATGACGGAGGACGTAGATCATAATTTCGTTCGATATATCCAAGCCTTACTTTTAGGGGAGCAGGTGAAGAAGATTTAATTCGCATGCTGTTCTCACCTTTTCGTAATTCAGGGAGCGAACGCGGAGAAACCTGGAAGAGCGTTTGTATCTCGAGGTCTCTTATCTCACAAGGCGCCTCAATCATTAACGTCATATATATTTCGTTATAAAAATTGTATTCAGTCTCAAAATCATATTGATTTCCGATATCTGCGGTAACGATATTTCCTTCTCTCTCTGTGCTAATTACGCTCCATTTCGAGCCGTCTCTCGAGAAGAATAATAAGGGGCTTGTCTCTCTCTCCGCATGACGTGTTCTGGCATGTAGAGTGCACCCCACAAGCACATAAGGAGTTTTGATATGAACAGTCATGCTGCCCGGCTTCGTCGGGTCGATAACTTTTATACGGTTATCAATCATGTGCAGGTTGGTAGTTTCATAACAACTTTCGGGAAAATATTTCAAGGGAAAAGCGGTGAGAAGCCCATTCGATAATTCGCGAGGCGGTTTGATCCTGTTCGCTGTATTATAATATTTTCCATAATTCTCGGTTTGATATAGAAGGCGTTGACCAGGATAGAGAGTCCATCGCAATGCGTGGGGAGCATAGCGCCATTTTTGAATGACGGAGTTATTGTGTGTTGTGGCGTAGACTTGGGCGACACCAGTCCCCGGCATGATATTATGAACCTCCTGAATCACCTGATTAAATCTGTCTGCTAAATCCTCCACCCCGAGCGCTTCCTCGTCTTTGTACGTGTAGTACGAGGTGTCCGCATCACAATTGTGCCATCGTCCATCATAGTAAAATTCGGGCACTACGTGGCCGGATAGCGCCCAGCACCGCGCTTCATCCTGTTCGAGCACTTTCATATAATCAACTATCATCCCTTCCATTACGTGTGCAAAATCGTCGCAAAGCCCATGTCCGAAAATATTGAAGAAGAAACATCCGTCATGCAATTTCCAGTTCGCTATCGGAGGACCGTCATGAAAGGCATATCTTCTCATGAATGACCACAACGTCATTATCTTTTGATGGACTGTTTGAGGATTTGGATGCATTCCAAGAACAGCGGTTTTTAATCCCTCGCAATCACTCCAATCTTTTTCATTAATTACAATCCAGAAATCATCGATTTTATTGTGAGAACTATTGCTGATCTCGAGCGATTTGAATTGGTGGGGTCCTCTGCCGTTTATGGTGAACGTTATGTCTTTCCGCTCCTTGAGAGAGTATTCAATTCGGCGCATACCTGATATTCCCGCACACCCACAGAGCAGAAAAAAGTGGATACCTACGAGCCATAAAAGAACCGAGGTTACTATTTTTTTGAAAAATATGGACATCCCTAATTCAGTTCATCCGTACTATAAACAGGGGGTGTTTGAACCCACTGAATTAATCATCCGGCGCTCCATTCATTAAATATCAATTCGTCGATTTACGTGCAACCAAAAATTAACATTGTCATATTTTTTTTCTATGTTGAATCACGAGATATTTCAAGAGTTCCAATGCTATCGGGAAGTCACGGTCTCATATCCCGCCGTTGTCGTTATCACGCTGCGCCTGATCTTCGTGTACGAGAACGTGTACCGCTTCGCTGTGAACGTGAACGGTCAATGCGGCAAATGATAGGGCTGATGACTTTTCCGTACCCGTTCACGTCCTCGTTCACTATTTCTTTCTTTTTAACGTCCCCGTTCAATGTGTTGGTCAACGTGCTGCACAATGCGTTGGTGTACTTCTTCGAGTGAATCCGATGCATCGATACAATGAACCTCATCGAGCCGATTGCACATGTCGTTATATATTGCCATGACTTTTTGCCGGTACTCTTCGCTCTCGAAATGGTCGGGAAGGGAATTGCGTTTCTTGATTATACGTTCAGTGCTTTTTTCGAGGGGTAAGTTTAAATAAAGGACAAGATCTGGACGAGGGACTATTTTTTCGTTCTCTTCTCGGATCATTTCGGGGTCGAGTCCGCGCGCTCCTTGATATGCCATGGATGAATAGTAATAACGGTCTATAACCACAATAGACCCATTTTCAAGCGCCGGCTGGATGTTCCGTTCGCTATCTTCCTGACGGTCCTTCAGGAACAGTAAAAATTCGTCTCTCGGGCTTACTCTGCCGCTCTTTGCCTGTTGCCTCAGTTGGAGACCATATTGCCCGTCAGTAGGTTCAAAAAGAAAGACCGCGTGGTATCCTTTTTGCCTGAGATATTCAACGAGCATCTTAGCCTGAGTGGTTTTACCTGAGCCGTCGATCCCCTCTATTGCAATCAGCATTCCTCCTTCAATCCTTTTTCGTTGCGAATGACTGGTTGACATTTTTAGCCCACTTTCAGACCATATATAATTAATGAATTTTGAGATGTAAATTGTAACGTTACACTTGAGTATATGTAAAGGGAGAAAGGCGGGGTGCGTTATTTCGGTATAATTAATTACGGCGATCGGAAACACGCCAGCGAGGCTCGGCTCAAAGAAATGCATGAGGTTTTTAAAAGGAGCGGCAAAGAGTCGATCTTCCATCAAAGCACCTCAATCGAGCACTCCCGGGAACTTATCGAGCGCGCCTCACGCGAAGAATACGATGCCCTCCTTATTGGCGGTGGGGATGGTACCGTTAACTCCATTCTTAACCTGGCTATGGGAAAGGAATTCGTTCTCGGGGTGTTGCCTTTGGGAACTGTCAATGCACTCGCCCAAACTATCGGGATGCCCGGCAACCCTGCAAAAGCATGCGAGGCTATTGTTCATGCAAAACCCCGCCCGGTTAGCGTCGGGAAGGTCAACGGTCATTATTTTCTCTGTTTTGCAAGTATCGGGTTTGATGCTGCAACCGTCCACCGGGTGCATCCCAAACTAAAACTCGCCATCAGAAACGTTGCCTTCGGGCTTCTGGGTATCTGGCAACTCACCCAGCTACAAGATCTTGCCCGGTTCGAGGTTATCTATTCCCCGCAGCAGAAAGAAACAAAGGCATTCAGCCTTATTTTGAGTAATCTGCCTATCTACGCCGGCTTTCGGATGTTTCGAGCATTGCCTTATAGAAAACGTATGGAACTCTATATCTTCAGGAACAACACCCTCTCCGATTATGTAAAGTATATCACAGGATTGGCAATTACGCGTGGCGAGATTGAAAAACTCCTTCCCGATGTTACTCGGACGTTTGTCAACAAAGTTGAGGTCTCCTGCCCTGAGCGAATGTATCTTCAACTCGACGGTGAACCGTTTTCGATCGATGATGATCGAAGCTATACCTTTGAAGTGTTACCTAAAGCCATAAAACTCCTCGTCCCTCCACGAAAGAGGCGTAACCGTTGAGCCCTCATCTTTTTTAAAAAACGAGGATTTCTTCTTTTTGCCGGAGCCACCCTGATTCGCTTTTTCCTTCTCGACCGATTCGATTCATTGTAATCAAAAGCAGCGTGCTTTTTTCGGAAAAAAAGATTGACCCTGCTTTGAAAGAGGCGGATACTTATATCTTTTTTACATGTGGTGGACTTATATTGAACCACCGAAAAAAACGAATCGCCAGGGACGCAAATACCATGAAAAACAATATGAGCACAGTTCATAAACACTATGAAGATATATTGAGAAGTATCTGCGAAGTAATACATACGCATCATAGATTTCTTATTTGCGGACATGTCAGACCTGATGGCGATTGTCTGGGTTCTGCTTTAGCCCTGGCTCATATTCTCAAAGGTCTTGATAAAGAGGTCCGGGTTTATATCCCGCAACCTATTCCCGATCATTTCTTCTTTCTTCCCGGCATTCACATGATTGAACCATCATTGGAAACATGCGGTAAGCCCGACGTAACGATTTTTGTCGATTGCAGTAGCCAGAATCGTGTGGACGATACATGGAATTTTGAAGGAGTTATTGTCAATATCGATCACCATCAGACAAACAATTATTTTGGAGAATTTAATTACATAGATATGGATGCGAGCGCAGTAGGTGAACAGATCTTTTATCTGGCACAGGCGCTTAATGCCCGGATTACGCCTGACATCGCCAACAACATTTACCTTGCGCTGCTCGCGGATACCGGCGGATTCAGATTTTCCAACACCAGCGCACGGACGTTTCAGATCGCGGCAGATTTATGCCTGCTCGGGGCGAACCCTGCCGACATTGCTCAAGACTTCTATTCCAATATCTCTATTGAAACCACCCATATCATCGCACACGTCATCGGGAATCTTCATTTTGAACTGGATGGGCAGATTGTCTGGGGAGAGATAACACAGGATGTCTACCAAAAAAATGGAGGCGAAACGAACGAGCCGGAAGGTCTGGTGGGTGAGTTGCGAAGAATCAAAGGCGTCGAGGTCGCGGTACTTCTTCACGAGCTGCCGGAAGGGGGACTGAGAGCGGGACTCCGGTCAAAAGAAGAGGTAGATGTAAGCAAGATTGCCGCAGAGCTTGGCGGCGGCGGACACCCTAATGCCGCAGGATTATATGTCAAGGGTGATTATGAAACCATCAAACAGCAACTGCTCTCAGCACTCCGGGCTCATTGTTCCGACGACTACATGCCACACAACACACCCCTCCCCACCGACACCCGCTAATTTGAATTCA
>CAZSMK010000022.1:0-7182 GCA_964608095.1 uncultured Candidatus Sumerlaeota bacterium | reverse complement strand
CGGCAATCTCAAAGTTCAGGTTGAACCCTGACTGACCCGGAACATAATCATGCGTCTCAAAATAGATCGGGTATATTTCGCCATCACTGTCAGGCGCGGCTAAGTAATAATACTGCAAGCGGTAACTCACCTGCAGGTCTCCGCTGGCAACCCGAAACATCCCGTTCGGCGGATTGGCGTCGTCTGAAGTTACTTCAAACTTAATTTCGTAAATTCGGTCGTCTTCCATGTCAAACAGATTGCCGCTATGCCACAGACTGTAACAATAATTCTCCGAGACGGGAGACGACAGCCGGAGTCCATCCGTCTCGCTCAGGCTCGTAGATGCGCCGTGGAACGGTGGAATATTTGTTGATGCAGTCCAGGAAGTCCACGCCGGAGTCCCTATAGATGTCCAGTCGGTCGATGGCAGATCGAGGGCGTACGCATCGATCTGTTCAAGATAGACGGTTCCCGCCTAGCCTGAGTTTCCGCTTTATGTAAGTGCACGCTCCGATATAGTACCGTAAGATACCTGTTTTCAGGAGTCTGTGTTCGGGAGAAACGTATTACCCTCCTTATTGCCGACGCCCCCCTTGATATAATGGCGCTGACGCTCAGTTCATTGGCACGTAAAGAGGCGAAGAACGCAGGCATTGATATAACGCTCCCGGCCCTTCTCAAGGAATTGTCAATGATACGAGAAGTCGCCGTCATTTATCCGGCAGGCACTCCCGGCCATCGCAAAGACCACATCGCCCTGAGCCGGATGTCACCGCGCCAAAAAAAACTTGCCCGCGTGCTTGGGATCGGCGAGATCCTTGACAAAAAAGGGGAATACACACGAACTGCTCTAACTCTTTAAAAAACAACAATCTACACCCCATTTCAGAAATTAAAGCGGAAACTCAGGCTCGAGGGAGAGCCCCACCCAAAGTGAAAAAATCTTTGTCTCTTTTTTTTAGAAAAAACAGATCAACCAACTATTATTTCAAAAGGCTCATCTAATTTGCTAAAATATAATCTTTTCTATTGTCAAGAAAAAATAAAAATTTTTCTTTTTGGGTTTTTTTAAATAAAGGAGGTTCGCCGTTCGATCGGCTTGATAAGAAACATCGAAATTTCGAAGAGAAGCACAAGCGGCACCCCGAGCGCAAGCATGGTAAAGGCATCCGGTGGCGTTAGAAGCGCGGCAAGCACGAATATGCCCACATAAATCTGACCGCGGAACCGACGCAGCTTTTCCGTAGTCACAAGTCCTAACCGTGCCAGCAACATGAGAATCAACGGCGTCTCGAACACTATACCCAACGCCAGCATCATGGTCAGCAGGAAATTCAGGTACTTAAAAATATTCAGACGCGGTTCCAGGCCCGGAAAGGTATAACGACTCAAGAAGAGCAAGGCATAGCGTGTGAAAAAGTATGCGAAGGCAGCCCCGATGGGAAAAAGAATAAGTGCGGAGACTGTGATGGGAATGACGCTTCGACGCTCTTTCGGTTCTAGGGCTGGCGTAAAAAAAAGCCACCCCTGCCATAACAACACTGGAAACGAGAGGAGCAGCCCGATAATGAGCGCCGCCTTCAAACGAAGCAAAAATGGGTCGATAGGATTAAAATAATAAAATTGCTGGTTCAGGTTTTTACCGAACGTTATCGGTTCTTGTGATTTCCCCTCTCCCGGCTCGAACTGGAACACAATCTGTTCTGGATTCCGCAGTACCTCCACTGTATCTGTGGTCTGCCTCTCGTGTAGCCTGAGTGTGCCGTCCTCTTGCACCACGATCCTCAAAATGCGGGGATCGTCAGTGGCTACACTCGCTTTGAAAGGCTTGATAAGAAACGTAAGAAGGGGATTTGCAAAGAAAAAACCTACACCGGTGAATACAATCACAACGACAACGCATATAATAAGACGTTGCCGGAGCTCTTCAAGATGTTCAATAAAGGTAAGGGTGCGCTCATGTCGATTCGTGCTCATTCGTTTGAAAGAGACAGGTCGATGGTTACTTATGTTCCTCGGATTTCGACTCGGATTCCTCCTCGTCTTTGAATTCGTCGCTCAAGTCACGTGTGGCGTGCTTAAACTCTTTTATACTTTTTCCCAACGCCTGTCCGATTTTGGGGAGATTTTTGGGTCCGAAAATTATCAATACTATTACGAGCAGTACGACTAGCTCTTGAAATCCGAAATTTTGAAACATAGTGCGTTCGCCTCTTTTATTTTCCTTTTGGTTTACGTCTTTTATTCTCTCTTTTTTGTATCGGTAATGTCAATCTCATACTGAACCGATAAGATTGCGAGGACATTGATTTAAATGTACAGCCTCTTGACATAGTAAAGAAAAACCCCTTAAGATATCGGGAAAAAATCAAACTTTTTTAAAGGATTTGAGTCATGTTAGCTGAATTAAGCATAGTGCCGTTGGGGAAAGATGTCCATTTCAGCCGGGTCGTTGCCGAGTTTCTAAAGATAGTGCAGAAAAGCGGACTCGATTATGAACTTACCGCAATGGGAACCATTATAGAAGGCGATCGCGACAAGGTCTTCGATGTTATCAAAGAATGTCATGAAAAGGCTCTTGGTGAATCGGAGCGCGTCCTCACGAGCATTTCCATTGATGATTTCAAAGGTAAGACAGGCAGACTCAAGGGCAAAGTGGACTCGGTGAATCAGGCGTTGAAGGAATAATCCATAAACAAAGATAACGTATTTAACGTCGTTCGTTCTTGTTCCGACAAAAAAAAGAGTATTTTCGTTTTAAGGTTGACATGGGAAAGAAATCTCCTATAAAGTGACGGTTTGTACTTTACTTAATCTTTGTGGGTTGATTGAGGAAATGACTACGTTACGGGAGTTTGCAGAGGACTTACGTACCTCTGCCAACATAACCGATATTATCTCATCTTATATTCCCCTTAAAAAAAGCGGCTCAACATATAAAGCGTTATGCCCGTTTCATAAAGAGAAAACGCCTTCGTTTCATGTAAGTCCGGGCAGACAGATTTTCCATTGTTTCGGCTGCGGTGTCGGAGGCGATGTAATCAAGTTTATCATGATGTTTGAGAAAGTAAGTTTTCGGGAGGCGATAGAAATCCTGGCTAAACGGCTGGGTAAACCGCTTCCGACCTTTCAAACACAATCGTTTGATAAAGAGAAAGCGCAGTATCGGAACGTTCTGCTAGAGATTCATGAACGGGCATCGAAGTTTTTCACGCAACTGCTCTTTGAAAAACGAATAGGTCGAGCGGCGCGGGACTATCTGGAGAAACGCGGCATCTCGTCTGAATCTATCGAGGCATTCGGCGTGGGCTATGCAGCTGCGGGTGACAAGGGATTTCTCGATGTGGCTCGCCGCGCTGGATATTCAGAAAAAGCCCTACAGGATGCGGGACTCATCATTAAACGAACAGGTGAAGAGGGCTATTATGAGCGGTTCAGGCAACGTCTCATTTTCCCGATACGCGATCACCTTGGTAGATGCGTAGGCTTCGGCGGAAGGGGTCTTACGGACGAGGTAACTCCTAAATACCTCAACTCGCCTGAGACACTCATTTACAATAAAAGCTCCGTGCTCTATGGTCTTGACCGTGCAAAACACGAAATCGGCAGACAGGAGTTTACCATTATTGCGGAAGGCTATTTCGATGTCATAGTTCTTCATCAGTTCGGGTTTACCAACAGCGTGGCAACACTGGGAACCGCCCTGACCGACCAGCAGGCCCGCCTGATTCAACGGTTCTGTAAAAAAGTGATCTTTCTCTATGACGGCGATGAAGCGGGCGAGAAGGCAATGCTTCGCGGCGCGGAAGTGCTCTTTCGGAACCATCTGCAGATTAAGGTGGCTCTTTTGCCTGATAACGAAGACCCGGATAGCTTTCTCAACACACGCGGCGCCGACGCGCTCCATAACCTGCTCGAAAAAGAATCCGTCGACCTGGTGGAGTTCTTTCTCAAAACCGTAAGCAAACATTACGACCTGAACAAGCCCGAGGGGAAAGTCGCGGTGCTCGATCTCTTTGTGCCCCTGTTGACGGAGATCGATAACGTCATATACTATAATCAATACGTTAAAATACTGAGCGAGACACTGGGATTGGATGAACAGCTGGTCAACCAATACCTGAAAAAAGAGGGACGGAAAATCAGGAGTTCAAAATCCGGACATGGCGATTCCTCCAACGATTTAGTTCAACAAATAGTCGATGCTTCTCAATCGCAGGCTGTGCTGATGGAAATGGCGCTTCTTCGTATTCTGCTTGATTGTCCTCACTCGAGGCAACTGCTCCACCAGCGGATCGATTGCGCCTGGGTGAGAGACCAACAAATCCGTCGATGGGTGGAACGCTTGCTCGACGCCCAGAATCTCGAGGAACTGACGTTGCCTCATCTCCTGGAAGAGTGTGAGGACGACAAGGCGGCATGTGTGCTGCGCCAGGCGGCGTTGTGGCAACACCTGAGCGGTGAATATGACGCGCATCTTCGGGAAATCCCTCGGAGACTGCAGTGCCGGCACGAAAAATTGCAGCGCAAGAAATTGATCGCTCATATCAACGAATATTACCAATTGAAAAAGGAATACGCGTCAACAAGGGAACTACTTGCGGAAACACATAAAACATCCCAGAAATTGCATAATATAGCGCGGGGGAAATAAAGATTATATTCAAAATCTACAGGAATTTTTTGGGGTATATTTACACACAACAATCGGGCGTACGCCCGATTTAATTCTGTCAGAGAGGTGATACACATTGCCGGTTAAACAAAAAGAAAAAACTACTGGTTTCGAAAAACTCATTGAAATGGGGAAATCGAAAGGTCATCTGACCTATGAGGAGATCAACCAGCACCTTCCGGAAAACGTGACATCGCAAGATATGGAACGATTGCTGGATGAACTCGAGGAACGAGACATCGAGGTACTGGACGAAGCCGAGCTCCCCGAACTCGAAGAGAAGGAGCGCGATCTCCCGGATATGGAAACCGAGGAGATCGAGATCGAAGAAGAGAGCCCGATGGACGAGTTCGAGCGGACACGTATCGATGATCCCGTTCGCCTCTACCTCATGGAAATGGGTAAAGTGCCGTTGCTTACACGCGAGGAAGAGATTCAGCTGGCAAAGCAGATCGAGAAAGGCAGACACCAGATTACGTCTGCTATTGCACGTGCAAGCGTGACGGCGACCGAACTGAAGAAGATATATTACCGTGTCGAGCAGAGCGCCATCAGTCTGAACGACTTGCTCCGTGCGAACGTGGACGAGAGCGACCCGGACGAACGAAACAAAACCACCGGGTTCGTGCTTGACCAGCTCAATAATATCCTCAACTACTACAACGACATGATGAAAAGTCTCGACGTTCTTGAAGACCCGACTCTCGACGAAAAGGAACGAGAAGAAATTTCAGCCGCAATCGAGAAACAGCGTGACAAAATTTATAAGCACCTGCTGAAGATCGATTTCAATTTCTCCATTATCGAGCAGATCGCGCACAAGGTGAGAACAGTCTTCATCCAGCTCGACGAGGCGAACCGCCAGATTCGCGATATCATCCTCAAGACCATGCTCTCGGAGGACGACATCCGTAGAATCGTACGCCGGGTGAAGAAAAACAGCCCCGAAGCGGAAGCGCTTCGCAAAAAATACGGCTATTCTCTTGAAGATTTCATACGGATGGACAAGGAGATTCGCACCGCACAGCGCGCCATTCGGCGTCTCGAGCGCGAAGCCAGCAATACATACGAGGAGCTGCGCGAAGTAGTAGACCAGATCAACATCGGGGAACGCGAAGCCCATGAAGCCAAGATGAAAGTGGTGGAAGCCAACTTGCGGTTGGTTGTCTCTATTGCCAAACGCTACACCAACCGCGGACTGCAGTTCCTGGACCTCATCCAGGAAGGGAACATCGGTCTTATGCGCGCGGTTGACAAGTTCGAGTATAAACGCGGCTATAAGTTCTCGACATACGCCACGTGGTGGATTCGACAGGCAATTACGCGCGCTATCGCTGACCAGGCTCGTACCATTCGTATTCCGGTTCACATGATCGAGACCATTAACAAGCTCTCGCGTGTATCGCGATATCTTGTGCAGGAACTCGGGCGCGAACCTACTGCGGACGAGATTGCAGAGAAGATGGGCGTGCCGGTCGAAAAAATCCGACGCGTATTCAAGATTGCACAACAGCCCATTTCGCTCGAGACACCTATCGGCGACGACGGTGACACTCATTTCGGCGATTTCATCGAGGACCAGGAAGCACAGTCACCTGTCCAGGCGACCTCGTACAAACTCATGCAGGAAGAGATCGAACAGGTGCTCCGTACGCTTACGGAACGTGAAGAGAAAGTCCTGCGGTTGCGGTTTGGTATCGGTGGAACGGAATTTCCGCGCACTCTCGAGGAAGTCGGCGCCATTTTCAACGTGACACGTGAACGTGTCCGCCAGATCGAGACCAAGGCGCTGAACAAGCTTCGACATCCGAGCAGACGCCGACGCCTGATCGAGTTCATGGAATAAACCGGTTCCATGTTCAATAGTTCTTTGAAGAACATTACAATGTTTTCCACATAACCCCTGCTGCCATACGCTCCTCTTCCAGGAGGGCACGCTGCAGGAATCAACCCACTAACAGCCTCCGTTTTTACGGAGGCTACTTTTTTTCGAAGTAGGGTCGTTGGTATACGCGTGAGACCTCACGATCCGTATTTTCCTGCAGTAATACCCTTCGAGAAGAGCGTGGAAGCCAGTTTCCCGCTAAAACGGGAAACTGAGGTCTGCCCCAAATTATGTCTGTTTCGGGAGAAAAAGGACGGGACCCTTACTTGAGATCCCGTCCCTTATATAAGGTTAGTTCGAGTCGCATGTTTCCACATTTGCGTTCGGGTCGTAGGTGTAGGATGCGTGTACCACATCATCCACACAGATGGTATATTTACACGGTGCGCCTGCCTGACCGAGCGTGATCAACTCAGCCACGCCCGTGGCGTCCGTATCAGCAGTAACCGTCTCATTCACCGCACCCGTAAACGTTCCGGTCACGCTTGCTCCCGAAACCGGATTATTGCTCTCATCAACTATGGTTATAAGGGCATCAGGGCGTTTCTGCCCCTGGCCGAGGTCGATAAGGAGCGGCTCAATGTTGCTTACATGCATGGTGCCGCCCACAGGTGTCGGCGTGGGTGTCGGTGTTTCAGTC
>CAZSMK010000021.1:0-35633 GCA_964608095.1 uncultured Candidatus Sumerlaeota bacterium | reverse complement strand
CGGCGACGTGCGCGGCGTTGTTTTCCTGGCGGTCAAAAAAGGGGGGGTGTTCCCCCCCAGGCCCCAGACCCCCCCCCCCCCCCCCCCATTGCCGTGACCGTGCAATCAAGGACCCAGAGCAGTGTCCCCTCTTTGCTCCCTGTATGGAGATTTCTCACGAGCTCGAGCCCCTGTTGTGTGGTCTGGTCGAGAATCATGTAGTCGGTCGGTTTATAAAGACGAAGGGAGGTGAGGTGTGGCACCACTCCTTTCTGGGTTTCCTGAAGGTAGGCGATAACGGCGCCTGCGGAAGAGAGCGCGGCGCGATACTCGTCCTCTTGCTCGACGCCAAAGCCTGCGAAGTTAGTGACGCCGAAATGCTGCAGCAGCCTTTCTCGCGCTTCTGCGAATTGGAAATAATTGTTCTCCAGCCGGGTAAGCGTGATCTTCTGGTCGAGCTGCGAGGTCACGCGCTCCGCTTCCATCACGAGGTCTTCCGGGATAAGCAACTCGGCGGGTTGGAGCCGGACCAGCTCGGAATAAAGTTCGCGCTCGGCTTCAGGATCGTTGGGGCTGCCCGCCAGTTCGGTCATCAAGAAATCGCCGGTCGAAAGGTCGACTGCCGCAGCGCCCCATCTGCCACGCACCTTGTGAATAGCAATCAAATAGTTATTGCTCTTATCATCGAGGAGGGTGGACTCGAGCACGGTGCCGGGCGTCACGACGCGAATCACCTCGCGTTTGACCAACCCGCGGGCTTGTTTGGGGTCCTCGACCTGTTCACAAATCGCCACCTTATGTCCCGCTTTTATCAAGCGCGCAAGGTACGAATCCACGGCATGATAGGGAATGCCGGCGAGAGGAACGGTACGATTTTTCCCCACGCTTTTTTTCGTCAAGGCAATATCCAGCACCTGCGAAGCGATACGCGCGTCGTCGTTGAACATCTCGTAAAAATCGCCCAGGCGAAACATCAAAATATGGTTTTGATACTGCCTCTTTATGCGATTATATTGCGTAAGTAAAGGTGTAGCAAGTTCAACCATGGTGAAATCCGGTTCGTTTTGTAATCCACACTTTTATAACAGGATAAATTTCCATTCAGCTCGAAATTTCGACCAATTTCAACTTATTTATGCGGCTGAATCTTATCGTTATCATTTGTACCCATTCCTATCTTGTTCCGCACCAATGAAAGCGATGGAGAACGGAAAGGTAACGCTTGTCTCTAACGTACCTTTTTTGTTACTCTCTGAATTGGGAGACATCGAACATGAAATGTCCGGAATGTAACACCGAGCTCACGCGCACCGTCTATCATGGGATCGAGATCGATGTATGCCCGGTATGTCATGGTATCTGGTTCGATTACGGTGAATTGAAATTATATATAGATGCGTTTCTCGCACAACATCCCGAGACACCTGAACGACTCATCACGCTCGAGAAAGCAACCATCAGTGTACAGAGTCTCGCCGGCGTATCGAGGACATGTCCGGTATGCGGGCTAAGCATGAAAAGGATTAACTATGCGGCTGACTCAAACATCATTTTATACAGGTGTCCTTTTTGCAAAGGTATATGGTGTGAACAGGATAAAATCGAACAGTTAGCTCAATTTTTTAAAGGAAACAAGATACTCGATGACCTTGGCAAAGCCCTTGCCGAATACCACAAGGAGAATATTGCAATCCAGGAACTCCACGAACTGGGCAACACCTTGAGTCAATCTGGTTTTTCCGCTGCATTCCTGCCAAAGATAATTCTTCCCCTCAAGGCTGAGGGAGAGATCTCTTCGATTCCCTTTTCGGTTCTGTTTGTTATTCTTCTCAACCTCATCATATTTTTCCTTCAGATACTTTTTGTCGAAGACAGAAGGACCGTCTTCGGGGGAGGGGGGTTGATTCCCAAGGTTATCGTCGCAAATCGAGAATACTATAGATTTATTACCTCGATGTTCATTCATGTAAATCTGTTCCACCTGTTGGGGAACATGCTTTTTTTATGGATTTTCGGATGCAATGTCGAGGCGAGGTTGGGACGCCTGAAGTTCCTGCTGTTCTATTTAGTCTGCGGTGTGTGTGCAGGGTTGCTTTATTTCCATGTTAACCCGGAATCTTCGCGTAGCGGGGTCGGTTCAAGTGGCGCAATAGCGGGTGTAATGGGCGCGTTTTTTGTCTTCTTCCCGCGGGGAAAAATTAAAACGCTGCTTTTCATCTATATAGCCAGTCTCCCTGCCTGGCTTTTTCTCGGGGCCTGGTTTCTCTGGCAGGCTTTATTCGGCTTACTATATATGAATGGAGAGCATTATTCTCCAGTAGGATGGTTTGCGCATATAGGCGGATTTGTGTGTGGCGTAGCGGGGGCGTTACTATTAAAGCCACATAAAAGAAGAGTGAGTTCTTTTTCCACTTTGGAATAGCCGTAGCACGTGAAAAAAAGGCAAAAAGAGGGAAAAGGAGGGGTTCCGTCCTGGCTGAAAAAAATTAAATTTAGAATAAACCAATTAGTTTATCAACTTATGCAATGCTGGCTTTTGAGCCATGCAATAACCTTGTATTATCAAGGTGTTTTACTCCTCCTTATCCGCTTCGATACAAAAACAGTGGTAAAAAAACGTTTTTGTTAGTAGCATTTTTTTATCCGCCTCTTTTTTGCATCTTTTTCTTGCACCCCTAATTCTTCTCGCACTATTATCAGTTTCATCAGAATTCGTGATGACCTTTCTGCATCGCGAATCAAGGTCCGTGAGGGACCTTTTTCATCGGAGAGAAGAGCATGCATCATAGTGTAAAGGGACTTCAAAACCGCCTGGAGCGTATTTCGGGTCGCAGGATAAATCTGCGTATCAACCAGAACATCACTAACCTGCTTATCCTTAATTACGGCGGTGCCGTTAGCGGGGGCTCCAATGGTAAAGCGGGTGTCACCCTCAGCCTGCACACTATTTTTCTTAATGCACCGTCTGAGGTGATCAAGGCGGTGGGGAGTTTTATAAACCGGGCGACCCCCGCAAACCGCTCCGTTATCCGGCGTTTTATTTACGAAAATTACGACAAAGTCGAAGCGCCGACCACCCAGACACGATTAAAAACTCATGGGAAATACTACAATTTGAAAGAAGTGTTGAATCGAATAAACCGCACATATTTTCGTGGAAAATTACGCGTTGACATAGGCTGGATGCCGCCCCGCGGGCTTCTGGCTGCCGCTACGTCGCCGAGCGCGGGACATCAACGGCGCCGTCGAAAAAAATCGTTGAGCTACATCCAGTTTGCCACCTACGATGAAAAACGGCGTTTGATCCGCGTGAATCCTCGCCTCGATAGTAGAAGGGTTCCACGCTATTTCATGGACTATGTTATTTATCACGAGATGCTCCATAGCGTGATTCCTTCCAAAATAACTCCCGCAGGGAGAATGAACTATCACACTCCTGAATTTCGTGAACGTGAGAAACTGTTCAAGGATTACGATAGGGCGCGCAAATGGGAAGAGACCTGCTTCGATAAATTTTGACTCTTTTATTCTTGCCACTGAGCCTTAAGTTTTCCAGAAATGTTTGAGCCTTTTTTACGCGGATGCGTTTTTCTCAGCCGTATTTATTTCGCATTCAGGATGACTCATTCACTCACAAAGCGTCGTAAACGTAATCTCTGCGAGGCTTAACTACTTTTCTTATACACCGGATGTCCGGTTAGCCTTCTTCACCATAACTGGTGAACGGCACCCACATGCTTTTTTCGGTACCTATCACCGTGCTATAAGAATGAAGCATTCCGTAGTTCGCGCATTGCACGGAATACCACCCAATATCGCGGTTTCGTGCCAGGTCCTCTTTAATCTCGTCCGTCATGACCACGCTGGTCTTCTTCTCCGAGTGAACTTTGTCAATAATATAATGTTGATCTTCTTCAGTAAGAAAAGAGTAGACGGGTACTAAAGCACGTTTATCCACCATTTCCACCAGGTCTTCAGGGAAGATATCTTTTTTAGATTCAATTTCAATGTGCACAATACTTAACTGTCCGAATAGTCCACCCGGTTTGTCAGGGGCAGAAGCAGGATACGTGGTGACTACGGGTATCTCGATTTTTTGGATTATTTTTGGGGTCTCGTCAATGGACGATACCTTGGCTGAATAATAACAATTATATTGTACGAGGCATTTCTCTTTGCTTACGGGGGTCACTTTTTCTATAAAGAAAGGATACTCGAAATCAATTCTCACGTTGGATGCCTTGAGCTCCTTGAGGTAGTCCAGTATATTGTCTCGAAGCGTCTTGGTGCCGATTCGCTCACGGTGCGCATGAAGAACCATGATGAATTTGTCGATCCATGACGCCTCGAATTGCTGCATTATGCGGGCGTTAACCGAGATGTATGCAATCGTATACTGCCCCTCGGGCTCTGTTTTCGATACCACCCTCATGGGAAACGGCAATTTCTTCATCCCAACGTCTACAAGAAATCTCTTCTCTTCTACCATTTTTCTTATACCTCCTGCTTGGTGTAATGCTTCCTTTGTTCTTTGCGCCAGAATAGCGCACATATCATATTCAAGTCCAAAAACCTTGATGGAAGAATTTTCTTTTGTGAACTCGAGTATATGATTATTCTCAGATGGAGTTACCTTGCTTTTCAACCCCAAAAACTCGAGATTCTGACATATCCCGTTTATAAAATCAATCGACTCGTGAAGAAAAGGGCTCTGGAATACAATCGCATCGACACCGTTCAGAGTCGCTATCATCGACCCGATATGCTTGATAACGGTATATTGAAACATTTCTTTAACCTGCGATTTCTCAGCATCTTTTTGATCGACCATGAGATCACGATAAGTGCAGGGTTTGTCGAGGTATCCTGAGAATCCGCTTCTGTAGGAAAGAATATCGTTTATTTCATCGAATGACATGCCAGAAAAATGTAACTGAAAAATAATTGTCGGGTCAATATCGCCGCTGCTATGCGATGAAGGGATTCCCTCGACCGAGGTGAACCCAATGGTGGTTTCCAGTGGCTTCCCATCTTTAACAGCGGTCATATTCGAATGGTTGCCAAGATATATGCTTATGATGTTACCCGGTGGTTGTTCAAGCCTGTCCCGCACGCAACAATAGGCGTATTCATGTCCTAAGCCGTAACCGCCATAGCGCCTTATGCCGTCGCGGCGTAGTTTATAAGGAATAGCGTAGGTGCTTGCCTCGTTGGGCAGTCCGGCAAAGAAAGCGGTATCGCAAAAAAGGACATGAGGAATGGTCGGAAATTTGTTCATCAGGTCAAACGCTACTTTATACGTAATCGCATTATTTTCCGGCGAGAAACGAACGGTTTCCTCCAACTTAATTAAAGTCTCCAGCGACATTACACTCACCGGTGAAGTAATAACCTCGCCACCATGATAGAGAAGATATCCATACGCCTCTACCTCGTTCAAATTCCCTATGTCGTCCTTAACCGAATCGAACCAACGGGGACCAAACTCACATTTACTATGACTGATCGTGTCATTAGCGACTTTGCACCAGCGTAAAAACGGCGGATGTGGATCAAAGAGTACTATCATTCCATGCTGCCTCCTTGTAATTTTAAACCCTCCCTGACGATTACGAGCTCTTCCTCGGTCGGGATGGAAAGTACTTTTACTTTCGAGGCATCATCCGATATCAAGTGAATAGTATCGGTAATTGCGCGGTTGTTGAGGTCTTTGTTCAATTTCACCCCGGCCCATTCCAGATGATCGCATACCTTCTCTCGTACTAATGGATTGTGGACACCGATATCATCGGTAAAAATAAGCACATCGATTCCGCCAAGGGCGACAATATAACTCCCGATATATTTTCTCAGCCTGTGTACATACATTTTAAATGCGAGCTCGGCTTGACTGGTGTCGTCCTCTTCTTTCGAGAACCGGTTAATGATATCCCTGATATCGCTCGAGAATCCCGAAATACCTAACAGTCCGCTTTGTTTGTTCAGTATGGTCTCGAGGTCTTCCGAGCGATAACCGTAGACCGACATAAGAAAGACAGTAAGCATGGGGTCGACATCGCCGGAGCGGGTACTCATAATGAGTCCGGGCAGAGGAGAAAACCCCATCGAGGTATCGATAGACTTACCTTGTTTAACCGCAGCGACGCTCGAACCGCCGGTTCCCAGATGACAGGCGACCATGTTTAGCGTCTCGAGCGGGACCTCGAGAAATCGCGCAGCCGCTCCTGTCACATACATATATGAAAGTCCGTGAAAACCGTACTTTCTAAATCCGAATTTTTCTACGATTCTTCTTGAAATCGCATAGGTATATGCACGGGGAGGAATAGAAGAATGAAATGCCGAATCGAACGTTACGTATTGGGGAATATCCGGCATCCTTTTCCGGCATTCATCAATAGCGTTAAGCGACATCGGGTTATGAATCGGAGCAAGCGGAAGACACATCTTGAGCGTGCCAAGAGTATCGGCGTTAAGGAAGACTGAGCCCGAGAAAAAACTCCCGCCATGCACAAAGCGATGCCCGATGTACTCGATTGGTATCTTTTGCTCCTTTACAAAATCGAGTACAAGTCCAGCTGCTTCTCGATGGCTGTTTATTGGAAGCGTTTTCTTCTCAGCTTCACCTCGGTAATGATGCTCAATAAATGAAGGCTCACTTCCCTTTACACCCACGCGATGGGCTTTCCCCGATGCCACGACCTTGATACTCTCCACATCCTCCGCATCAAACACCTTGTACGTCAATGAAGAACTTCCGCAGTTAAAAGACCAGAATATTCACGCCTATCCTCCATGGATAAGATAACGAAAAAGGCTACGGTGTAAACAAAGATTGTCATATATATACCGCGTCACTTGTACGCGTTAAAGCATGAAGTTGATGTCTGGATTGTACGTTGTGCCCTGATGAAGAGATGCTTTGGGTTTCCGGGTGAAGAAGAAAAAAATCTTTTATATTCTTTCAAGAAAAACCGAGCAATTAACTTAATCAATGGAAAGAAAAAATCTTTCATCATTTCCACTCGTTATATTTAAATCATTTCCCGGAATCTCAATTTTCCAACACCCGTAAATCAAAACACTACAGTTTACACGAGATGATAGACGTGGTTCAAGCTCAATCCCGAATGAATAAAGACGAAATGAAATTGTTCACGCAATAAGGAGAACATTGCAGATCTATCTTCGAAAATATTCGGTTACTTTTATAGGTCGTATAAGTCCTGTTTTTCGGAAAGCGCAGAAATAGAGTTAAAAAAGTGCAAATGGAGAATTTCGACCCCGGGTCTGCAATTGTTTCTTGACACACCTGACTTTTTAGCCAAAAGTGATTTTACGCAATTAAATTATCTACAGGAGGTAAAGGTATGAAAAGAAAATCACTATATCCCGAAATGCTTTTTTTGATCGTTGTTGGGTTTATATCATTGGCTGCGATCGATTCTTTCGGAAACGGAGCAGATCAACAAAACGATACGCAATGGTTGCATAATGCACAGAAAGCGATAAGCGACATTGAGTATGAGGTAACCATTTCGAGTGATCCAGCGGCAGGAGAAAGTGAGAAAACATATCATGCGGCAAACCGGGCACAGAACCTGAGACTCCTTTTTGATACCCGGGGAATCACCCTCTGTCCTCGAGTCAGTTCCTTCTCGTCATGGTCATTGACGTTAACCAATCCGAAGATCGGGCGGAAGGGCGTGTTCGCGACAGAGGCGGGACCCATCTTGTCATATAACGGTAATTGTATGGAATATGTTACCCGGACCTATGAACGAAAGATTCAAAATGAGCGAGCAGGGATTATTCATGAGATTGGTATTACTGAAGCGCCGCCGGGCAATGCGCCTCTTACCGTGAAGATGGCGTATGTAAGTGATTTACTAACCAACTCTACAAGAGAACCGATGGGAGTAAGTTTTCTGTTTGAGAGCGAGCCGGTCCTTGACTACGGAAATGTTAACGCATGTGACACAACCGGCAAGGCGTTGCCTGCACGTCTTACTATCGAAGACAACGAACTTTACGTTCAGATAGCCGATAGCGATGCCGTGTATCCTGTAGTGGTAACCTCGATGATAAAGGGTCCCTCTACAACGGCAGATTGGATAGCTCAGACCGACCAGGATGGCGCCGAGCTTGGAATTGCCGTGGCAGGCGCGGGCGACGTCAACCTCGACGGCTACGATGACGTCATAGTAGGCGCTTCGTTGTACGACGGTGGAGAAGAAAAGGAGGGCGCAGTGTTTGTCTATTATGGTTCGGCATCAGGTTTGAGTGCGACGCCGAATTGGTTTACAGAAAGTAACCAGGCGAACGCCCATTTCGGCGAGGCGGTGGCGAGCGCCGGAGATGTAAACCTCGACGGCTACGATGACGTCATTATCGGCGCACGCTACTTTACCAATGGTCAAACCTGGGAGGGCAAGGTATTTGTGTTCCATGGCTCTGCATCCGGGCTCAGCGCTTCACCGAACTGGAGCGTTGAATCAGACCAAGCATGGGCTGAGTATGGTTTTGCCGTGGGAAGCGCGGGCGATGTGAACAGCGACGGGTATGATGACGTCATTGTCGGGGCGCATTATTATACCAACGGGCAAACTGCGGAGGGGCGAGCATACGTTTACCATGGTTCATCCTCCGGACTGAGCACAAGTCCCAACTGGACATGGGAATGCGACCAGGAACGAGGCAGATTTGGGTATGCCGTTGGCACCGCCGGTGACGTGAACCTCGATGGGTACGATGACATTATTGTCGGCGCGCCGAAATACGACAACGGCGAGGAGGATAAAGGTAGAGTGTATGTCTTTCACGGCTCTGCGTCGGGGCTCAGCTCATCCCCCAACTGGATAAAAGAGAGCAATAATGAAGGTGCGATGTTTGGCTCCTCGGTCGGTTGTGCCGGCGACGTGAACCTTGACGGCTATGACGATGTCATAATCGGTGCGCCTTTTTACACCAATGGTCAAATGAATGAGGGTAAAATATACGTATATCATGGCTCAGCAAGCGGGCTGTGCGCCAATCCGGCATGGGTTGGGGAAGGCGGGCAAGAGGCGGGCTGGTTCGGATATTCAGTGGGCACTGCCGGCGACGTGAACCTCGACGGCTACGATGATATCATCGTTGGTGCACGTAACCAAAGCAACGGAGATGCCGGCGAGGGACGCGCATACATCTGGTTCGGCTCAGCGAGCGGGCTTCTGGGAACCGGCTCCCCTGAAAGCGCCGCCTGGGCGGCTGAAAGTAACCAGAAATATGCCTACTTCGGCAGTTCGGTAGGAAGCGCGGGCGATGTGAACAGCGATGGGTACGATGATGTCATTGTGGGTGCGCCTTATTATGATAACACTCCTACGGGTGAAGGACGCGCCTATGTCTTTTACGGTTCACCTAATCCGCCGCCTGTTCTTTGCCAATACGACTTCACCTCCGATAGTGAAGGATGGACATTCTTCGGTCCCGTCTCATCGTACCAGGTGCCGATAACGACGGACCAAAACGGTCATATCGGTCTTTGTCCGAACGGCTCCAGCAATGTATTTTCCTACTGGTACAGTCCAGACGTTCAGATCAAGGATGGAAAGACCTATTTTGCGACATGGCTGATGGATAGCAGCGCCGCTGCAGCGGACAGTACGGTGCAATTCCGTTTGCGCGTCAACCAGAAAGGCACCTGGTCTGCATGGGATCATATTATCAATAGTTTTCTCTCCCATGCGCCTTATACCGGTAACCCGGAAACCTACAGCATCTACTTTGATCCACACGTCAGCGGTGCAGGTGACGAGTATGTTCAATGTTCGTTCGATATCCTGAGCTTCAATCCGGATGATGACGTCTCTTCCTGGGTATACCTCGAAGCGATTCTTGTTGACGAGATATTTGTAACGCCACAAGAGGATATTGTACACTTTACGTTTGATACCGATGGAGAAAAGTGGGGATTCTATGGAGCCGTTCCACCTTATGGCATCCCGGCTGTGAAACATGAGTATGGTAGACTTTGCATAAGCCCTGCAGGATCATCCTATTGTTTCTCCTATTTGTACAGTCCCTACGTCCAGCTTGAATCCAATCAAGCGTATCGCGTATCCTGGGGCGTTGCAAGCAACGTTAATGATGCGGATAATGCTGTTCAGTTCCGGTTGCGCGTTAACCAGGTAGGCGCCTGGGCGAGCTGGGACCGTATAGTAAATAGCTTCATGAAAAGCGCGCCTTCTTTAATGGATAAACAATATCATATTATATTAGAACCCAAGGTCACGGGGACTTCTGATAACCTTTTAGCGTTATCGTTCGATCTTATGAGTTTCGATGCCGCCGACGATGTCAACTCATGGCTGTACCTTGACGAAGTCAAAGTTGAAAAGGTAAAGATATCCACATTCGATTGAGCGTATGCTATAAATAAACAGTTGTTATGAGTATGCACAATCTCTTTTGTTCACCACGGTGTTCGTGGGTATCGACTATGCGTTTTCATAGTAGTGGTCTGTGCGTTATCGGTCTGTCTTGGGAACAACGGTGGGTGATTCGAAAACATGGTTGCGCAGCGCTTCGAGCTCCTCATCGTTGAAGTGTTTGTACGCAAAGAACATGATCCCTTTGGGATTAACTCGACGGACCATTTCGACACGTTCCATGATGTATTCAAACGAGCCGGGTGTTCTGTCGCCGCGCCAGTTGGCGCTCAATCCCGCCCACACGGTTCCTTTGCCCTGGTTTTCGACCGCCATGCGGATTCGCTGCATCACGAGCGGATTGTCCGTATTGTATGCCATGATACAGCAGGTGTCGATCTTGCCGTTTTTGAGCCATTCGAGCCAATCCTGGTAACAATGCGAGGCACGGGCGAGATGATAGCGTTCAAGCACGGCAGCGGAGACGCGTATGCCCGGCTTTACCTTGTGGGCACGGGTTGTCACGTCTTCGACCAGCCTGCTCACACACAGCCGGCGCCAGTCGTTGAAGAGTTTTACTTTTTCGCGGTCTTTCGGGTCGATCTCGAGTGGGTCGACGCCGTGTTCATTTTTGAATGCCTGCCTGCTCAAAGGGCTGAATCCCAGCGCCCATTCATCGTCAAAACTCTCCCCTGCGAACGGAAATCGTATAAAATCGAAATGGACACCGTCGACATCGTATTTCTCGACCACTTCGAGATACACATCGGCGAGGTATTTCCTGCATTCGGGTATACAGGGGGATAGGTACACGCCCTCGACATGATGTTCCCTGATCTCCTGCGGGGTGTAATCGAGGAGCGATTTACCCGCGCGGTTGGTTAACACCCATTCAGGATGCCCTGCGATGACGTGCTTCGGCGAGTAGGGATTACGAGCATTTCTACCTTCGTATGCGTAGCATGCGTTCATCCAGGCGTGGAGTTCGATATTTTTTTCATGTGCAAGCTGGATAATATAGGCAAGTGGGTCGAAATCTTCGGGTTGGTTTGCAAGCGCTTGGGCGCGGGGCTCTGTTGCAGAAAAATAGTAGGCATCGCCTCTCCCGCGCACCTGGGCGAAGATGGCGTTGAACCCTCCTGCGGCACAATCCTCGACTACCTTCTTTATCTTTTCCGGAGATGTCATCTGGTCGCGAATTACCCAGATTCCACGCCCCTCGACAAGAGGTCTTTCCGTCGGGTCAAGCGTTATCTTGAGCGGAGCCTGCAACGGACGAGGAACTTCCACCTTCTCGACACATGCTGGTTGGTAACGGAACAGTGTCACTTCAAGATCATGTTGTCCCTGCGGGACACCGGTCAGGACAAACGAACCGTCGCTTCGTGTAAGTGTGCGTATGGTCGTTCCTTTGATTTTTACAACTGCGTCTTCGAGAGGGATAGGGGATTTTGTGTTTGTGGAGACGACACCACGGAGTTCGTACCGCGGCTTTTCGCTCGATATAAAGAACTCGAGAGCGCGTTGAATCATCTGGTTACGGATTTCAGCAGGATGAACGGTCTCGATGGGGAACGTGAGGAAGATAAGTTTGCATTGAGGGGCGCACGGCAGGATAGCTCCCTCGAATTGAATACCGAGATTTCCGGCGATGTCTTTGAATTCGACACAATGAATCGCGCCGCCACCACCTGCGGCAGAGTCAACCGTTTCGTATATGAGGTTTAGATTATGAGCGGGGTAGGTGTCGAATTGGCCGTGATCGATTTCGAAATTAACGCCTTCAAATATGCTACCTTTGCAGCCGACAAGGCTCTCATGTTCATAGATGCTTCCCTTTACTATGGGTGAGTTAGGCATAAGATACGCAGTACGTAGGTAACGGTTCAGCCAGTGTCGTTTTCCGGTTTTGGCAAGCTCGTAGGCGATGCCAGTTCCCGTTATCATCACCTTTCCGCCTTCTTCGAGGTACGCTCCTATTGCGGCTCGTTCTAATTCGGTAAGGGTATCCTTCTCCTCGGTGCCGGTGTTCCAGATGATGGCGTCATAGTCCTGAAGCCGAACATAGCCGGTATTATCCGGTTTTCTTACCTGCTCGGCAGGTGTTATTTCAAACGACACGCCTGATGATTTGAGCGGATTTTCCCATAACGGTTTCCAGTTGAATGCGGCTGAGGGGAAATCGTCAACTATGAGAATATTAAAATCCGGCGGGGTATCGAGTGCGATACCCGATGATAGTAAAGACACGATAAGAAGGGAAAAAAACACTGTAGCGAAATCGGGGGATCGTCCCGTATGTTTCGAGATAATTTTCGTGGTGTCCAGCTCCCTTAACGTCAGATGGGAACTAACCTTATGCCATGCACGCGGTAAAATCAACAGGAGAGATGTAATTCGGGGCGGGGTGTTTTTGATTCGCGAAAGGGATTATTATAGCAGAATAGGTTTGTGGGTCTGGCATCATTGTTTTATCCGACCGATTAATCGGATCGGTCTGATTGGGCGGACTGGGCGGAGCGGTCGAATCAGTCGGATGTTATGGACAAGAGCAATCTCTCTCGAACGGCACCAAAACCTGTTTTATGAATTGCAGGTTGCTTCTTCAATAAGCGGGTTCAAAGATATGATCAGTGAAGCGCCGCGTGGATGATGAGTTCGAGAAGAAGAGAGAAGCCAATGCCGGCGGCGGCGGCGCCTTGCGGCAGTAACGATGTCGGTGTCATGCCCGGAATCGTGTTTATCTCCAGCACGTAGGGGATGCCATCCGGGGATAGCATGAAATCTACCCGCGCCATGCCGCGGCATCCCAGTAGATTGAACACCTCGAGCCCTATTCGGCGAACTTCTGCCGATGCCGACTCACTTATTCTTGCCGGCGTTATCTCGTCCGTTTTGCCCGGTGTATATTTCGATTCATAATCGAAGAACGAAGCCTCGAGTGGGATAATTTCTGTCAGGGGCAATGACACAGGGTGAAGAGCGCCTCGGTTCTCTTTTTCGAGTACGCCACAGGTGAGTTCTTTACCATGGATGAATTTCTCGACCAGGATTTCGCTGTCAAACCTCGCCGCTTCCTTGAGTGCACGGCAAAAAGATGAAAATGTTTCTACGATTGTCATTCCTACACTTGACCCGCATCGTGACGGTTTTATGATAAGAGGGGGCGTGATGTCAGAAGCTATCATATCCCAGAGACGTCTTAATCCTATCGGCTGTGTTGATCCAAGCAAGCCGACCTTGAAGGGCTGTTGTCCTATGACTTTAACCGGTATGCAAGGTGGAGTAGGGATATTGCGCGAGCGTAGAAAGCTCTGGCAGCGAATCTTATCCATTGCCATTGCGCTGGCGAGCACTCCTGAGCCGGTGTAGGGAACGTGCAGAAACTCAAAAAGCCCCTGGACAGTTCCATCCTCGCCGTACGGTCCGTGAAGGAGGATGAAAATCAGATCAGGCGGTCGGGAAATCAGGTGGCGTATAACAGAAGGGAGATCCATGGTGGCAATATGGCTATGGCGTAGCGTGGCGAGCTTCTCCTGTTTGCGGGGAGAAAATAATTCAAAATAATGATCGACTGTGCTTCTCAATGAAGCAGGGGTATCGATGTAATCGCACGGTACAAGCCACAATCCCCGGTTGCGCGTGATGCACACCGGCTTGACGACGAATTTTTCCATAGCCAGCGCGGTCGAGCACGTCCGGCATGACGAGAGGGAGACGTCGTGTTCAGGTGATTGTCCGCCACAAAGAAGCCACACCCTGATCCGACCACTTCTATTTTTGCGACCTGTTGACATGGGAATCATTTATTTGCTAAAGCTTTCCTCTATATTTCGTCAAGAGCTGTTCTTATAATACATCGTTTTTCCGAAAGATTAAACGTGTGGCAAGAAACGCAACGGCAGGGGCGCTCGGAAGGAAACAGAAAACGTTTTTCAGGATTAAGTTCATGAAGAAAAAGATGCTTAACTGTATTGTGGTTTTATCGTGCGTGATTATGCTCGCGTGCTGGGCGGTATCCTGCGGAATGTATTACAAGGAATCGCCGCATGTAAATTATGATTGGCTTTCCTCGCATCCATACCAGAGTGTCGCATTACTTCCGTTTGATTCCCGTCAGCCGGATACGAACCAGCTTGCCGAATCGTTACGGCGCGAGTTCTACCTGTCGCTGGTCAGTAAAAATATCCCGACGGTTCCTTTGTACGATGTAGACAAAAAATTGGTCTCAGTTAGCCTGAGGAAAGGAATAAAACCAGAGAACCTTTCGCGAAAAGAGCTTATTGACATCATGGGAACCCGCCTAATCGGTCAAGGCGAGTTAACTTCGGTGTCGCGCCTTTTCCTGCTTTTCTACTCGCACATTCAGGCAAAAGGCAAATTCTGGCTCCGCGATTATGAAACCGGAGAGCAAATCTTTTATAACGATGTACGCGCCACCAATCGTTTGATTTCGCTTCCCGCGAGCCTGATCGGAATAGCGACAGAAGGATTAAACTCGCTTGCGCACCTACGGAAAAAACAGATTCAAAGCACGGTTATTGCATTGGGTGAACGTGCAGGGAAACCGTTACCCCAGATGAAACAACTCCAGGAACCATCGCCACGCATCCACAAAATCAACGTCAATGTGAAATCCCGCGAGTTGCGAATCGGCGACGTGATAGAGGTAGAGGCTTGGGGACCTGCGGGGTTGACCGCATGGTTTGATATCGGACCGGAGGCGAAGCGCATTCCCATGGAAGAAAAAAGCGCCGGATACTATGTCGGCCGCTATGTCATCAGTCCCGGTGATAACGTGGAATACGGTCTTGTTAGGGTGGCGATGCAGGGTCGAGACGAGAACGACGTCATGGGTGCGGTCAATTTCGATACGCCGTTGACTATCGATGCCCAACCGCCACCACCGCCTTTTGTGGCGGAATTTCATACTACCAGTAAGGCAGTCGTGCTCAACTTTTCCCTCTCTCCCAAACCCCCGGATTTGAAAGATGTCTTTATTTATCGCGCTTATGATATAAACGGAAAACCCGGTGAGTTCTCGTTCATAGGACTGCCCGATACCAATCTTGTGTTTGTGGACAAAGAGATCGAACCGCGAACCACCTATTATTATACCGCAATGGCGGTTGACGAGTTCGGGAACAGCAGCGGAACGGGAAAACAGTTCAAGATAAATCTACCGGATAAAGGACCTACGCTCCTGCGCGGCAAGTTTCAAGGCACGCTTGTTCTCATGCGCTATGCAAGCCCCTTTTTTATAGACTCGGTCATCGAGGTCGACAGCCGTTCGAGTCTTGTCATTGAGCCGGGTGTGAATGTCTACTTTTACAAGGGCGGTGGGATTCGCGTCAATGGCGGTACGCTAAAAATCAAGGGAAGCCCTGAAGAGCCCGTATATCTCGGCGCCTATGAGGATCAATGGGTAGGGATAGCGTGTGGAAACTACGCAACGAACAATGTATCATTTGAGAACGTCGAGTTACATGATGCGAGGATAGGATTGAAACTTGATGCGGGAAATGCGAGCCTGAGCCGCGTGGTGTTCAAAAAGTGTGTCCGCGGCCTTGACCTTAATCAGTCTGTCAACGGCTGGTTATACTATTGCCGGTTTGAGAAAAACGGAGCCGCGCTGGTTACGTCCGCAGGGAAACTCTCGCTCAACCATTGCGATTTTGTCAAAAACGACGCCAACATTGCGTCAAAAACAAAAGGAATCGACCTGTTGCCCATGCACAAGGTGTACGATGTATCCGCGTATATATCGGGTGACCGGCTGGTGCCCTCACGGGCGACTCAAGACTCAACCGCGACGAAGTAATGCGAATTGTTTACTTTGATAAAGAAACGCAATGACACATGGGAACTGAAGGGAAGAAGGCAGGATTCCTTGAAGGAGGACTGTTAAAATGAGTAATGATAGTAAAAAGCCGGGCTTGAAAATAACGTACATTATCCTCGGATTATTTTTTATTCTCTCATTATTCATGTTTCCCAAAAGCATAAGCCGTGCTCAGACAGTAGAATCGATAATATGGGGCTTGATATTCTTTATCGACGGCGGCGCGCTCCTCATCGAATTCCTCAAACACCGCCGCAAATGACCTGCGGGTTCATGCCTCAAGACCAAACTTCCTTGCATGAGATTTCAGAATGAAGCGTGACATGTGTTGTAGCATCTTTCCTCACCAGAAAAGATACCAGTCATCAACGCGCGCGTGTTTCCATGGAAAAGGCGGCACTGAGGCGACGTTTGAGAAGGGCCCGGCAAGAAGTGCCGTTGCCTTGCTATTCGCGACGTGTCCGGGGAAAAGGGCGCTATAACTGAAAAGGGTCACACCAGCGGCGCCAAGATCGCGGCTGATATCAATCTGCTGGACAATGCCGGCGTCGCTGTTCGAGCCCGCGTTCATACCTGGAAAGGCGTAACGACCATACGCATTCTGGATGGCGTCTTGTGCTTGGTTCGTGAAGGTAGTCATATTAGTGGTATAAATCATAGGGATGGTGGCATCGAGGATGCCGTGTTGCAGCCAGCCGCGCCCGTCCTGAAAATAATTGCTATACCCGGCAGAGTAATTGCCCATCACGGCGCAGGAGCAGACGATGTTTGAACGAATGAGCGCGGCGCTGGTATAAGTGTTTTCAACGAACATCGTGACATGGTCACGCTTCCATTGCGCCCATTCGTTGGGGAGTTCAGCCGGTGTGCCGCCGTAGTGTGCCTCGAAGCGCGCCACGCTCGTCGGGTTGTAGGAATAATCGCCGACCTCCGAGGGGTAGCGGCAGTAATCGTAATGCACGCCATCCCCACTATAATTCTGCATAATTTCCACAAAGACATTATTGAGATGCGCCTGCACTTCAGGGATACACGGATCAATAAATGTGTACCAATACGACCACCAGTCATGAGGCCACATAACGGTTCCGTTTATATCGCACATAAACCAGTCGTTGTGGGAATTCCAGAGTTGATCCACTGCCGGTGGTGGAGGAATGGTTTCCTTCCACGCAGGAAAAATGTTGACCCACGTATGTAGTTGAAGATTATGTTCATGCGCTTTCTGGATAGCGAGCGAGAGGGGGTCCCACCCCGGGTCGGTGTCAAGAGTACTCGGGTCGCTTCCGGTAAGTTCCCACGCCCACGGTTCATATATCGAGGGATAAAATGTCGTGGCGTTACCCCGAACCTGAAAGAGAATAACGTTAAAATGATAATCCGCCGCATTGGTCATGATGTGGGTGATGTCTTCGGGGCAACCATATTCAAAACGAGTGACCCAGAGCGCCCGCCACTCGACATCGGGATTGGGTGTTGGCGTCGGCGTCGGTGTAGGGGGCGGATCAAGCGTATAGGAGAGGCGCGTCATTGATAGCACCGTGGTGCTGTCTTCTGAAGCACGGTTGACCACATATATCTTCTTATTCTCCGTATCGAGCGCAAGAGAGCCTCGATTGCCCGCGGTTACTCCCTCTGCGGTTAAATCACGTGCTGCTTTTGATGTAAGAGTTCCCATGTCAGGGTTTAATTCAAAAACTTCTACTTTTACCGGACCGCTATCTCCGCTTACAGGCCCTTGAACGACCACAATCGGTGCATAGCCTTCACTGATATCGAATTCTCCGTCATAACACCTGTACGTCATGTTATTGGCATCACTCGTCCACTCATACTGAGCGGTTCCTGGGTTATACTGAAAGAGGCGTACCCGACTAACGCCTCCGACCACATCACACCCAACCACCCATTCAGGGGGATTACTCCCCACAACGGGCGAAAGACCAACCCCGGCTTTTCCCGCGCCCTGCGGCGTTAACGACAGTCCATCAATAGTCTTCCACGGAACAAAAGAGCTGGCGGTATCATCAGACGCTTTCCAGATAATAATTGGTCCATTATTTGCTGAACCTATCGCGCCGATATAGGTGTGTTCTCCGGAACCGACAATCGACAGATTCCGTGAAAAGGGAAATTCATTTCCTACAGCAGCCACGTCGGCAATAGAACCATCTGTCACGGAAGCCGTTCTCCATAAAGGGAAGGAAGCAGTGTCGTCAGAGAGGTAAATGTTCCCGTTTTGTGCCGCACCGATGGCAAAACCCGATAAATCAACAAGCGCCGGTGAGCCTGGTACGGGAGTCAAAGGTATTGAACCAATAAACGCACCTGTATCTTTATTATAGCGTTCAAGGGATAAATCAGTGCCGTAATTAGCGACGATAATTTCTTGAGTGAGGGGATCAAATGTTGCCGAATTTATGTCTTTACTCATCTGGTCATAGACAGGCACTGCCCAATCCAGTGTGAGTGTAACGGCAAACGAAAATGAGGTTAAAAAGATTACAACAAAGGCAATAATTATCCTTTTCATTTTTTTACCTCCGTTTCATATAGTTTACCTTTTAAGGACAGATTTGTTTATTGCGTTATTATATAGATTGCTGCCTGTATAGGGCAAGTCCATAAATGTAGTCAAACTTCATGTTCTCTATTCTTATGATTTCGCATCGCTACCAGATGAATTTCAGGGTTATCGTTGGGCGGTCAGCGCTTGTAATTTATCGTGTAATGAAGCAATCGTTTACACGACTCCACCTGAGCCGGTGTCATTGGTTTGCCCCTCCGTCAGCGCGTAAGATCAGACATGCAATGTATTTTAATAAGCTACATGAAGTGTCCACTATCCGATGACGACGCCTTTCTATGTCAATAGCGAGAGACAGACAATAGGAAAAATAATAATGCCAACCATAGGGAAAATGAGATTTGAACCCTCAACTTTCGAAAGGGGTTGCATTTATGCGAGGAAAGGTATATATAAATTATCCAGCGGTTCTGGTAAACTCTAAAGTGTTTTTAATAAGATGAATAAAATCGCTCAATTGATTGTGATAGCGGGTAACGAGACGGGGACTGTCTTGAAAGTATCCCGCGAGAAAGTGACGATCGGGAGAAATCCACAGAACGATATCGTCTTAACGGATAGCACGATCTCTCGATTTCACGCTGAGATTATCAAGCGGGATGACTCCTATTATATCCATGATCTTGAAAGCGCTCACGGCTCCTATGTAAACGACGTACGTGTCGAGGATGAGTTGCCCATCAATCAAGACGATATAATCCGGATGGGAGAAACGGAGATAGTCTTCAAGCTGGACGTACCCGCCGGGGTATCGCCAGCGGAAGAGCCCATTTCTACCCAGCCACCTAAAGCTCCTCCTTCGGATAGGCTCGGTGAATCCATTGCGTTTACCATGTCTATTGACACGAAAGAAAGCAAAGGGTTGGAGGGAAAACATCTGGAGATGGTCTCCAAAATTGCCGATGCGACCATGTCTGTTTTTGACCTCGAAGAGCTTCTCGGGAAGCTGATGGGTATGCTCTTCGAAGTGTTCAAACCTGATCGAGGGGTCATTTTCATGCGCGATGAAAACAGTGGCGAACTGGAGCCGAGGATTACTCGACCGCACACGGACGAGGTGAAGGTCAGCAGCACCGTCATAAACGAATCGGTTGAAAAACGCATGTCGCTTCTTATTGCCGACACCTCGGCGGAACAGCTTTTAAAGGGTGCCCAGAGTATTGTGGCACAATCGATTCTATCGGCAATCTGCGCTCCACTGGTCAGAAAAGAGAAGGTACTGGGCGTAATCTACCTCGATGCACAATCACGCCACATTACTTACAAGAAAGAGGATCTCGCCCTTTTGAACATCATCGCCGCCGAGGCAGCAATATCGATCGAGAACGCCATATTGGTGAAGGAGAAAGTGAAAGCGGAGAGGCTCGCTGCGATTGGCGTGGCTATTGCCGGTATATCTCATTATGTCAAAAACATTATCGCCGGGATAGTGGGTTCTGAAGCCTTAATCGATGAAGGACTGAAAACGGATAATTATGATATGATCCGGGAAATCTGGCCCATTCAGAAACGCTCGACAAAACGAATAAGCACCCTTGTGCAGGAGATGCTGTCGTATTCTAAAGAACGTGAACCGGACTGGGAACCCGGGGATATAAATAGTTTGGTTCGCGAAGTTTATGAAGACCAACTTCCCCGAGCCCAAAAAGCCGACGTAGCACTTATCCTTGAATTAGACGAAGAAATCCCCACTTCGGAGTTCGATCATAAGGCAGTCCATGACACGATTCTCAATATAGTGGGGAATGCAATTGAAGCATGTTCCGAACATGGATCATCCCGGGTGACCCTTCGTACATTCCAACCTGATAATGACACGATTGCAATCGAGATTATGGATAACGGTCCTGGCATACCGAAAGAAATCCAGTCGAAGATATTCGAGCCGTTTTTCAGCACCAAGGGCTCGAAAGGCACCGGATTGGGTCTGGCGGTTGCCCGAAAGTCCATTCTCGAACATGGCGGGAGACTTGACCTTGAATCATCAGCGGGCGAAGGAACCACCTTTACTATTCGCCTTCCCCGAAAAACCCCGAAATAGCACGATATCCATCTGTTTTTGCATAAACTACAATCCCATGCCTTACGGGGAAGAATTAAAGGGCATGTCGGGACTCACTTCGTGATATGAAGAGAATCATTAAAAAATTGACGGAATCTACAATGTTGCATTATAGTACATAGATAACGACTATAGGAGATTTATCGCAATGTATGATGCGCAGATGGTGCGTCAATTCGGCAAGGCGCTATTGAAAGAAGGTATCATTACTGAGCGTCAGCTTCAGCATGCCCTTCAAGTCCAGCTCGATTCGTTTGAAAAGAAACGTCTCGGGCAGATTCTTATAGACCTGGGATATGTAACGGCGCGCGAACTCCGTGATATTTCTCAGAAATATCATTTAAGACAACCCCTGGGCGAAATTCTGGTTTATAACAAATTCATTACCAAAACGGATTTGGAAACCGCATTGGAGGAGCAAAAGTCCAGTGGCAAACGATTAGGCGAACATCTGCTTGACACCAACAAAATTACCGAAGATCAGCTTGCCCGCGCTATAAGCCTCCAGCTTGATATCCCTTACATTGTACCCAACAAACGCCTTATCGATAAAAAATTGTTTCAGCGGTTCCCTAATTCGCTGATGAAACAATGGTCGCTTCTCCCTCTGTTCAAAAACGATAATGTAATCACTGTTCTTGTTCACGACCCGTTCAATCAAGAGATGGTGCGGATGTTGACAAGCGTAATTAACGAAAAGATCGAATTTGCCGTCGGTCCCGAGCCTATGATCACACGAGTACTCAAAGAGATGATGGAAGAAAGTTCGGTTATTACGGATAGAAGCCCAACGCCGTTTGAAGAAACCGCTGCCAGTTCACAATTTCACCGGTATGATCTCGATAAGGCAATAGCAAATCAATCTTCATCCACACAGGCGATGTCCATAGTCGATTTTATTCTATCCAATGCAATATCACAGAAAGCCAGCGATATTCATATCGATTCGATGTACAGCAAGCTCCGCGTCAGACACCGGGTGGATGGGCATCTTATATTCGATACCGACCTCCCCAAAAATGTTGCCGATCAGGTTGTCCGCAGGATTAAAGTAATGTCTCAAATCGGCATCACCGATGCCGTTGACCAGCAAGATGGCAATATGTACGTTAAATATATGGACAAAAATATAGATTTACGGGTGTCGATATATCCGACCGTTCTCGGTCCATCGATCACGATTCGCTCATTGACCAAAGAAATCGGCTTGAAAAGTCTCGAGGAGCTGGGCATGCTTCCTCGGGTATTATGGACCTTGAAACAGATTCTGGATACCCCCGGCGGACTCATCCTCTTCACAGGACCCGCCGGGTCGGGGAAAACAACCTCGCTTTATGCATGTCTTAATTATCTTAATCAGGATTCTCTGAAAATTTGTACGGTTGAAACGCCAGTCGAATACAGCATAGAAGGGGTTGCGCAATGTCAGCTTCGAAACGTTGAGAAAGATAAAATCGGCGAACGGGTCAAGTCGATGTTACACCAGGACGCCGATGTCATTGTCCTCGGAGAGATCACGGATGAGGACTCGGCTAAGGCGGCGGTTACCGCTGCTCTTACCGGACACAAGGTCTTCTCGACAATTCACACCGACGATACCTTCGCCGCTATTCTGCGGTTGATGGATTTGGGAATGCGAAATTATCTCTTATCCAGCACCGGCATCGCCACTGTGGCGCAAAGATTGTTGCGAAAAATTTGTCCAAAATGCAAAGAACCGTTCACGCCCGACCGTGAATTATTCAAGAACTATAATCTAAAGGACTTTGATCCCGACAATTGGGAATTTTACCATGGCAGGGGGTGTGCGCATTGTAATCAAACAGGATTTTCCGGGCGCACCGGACTTTTCGAAATCCTGGTGTTCAACGATGAAATCCGCAATGCCTTTCTCAAAAATCAAAGTTCTTCTATCCTTCGAAAGTTGACACAAAACACAAAATTATATTTATCGCTACGAGAAGCGGGATTTATCAAAGCCTTGCAGGGTGAAACAACGTTAGAAGAAGCTCTTAGCATTCTTTCATACAGTGAAAAACAATCCTTCGCTTCAATGGAATTAACCGAAAAAGATATTAGATACTGGATGGGCATGGATGATGAAGCCACTCATCCCGTTTCGTGATCAATGAACGTCATACACGTACTGCTTTGAGGTTCTTTTTATCGTGAGGCAACGATGGTTATGTGATGGAAAACCATTGTTCCGACATTTTATATACCTGGTTTAAGGCACATAAGTAACGTCAAAACGAGTCAACAATGATAAAATTGGTCTACAAGAAAGTTGCTGATTCTTTTCTTGCAAAAGGACAGAAAAGTAAGGCGGTGAAATGGTATCGAAAAGCCGGACTTTTCGAACAGGTGGGCGATATCCTGATGGACCTCGGTGATTACGAGGAAGCGGCAGAGCTTTATACCTCAATCGACCTGTTTGAGAAAGCAGGCACCGCAGCGGAGAAAGCAGGCGATCCCGGGAAGGCAGCCGAACATTTTTTGAATGCCGGGGATGTTAAAAGGGCAGCAAAGGTTCTTATTGATACCGGAAGCATAAATGACGCCATTTCTCTTATGGTGGAGCATTCCATGCAAGCCGATGCGGCTCTCATGCTCGAACAAATAGGGAGAAAAAAAGATGCCGCACGGCTCTATACAGAACTCGGGAATTTTGAAAAGGCTATTGCCCTGTATCGAGAGATCAAAAGCCGGGAAAAACTTTTTCAAACATACATAAAACGAGGGGATGTGGAAAACGGCGCCCGAGAGTGCCTTGACCACGGGGAGGTATTGATTGCCGCCTCGTTATATGAATTCAATAAGCAATATAGCCGCGCGGCAGAGATATACGCGGACGCCGGTAGAATGGACAAGGCTTTAAGTCTATTCGAAAAAGCGGGAGATTATGATTCAATCGCTGAAATTTATAACGAGATGGGAAATCTTTTTCTGGCAGCGGAGACCTATGAAAAGATTCCGGATAAAGTTCACATTGCCGCTGAATTATATGAAAAACTCTTGTTACTCGAGAAAATAGACTCACGGACTTTCGATAAAAATATGCAGTGTGGATGTGTGGCACACGATGCTAATGCCGCGGTTCTGTGCACCATGGACCGCAGTATTATCTACACCACTGCAGATTTACAACAAAAATGGAGATTCAGGTTGAGCGGGCAACTCAATCCCCGTTCCGTCTCAATCACTGCCGACGGCACCTGTATTGCAGTCGGGACGGATGGACCGATCGGTGAGAATCTCAATACTATTTTAATGATTAATGACAAGAAAGAAATCCTTTGGCAAGCCCAATTCGAGGAACCACCCAAAGATCTCGTCTTTATGCCGGATAAATCCGGTGTCATTGCAGCAATCGGGGATCAGGTCAGTCGTTTCGATATGGAGGGGAAGGAAATTTGGGCGCGCACGGTTGATTTTAAGGCATGGACACTCGACCTTTCCCCTGACGATTCGCGGGTGATTGCGGGGACCGTTGGCGGCAGCCTGTATATGTTCGACCTCGAGGGCAATGACATCCGCGACCCTATAAAAATCGGCGATCGCGTTCATACCATCCGTTTCTTGCCTGATGGAAAAGGTATAATTGTAGCCAGAGGTTCAAACATCGTGGCTCACTACAATCTATCGCTCGAAAAGGTCTGGGAGTTCGAGGGGAAAGAAATCTGCCGAAGGATTGAGTTTTTTCCCGGCAGAGACGCGATTGTTTCGATTTCCGACCACGATATCACCATGACGAATATCGAGGGCTCGACCATTTATACCTCTCATTTTGATGAACGCATACTCTCTTGTTTTCCCGGATTTCAACAGAAGATGCTTTATGTGGCGCTGGATAACAACACTATTCAGCGATTCGCGTCCATAGACTGCAAAATCAAAGCAGCAGAGTGTTACACGAGCGCGGGAAATAAACTGAAAGCCGCCGAGATTTATCGGAGTGTTGAGCGTTATGACGATGCGTATGAATTGTTTAAAGAGATCGGCGATTTTGAAAATGCCGCAAGTACCTTGCACCTGATTGGAGACATTCGCATTGCAGCACGGCATTATGAACTGGTCGAAAAATACGAGAAGGCAGCGCGTCTCTACGAGGAGGCTGAAGAGATTCACCTTGCGGCAAAGTGTTACGGAAAAGCTGGTTTGTACCTCGAGGCAGCACGCCTGTATGAGCAAATGGAAGATTTTCTGTTGGCGGCGGATTTTTACGAGCGAGCCGGTCAATACAAACAAGCCGGCATGATGTTCGGTTCCATCGATCAATCTCAAAAAGCTATCTCCAATTTTGAAGCTCATTACGAGGAGCATCCCGACGATCAGGAGGCAATCTTCGAACTGGGTAAATTCTATAAGAAAGAGGAGCGGTTCGACGACGCAATCAAAATGCTTCAACAAGTTATTGACAACGAGGATTTCGGGAAAGAGGCGTTACAGAATCTTGGACAGTGTTTTCTTCAGAAAAAGATTTACGACGTTGCGCTCAATCGTTTTCAAGAATGCCTGGGTGAAGATACAAAGGCGTCAAGGAACAACATTGACATTTATTATGACATTGGATGCACCTACGAACAAAAGGGCGATTATGACAAGGCAAAAGAAGTGTTCGGCGAAGTTATGGCAATCGATTATTACTATAAAGATATCCAGGATCGGCTGAATACCTCGGAAGAGATGTCGATGCTCAGTAGAAGCCGGTCTAAGGGAGGCGAGTTCGACCAAATTGTGACGTCTCATGAGGCGATTCTTACCCAAAAACCAGTGGTTCGCTATAAAATCATCAAGAAACTCGGCGAAGGGGGAATGGGCGTTGTCTATCTTGCGCGTGACTCGGAATTGAACCGTGAGGTGGCATGGAAGATTTTGCCTCCTGCCCTGGCAGGTGATGAGGAATTTCGAAAACGGCTGATCAACGAGGCGCGCGCAGCCGCAAAACTCTCTCACCACAATATCGTCTCGATCTATGATATCGTTATGACGGATACGGAGTGTTCCATCATCATGGAGTATATCAACGGGACTACCTTACGGCATATCACTCGACAGAAGAAAAAACTGCCTGTCAGTCAGGTAATCCGCTACGGTCTACAGATAGCAGACGCGCTGGTTTCGGCGCACAAGTCCGGCGTCGTCCATAGAGACCTCAAGCCTGAAAATATCATGATTACGTCCGACGGCGATGAAGTGAAAGTCGTCGATTTCGGGCTTGCACGGCTCGGTGACGAGGCTCAGATGACACGAGAGGGATGCATTCTCGGGACTATTCCCTACATGGCGCCCGAACAGATTATGGCGCGCGAAATCGGGCCTCATACCGATATCTATGCACTCGGTGTATTGTTTTTCGAAATGCTTGCCGGTCGACACCCATTTATCGGGGAAAATATCCTGGCGCAACACCTTCAGAACACCCCGCCGGATTTACGCGAATTCTGCGACGATGTTCCTCCTGTACTCTTTGACTGTATAAACTGCTGCCTGGAAAAAGAGCCGGAAAAAAGACCCAAAAGTTGTGCAGACATTGTAACCTCCTTACGAGGAGTTTAGGGACTTTTGTGCTCGAAGAGACTGTCCGACAATTAACCATAGACTGCACAGTCCAAAATTGATCCTCGGATTCGCCACGGCGCATCGTTGACTCCAGTTTTCTCGCACTCGTACGCGCACTCGCTGTCGCAGTCCTATTCGTAGATGGGTCAGACCCGCTTTCGTTACAAAACCCCAGGGGGCAGGGTCAGCCCCCGCCGCAGAGCCAGAAGATAACACATCCGCCACGGCGAATCTTCGCTTGAAGTGATACACATCCCTTCGCCACGGCGCGCGCTCACTTCTTGGCTGCACTCAGTATCGCTATCGTTTTTCTTAATTTCTACACGTCGCATCTTCCATTCGCAAAAGATACACATCCGCCACCGCGAGATTCTTTAAAAAACCGATTTCAATTTCGATAGCGATTTCGATAGCAATGAGCACAAATAAGCAGGTTTAGTTAACAACATTGTACGCGTGCGAGTATGAGTGCCCTTCGAATCGACAGGGCTATCCCTCTTCGGCTCATTTCATTTGCCCAGGATAAAGCGGTTACACGTGCGATTATAACTGCTGGGGTCAAAGTCTCTTGCTATCGCTCGTACGTGCCCACAAGTTCACTGTTTTCGAGAACATGCTGGCCCATTGCCTGGAACATGTCTTTCTTGGTGGCACCGGATGGCACTTCAAGAGTAGTATCAAGGGCATAGATCGTGAAAATATAATGGTGCACGCCATGTCCATGAGGAGGCGCGGGACCGCCGTAGCCTGTCTTGCCCCATGAGTTGGTGCCTTCTTTCATGCCTTCAAACTTACCGGATATGTCTTCACCTGATTTGCCTTCCGGAAGCCCTTTTACATCGGGCGATATGCCGTATACGATCCAGTGTACCCATGGTTCTACCATTGGCGCGTCCGGGTCGTCACAGATCAGAACCAACTCACGGGTTCCTTCGGGGATGCCGGACCATGTCAGAGGCGGAGAGACGTCGAGTCCGTCGCCGGTATATTTCTTTGGTATCGGCTCTCCGGATTTAAAGGCTGAACTTGTTATTGTCATTGCTGCCATTGTTCACTCTCCTTTTCATGCTGAAATTTGGAGATTATGCATCAAGCGCCGGTGAATTTTTTATATAAAAACTCATCTCACACTCTTTCGCTCTATGCTGAACAAATAATTTAACCATGCAAAGGGTGACTCCCCGGAAATTTGAAAATCCAGAATATGCATTACTATAGTTTTTATTACAGAATATAAAATAAGATATTTAAAGAAGGATGTCAAGGTGAATGAAAAGGGTGACTGCATAAAGTGCGGCTGAGGTTTATGACGCCTAAAGGTTGTCCATAAAACGGCTGCGATCCTCGAGAAAAGATTTATAGACCTGGTAATGTTCTGTGTCCTCATACGTTATAGGCTTTATGGGAATCGAGTCGAAGCACAAAATAGTCGCACCCGGACACGACATGAGAATGGGTGAATGAGTGGCGATAACGAACTGTGCATGCCGTGCATCGCTCATTCGTTTCAGAATCTGGAGCAATGCGAGTTGGCTTCTTGGCGACAATGCGGTTTCCGGTTCGTCCATAAAGTACAATCCCTTAATCTGGTAACGTGAGCTGAAATATGCCAGAATTGATTGGCCGTGAGATTGAGTAACGAGAGATTTCCCACCAAAAAAGTCGAGCAGCCCGCGGTCGTCAATCGCCCATTCATCGAGCAGACGCGTGAAATCACGAAACATCTCCGAGCCGAAAAAAGAACCAGTCACACGTCCGTTGCTCCATTCCAGCTCGAGCGCTCGATGAAGCGTCTCCTCGTATGGATTGTGTTCATAGCGTACTCGTTCAATGCCTTTCCAGATATGGATACCCGACTTGCGGCATATAGCTCTCAGGAGCGTTGATTTCCCGGTACCGTTCTCACCGACGAAGAAAGTCACCGGCGTGCTGAATACCACCTCATCGGTTCTTTGCAACAGGGGAAGATTGTAAGGGTAGTGTTCAGTGGTTGGAAATCTCTCCGGATGAATTATTACCTTCTCGAGATGCATCGGCATATATCCTCTATTAGATATTTTGTACGATAAGATCTGCAAAAGTAAAACATTATGATACCAAATTTTGCTTTACAAATTCAAGGAAGTCTTCTTGAGGAAGGTCTATCGTCATACTGATCTGATGACCCTGACCGGTCTGACGAATCGGATTTGTATTCTTCCGGAAACTACCTGGAGAGAGTTCCGCGATAGAGCGTATGGATGATTAATTTTCTTTTTGATTGAATCCGGCTGCCTTATTTATTCAAAATGTTTTTACTTTTACGATATAAAGTGGAATGTCACAGCCGGCGTGTAAAGTGCCAGGGCATAAAAAGGAGTGAACGAGATGGCTAAGAGCGAAACGCCAAAACCGACTAACTTTATCCGTGCCATTATCGAAGAGGATATCAAGAACAAGAAAAATGAAGGGCGGGTGCATACGCGTTTTCCTCCCGAACCGAATGGATATCTTCATATTGGTCACGCCAAGGCTATCTGCTTGAACTTCGGTCTTGCAGCGGATTACAATGGTTTGTGTAATTTGCGCTTCGACGACACGAATCCAATCAAGGAAGAAGACGAATACGTCAACTCAATCATTGAAGATGTCCGCTGGCTCGGTTTTGATTGGGGAGATCGGTTATATTATGCGTCGGACTATTTTGAACAGATGTATGACTATGCGGTGCTTCTCATCAAAGACGGCAAGGCATTCGTGTGCGACCAGACAGGGGACGAAATCCGCGAATATAGGGGAACCTTGACCAAGCCGGGTAAGGAAAGTCCGTACAGAAACCGGTCGGTCGACGAAAACCTCGATCTTTTCGAGCGCATGCGTGCCGGTGAGTTCCCGGATGGAACGCGCGTACTCCGCGCAAAGATCGACATGGCATCGCCCAACCTCAACATGCGCGACCCGGTTATGTACCGAATCCTGCATGCACGCCATCACAGAACCGGCG
The DNA here is from genome assembly GCA_964608095.1 of uncultured Candidatus Sumerlaeota bacterium. Classification (GTDB taxonomy): domain Bacteria; phylum Sumerlaeota; class Sumerlaeia; order MWCT01; family JAGHBZ01; genus CAZSMK01. The sequence continues at coordinate 6,206 of CAZSMK010000021.1, read as the reverse complement.
ATAAATGGTGTGTCTATCCGATGTACGACTGGGCGCACGGTCTCGAGGACTCGATAGAAAAAATCACCCACTCGATCTGTACCCTCGAATTCGAGGATCACCGACCGCTTTACGACTGGTTTCTCGACCAGCTGCCGGTTCACCACCCCCAGCAGATCGAGTTCGCGCGGCTTAATCTTACCTATACTGTGATGAGCAAGCGAAAACTGCTTGAGCTCGTAAAGGAGGGACACGTGAGCGGTTGGGACGATCCGCGAATGCCCACCATAGCAGGGCTGCGTCGCCGTGGATATACCCCGGCATCCATACGCGTTTTCTGCGAACGGATAGGCGTATCCAAGGCGGAAAGTACCGTTGACATCGCCCTTCTTGAACATTGTCTGAGGGAAGACCTCAACAAACACGCGCCAAGAGTAATGGGTGTATTGCATCCCTTGAAGGTCGTCATCGAGAATTATCCCGAGGATAAAGTCGAAGAGTTGGAGGCGATTAACAACCCGGAAGAGCCGTCGGCGGGGATGCGGAAGGTTCCGTTCTCGCGTGAGATTTACATCGAGCGTGAGGATTTCATGGAAGAACCGCCGCGGAAGTTTTACCGCCTTGCACCGGGCAGAGAAATCCGACTTCGTTATGCCTATTTCATCACGTGTAAAGAAGTAATCAAAAACGAGACCGGGGAGATAACGGAGCTACGCTGCACGTATGATCCTGCGACCCGTGGCGGCGATGCGCCCGATGGCAGAAAAGTCAAAGCCACTCTCCATTGGGTTTCCGCCCCACACGCCCTTAAAGCCGAGGTTCGTTTGTACGACCATCTCTTTGTTAAAGAGGATCCTGGGGAAGTTGAAGAGGGCAAAGATTGGAAATCCAACCTGAATCCCAACTCCCTGAAGGTTCTTGAGGAATGCCTTGTCGAACCCAGCCTCAAAGACGCCAAACCGGGATTCCGTTGTCAGTTTGAACGGAAGGGGTATTTCTGCGTCGATCCCGATACCACGGAAGAGAAAATCGTTTTCAACCGCACAGTAGGTTTGAAAGATACATGGGCTAAGATCCGGGGACAAGCAACATAGATTTCATAATAACTTAACCACAGTTTTCTTTTCCGGAATATTCATATCCCTGGATTCGTTATCTAAAAGATATAAGAGAGATTTCAGCACTTTTAGCTTTATACTTTCCCCTTCATCGGATAAAACCGTACATACTCTACACACTGAATTGCTGTAAGAAATGTTGGTCGGATTTTTCAAACATACCAGATGCAGGTTTTTGCTCCTCGCCTTATGTTGGTGGCTTGTATCCATTTCTCCCGCAACGTCTGATGAACGTGTCACTATTTCGTTCTGGAATGCCCTGACGTTCGGGCAACCCAAAGAGGCTGTTCAAACCCTGGTGAAGGATTTCAACAAGATGCAGGACGAAATCTACGTTGAGAAGCTGGACGTTGCCGGGTGGTTGATGAACCAGAAAGTGCTCACCGCGACAGCGGGAAAAGTCCCGCCTGACGTTGTGCTATTCGACCGGTTTCAAGCGCCTACATTTGCGGAGCGCAGGGCCTTTCAACCGTTCGATCCCTACCTCGAAAAGTATCCTATAAAGAGCGACGATTTCTTTCCGACATGCTGGAACGAAGGCGTGTACAAAGGAAAGATATACTGTTTGCCGTTTAATACTGACGTGCGGGTGCTTTTTTATAACAAGGCGCTGTTCCGTGAAGCGGGAATTGATCCCGATCGTCCGCCTCGCACATGGAAAGAACTCCGCGAGTTCAGCCGTATCCTGACCAAACACGATGAAGACGGAAATCTTACGCGTGTCGGGTTCGTCCCCATATTCGGCAACACCTGGTTCTATCTTTACGGTTGGCAAAAAGGCGGTCAATTTATGACTCCTGACGGTGAAAGAGCAACCGTAAACACTCCGGAAATGATAGAAGCGATGGAATGGATCGTAGATTTCTGCGATGAATACGGCATGACCGACCTCGAGGTATTTCGCTCCGGTTTCGGCGGCGCCACTGAAAAGCACGAGTTCCTCGAAGGAAAAGAAGCGATGGTAGGCGAAGAGGGATTTCTTCTGAGCCTTATCAAACGTTACAACCCGGACCTGGATTTCGATGTGGCTCCCCTACCCTGGCCGGAGGACGGAGAGCATGCCACGTGGTCGGGTGGATTCGGCTTTATCCTGCCTGAAGGGTGCGAGCACCCCGACGAAGCCATGAGGTTCATCCATTATATGCTGGAAACTGAGGTGCAGATCAAGTTCGGGAAAATATCGGAACAAATACCCGCGAATCGACACGCCGCCCACAATGACTATTTCATGAACAATCCCAACTGGCGTGTCTTTATCGAAGAGATGCAATATTCCCATTACCGACCGGTCACGCCTGTCGGTGAACTGCTGTGGAACGAACTGGACCGTGCGGTGCAGGCATGCACGTATAAACGAAAGACGCCGGAAAAGGCACTCAACGATGTCAACAGAATCGTCAACAAGGCCCTTGAAGACCTGAGAAAGCGAAACTCGCTGCCCCTTGTTCCCTGGAATATTGTTATTGTGGTATCCAGTATAGTCTTTTTGCTCTTTATCCTCTGGCGCGTAAAAAGGGCAAAACAAATGATAGGACGTTCGCCCCTACTAAGAAGTGAAGCGAGAGACGGTTATCTATTCGCATTGCCTTCTATTCTGGGCCTTCTGATCTTCGCTATTGGTCCCATAATTGTCGCCATCATATACAGTTTCTGTGATTTTCCGGTACTCAAACCGGCGCGCTGGGTCGGGTTGAAAAACTACCTCACCATTCTTTCAGACGATCCTCTTTTCTGGAAATCATTGTGGAATACTTTGTTCTACACTATATTCTCCGTACCACTGGGGATCATTATCGCCCTATTGCTTGCGTTGCTTCTCAATGCAAAAATTAAAGGGCAATCGTACTTTCGCACCATCTTTTATATTCCGAGTATCGTACCTGTAGTGGCGGCATCTTTGATATGGTTGTGGCTTTTCAACGGCGAGCATGGACTGCTAAATTATTTCGTCGCCCTTGGCTGGAAGATACTTGTTTTTATTGCGCGGCTGACGGGCGAGAACGGCTGGCTGTATAAACACCTGAGGGCAGGAGGCGCCCCACGCGTTCCCTGGATTACGAATCCCTACTGGTCTAAGCCTTCCATTATCCTTATGAGCCTGTGGGGAGTGGGAGCGAGCATGATTATATTGCTTGCGGGACTGCAGGGAATCCCGCGCCATCTCTATGAGGCGGCAAAAATCGACGGCGCCAATGCCTGGAGCCGATTTAAAACCATCACACTGCCTATGTTGTCGCCGACCATCTTTTTTCTTTTCATTATCGGGTTTATTGCAGGGTTCCAGATTTTTACCCAGGCTTATATCATGACCGACGGCGGGCCCATCGACTCGACACGCTTTTACGTCTTTTACCTGTTCCAGAAAGGATTCCTCTTCTTTCAGATGGGCTATGCATCGGCAATGGCATGGCTTCTTTTTATAATCGTTCTCTGGGTTACCCTGCTTCAGTTCAAGTATTCACGGAAATGGGTGTATTACGAGGGAGCATAAAGAATTTATGGAAATAAGCTCAAAATTTCAAAGCGTAAGATTCCAGACCATCATCGGGAAAATCGCCACCTATATCATTATCATTATCCTGTCGTTCGTCTTCTTAATCCCCCTGCTCTGGATTTTGAGCACTTCCATTAAACCCGACACCCAGATATTCAAAATGCCGCCTGTGTTGATACCGGAACCACTTACCTTCGAACATTATGTTCGTACGTTCAGTGAATTACCCTTCTTCATGTATTTGCGTAACACACTCATTATCGTGGTCTTCTACACCCTTGGAGTTACACTGTCGAGTTCGCTCGTCGCCTTCAGCATCTCGCGCCTTCGCTGGCCTGATAGAGGTCTTATATTCATGATTATTCTGGCGACCATTATGTTGCCGCCTCAAATAACCATGATCCCGGTTTTTATACTGTTCCGCCAATTGGGATGGATCGATACCCTTCTTCCCCTTATCATCCCCGGCTTTTTCGGGCATGCCTTCTTTATCTTTCTTCTCCGCCAGTTCTTTCTCACGCTACCCGGAGAACTTATCGAATCGGCAAGGATAGACGGCGCGGGTAATTTTCGCATATTCTGGCAAATCTTTATGCCCTTATCAAAACCTGCTATCCTGACAGTTGTTCTCTTCTCGTCGATGTGGTCATGGAACGACTTCATGCTCCCCTTGATCTATTTATCAAGCGAAAAGATGAAGACACTTGCCCTGGGTCTTGCCGCACTCCAGAACCAGCACGGCACCGAATGGGGTATGTTGATGGCGGCGGCAAGCGTTATGACCGTTCCTATTATTATCCTTTTCTTTTTCGCTCAACGCTATTTTATAGAAGGAATTGCATTGACAGGACTCAAAGGATAACACATCATCAACTTGTTTTTATATATCTAAAATCTTGACAGATTGTTTCGGGCTTTATAAAAAGATGTAACCATCTTTTGTTTTTTGTGTATCAAGAATATGAATAAAGAATCACATGGGCAGAGTGATATTGGACTGGAACGCGACCATAACGAAGACAGTTTTTGCGTGTCGGACCAGTACAACCTTTACGCAATCGCGGATGGAATGGGGGGTCATACCGGGGGGCATGTTGCCTCCGAAATTGCTATCAACACTATAAAGGAATTTTTTCGGAATAGCAAAGAAGACGAACAATTCGAATCAGGATTCAATCCCGATCCCAAGCTAAGCGAAATCGAAAACCTCCTCCTTGCGGCAATTAAAACCGCTAATCGGAAAATCTATGACTATGCACGAGAAGAAGAGGAATACGCGGGGATGGGAACAACCATTGTAGGGCTTCATATACAAGACAGCACTGCTGTTATTGCGAACGTAGGGGACTCACGCTGTTATCATCTTCGCGGCTTTGAATTCATCCAGCTAAGCACAGATCATACCTGGGTGAATGAACAGTTGAAACGAAACATAATCTCGGCTGAGGAGGCGCGTTCTCACCGATGGAGAAACGTTATTACACGCGCTCTTGGTACAAAACGCTACGTCGACGTAGATATCCGAAAAATCAAGATTCAGCCCGGCGACCTTTTTCTGCTCTGTTCCGATGGTCTCTCAAACGTCCTCCCCGATGAAGATATTCTATCTGTTATGATTAAACATGGCGAGAACGTGGAGGAAGCATGCGGGGAACTCATACGTCTTGCCCGTGAAGGCGGCGGTCCTGATAATATCACTGTCGTGATTGTCAGAATCACCGATTAATAACCTTTTCTCGATTCTCTATCTCAATAATGTTGCCATGCCATTCCGTTGCAAGCTCGGCTTTTCTGTACTTCATCCTCCCCCTCAACGGATCGAGAACAATAAAGAAGCCGTCTTCAACGGTCCAGAATACAACCGCATGGTCTTCTCTATTAAGAAAATCAATATAGAGTTGCACGGGATGATCGAGACGTTCGAGGTCTTCAATCGATATGGTTCGAGTCCTTGCGCTGAATCCTATCTTTTTCAAACCATACACGATTTGTGCTGCACTTGTACCCAATCGGTTTGTCCCGAAGAGTTTTGCCACTTCCGGTTCCGTCATTTCAACTCCATAGTGTTGTAAAATCATACTCCATGCCGCAGGAGCGCACGACCATTGCGATGTTTGACAAACTGTACCGTCCGAATCTCTCACCTGGTGCTTCAATTGCTTGTAAATCGGGAATTCCGTATATACCTCGAATGCCTGGATAGAACCCAGCAGAAACATGCCGAGGAAAATCAGGAGAACTTTTTCGAATCCACGCTTTTTTGAGTATAAATATACTGAGAAGCCAAAGATAAAAACGAAGAAGAATTTCATAATGAACCATGATATAGAGCCGAAATAGAATTGAATAAAAAGCGGACTTTTATCGAGAAAACCGGTCCTTGTGTAAAGAAACACGCAAAGACCTACCACCACGAAAATGGTAAGAATCACCCTGGACTGAACTCTCCCCTTCTGTGCGAATGTCTCCGCCCTTATTCCCCGTCTATACAATATCTTCCCATATCTCAATCCAATGTAAAACCCAAGCAGGAGAAGTGCGGAAGTGAGTATAATGTATGAGTGCATTGTCTTCCCGATTCTCTACGGTTTTCTACATAACGGGTAAAATTATTT
>CAZSMK010000020.1:0-2786 GCA_964608095.1 uncultured Candidatus Sumerlaeota bacterium | reverse complement strand
CCCTCGCCATGCTCATCCTCGGCATAAAACACGACACCTATCGAAAAATGATGATCAAATTCCGCAAAGATATGGCGAATAAAGTGGAAGGTCAAATGGCTGATCTTATTGCCGACTACGCGGATTTGCTCCAGGGAATCGATCACGAGGCTCGCGCTCCCAACCAGAAAGAATCAACACCAAAAATGTCCGCTCATAAACTCCACAAAGATAAAGACTCTAAAGATTTAAGGAACCTCGAGGAAGAGTTCAAAAAGTTCTCTGAAAAAATGGAAGAAAAGCGTAGTACCGGCGGAGAGAAGCCGCAACGGCGTCGACGGAAGGAATATGTGGAGATAAGTGAACCGGAAATGCAAGCCCCTGAACGGGAAAAACAGGAAAAAGGGGAACGCGGTATACAGGGGCAACAAAATCGGAAAAAAGCACGCATCTTCAGAGTCGACCCCCAAAATCCTGAACCCGAAATTATTGAAGAAGCGTCCATTGCCTTGCTCGACGGCGGAATTATTGCCTTTCCCACGGATACCGTATATGGAATCGGCGTCGATGCCACGAATGCAACGGCTGTTGGTCGTCTTTATAAGATCAAGGAACGAAGCGAACAAAAGCCTATTCCCGTACTTATTCATTCCTTGCAAAGTTTGAGGTCTCTGGCAAAAGAGATACCCGATACCCTCTTCCCGGTCATTGAAAAGTTCTGGCCCGGCAGCCTTACCATTGTCTTCAGAAAATATCGAAACACATTCCGCGCCCTGGGTCATGAAGAGACAATCGGGATTCGTATCCCCGATAACATGGTGTGTTTGAGTCTCCTGAGCATGACGGCGCGTCCCATCGCCACTACCAGTGCAAATCCCTCAGGGCAACCCCCAGCGACTACTGCCGAACAGGTGATGAACTATTTCGGCTCCGCTATCGATGTGATCCTCGATAGTGGCTCGACAGGTACAGGGGAAGTGTCTACTGTTCTCAGCGTTGCGGACGAACCGTTCACGATTCTCCGCGAGGGAAAGATAACACGGTTGATGTTGCAAGAAATTCTCGGAAAAACATTGAAAGATTAATTCTTCTTGATTTTTTCCTATAATTTCCCATAGTACTCCTTATATACTATTATTGAAGATAGAAGAATCGATACTCACTACAAAGAGAGGATTAAAGAATGTCTGGACATAGTAAATGGCATTCAATCAAGCACAAGAAAGCGGCAGTGGATGCAAAAAGGGGGAAGGTGTTTACTAAAATAATCCGTGAAATTACGATTGCGGCAAGAAACGGCGGCGGCGATATCGAGTCGAATCCACGGTTACGAACAGCGGTCAGCGCTGCGCGTGACGCCAACATGCCCAAGGAAAACATCGATCGCGCTATCAAACGCGGCACTGGTGAACTGCCCGGCGTCAGCTACGAGGAAGTTATCTACGAAGGATACGGACCCGGCGGCGTTGCCATGCTGGTCGAGGCAATGACGGATAACAAGAACAGGCTCACCGCAGAAATACGCCATATTTTTACACGTCACAACGCCAACCTTGGGGAAGCCGGATGTGTCTCCTGGATGTTCACACGTAAAGGCGTTATTTACGTCAATGCAGAGGACACTACTGAAGATGCCCTGATGGAAGCCGCGCTTGAAGCCGGCGCTGAAGACCTCATTGACAACGGCGACTCGTTTACGGTTTATACCGAGCCCAATCAACTCGAAGAAGTCCGGAGTGCTATTGAAGGTAAGGGAATCAAAATCGAGTCAGCATCGGTATCGATGATCCCCAATACCACCGTAAGTGTTGAGGGAAAAGAGGCCGAATCGCTGCTCAAACTCTTGAATGCGCTTGAGGACCATGACGACATACAGCGGGTATCCGCAAACTTCGAGATGTCCGACGAACTCATGGAAAAACTCAGCACCTGATTCTGACCGTAATCTGGCTCGAACCGCTTCCTCTTCACACAACAAGATTTTTTTACTCACACAAAGCCGCCCCATCTGCCGACAGGCAAAAGAAGTTAATTTCCGGGGTCGAACCTTAAAGTTTGCACTTCTTTTTCAACTATGAATTGTGTTTTTATCTTCCGCCGGGCTTGTTCGGGTCGAACGACCCTACTCCGGCATTGAATCAAAATAGATTAGTGTAGATAAGTGAAAATCCGTAGTGCCAGGAGAAATTTATTTAGTATCTATTTCAACGCAGAATTCGCAGAGAACTAAGTGAAGAGGTCACGGAGTTAACCACGTGCAGAGATTAAAAATACTCTGCGTTCTCCATATCCTCTGTGTTCTTTGCGTTAAAGATAGATTTTGATAATATAGAAGGTTTGTGAGTAAAAGAAAAAAAACTAATACATTCAACGTATTCGGTCTCAGGAATGAATTTTGCTTTGAAACATTGCCGGGGGTCGTTCGGTCCGAACGACCCTACTCGGCATAGAAATAGATTAGTGGAGATGAGTGAAGATACGTGGTTTGATTATAGTTTTTTTTGTAGCAACATTATACGACTACGAGTACGCGCACGCTCAGGAGTGCGACGGCGAACGCGAGTGCGAGTGCGATTTAAAAAAGGAGATGAGACAATTTTTTATTCGTGTAATCCGGCGAGCTTGGTATCAAGCTCGTTGAATTCGTGGTTAAAGAAAAAAGGGATTTTAAGTGGTAAAGAAATTAGTGGAGATAACTGAAAATCCGTGGTGCCAGGAGAAATTTATTTAGTATCTATTTCAACGCAGAATTCGCAGAGAACTACGTGAAGAGGTCGCGGAGTTAACCACGTGCAGAGATTAAAAAT
>CAZSMK010000019.1:0-2899 GCA_964608095.1 uncultured Candidatus Sumerlaeota bacterium | reverse complement strand
CGTTCTCCCGCACGTCCTCATTTCGTGGGGTAAACAGCATTTCCGGTTCCTTTCGTATTCGTATCTGATGCTACGTTCCCGATTTCGCGAATCGCTCCGCGTGAGTTTGTCCCTTCAAGAAATTTCTTGTGATTTGCGCCGATTTATGAGAAAAGAGATTGTACGTATTCTTTTTTGAAAGGAGAAATTTATGAGAAAAGGACTGTTGTTAACGATCCTCGTTCTTGTTCTGATTTCCGTGTGCACATGGGCACAAGAAGAAAAAGCGGCTAAAGAGGAAATAGAGATCAAGACCGACGTGGACAAAATAAGCTATGTCCTTGGATCACAGTTTGCCCGAACCCTGAAGACTGATGAGGTTGAGATCAACAGGGAAGTCTTCTTCCGTGCGATGCGAGACGTGTTCGACGACAAGCCACCTATGTTGACTGATGAAGAGATGCAAAAGATCATGATGGATTTCCGGCAGGAGATAATGAACAAACGTGTTGACGCCCAAAGGAAAGAGATGGCGCGGAACCTTGAAAAGGCAGAAAGTTTTCTCGAAGACAATGCAAAGGAAGAAGGCGTGAAGACCACGGAAAGCGGTCTCCAATATATGGTCATTAAAGATGGAACCGGCGAGTCACCTTCTATCAGTGATAAGGTCAAGGTGCATTACCGGGGAATGTTAATGGACGGGACAGAGTTTGACAATTCATACAAGAGGGATGAACCTGCGGAGTTCGGCTTGGAAGGGATCATTCCTGGATGGACTGAGGCGCTTCAGTTGATGAAAGAAGGCGCAAAATGGAAAATCTTTGTTCCGCCTGCTCTTGCGTACGGCGAACAAGGAAAACCACCCCGAATTCCACCTAACTCGTTGTTGATTTTTGAGTTGGAACTGCTGGAAGTTATGGAAGCGGAGAAAGAATAATCTGCTCGATTGTTGTCAAGCAGCACAAATTGAACAAAAGGGAACAGAAATCTTATAAAAAGAGCTCTGTTCCCTTTTTTTAGTTCATTGATTTTTATATGAGCGAATAGCGCTTATAAAGTGGCGTGTAGCTTCGTATACATCGTCCTGGCAAATCAATGCAGAGAGCGCCGCTGCGGCATCCGCACCGGCGGATATGACCTCTTCGACGTTCTCGATGTTTATTCCACCCACTGCGACTATGGGAATGGATATAGCCTTTCGGACTTCCCGGATGGTTTTAATACCACACGCAGCGCCTGCATCGGGTTTTGTATCGGTTGGAAAAATCGGGCTCAATCCCACATAGTCCGCGCCGAACCGTTCCGCTTCTTTCGCCTCTCCAACGTTATGAACCGTAAGACCCACGATCTTGTTTAGTCCCAATAAGTGGCGGGCAATATCAAAGGGCATATCGTCCTGACCGAGATGCACGCCATCGGCGTCAGCTGCAAGGGCAACGTCAATCCGGTCGTTCACCAGAAAAAGCGCACGCTCCTGGCATAGATACTTCAACTGTTGCGCTTCACGAACCATCTCCCGCGTACCCTTGTCCTTCTCACGGTATTGAATAATCCTGCAGCCGGCTTTCAGGGCGTTCCGTACATCGCTGAGGGTACCTTTTTTAGTGAGACGAGAATCCGTAATAAAGTAACAGTCTATATCGCTCAATCTATTTTTGTTCAATTCTGGCTCTCCTTTCTATAACGTCGGGATTAAGTGTATATATTTCGTCATAGAAATGTTCTTTGAAACTGCCCGGACCGCTCGATTCCGCTGCAGCAAGTTCGCCGGCTATCTCGAAACATACCAGCGCCGCAGTTGACGCATAAGCATGATTCGGCTCCACTGCGGCACAACACCCTATTACGGATGCAACCATGCAGCCGGTACCCACGATACTTCCCAGCATTGCATCGCCGTTTCTGACGACGAAAACGTTGGAACCGTCCGAGACAATATCTTCAACACCCGTAATGACAACGGTTGTGTTTTTGTCGTGCGCAAGACCACGCGCTAATGATATCAGGTCAGCCTCCACGTGTGTAGCTTCTACACCCTCTGTGCGCACCTGTTCGCCTGCGAGTCTTGCGACCTCTGAAGCGTTACCTTTGAGGATATCTACCTTAATGGAATTCAGGATTTCTTGTGCTTTTTCGTCCCGGAATGCTGTAGCGCCCACACCGACAAGGTCAAGGATAACGGGAGCGCCATGTTTATTGGCAGCCTTTCCCGCGAGAATCATCGCCTCGACAATAGACGATGTCAGCGTGCCTATATTAAGGACAAGTGCGGACGCAATGGAGGCCATATCCGCCGCTTCTTCTTTGGCATGTGCCATAACCGGTAGCCCGCCAAACGCTCGGGTGATATTCGCGCACTCATAGATAGTGACCCAGTTGGTGATATGGTGAACCAACGGTTTCTGCGCTCTTACCTTCTGAAAAACGCCGACCAGATCTTGTATCATATATTTTTCATCCTCTTTCTTCATTTTAACGAGATAAGGTTTATTATACCGCGGAAACGGACAAAATACAGGCAAAATTTGCGGGATCATGCCTTTATATTTCACTTTTCTTATTATGTTGTTAGCATGGAATATCCTCGCACGCACTATGTCCCGGTAAAATAACCAATCATAAGTCTTTTTAAACTCCTTCTTTAACTGTCATTCCCGCAAAGACGGGAATCCAGTCGTTACATAATTCACCCTGATGAGTTTTTTTCTCAATACGGCGGCATAACTCACGTACCTTAAGGGTACGACGTACCATCAAAATGGTACAATAATGCTACGCTCCTTGTCATCCCGGCTTTTCGAATTATACTGGCAAAGTCATCTTGTACTGGTTCAGCGAAAGCTGGACATTTGCCGTTCCAAAATAAGCTAGTGATTCGCCTGCGGCGAATCAGGGTTTTCTAAGGCATAAGAGGAATCAA
>CAZSMK010000018.1:0-8529 GCA_964608095.1 uncultured Candidatus Sumerlaeota bacterium | reverse complement strand
TTGTGTTGACATCCTTGTGTCAGGCACAGGAAAAGATAAGTGAAATCGAGATAAAGGGATTGGAACGAATAAGCGAGAGTGAAGTACGTTCCGATTTCGGCATCGAGGAAGGCGACGACTATTCCGTCGTCACGCTTAATGAAAAGATAAAAGAGATTTATCGAACCGGGAAGTTTGCTTCGGTAGAGCCGGTTGCCGAACAACATGAGGACGGTGTCAAAATCACCCTTGTTCTCGAAGAAAATCCCATAATAGAAGACATCGTGGTATTTGGCAATGAAGAGTTCAGCACCGAAAAAATTTTAAGTGCTCTTCCCTTGAAAGAAGGAGATTTTCTGCCTCCCCATGCCGAATCGCTTCTATGGAGCGCCATTGCCGGACTGTATGCGGAACGGAAAATTTACCAAACCCGCGTCGAGTTCAGCACCTCTGAGGGCACGGAAGAGAATTCCGTAATTGTGAATCTTTACATCAATGAAGGCAAACGGCTGCTTATCAAAGACCTTATATTCAAAGGCAATGAATCTTATTCTTCTACCCGCCTTCGCCTCTTAACCACCAATCGCGGTTCGTGGTGGTTTATAAAACGTTATTATAACGATGATACCTTTGACGACGACCTTGACGCGATCAGGCGATTTTATCTTTCACGGGGATTTCTTGATGTTAAAGCAGAACGGGGGAAGTTCATCTATAACGAAACCGAAAAGTGGGTCTGCCCGGTAATTCGGATAGAAGAAGGGACACGTTACCGTGTCGCGGATATCGAACCGTTGGGTTCGCAGATTTTTCGCCGCGACGAAATACTTCGACATTTTGAGTCTATGCTCGGGAAGTACTATTCGGCTAAGCGTTTCCAGAAATGTCTCCTGAAACTCCACGAGATGTATGGTGATGAAGGCTTTATACTTATCGAAGCAAAAGCGGACTTTGAACGCAACACGGAAGAAGGAACCGTAGAGATACTCCTCAATATCGACGAAAATCAGCGTATGTATGTCGGTGATATAAAGGTGGAGAAAAGGGATGAGTACGATATAACGGGAGACCTCAACTGGATAGAACAATGGTATCTCCGGGTTGCTCCGCCGGTAAAGGAAGAGGTTATTCGCAAAGAAGTGATCCTTCAAGCCGGTGATGTGTATAGAAGATACAAGGAGCAGAGGAGCATTGACCGTTTGAAATCTCTGGGTATATTCGAGGATGTCGCGGTGCGGCGTGAACCCGGCGAGAAGAAAGATGTCATGAACATGATTGTGTCGGTGAAGGAAGGAATTACCCAGGCGCTTATATTCAGCTTAGGATACGGTGATGCGACGGGCGCCTATTTTCAGGGGCAGTTTCGCGAACGCAACCTTTTCGGCGAAGCAAAAGACCTCAGGATTAGCGGTCTTGTCGGCACACGGAACATAGCGTTCCATATCGGGTACCTTGATAGATATTTTCGCGGAAGCCGAACCTCTATGAGTGTTGATCTGTATCGTGATATGTTGAAGCTTACCGGCTATGATGAAGAAAAAACCGGAAGCCAGGTTACCTTCGGCATTCCCGGCAACGAGTACATTCGTCATTACCTTGGTCTTCGTGCAGAATACGTAGATTTTGAAGATGTGGATGATGACATCGAAGAAGAGTTGGATTCGTATCCGGTGGTTACGGGCAGGTATCGAATAGTGCGCGATTCGATAGATGATCGGAACTGGCCGACCCGGGGCGATATACGAGCTGCAGGTATTGAGACCGGTGTTGCCGATGGCTTCCTCCTCAAGTTCACCGCCTCGTACCAGGGATATTGGCGGATATATAAGAACCTGATTTACGCCCTTGATGCAAGCGGCGGCTTGATGCCTTACGATGCCGATGAGGTGGGTATAAGCGAACGGTTCTTTATGGGAGGAAACGCAGACCTGAGAGGATTCAAGTACCGCGGTGCAGGACCCATGGATGAAGGTGAAGACGATGTGGCTACCGGCGGGTCGCTCAAATTACTTGCACGCAACGAAATTCGATTCCCCCTTTATGAGCAGTTGCGTGGGTTGGTCTTTCTGGATGTAGGTACCATTGACGACGAGTTTCCCGGATTGGGCGAGCCACGTGTGAGCGCTGGTATCGGGTTTCGGTTCAATGTTAAGGTGTTTTATATTGCTATTGATTTTGCCCATGCCTTTATCAAAGAAGATGACGACCAGACTCGCTTTATTCATTTCCATCTTGGGTCGCTATTTTAGAGCGTCAAAAGGAGACAATATCGAATGAATAAGACACATTCAATAACTCATGAAATCTCTCTATACATTATGGCGATTTTTATTGTGTGCGTACCCCTTGCGTGTGTGTTCGGCGAACAAAACATCGGCTGGGTCGACCTTGATAAAGTAAGCCGGCTTGCACAACCCGTACAGCAGATCATTGACGACGTCGAGGATGCAGTGAAACCACGGAAAGATGAAATCGAAAAAAAGATGGAGCAACTCGACGTGCTGAAGATTACGTTCGAACAGCAACGTTCTATCCTCTCGGAAGAGCAGCGTAAGACACGCGAAAAAGAAATCGCGCAACTTGAACAAGAGATCGAGTCCATGACGACCGAGATTAACCAAATGTTTGGAAGAATGGAACAGGAACAACTCACTCCCGCTTACGATCTCGTGATGAAAACCATTCAGGAAGTGGCACGAAAAAAGGGAATAGCGATTGTGTTTGCGCGTGAAATGGTGGTCTGGGCTGATTCATCCATTGATTTGACAAACGAGGTGATCGACGAACTGAACAAAGGTTCTCAATCTTTTGAAAAACCTTCATCACAAGAGGCGAAACAATCCGAACCACCATCCGTAGAACACAAGACAACAACCCCTATGCAACCGCCCGCAACGGAACCTACGCCTCTTCCAACGCCGGTAAAAACTCTTAAGCCAACTCCAACTCCGCGCCCTCTCGTCATCAATGAGAGCTCGATTCAGGAATTCTCTCGTGAGAACGCTCCTTCCGCACGGTACCCGGAAGTGAGACCCGGGGATCGAATAACCAGTGGAACCTGGTAGGGTCAAAAGAGACTTTTATAGTAATAAGGGTTGAAAAAGATATTTTGGTTTGTAAAAATCACCTTTTTGTATGATATAAGGTTCACAAAGTGTAAATGGCTAAAGAACAAACAATTAAAGATAGTATCGAGTTAGAAGATACGGCGGTTCATACGGGAAAGAAGAGTCGTATAAGGATGGTTCCCGCGGAGGCAGGAAGCGGAATTCGATTCCATCGAGTCGATTTGCCTCATAAGCCCATTATCCCTGCGATCGTTGATTTTGTCAGTGAAAAAGATTCGTACCGTCGTACGACCATCTGCTCGTCCGACGGCGCAAAAATCTTTACTATTGAGCATCTTCTTTCTGCGTTGTATGCAATCGGCATTGATAATCTTTTGATCGAGATCAACTGCGAAGAGGTTCCCTTCGTTGATGGAAGTTCATTGCCCTTTGCTGAGCAAATTCTCGCCGCCGGTATCTTATCTCAGGAAAAAGAAAAGGACTATCTGGTGATAGATCAGCCTATTATTTATCGTGAAAGCGATGATGTATCCGTTTCTGGACTTCCATACCCCGGCTTTGCGATTACGTTCTTTATCGATTATGCGGACCCGGTGGTGGGTAAACAAGCGCTCCATCTTGAAATTACGCCGGAAAACTATATCAATAGCGTCTCGGGCGCTCGTACATATCTCTTCTCAAAAGACTTTGAAGAGCTCAGGTCATTGGGTCTTGCAAGGGGTGGAAACGAGAATATGGCGGTTGTAATTACTGAAAAAGGATACCTCAATGATTCTCTTCGTTTTCCCGATGAGATGGTGCGGCATAAGATCCTGGATATAATCGGCGACTTATCACTGGTGGGGAAACCGTTAAAAGGGCATATTATGGGCAAGAAAAGCGGTCACCGCCCTCACTTACACTTTGTAAAGAAAATGAAGGAGATTTTCGCTTATGGAACCAAATGAACAAATCCAGGCATTGGATATCTTGAAGATACTCGAGGTTCTTCCTCATCGATATCCTTTTCTTCTTGTTGATCGAATAGTAGAAATAGAAAAGAACAAACGAATAGTAGGTATAAAGAACGTGACGTACAATGAACCGTTTTTCATGGGTCATTTTCCCGCACAACCCATTATGCCCGGGGTGTTATTGGTCGAAGCCATGGCTCAGACCGGTGCTGTTCTCTTTTTGTATGGTTCAGAAGAAAAAGGAAAGATAGTGTATCTTGCAGGAGTAGACAAGGCTCGGTTTCGTCGCCCCGTGACACCCGGCGATCAGCTCAGGATCGAGGTGTCGATTATATCGCTGCGCCGGCTCGTCGGGCGCGGTATGGGTGAGATCACGATCAACGGAGAATTGGCGGCTGAGGCGGAAATCACCTTCGCACTCCGACAATGACAAGTTCGAGGAACAAGATGAGTAGCGATTCTTATACAACATTAGGTATTATAGCGGGGCAGGGGCAGTTTCCTATCATGCTCGCACGTGAAGCTGCACGGCAGGGACAAAAGATCGTGGTTATCGCAATCAAAGGCTATACATCCGACGATATGGGTAACCACGCCAATGAAATCTATTGGTTCGAGCTTGGTGAAATTGCCCGGATGCTGAACAAGCTCAAGGAAAGTAATATTAAAGATGTCGCTCTTGCAGGACGAATTCCTCACGATGTCCTTATACATTACGCCGGATTTGATAAGCTCGGCAAAGGATTCCTCGCTCACCTCATAGATAAAAAGGCAAATTCGGTTCTCAAGATGGCAAGCATGGTTCTTGCCAAAAACGGAATTTCAGTCGTCGATTCAGCGAAGTATATGAAACAGTTCATACCCTCGAAAGGCTTGTTGACCCCTGCGCGTCCTTTAACGGAAAGCGAAGAGAAGGAGATAAAATTCGGGCTCCCGATTGCACGGCGTGTGGCTGATCTTGACATTGGCCTTACCATTGTAGTCAAAAACCAGATTGTCGTTGCGGTCGAAGCGATGGAAGGGACGGATTTAACTATACAACGGGGTGCGGAATTAGCGGGGGATGGTATTGTTGTCATTAAGGTTGCGCGACCGAAACAGGACCCTCGGTGGGACCTTCCCGTTGTCGGCTTGAATACCATAAAAATTATGCACAAGGTGAATGCCGCTGCATTGGCTATTTCTGCAGACAAAACGCTCTTTTTCGATCTCGATGAAGCGGTCAAATTCGCTCAAGAATCCAATATCGCTGTTTCGGCTCTTTAACCCGGCGACATGCCCGGATTCCCTTTTATTTTATGTTTGCCTTTTTTACTACGGATTACGACGCGATATAAGGTTTATCCATAGAGAAATTGCATTGAGTAATTTGTCTTGATATGATTTAATAAAATAAGTACAAAGATCATTTGATATCTTGTGAGATGTCTAAAAGAGAAGCGAAGGAGCTATACGTATATGGCGGATGACAAAAAAATAACCAATGAAGACGAGCATGAGGATAAAGATGACAAGAAAGTAGAGAACGCCGAATCTGCGCCCGAAAAGACGAAAATACCCTACGAGATTGTCACCGAGGAGAGTCTCCCGAATTCAGTGAAAAAATATACACTCAAGGCGGATGCTTCGCTCTTCAAAACAAAGCTTGAAGAAAAATTACAAGAGCTGAAATCCAATGTGACGATTCCCGGTTTCAGAAAGGGTAAAGCTCCCATGAAACTCATTGAGATTCAGTTTGGCGAGGCAGGACAACGGGAAGTTGTTGAAGATTTGTTTCCTCAACTCATTTCACAGGTTCAAGAAGATAAGGATGTGGAGATAGTGGGCGAACCGGCGCTCAAGCATTTTGATGTCGGAGAAGACGGCTCCGTTACTATTGAGACCGAAGTCGAGTATATAGCGCCTATCGAATTAAGCGATGAAGACTACAAGAATATCGAAGTAGAAATTCAACCCGTTAAAGTTACCGACGAGACCATTGAACACTATCTCGAGGACCTTCGCTGGCAAAACGCCGTTCTTGAATCCAAGCCTGAAGACACTTCGTATGAAAAAGGAGAGGCGCTTATTGCGGATATATCGGTCGTGGATGAGGCGGGACACAAGATCGCACAATTAAGCGATGAAAACAGGTTATATCGCCGACCGGATACGGAACTTCCCTCAGCGCTGGTGTCAAAACTTTCAGGAAAGAAGCGCGGGGAAACCGTCGAAGCTGAAATTAAACGTGAACGCAAAAACGAGGAAGGGGAAGTTGTCAGTAAAAAAGACATCTATACTCTTACTATAAGGGATTTCAAATCCGTCAAGAAACCTGACCTCGATGATGAGTTCGCCAAAGACCTCGGAGATTTCGAGTCCCTTGACGATTTCCGCAAGAAAACACGTGAAAGTCTTGAACAACGAGCCAGAGAGGAAGAGCGACGGCACATAATCTCTAAAGTCTTCAGTGATATCATTGATAAATACAAATTGGAGATTCCCCGAGGGCTGCTTGCCAAACGTACTCAAGAGCTTGCGTTAGGCGACTTACGGCGCTGGGAAGATCAGGGGCTTTCATTGCCCAAAGGCATGGAAGAGCAGTTCTTCTCAGGGAAAGCCATGGAAGCGGCTCAATCCCTTTATCACTGGCTCATTTCCCGTGAGATTGCAAAACGTGAGAATATCACAGTGGGCGAAGACGATATCAACAAAGAGCTCGAACGCATTGCTGAACAGGCTGGTCGTAAACCGCTCGCAATTCGTGCATCCCTCGAGCGCAACAAACAATTCGACGAGTTTGTCGAGCAAATTAAGTTCAAAAAAGTTGAAGATTTTATCGTCGACAATGTAACCATCAAGCCAAAGGAAGCAGACAAGGAAGGAGCAGACTGATATGACCTTTTACATTCCCTATGTGATAGAACAGGGTGAGCGCGGCGAACGCGCCTATGATATCTATTCCCGGCTGTTGAAAGACAGAATCATCTTTGTGGGGACGGATATTGACGACAATGTCGCCAATCTTCTTATTGCCCAGATGCTGTTTCTTGAATCCGAAGAGCCGGATAAGGATATCAATCTTTACATAAACTCGCGTGGCGGGCTCGTAACTTCGGGTATGGCAATCTACGACACCATGCAGTTTATCAAATCCGACGTAAGCACCACATGCGTGGGGCAGGCTTCCAGCATGGGTGCGGTTCTTCTTGCCGCAGGCGCCAAGGGTAAACGTTATGCTCTTCCCCATAGCCGTATCCTGATTCATCAGCCCATGGGCGGCATTCAGGGTCAAGCCACCGATATCGATATCCAGGCGCGCGAAATCCTCAGGTTGAAAGAAAAACTCAATCATATCCTGGCTGATCATACGGGGCAGGATATAAAACGGATCGAGAAAGACACAGACCGTGATTTTTTCATGGACGCCGAGCAGGCTAAAAACTACGGCATTATTGATATGGTGATTGCCAATAAGAGCGTTTTACTCGGGGAGGAGAAGAAGAAAGGCTGATACACCCGATTCTGTTAATCACCTCGTGGGACCTCGTTGATAAGGTGCTTTGTTTACTCCTGTAGAAAAGAAATCTTATGTCTCGACGCTTGACATCAAAAGAGTTTTTTTGGTACTATAATATTCTATACGTGTTTCATGAGTATATAGAAGGAGGAGGGGAAAATATTTGACGCGGGGTGGAGCAGTTCGGTAGCTCGTTGGGCTCATAACCCAAAGGTCGCGGGTTCGAATCCCGCCCCCGCTACCAGCTTTTTTCAAGGGGATTTCAATCGATCCCCTTTACTTATATTAAGAGTCTCTCGATTCAGGTGGCGGTGTAGCTCAGTCGGTCAGAGCAAGCGGCTCATATCCGCTGAGTCGGGGGTTCGAATCCCTCCACCGCTACCAGCACGCCATTATTGATAGCGATTTTCTCAGAAAAGTCTCATCCTCGTTTAAAGGGAAGTTTAGGGGGCACACCTCATTTTACCTTAACTCGACTCTTTAAGAGTTTAGTACTATGTAGGAAGACCGTCTCGGGTGTCATTAGTTTTCCTGAAAATTGTTTCTAAGTAGGACAACCGTCTCGGGTGTCAGCCGTAAGATGGTAGTATTACCGAAAGGTGTTACGCTAAAAGGAAGACAAGCGAGGACGCTTATCCTACATTACATACGCAGGACGACCGTCTCGGTTGTCAGCCGTGAGTCATTAGTAGTACCGAAAATTGTTACGACATAAGGAAGACAAGCGAGGACGCTTATCCTACGTTTATCCAACCGCCAATCAAATGACCATCCCTCGTATCGGAAAGTTTAGGGAAAAGGAGGTTTGACCCCAATCTCCCTATTTTTTGCCTTCTTCTTTGCGGCTTGGCGTCTTTGCGTTACGCAATTTTTTATTCTTTGTATTTTCCACGGAGTAGCTTGCCGCATTGGAGAAGGGCATCATGGGAATTAACCCAAGTTCGACAGTTAGAAGGATAGGGGTACTGAAAAAAGGAGACTTACGTTTTTTTGAGGGTAAAAGTCGCCACTACATTTTCGATTTTTTTGG
>CAZSMK010000017.1:0-14454 GCA_964608095.1 uncultured Candidatus Sumerlaeota bacterium | reverse complement strand
GCGAGTTCGATTATTCCGGGACCCAAGCGTGTAAAGCGTTGCGCCAGGATGGCTACACGGTGGTTCTGGTTAATTCCAATCCGGCGACTATCATGACTGATCCTGAAATAGCGGACAGAACCTATATGGAACCGCTTATTCCTGAAATTGTCGCGGAGATTATAAAAAAGGAACGCCCTGACGCACTGCTTCCTACGCTGGGCGGTCAGACCGGTTTGAATCTTGCCATGGACCTTTACCGCAGCGGAGTGCTCGACCAATACGGCGTTGAGATGATCGGCGCAAATGCGGACGCTATCGACCGCGGCGAGGACAGAATGAAATTCAAGCAGACCATGGAAGAAGTAGGAATAAAGGTGCCAAAGAGCGGTATTGTGTATTCGCTGGACGAAGCCAACGCCATAATCGAATCGCTGGGATTTCCCGCTATTATCCGCCCGTCGTTTACGCTTGGAGGAACCGGCGGTGGAATCGCCTATAATATCGAGGAATTTGTCGAGGTGGTCGGCAATGGACTTCGCTTAAGTCCTATAAACGAGGTCATGATCGAGCAATCGGTCATAGGCTGGAAAGAGTTCGAACTCGAGGTTATGCGGGATTGTGCCGACAACTTCGTGGTAATATGCTCGATTGAGAACCTCGACCCCATGGGTGTGCATACAGGCGACAGCATAACGGTTGCGCCGGCGCAGACACTAAGCGACAAAGAATACCAGGCGATGCGCGACGAAGCCCGAAGAATCATCTCTGCAATCGGTGTCGATACCGGCGGGTCAAATATTCAGTTTGCAGTCAATCCCGAAAACGGCGACCGGGTAGCAATTGAAATGAATCCACGTGTCAGCCGGTCTTCCGCACTCGCATCGAAAGCGACCGGATTCCCCATAGCCAAAATTGCGGCTAAACTTGCCGTTGGGTATCGTCTCGATGAACTTCCCAACGACATCACGCGCAAAACACCTGCAAGTTTCGAACCGGCGATTGACTATTGTGTGGTGAAAATCCCACGGTTTACATTTGAAAAATTCCCCGGTTCAAAGCCCGTACTCGGCACTCAGATGAAGTCTGTCGGGGAAACTATGAGTATCGGAAGAACCTTCAAAGAGGCGCTCCAGAAAGGATTGCGCTCGCTTGAAATCGACCGATACGGACTTGGTGCAGATGGGAAGGACACGTTCAACCGGCGTAAATTGATTCACAGTCTTACCACGCCCAATCCACAGAGAATTTTCTATATAAAATACGCCATTCAGGAAGGTATGCCGTTAGACGAGATTTACGAGTTGACCAGAATCGATCCCTGGTTCCTGGAGAACATAGCGGAAATAGTCAGAATGGAAAACCATATTCGCGCCAGCTCTCTGCTTGCTGAAAGTTTGGAAATCGTTGAAAAGCAAGCCGAAGCGGAAAATCCTGAAGTTGCATTTGAAAATGAAAAAGAGGAAGAACTCACAAAAAAAATTATATATGAATCGAAACAGATGGGCTTTTCCGATTACCAGATTGCGTTTCTCACCGGTAAAAGAGAGCATCAGGTAATGAAACTTCGGAAGGCGCTTAGAATCAATCCCGTCTTCAAAGAAGTCGATACATGTGCCGGCGAATTCGAGGCTGAAACACCCTATTTTTACTCAACCTACGAGACTGAAAACGATTCCGTACGCTCGAAAAAACCCAGCATTGTTATTTTGGGTAGTGGTCCTAATCGTATTGGTCAGGGCATCGAGTTTGATTATTGTTGTGTGCAAGCCGTAATCGCACTCAGGGAATCAGGATATGAAACGATTATGGTCAACTCGAATCCAGAAACTGTCAGCACAGATTACGACACCGCTGATAAGCTCTATTTCGAGCCGTTGACAGTTGAAGACGTGCTCAATATCTGTGAACTCGAAAAGCCGGATGGCGTGATAGTACAATTCGGCGGACAAACGCCCCTGAAACTTGCGAAACCGCTCGAGGCTGCACGGATTCCTATCCTCGGCACATCTCCGGATAACATCGATCTTGCAGAAGACAGGCATCGGTTTGGTACACTTCTCAAGCAACTTAATATACCCCAGGCGGAATGGGGCACAGGAAAATCTTACGAAGAAGTGCAAGCCGTCGCTCGTCGAATCGGGTATCCTGTTATGGTCAGGCCATCTTATGTCCTTGGCGGCAGGGCAATGGAAATCGTGTACGAAGAGGAACTGCTAAAAGAATTCGTCAAGCAAGCCGCCGAGGTTTCACCCGAACATCCTATTCTCATCGACAAATTTCTTGATGGCGCAACAGAGATAGACGTCGATGCCTTGTCGGATGGCGAACGTGTCGTTGTCTGTGCGATCATGGAGCATATCGAAGAGGCAGGCATCCATTCAGGCGATAGCGCGTGTATTATTCCCGCACGAACACTTTCGCCAAAAACCATGGACACGATAAGGGAATACACCCATGCGCTCGGACGAGCGTTGAATGTTAAAGGATTGCTGAATATTCAGTATGCCCTCAAGGATGACGTGGTCTATGTGTTGGAAGTTAATCCCCGCGCAAGCCGAACCGTTCCCTATGTTAGCAAAAGTATCGGTATCCCGATAGCGCGTATCGCTGCAAAGATTATGGTTGGAAAAACCCTCGAGGAGATTGGTTTTGTCCGCGAACCGAAACCGCATTATTATAGCGTAAAAGAGGTTGTTCTGCCTTTTGCACGGTTTCCGGGATGCGATATAACGCTTGGACCTGAAATGCGCTCAACCGGGGAGGTAATGGGAATCGACCCCCATTACGGGCTTGCGTTTGCAAAAAGCCAGATGGCGGCTTACTCTACCCTACCCTTGACAGGCGGAATATTTATCAGCATAAACGACCGCGATAAGCCACGGTTTCTGCCCATCGCACAGAAATTACATCAGCTGGGGTTCAATCTTTTTGCCACGCGCGGAACTCACCTCTTTCTCAAAGAATACGATATTCCTTCCACCCTGGTGCTTAAAATCAATGAAGGACGTCCGAATGTAGTCGATCATATGATAAATAAAGAAATTCAGCTCGTTATAAATACCGCGCTTGGGCTCGAGTCCAAATATGATGAAAAAGCCATCCGTTCTAACGCAATCATGCGTAACATTACCCTTTTGACCACCATTGCTGCGGTCCGGGCGGCGGTCGAAGGTATTGAATCTATACGCTCTAAAACCATGACCATAAATGCGCTCCAGGATTATCATCGTGAAATAGGGTTACGGCAATCATAACAATAAGAACAAGGGTGAAGGCATGAATAACAAGCTTGCACGATTTATTGGAACAGGATTCTACTCAGGGTATGTTCCTGTGGCGTCGGGTACAGTTGGAACGTTCGTCGCCGTCTTTATATATTATGTGCTAAAAGAGATAGACTTTCTCAAGACAGCAGACTGGTCTACGTATCTTTTATTTTTGTTCTGGATCACGGTTATTGGCATTTGGGCTGCTGACGTACTTGCAAAAGAGACAAAAATGAAAGACCCCTCTATCATCGTAATCGACGAAATCGTCGGCTTCTTCTTCGCCGTTGCATTTCTACCTCCTACCACGGCATACATAATCGCTGCGTTTATCTTATTCCGTATCCTCGATGTTCTCAAACCACCTCCGGCAAAGCAATCCGAGGATCTTCCGGGCGGATTCGGCGTCATGACTGACGATATTATCTGCGGCATCGCTACGTCTCTTATCCTTCATATTATTAGAATCTTGTTCTGACAAACCAGTGCTTCTCGAATAATTTTTATATCCTCCCCGGCTCTATTATTTAATAAAAACGATTGAATTTCTAAATACATATCTGAAAATATAAATGTTGATAAGATACACCTTTTAGAGGACGTTCCCTATATAAAAAGCGTATGAGGTGATAGCACTATGAAGGTTAAAAGTTTGAAACTTAGTAATTTTACGGTTTTCGAAGAGATAGATTTTGATTTTTGCGACGGCATCAATCTCTTTCTTGGTGCAAATGGTACAGGAAAAACACACATTCTTAAAGCAATTTACTCTTTTTTAAAAGCCGGAGAGGAAGCGGCGAAAAGAAATATTATCAGCGAAGAATTTCCCGGGGATGTTTTGAACGAAAACTTTATAGACCTATTTAAACCTGCCGATTCAAAATTGAAACATCTGATACGTGAAAAAAAGAATTCTAAAGAGTCTATCATTGCTTTGTCAGATGAGAAAAAAACCTACGAATTTCGGATCTATGACCCGAAGATGAATAGAGCAAAACATTTGACAGTTACCGATACCTGGGATCTCCCAAAAACTATCAGTTGCCTATTCTTGCCATCAGGAGAAGGTCTGGCTATGTATGAAGGGTTTACTTCATCCTATGAAAAGCGCGAGCTGTCCTTCGATAAAACTTACTATGATCTTGCCAAATCGCTAAGTGCAACTCCCTTAAAAAAGACACCCGGATTCATGAATGATGTAATGCGGGATTTTGAAAAAATACTTGGGGGAGAAGTTATCCTAAAAGGAAATCGCTTTTGGTTGAAGACACAGGATAGAGAAATCGAAGCACACCTTATTGCGGAAGGTCATCGCAAACTTGCAATGCTTTTACATCTTATTTATAACGGATCTCTTTCCCACGATACTATCCTTTTCTGGGATGAGCCTGAATCTCACCTTAATCCAAAACTTATCAAAAAAATTGCCGATGTAGTCCTTACTCTTGCAAAACAAGGGTTACAGATATTTCTTGCAACTCATGATTATCTGTTGAGCAGCGAAATCTCTCTTGAAGCGGAATATCATACCAATAGTAAGGTTCCGATCAAATTTTTTGCACTCAGCAAAGAGAGTCCCCTTGCACCTGTTAAAGTGCAAATTGGTGATAGTTTACCGGAGATAAAAGAAAATCCGATACTCGAGGAGTTCGCCGCTCACTACGAACGCGAACAAGAATTGTCCATAAAATCACTTCAAAAAGGTAAAACAATTTCTTATTTGGCTGACTACCGATGTAATGCTTATGGACCAGACAACTGATATTCCCAAAATATTACCGGATATAGATTTCGTTGATGAAGTGGGAGAAAGAAAATAAGAAGCGGCTGTTAGCAACTGTCAGAAAGAGATTGGGAAAATCATGTATAGAGAGTCTGGAAATAAAGCCGACGATTACATCTTTGATTATTCGGGGCTGAAGCTGCAGAGTACATTTTTCAGGACCGGTGTTGGTGTCTGAGTATCTGCAAGCAGGATTGTTCTGACTTGAATATGCTCGGCAGGAGGAATCTCGCCTGCATTAAGAGGTTCTTCATCCAGACGTCCTCTCCATCCCTGCGGGTAACGGGAGACAAAAATCCTGAGGTTTCGCCACCTGCTTATCATCACACCATCCATGTTCGCTATCTTTTCTTTTGGCATAAGGTAGCTGATGTGTGACGCAACGAGTCGCACGCGACCGAGGCGTACATCGGGTCGACGTTGCCCCGCTGCGGCAAGTATATCGCCGAATCGCGGACGGCACGCCGATACCTTTATAGCATCGACCAGCGCGCCCTTATCATTCAACAACTCGAGGTATGTTGACATCCAGGCTTTGTGCGAGGGATCGTAATCGTTATAGCGTCGAGGAACCTCGATATCCATCTCCACGGAAAGGGCTATACATTCCACCTCGGGTATTTCAAAGACAGGACTCAAAAGATAACTATACGTCAAAGGGTGAGGTTTGACGATAACGGAATTATTGTGGGTCTCAACGAGGAAAGGGTCCTGTATCTCCCAACCCTTCAAATCCTCGAAGGTATACGAGTAAATCTCCTCTCCCCTATAGGCAGAGTCTGCAAGGCTGTCTGTTCTCACCTGATAGTGTGATACCATAAGTTCCCCTTCAGACTCGATCAAGCGTGCAGGATAAAGGTTAAGTCGCACCGTATCGAGTCGTGGGACAAAAGAGACTGCACGCCAATGAAGAGGAGCGGTCTCACCGGGCTCGCAAAAGTCATCATCACCAATGAACATAATCTTGTTCAGACGGTTCCCGTATGCGTCAATCTCGTGTAAGCGCGACATGAGTCCCATGGTATATCCACGTGGAAGTCGCCATCCATTCCAGCCACTGACTGTAACGGCGCATGCAGGCGGAATTCGGTCTGACTTCATCATGACAATAGTCTGTCCGTCTTTATCTGCACGGCTGACATGTAAAATACGCTGGTTATTGTGCTCTTCAATAAGAGAAGGGGCAACATAGGTAGTATGAATGTCAACCCAATCGGGCATCTGGTTCTTCGAGATATCTGAGAGCACCGTTACGGGGGAAGTAAGGTTGAGGATGTGGACTGAATCGGGAATCCCGGAATTATTGCTATCGGGAAAGTTCCCGCCGGGGAGAATATTCTCGGGAAACCACTCGGACCAAGAACCGTCCGGTAGTTTCCAGCGGATTTGGGTGAGTACGTCAGCGTGAGCGGCAAGTCCATGCGATGCCGGCGGTTTGATAGATGCATCTATACGGATACCGGACAGCACTTCTCCCTTGGTGGTAAACACATCCCAGGTGCAGGAGCCGGGATTTGATCTATCGGCAACAACAGCAGCGCCATCTTCTTGAATAGATACATTATTTAAGGATGACTCGAGCGGCGTGAGTTGTATCTCTTTAGCTAATGTATTACTTGCAGAGTTTATCGCCAGTAGAATTATAACAAGAATATAGACTCTTTGAATATTCATGCCCGCGTCTTTACTGTTCCTCCACTATCTTTTGCAATATCAAAACCATCTCATAAAAGCCTTTACTCATGCAAGTCGACTTACTACAATTTATCCATTCATTTCAGAAGAGTATAGAGGTAAGAAACCATGGCGCTGAAGCCGGATGAAATTTCGGAAATTCTCGAACGCGAACTTGAGAAATATGAAAGCGCACTCGAGATGACCGACGTGGGAACTGTGGTCAAAATCGGTGATGCCATTGCCACTATTTACGGTCTTAAAAATGCAATGGCAGGCGAGCTGCTCGAGTTCCCGGGCGGTCTATCCGGCATGATACTCAACCTCGAAGAAAATATTGTCGGTGCGGTTCTGTTTGGCGAGGATACTGCGGTTAAAGAAGGCGATACAGTCAAACGCACGGATCGAATCGCCTCTGTGCCGGTGGGCGAGGCGCTCCTCGGTAGAGTCGTCAATCCTCTTGGCCAGGCGCTTGACGGAAAAGACCCTATAACGAGCAAGCGATTCCGACCGATAAATGTGCGCGCCCCGGGCGTCATCGACCGTAGACCCGTTAAAAGACCGCTTATGACGGGTATCAAGGCAATAGATTCAATGATCCCTATCGGGCGTGGACAACGCGAACTCATAATAGGCGACCGGCAAACTGGTAAATCCGCTATTGCGCTCGATACAATTATCAACCAGAAAAATTCAGACGTCGTGTGCATCTACGTTGCTATCGGGCAAAAATCATCCACTATTGCAGGCTTGCTCAAGAAACTCAGGGAACATGACGCTATGGACTACACGACCGTGGTGGTTGCCCTGGCAGATGAATCTGCATCGATGCAGTATATCGCCCCTTATGCAGGCTGTGCAATGGGCGAAGAATTTATGTTCACGGGTCGTCATGCCCTTGTCATATACGATGATCTATCAAAACATGCCGCCGCGTACCGTCAACTCTCCTTATTGTTACGCCGCCCACCAGGTCGTGAAGCCTACCCCGGCGATATCTTCTATCTGCACAGCCGGCTTCTTGAACGGGCTGCAAAGTTGAATGAAGAACTCGGCGACGGCTCGTTGACCGCACTTCCCATTGTTGAAACTCAGGCAGGCGACGTCTCTGCATATATTCCGACCAACATAATCTCAATTACGGACGGACAGATCTATCTTGAACCCGACCTTTTCTACGCAGGAATCAGACCCGCAATCAACGTGGGGTTGTCCGTTTCACGTGTCGGCGGAGACGCACAAACACGGGCCATGAAACAGGTCGCCGGCAGGTTAAGAATAGACCTTGCCCAGTATCGTGAACTCCTGACCTTTGCTCAATTCGGGACAGAGCTGGATAAGGCCACGCAGGAACAGATCAACCGCGGTGAACGCCTGACGGAAATTCTCAAGCAAGAGCAATACGAACCCATGCTGCTATCGCTGCAGGTAGTGGTGATTTATGCCGGCACGCACGGCTTCCTCGACGATTTAGCAACTGAAAAAATTCGAAAGTATGAAAA
This sequence comes from uncultured Candidatus Sumerlaeota bacterium, assembly GCA_964608095.1. Taxonomy (GTDB): domain Bacteria; phylum Sumerlaeota; class Sumerlaeia; order MWCT01; family JAGHBZ01; genus CAZSMK01. The sequence goes on along the minus strand of CAZSMK010000017.1, from coordinate 6,247 downwards.
ACTCCTCATAAAGTTTGTCGAGGAAAAATATCCCGACCTCCTTCACGATATCGAGACCAAAAAAGAGATCACACCCAAACTCGAAGAAAAACTCGATAAAGCCATCAAGCAATCTAAAGAGCTTTTTCTCGAGAAGGAATTGGCATAGCCACACGGAAAAGAGGGAAGATTTTCCATTTGACTTGAACGTCTCGATACCTGAAAATATATTATATTCTGTTTGTTTTTTCTAACTCAGCTGGGGCGTGGTCGAATTGGCAAGACGTCTGACTCTGGATCAGAAGGTTCCAGGTTCGAGTCCTGGCGCCCCAGCCACTCCTTTATATAATCTCGGGGCACTTACTTTATCACGGCGTTGAACTCAGCGGAAGGCTCGAAACGTAGATGCTCAAAATTATTCAATTTTTCCCACTGATCCTCTCCCCTACCCAATGTGGATGAAAGTGCTTGAACCTTGACATATAATTTTACGGTTTGATAACACATAAGCACATGTTCATATTCGAAAAAAAAGATTTATTGCTATCTTGTAAGCAAGGATTATAATTATGAAAACTCTTTCATCCCTGCACAAAAATAGACCATGGGGTAAGGAATTAGATTGGGGGTGTAGTAATCTATCGCTAATACCGGGAAAATTTCTTTTGGTAATTGTCTCTATTTTTTGGTTGCTCCTCTCTCCAACCTATAGTGCAATCGATGGCGTGTACAATATTAGTGATATAGGCGCCAAACCTGATGGCGAGACCAATTGTGCAGAGGCGATCCAGAAAGCTATCGACCTCTGTGCTGGTGAAGGTGGAGGTATTGTCTATTTTCCACCCGGACAATGGCTGACGGGAACTGTATATCTTGCCGATAATGTCACGATTGAACTCGAGAATGGTTGTACGGTACTCGGGGCTACCAATTTAAATCACTACGGCACACCACGTCAATTGCCTGAAAATGAAGGAGAGCACTACAGTACCCCGGCTGTTTTCGCTGGAAAAGGTCTTAAAAATATTGCTATTCGTGGCAGAGGAACAATTGATGGACAAGGTAGCAACTTCAAATACGAAGAGGGGATACGCCCCCAAAACATCTTTTTTGAGGAGTGCCAGGACGTCCTGATCGAAGGCATACGGCTTCGTAACTCCGGCAGATGGATGCAGCACTACCGGAATTGCGATCGGGTGACAATTCGCGATATTGCGGTCTTCAATCATGCCACTTACAACAACGATGGACTCAACATCGATAGTTGTCGTGATGTCACCATCTCAGGTTGTGTAATCGATTCTGACGATGACGCAATTGTACTTAAGAGCCTTTCCACAAAGCCGACAGAGAACGTCACAATCTCAGATTGCATAATCAGTAGCCATTGCAACTCGATTAAAATGGGAACTGAATCGCGCGGTGGATTTCGCAACATTACAATAGCCAATTGCATGATTTTCTCTCCACGTTACTCTGAAGTGATTAATGGTTGGCAACGAGGTCTTGCCGCCATTGCTCTGGAGATTGTCGACGGAGGAACTTTAGACAGAATATCTATCACGAATATCACTATCAATGGTGTTGCAGTTCCGATCTTTATGCGGTTAGGTCACAGGGCACGAACTTATGAGCCGGATCAGCCGAAGCCTGATGTGGGAATTTTTCGCAATGTGGTGATGAATAATATCGTCGCAACCGATTGCTCGCCCATAGGATGTTCTATTACAGGATTACGCGGACATAGAATCGAGAATGTATCTCTCAGCAATATCAGCCTGAATTTTGATGGTGGCGGTACTCTTGAAGATGCCGGGCGTGATATTCCCGAAAAACCTGAAAGTTATCCTGAAAGTATAATGTTCGGTACCTTACCTGCCTATGGTTTCTTTTGTCGTCACGTCAAAGACTTGAGGCTGCACAATGTCCGAATGACAACATCCACACCCGATCTTCGACATGCGGTCGTCTTCGATGACGTCGAAGATTCAGTGATCGATTCTCTAAAAGTATTATTCGCTATGAATGCGACATCGATTCTCAGGTTAACCAATTCTAACATCATTGATATTCGCAATTGCCGTCCACCAGACAACACAGATGTCTTTATCTCTCTGCACGGTGATCAAACCAGAAACATCTCAGTCTACAACAACAACCTTGTACAGGTTGATCGTATTTACGATCTCGCTTCTGAAGTTCCTGAATCAGCGCTTATGATGTGGTCGACGAATAATGTTCCTCTGTCTCTTCATATCGAAAGGGCTCTTTATAACATTCTGAAACGTCAACAATAGTGGAGTTCCCGCAAGACTTCCATTCGTGAAGATTGCTGAAATGTTGCCCTATCGCGTGTGAGAGTTCCCGAAACTTTTTGAGACACAGTATGATTCTGCCTGATTTTGTTGATACCCCATGCACTGGAGGAAGGTTCCAGTCCGCCATGGGCGGATAGGATTAGAGATTTACTTGCCACAGGTGAGCTTAAGCGAGCAGAGGCGAGCTGGCGCCCCAGCAATTCTTTTTTCCCTTAATAATATACCAAATTCTCTGGTTATACTTTTTTTGGTTAAAGAGTAAATAGTGCTTGACTACTTTATAATGGATGGAAATAATGTCATTTATTGAACTCTTCCTCTCGTCAAAAAGAAAGTTCCTGTCGGGAGGAGAAACTTCTGCTCTTTTAACAAGCAATCGTTAGTGATGATGTCTTGTTCATTGAAACGCTTAACCTGACTATTTTTTTCAGTCGCACCTGGTCTACAGCTTACATCACTTTTACGATTTTGACTGTTCGAGATATTTTTCTTCAATTTCACGCGCACACACTCAGTCTACTCATGATCAATTACGTGCAAACCTTACGTAAACAATTTTAATATAGATACACTAAATGTTCACTTTTGTGACGAAGGAGGATTTTATGAAAGGTAACATGAAGTACTTCATCGTTGTTGCGCTGATTGTATGCTGCACGGTATTATGCGCTGCGAACAGCGAAGAGAAGAACGCCGATGCTATTCCGGTATCCGTATCGGCAGATGGTGCATACGTACTTTACACTGACGCTGCACACGACGGATTGATACTGGTAAATAGCGGTACCGGCGAACGCGTCAAGATCACCGACGCACGAAATGCGGGTTATTACGCCATGATTTCGCCCGATGCAGACTTTGTGTGTTACAAGGCAATCGAGCAGACGAAGGCAGGCACCCTTCAGCAACCGATGCTCTTTGATATTGCCATGAAAAAAACTCTCCCCCTCTACGACAAAGTACCTCTCGCAGGAACGCCGGTCATTGCGCCAAATGGAATAATTGCATTCACCGTAGGCAATGAATTGGTCATCCTAAAACAGAATGACATGGAAGTCCGCGATCTTGGTCATCATGTGAACCTGCTTTCTATCTCGCAAGACGGCGGCAGGGTCGCCTATAACAACACGGATGAGCAGATCGTGGTCATCGACATCGCGCAGGACAAGGAAACTATAGTCACCGATGGCGCCGCTGCATACTGGGGACCAAAGTTTTCCCCAGCCGGCGACAAAGTGCTCGCGCAGGCAGTTACGGGTGAAATTATTTGTGCAGACACGGAAAACGGCGCTGTTTACAAACTCGGAAAGGGTGAATCACCGGGCTGGCTCGATAATGACAACGTTGCCTTTGTCGAGAAAACCATTCTTGAGAATTCTATCGTCGAGACTGCATTGGTATCTGTTTCTGCCGTGGGGCAGCAATGGGATTCTTATAGGATCTCTGACGGAGATGCTGATGCCACCATTGCCAGAGGTGCTATTGCGTTCAGTTCTCGCGGGAAAGAAAAGGGCGGTACAATTTCGTGTGGAAGAATCGAACATGGCAGACCTACCGCCTTACGCAGTATAGACGTCCCGCCCGCAAAGAGTCCATCTGCAGAAACGCTCGAGGCGCCCACTACGGATATCCGAGGCGTGGTGCAGGAGGGGAACATAGTTAAGATCACGGGTGTCCCCTATCTCCACCAGGTCTACGACACGCCGGACTGGTGGCCCGGCAGCTCGTCATGTGGTGCAGCATCAGCCCTTATGGCGGTACAGTATTATGACATTCTCCCCGACCACACCATCACCTGTTCAACGCCTTATACGCATACTCACGATTTCGGGTGGTATGTCCCCAATATCTATACCTTCAACGGCTATACCTACGACCTTGGAACCGATGCTTACGGAGTACTCGGCTATGGCGCTTTCGGCTGGATAACACAAAACAACTGGGAAGATACCAAAGGACACATGGCTGAATTCATAAACCAGCATGGACCAAGTTCCTCCGTCGACTGGAGTCCGACCTTCACCAAGGCGCAGACGGAGGTCAACAATGGATATCCGTTTGTACTACTCAACTCACTCACTTCTGCAGGACATTATATCTGCTGTATCGGATATTTTACAAACCAGCATACATTGGTGTTCAACGATCCCTATGGTGACAAAAACACACCCGGTTACCCAAGTTATGACGGGCAAGAGGTCTATTATGATTGGCCCGGCTATAATAACGGCTATGAAAACCTGAACACGGTCCATTGCTACATTTACTCGCGTCACACCGTCGTGCCTGATGGTATAGTCGTGGATAACGACGACGGCTCACCCGCCTATACGGAAACCGGTACCTGGTCAACGAGCTCATCAACCGGCTATAATGGTGGGACGTACCGCTGGGCGTCTGCGGGCGGTGCACATACGGCGACCTGGACAGCGAACCTCGAGGATGCAGGGATGTATGAAGTTTTTGTCATTTACCGTTCAGGAACAAACCGGACAACCTCTGCGAAATATATCGTGCACGCTGCAGACGGCGACCAAGCCGTATACGTTAATCAGACCCAGAACAACCTTACATGGGTATCGCTCGGTACATTCTCTTTTGATTCCGGCGACAACAGCGTGACACTCGATGCCGCGGGGAGCTCCGGAGGTTCCGTAGTGATCGCCGATGCCGTTAAATTCACCCTCGTCAGCAAGGCTGAAATTCGTATGGCAATCATGTCAGTCTTCGACGATATAAATGACACCACCGCCATACAAAACTGGGTGGATGAAATCGCCTCACTCAAATACAACGCAATTGCCATACACGCCCGCTACCGCGGTGATGCAACGTATTTCCCGAACAAATACGATTCCACCTATCCCAACAATGAACCACGCACGAGCGCTGCAGGAAGTATCGACGTAATCGAAGAATTCACCACGCGCGGGCACGCCGCCGGGCTCAAGGTATTTGCCTATGTGAACTGTTATATCGTGACCGATGGGCAAGACAGCGATTACCGCGACAACCACATCCTCAACACCCATCCTGAATGGGTAACATACTATTACAACAATGGTGATCCAATCGTGCAGACAACGGCGCATTCGAGCGATGGGAAGTGGATTGATCCGGGAATTCCCGCCGCACGTACATACATCGCCAATATCTGTGGCGATATAATGATGAATTATGACTGCGACGGGATTATCCTCGACCGAATTCGCTACATTCAGACCAACTGGGACCGCACATCGGATTTCGGGTATAACCCTGATGCGATTGCCGCATTCAACGCACAGTACGGAAAGAGCGGCATCCCCGACCCTGCAGACAGCGATTGGATAGCGTTCAGGCAGGACCAGATCACTGCAACCGTCCAGGAGGTCTACCAGACCATTACCACCATTGATAACAATCACGTATTGCTTACGTTCCCTGTAGGTCGTTATAACGATGCGGTAAATTACAATTATCAGAAATGGACTGACTGGCTGAACAATGGCTATGCCGATGGTATAATAACCATGATATATACCAGTGACAATTCTACCTTCTCCTCACGCTGCAACGATCATTTGAATGCATACTCGGGTGAGCGCCTCATGGGTGTTGCACACATGGCATACCTTTCCGGCGTTGATGTCGAAGGACAGATACAAATTACGCGTGACAAAGGTTTTGATGGTGTTGCGCCGTATCGTCATGGCAGCATGGAAGCATTGGGTTATTTCACGGATTTGCAGAACAAATTCCAGTATTCAGCGCCCTGGCCCCCGATGCCCTGGAAAGATACAGTACCTACTCCTACACCTACTCCCACGCCGACACCGACGCCGACTCCAACACCCACGCCGACACCAACTCCAACGCCCACGCCTACCCCAACACCCACCCCGACGCCGACACCTACCCCCACTCCTACACCTACTCCAACGCCGACACCCACGCCTACCCCGACGCCC